>NZ_CADEFI010000008.1 GCF_902826555.1 uncultured Hyphomicrobium sp.
CTGAATTCACGAGGCCATCGCGTTCTCTTGCCGGCCTCAGGGGATGGATACGCTTCAACAAATAGTTCGCTGGTGCTTCATCAAGCCATCGATGTGTGTTCTCCGAGATGCCGCTGATTAATTTGCCCGGCGTCGATGATACGCCACTGCTGCGGCGCTGGATGATGCCATACCCGTCCGTAGTCACCGGCATCATGCAGATGGTCATCATGTTCGACAGCTGACACCATTGGAAATCGGTCGGATGGTTATACAGAAGTGACTCATCGACCAAGGCCTTACGAATGGTCAAGGTGGGGTTGGTCGGGAAATGTCCAGGCTCGTCCAAGAGCGTATTGAGGACCGAAAACTCTGTCCAACTCACGGGCGCGAGTTCAAGCTCCAGCCCGCGGAGTTCGTAGCCGCTGGGATGTTGGTGAGATCCGCTTTCCTGTATTTTGAGAAGGCGCACGATGGGGCCGTTCCAGAATGCCGCCCCCTGTTTGCGTGCGCGTTCTTCGACGAGCTTACTCAAATCCGCGAAGCGGCGCTTTATGTTCGGGTGCAGCGGAAGTTCAACGTCGGTGTATTTGACATGGACGTCGAACGGCTCGCGTCCATCCCCCATGATTGCATACAAATTGTGAACAACAATGCTATCGAGCTTGAGCGGTTTCGGATTGCTCGTGAACTCGGGTGCCATCCACTGCCGTGTGTGATCATCGGCCGTAAGCACGATAGGCAACACTCCGAGCGCATTTGCGATGGCGACGATCTTGTCGCGTTCGGGCTTGTGCTTACCGTTCTCATACTCCGTTATTCTCGACGTCGGCACGCCGACGTGGCGCGCGAGTTCGGTTACGCTCATCCCGCGTGCGTCACGGAAATGCTGGATGCGATACGCTATTCCTTCAGGAACTTCGTCTGACATTCGCGGCTCCATTAGCCCGGCACCGAATGTTTTTATACGCACCAGCTCGACTGTCGTACAGGCATGACTGCTCCCACAGAGTTACGGTACGCGCCGCATTACCGTAACGCTATGAAGTCCTCCGGCAACGGGGCCGTCACCGTATGGCCGTGGCCTTTCGCACCTCACCTTCTCCTCGGTACCGTGGCGATGGTCGCAAAGAAAGAAGCCTGATCCGTAGATCAGGCTTCCAGCGGAGTTACCAGCTCCGACTCGCGACCGCCTAAACAACCTAGGAGGTCACTATGAGTATTGTGTCCCATCGAACGCCGTCGCGGAACTCGACGACGAGCACTCGGCGTGGTCTGGTACAGAATCGCGTTGCAGGAAAACGTCCAGAGACGAACTCCCTCGCCGATACGAATCCCCCTGACGAGCCGCAGGAGCGGCGGAAATCCAGTATCCCGTTCGCAGGCATCGTCGACATCATCGAGCCTCTTCTCAAGCAGCGCCCTTCGACAGGCGCTGTCTTCCTTTGCCCCGTGTGTCGCTTGATGTGTGCGGGCACGAGTTGCCGCAATGAGGCGCATCATGACGAGATCCTTGAAGCTCCTCCGGGACCGGTAGGAGCCGTGATCACGGCTGTGATGAGGAGCGATTCATGAATCGGTCGCCTCGTCCCTACCGTTTCAGCTGCTATCAGTCGCAAGAACATATGCGGCTGCAGCAGCCGACCCAAGGCAACCCGTACTACGTAGGCAACGACAACGAAGGCTTGCGGCTTGGACAAGTCGTCCTCGCCGCTCCGCCAGTCGGCGGCATGGAGGCATACGTCCGCTACTTGTCGGCCGCTCGCGATCCGGCCGAAGCTGTAAGTGTTCGCGCACGCTTCAGGCATCCATTTGCAATGGGAGCGCTGACGCTGTTGGCCGGCATGCTTGTTTTCAGCGACGGCGTCGACGGTCACGAGGATCTCACGGCCGGCGATATCATCGCCGCACGCCACGGTTCGGCTGCGGCTTCACCGCCTATCTCGACGATTTCGACAACCAAGCATTGAAACTCACGGCCCCCTCCAAACGAGGTGGCCGACAGGTCCCCTGCAATGAACGCACACGCCCCTGAGCCGGACTCGCCGCAACTCGCGAAGCTCTTGTTCGCGATTGGTCTCCTCTACGCCAACCCCGTCACGCAAGCGCGCGAAACCGCTGCCCACCGCGAGCTCTACGACTTTCTTCGCCGCACCCAGGGCAAGGTTGCCGCTGATCACACTGCAGAGCAGATCGCCGCCTATTACCGCGACCGGCGTTGGCAGCCGGAACTCTGGGATGCGTACAAGAGGAGTACGCTCCGCGCGCGCCGCGTGAACATGGAGGATCGCCATGGATGATACGAAAAACGCGCCTCCCGGCGCCTCCGACCTCCGTCGCGACATCGCTGAACAGGAACTCGACGGCATCGACACCGAGCACGATCTCTACCTTGCACGCGATCCCGAAGAGAGCTTGTCCTCATTTGCCAAGCGCATGGTCGAGGCACTGGCAGACAAGATCACCGATCTCGAGGATACCATCGAGCGTATCGAAGCCATGGATCTCGATGACGAGGAGGACGTGGCATGAAGTACCTCGTCACCACGGTCTTTGTCGCCTATGCCGTCCTGCTCGGCGCGCCGCGCACTCAAAGCGACCTGGCGGCGCTGGCGCTCCAGGCCTCGCTTTTCTTTGCCGAAGTCAGCGTGATTTTGAGTCGGCCCAGCGGTGATTACAGCGCCGGTTCCGCTGAACCCAACAATTTGAACCAGGACACCTGACTCATTGGGTCACTGAAGGAGCACCAACTATGTCCGACCCGTTCAAGGCCGAGTTTGTCCGTTGGTCCAACCTCGAGGTTATCGGCAAGGCGCTCGGCCTCGCGCGCAATCCCGACGAAAGCCCGCACGACTTCGCCTCCCGCTGCCACTACCACATCGACGCGAAGCTCCGCGAGCACGCTCGTCTCAACGGTGACGGAACGGTCATCGACCTCATGGACTTGCATGATGCCATAGAGGAGTGTTTTCCCGCCAAGATGCACTAGGAACTCAGCGGCGCTATCCATCGGCGGTGTCGCACCGGGCACAAGTGGATGTCACGATCGTGTGCGTTCTTCTGCTTCTCGACTTTGATCCTCACGACGGCCCTTCCGGCGGACGCACAAGCGCGCTGTTGGGACACCGGTCATTCCATCCGTTGCCCTCCGGGTTGTCAGCTTCTGAAGCCTCCTCATTTTCCGGGCGATATCTTCACCTGGCGCTGTCGCCGCGAGGCTGCCCCGCCATCGTATCCGTCCTTGCCTCCGCCGCGCTTCGAGCCGGCGCCGAGTTCATGCCCTCCGGGCATGTATCCGGCGACGCCGACGTGGTGCTGTGAATTTGGCAGCATCTTTCGAAACGGGCGCTGCCAGTCCCACGATCAGCCGCGCACCTATGTAGCGGACGCGCCGACCGACCCCATGGTCGGGCTCGGCATCCTCGCCGTGATCATGCTCGTCGTGTTGGGTTGGTACGACAGTCACTCCCGGCAGGTCACCTATGCCCGCGAGATCGGCGACACCCTCGACGAGGCCGACGACATCGCTGCTGCCGCTCGCCGCACGGAGAAGGCCGCCGCCGATGCGGACGAGATCCTGCGCCGGTACCGTCAGAGCACTCGGGGAGATGACGCATGAACGACAAGCGAAACATCTCCAAGGTGCCGGCACCGCAGATCCCGATACCGGACTTGCCGTCGAGTTCGGGTGCTTGGTTCGGGACGCGGACCTACATCATCGAGAAGGACGCGGAGTTCGTGGAGGCACATACGCGCTTCCTCGAAGCCCGCTCGGCGCAGAGTACCGCCCTCCTCTCGCTGCTCTCGGCGCGGATGCGGCTCGCGCGCGTCATGGTCGAACTGGCGGCATTGCCGGAGATCTGTTGTCGGGAGCAGGAGTATAGACTCCGCATGCTCGCGCTTACGAACGAAGCACAGGCGACGGAGGCGGCCATCGTCCTCGCCGAGGCTCGTGGTCGGCTTGCTCAAGCTTTGGGCGGCGTGAAGCCGGCTGCCGATATCGGTCGCGACGCGCTCACCGTCGACGACGTCGAGAGCATCCTGGCGCAGTTCCCGGAGCTCGATGGCAACATCAGCAAGATCTCCCTGCTGCTGCGTGCGCTCGTGCGGGAGAAGTCCGGATGAGAAAGAACGCGATCGTGGACGGCACGACTGCGACGTTCGGGCCTGAACAGGGGCACTGCCTCCTCGTCGGATCCACCGGCACCGGCAAGACCAAGGCGGCAATCAACATAGCCTGCGGGAAGATTCGCAACCCCGCGACGTCGTTCTTTCTGATCGATCCCGAGGGCGACATCTCCTCCGAGTGCTATGAGTTCATCGGCAATCCGAAGAACCACCTCGGCTGGCGCACGGTCCACTACTTGAAGCCGGCTTCTCTGACCGAAGTCTTCGCGCTGCCGCTCCTCGACGTACCGGATCGCAATCCCGTTGATTGCCACAACAAGGCGCTGCGCACGCTCGCGGTCTTCGCCCAGTTCTTCGCCGCGGACGCCGGTGACTTCGGCGTTCGTATCAGCAAGTATTTCTATCTCGGCTGTTTGGGTCTCGCCCTGACCGGCAGGCCACTCGTGGCGCTGCCGGAACTCTACAATCAGGGCGCTGGCGCGCTGCGCGAGGTCATCGCCGGCGCGCTTCCCTACCCCTTTCTCGGCGACGCCTGGATGGCGCTCGACAATCTGTCCGAACGTGCGGCGCTTGAATACAAGGATCCGCTCATCAGCCGGCTGCAGCCGGTCTACGGCAACCCGGTCATGCGTCGTGTGTTCGGCCCGCAGCGGCCGCTCGACATCGCTGCCGCCCTGCGTGACCGAGAGGTCGTTCTTCTGGACCTTTCGGGCCTCGAGCACAAAGACGCAGTGCTCATCGGCAAGGCGTTCTTCTCCTTGATCTTCCACGAAGCGCTCTGCCGTGAACCCGGCCGCGCGCCGCATGCCTGCGTCATGCTCGACGAGGCATTCGACTACATCTCTCCCGATCTCGCGCGCGGGTTCGACCGCCTGCGAAAGCGGAACGTCCAGCTCATCATTGCCATTCAGCGGTTGGCGCAGCTCGACAAGCTTGGTGACGGCGACTCAGCCTCCACCTTGTCGGCGGTTATGAGCGGAACACGCACCAAACTCATCTTTCGTCTTCCCGAGCCGAATGATGCGGACTATGCCGCGCGGCTGCTCTTCAGCGGCCACCTTGCCCTCAATGAATGGAAACCCGGCACCGAGCGGCCAGTGGTGGCCGGCTACCGGCGCGAGATCGTGCGCAGTCGGTCCGTGGGCACCAGTGAGGCGTCGCATTCCGCGGAGAGCGAAAGCGAGAGCATCGCGCGGGGGTTCGCACGCTCCCGGATGCGCAGCGTTACCGAAGCCGAGGGCGAGAGCATCACCGACGGCAGCTCCGAGGCAACGGGGATCGGATCCACGTGGGGCGAAGGAGGCGGCACGAGTTCATCCACCTTTGAGAGCGCCAGCGCTTCGCAAACCATGGCGCCGCCGCCTGAAGACGAACCGCTGTTCTTTCCGGCACCGGAGCCGGTAGTCCTTTCCGTCGGCGAGAGCGTCGGCACGGGGACCGGGGTCACCACGAGTTCGTCGTGGTCATCCGGTCAATCCTCATCGCGGGTCTCCGGCACGTCGCACGCCCGCTCAACATCGCGCACGCGTGCTACTTCCGAGGCTGAGGGCGAAACGACGAGCGAGATTTGGGGAACCTCGCGTGGTCGCATGCGCGGCACGAGCTCTGGACGCTCAGAAAGTGCGGGTGAGAGCGAGAGTCTGGTGCCGATCCTGGAATGGCTTCCGAGCCAGACGTATTCGCTGCCCGAGCAACTGCATCGGCTTTCCGGCGAGATCCAGAATCTCGCCCTGCGTGAGGTGTTCGTCAAAGTCGACAACGCGTCACCGGTGCGCACGCGCACAACGACCACCGAGCCGGCCTTCGCGACGCCCGCGTTCCGGCGGCTCTTCATGCCGCTCTTTCATCGCCGGACGGTCGCCAAGAGTGCCTGCCTGTTTCCGGTCGACGAGGTTGATGCACTCATCGCAACACGCCTTGCGGAACTCGCGCCCGCAGATCCGGCCGAACCAGATTTCTCGATGCCCGAGCCGGCGCGCTCGTTCTGGCTCATCAAGGGTGGCAAGCGACCTGGGGATAACCGCAAGTGAACCATGGTACACTGAAACCCATGCTGACGACGCACTTCAGTCGTCCGAAGCGTCTCTCCCGTCCTCAGACGCCGCCGCCGTTCCGGCTCACGGATCGGGACGTCGCCCTGCTCCAAGCGGTTGCGCGTTGGCGCTTTGCGACCAGTGATCAACTCGTCCGCTACATGCGCATCAGTGATCCTGACGCCAGTGAGCAGAACGTCACGCGCCGCCTCATGGCGCTTTTCGCGCATCGGTATCTCGATCGCCCTTCAAATCAGCACGTCCAGCTCCAGGCTTTTTCCCACCTCGTGTACGGCATCGGCCGCAAAGGCGCGAACCTGCTTGCCGAACTCGGCGAGGATATCGATCCCCGTCTCAAGTGGGCGACGAAAAACCGACGCGCGTCGAACGCATGGCTTTTGCACGCACTCGGCGTGACTGAGGCTATGATCCTCTTCGAGGCCGCCTGCGCGATGCGTGGCGACGTCGCTGTGCGTGACGGTGGGTCACTAGTCGGGGACTTGCCGGAACACACTCGGAAGCTGCGCGATCCGATGCGCCTGCGTGTGTCCATTACGGACAAAGGCAAGAAGATCCCCCTTTCCGTCGTGCCCGATCGGCTGCTCAGCCTCACCCTCACAAACGAACGGCGCTTCAACTTCGCGCTCGAGCTGGACACCGGCAGCATGAGCGTCACGGGACGCTTTGCGCGCAAGATAACGGCATATGTGGCGGCCTTCCGTGAGGAGCGCCATCGCGAACAGTGGGGCTTCCAGGGCTTTCGTGTCGCGACGGTGACTCCATCTGAGAAGCGCATCATGAACATGCTCGCCGCTCAGAATGCCATCACCAGCGGCCGTCTCGCGGGAATGTTCATCTACACGACGCCACAACGCCTCAACGCGCATGGCCCGCTCGGTCCGATCTGGATCACGAGCGAGCGCGATGATGTCTCCCTCTTGGAGGGCGCGTGATCGCATCTTCCATCATTTCGCTACTCCTTCCCGCGTCGGCCTGGCAACCCGTCAAGGGTTTACGGCTCCGCCGCGCCCACATGGGCGAGCGCGCAGACGCGAGGGGCGCCCTTGACGGGTTGCCTCCAGTGCCGGCGCATCCTTCACGTAGCGAAATGATGGCTGCGCCTTGTCAACGTTGCGAAAAATACCGCATACGGAATACTGCATGTGTAGGGAGTGCTCTTTGAGAGAGGACCGGCACATGCCCAAGGGCGAGATCATCCCCTTTCCCGAGGTTCGACGCGTGCCGCTGACCGCGGTCTTGGAGCGTTACGGCCTCCTCGCAGATTTGAAGCGGGTCGGCATCTCCCTCGTCGGGTGTTGTCCGATTCATAAGGGTTCGAACCGCAAGCAGTTCGTCGTCGATCCCACCCGCAGCATGTGGAAGTGCTTCTCGCCACATCACGACGCGGGCGGCGGTGTTCTCGAATTCGTCGCCGAATACGAGAACGTCACCACACGAGAAGCGGCACGGCTCGTTGCGCAATGGTTCGCCATCGCGCCGATCGAGCATCGCACAGAAAGGAGAAGGAAGATGGCCGGAGAACGTCCATCGCATAAGGCGTTCGTCGTGGAAGATCGCGGCGAGGGTGAGGATCAGGGTTTTTGGACCAAAATCGGATCCGCCTGGCCTCACAAGGACGGCAAGGGCCTCAACATCGTGCTCGCGGCACTGCCGGCCAACGGCCGGATCGTGCTCAGGGAGTACACCGATGAGGACCAAGCCGAGGACGAGAAGAAGTCCGCGGCTAATAAGGGAAAGCGCAAATAGCGCGCAACCAGACCCCGCGTGTCGCAGATACGCGGGGTTCTCTGTATCGAACGCGCCGGCTCATGGTGGGCCGTCGCGCATGGTACGGAGCGGAGAAAGGTGATGACGTACAAGTACACTGACGAAGACGTGCGCGACGCGCGTCCTAGTACATTGCCCGTCGCGTGCACGGACGTGGAGATAAGTATCGGCCAGCAGGGCGATGACCTCACGCTGTGGCTGAACAAAGCTGGCATCCAGATCCTGCGCATCCGGCTAACACACGGAGCAAAGGACATGCCCGACGCGGCGCTCATGCAGTTCTCGTCATTCTCGCCGGATTTCGTCTTCGCGATCGGCGATTGCGAGGAGGGCTTGGCGCGACTCAAGCGATCGCTCGGCATGGGATAATTGCATCGGGTGGGACGGCGCCGACCGCCGATCCAGCACGGGCTCGCCCTCGCTCCTGCGTTAACCTGCTGCCCGTCGATGATGTCACGACCACGTCAATAGACAGCCGGCCTTAGGGGCAATTGGAGCTCCCGCGTGCAATCGCGGGAGCTCTCTCGTTATGCGTCTAACAGGTCGGAATTGTTTGACCCGTTGAGCCACGCGAGCAGCACCTGTCCGGCACGTTCCTGCTCGCCACGATCGAGCGACCGCACCGCGGCGACGGCTTCTTTCAGCACTTTCGGCATGGCTCATTCTAGCATGTGGCATTGGTCTCCATTGGGAAGTAATCGACCGCGTTTGCTAGAGAAGCGGACGTAGCGGCTTTAAACTGCTGCAGTCGCTCTTGACCCTGAGCCGATCTGAGCAGCCGCAGCATAGGGCGCGCACACGACCGCAACGCCAATAAAGTGGGGGTAGCGGTAGGTGTACGAGTATGAGCAGAAAATCGGCCGGCACGTCTGTTGTCGCCGTAAACCTGCCGACGGGTAAATCGGCAAGGGCCACAAGCAACTAGACGGCTCCTTTTGGTTGGCGCGTCCCGAAGAGAACTGCGACATTCTAGAAGACGAAGAAAGGACGGCGCGACCTTCGGGCCTTGAAAGGATAACGGCCGCGAGGCCGAAATCGATATCGGATCCATACCGCAGGAGCGCAATACGAACACCGTTCATACGGGCCGACTTGTGTGCCCTTCGAGCCACGATCGAAATAAGTTGCGTGCACCACTCTACATTGCAGGGCCAGTTAAACTATAATAAGGCCGCTAATAAGTCTTTTGATTTTGTGCGGGAGTTCGCCATGGGTCGGCCAATCGCCTACGAATATGTCGGATATACCTTTAAAAATCAGCTTTATCCGGTTTATCGCGATGACACCGACCCCAATCTTCATTACGTCGTGCCACCCAGCATGCGAATTGCCCGAGATGGATCCAATAAACCGAAGGTCAATTGCTCAATATGTGAAACGATAAGAATACCCTCGGCAAAAGGGCTAGGGATGCTAGTTCCGTACTTGCCTGACGGGCTGGAAGCAGCTCTAAAAAAAGAATACGGCGGACGGATCGCTCCTCTTCCAATGTCGCAAGCCGGTCAAGTCATTATTTTGGGCGCCGATTGGTGGCTGGAGGGTATTGCTGCCGAAGAGGCGTGGAAGGTCGACAATGAATCTTATACTGGCATGGACCCAGTGGTAGTCACAAGATTCAAGCAAGCAAAGTTGTTGTGGGACACAAGGCGCGTAAGAACGCCACTCAGGCAAATAATTGGAGCTGATGAGGGATATTTTCTTCAGGCGCCAACTCTCGTCGGGTCGAATATTGGCGCCGAACTTCCATTCAATTTTGGTATTTTTGGCGCGGACAATGTCACAGAGTTTAAAGGGCTTTTGAAGGGCGGCGGGATCATCAACGGGCAAGTATTGTATCATTATATCGGCACGACACGTCCCTGGGCTATTCGAGTTTTTGCGGATCTTTCGAAAGTTCACTCCTATCTCAGTCAGGCATTCTCCGTAGGCAAATGGTACGCGAGAGCTGACATTTACAACGCCGTTGAGACCTTAAAAGAGCGACATATAATTGAATTTACTGTCTGGGACGAAAACGATCAAATTACAACCAAGTATAAGCCGGAGAAAATATTCGACGACTTAATGAAACGAATTCTCGACAAAGCTTTCGATTTTCATGCCGATATGAAGCCAGAAACTACACAAGCAGAAGCGAAGGCTGAACGGTGGTGGTGGTGGAATGGCGCCTATCAACGCAAGCAGTCGACAGTTGATATCAGTGAAATCATAAATATCAAGATTACGATTCATGGAGCTTCTGCACCCATTCCGATTTCGATTGGACTGATGGTTGAGGTGCCGAAGGATAAAATACAGAATTGCACGGATTTAAACCTAGTCGACAGCTGCCGGGACGACCTAATAGATGCTATTTATAACATGAGCGATGAACAGGTGATTGAAACGCGCAAGCAGCTACAGCATGTGGTCGATGCAAAGCTTGCAGACGCGTCATGACACCTCCTGGTCGCCACTTCTATGACGAACGGGGTAGGAATTTCCTAATGTTCCCCGACCATATCAGTCTGGTTAAAACGGGCGAGGTGGGATCGGGTTCAGATTTGATCGTCGCCCTGTCTTTGAATCTGGACTACAAGCCTTTGCCAACCGACCCTCAAAACTGCAAAACTATCTTACTCAGCGATGATCGCCTTTTCGTGGACGGCCCACTTGACGCGCGGGTGCTAAGCTTCCGCTTCGTTAAAACGATCGGCCTTAAAGGTAACATTAGCATCAAAACACGACAGAATGATTGGCCTTTTGTGCGTCAAGCGTTATCAGAAAATGCTAGATACTTGCGAATTTCGTATAGGGGCACTTCGGAGCCGTTTCTTTCAACGCGAGTTGTTGCCACCGCGAGCTTGTCCAGTCAAGAACTTATAGCCCTGTCCTCAAGGGGGCTATTTCTCACACAGGGGAACGCACTCGCTGGAGTGCTGGCTCAGAAAGCGCACCTCAGCGTTGTTGATGGTATTGAGTGGGCAGAACAGGTTTCGTTCTCTCCGTTTTCAATAGTGCAGCATCCAAACGGGGGCTATAGAATTGACTTTGGCACACCTCAGCCTGCCGAAGTCTCCTTTCGTAAAACTATGGATGTGGTTGAGATAGTTAAATCACAAGAAGAAGCGTTCACAATCGATTTTGTGGGCAATTGAACCATGCTTATTCGGCACATATTGTTTTTGCTTGCAACGCCGTGCGTTGGTGCCTGCACGCAGAATATACAATATTTTCCTGAGAGTCGCGCACCTTTCGTCTGTAATTTGAGCGGTTCGACTGGTGCGGAGCGAGGCGCAGAATGGTTTGAACCATTAGCATTAGCGCGCAACAAAGATGCGTTCGCCGTCCGTGACACAAGAAGTAGTAATGTTGTCCTCGTAGCGAATCGAATGAAAGTGTTATCCGCTACGGCACGAGCGTTCTACGATGAAACCTTGGGTGAACGTGTCCTTTCAGGTGTGAAATTGATGCTGGTAGTTGGCCTGGAAGTTGACAGTTCGATTTTTGCAAACGCGTCGCAAGAGATAAAAGAGTTACTTCCTAGTGCTCATATAATCGAGTCCAGAGGCGCTGAAATTGTAGTTGACCTCTATTCAACGTGGCTTGGAACGGAATACGCGCGAAGACCATGCGATGGTGTGGCTATGGATGCTATCCCGATCGATGCAGTTCTAACGGGACGTGACGCGAGGGAGTTCCTTGAGTCCAACCAAACGTTTTACGTTTTGGCGGGGCGCCTATTTTATAAGGATGCGATTTCTGGGTGGCGGTTTCACCGGTCATTCTCAGTTAAGAGAAGTGATTTCGTCTTGCTGGGGAGTTAGTTCGCCTTACGCTTTTCGCGGGCTGAGACGCCTGGTTATGTGCAGTTGATCGGGGGGCATTGCCGCGGCTGCTTGTGCGAAAGGAGCACAGAATGCCTGGAGTACTCGACACGATCGACGGTGGATTGTACGTCGTCACCGGAGGCGAATATTTCAAGCTAATGACGTTCAGCGATCGTGAGCGCGCCGCACACAGAGCTTCAATGGAAGCTTACCAGTTTCTTGATGCAGATGCCGATATTCCGCCAAACTTGACACAGCATCTATTCCGATCTGCACCTCCGCGAGCAGTCGCGATTCCATCGGTTTTTTCTAGACGCGAAGAAATGACGGCTGCAAGGCATCAAGGTTCGCGCGGTAGTTGCACGGCATTCGGAGCGTGTTCTCAACACGAATTCAATTGGAGGCGCACGCGAGACTTCTCCGAGCAACAGCTTTATTGGGGCGCCAAGCAAATCGAAAATAGCTCTGAGGGAACATGGATAAAAGACGCGTGGGCATCACTTCTAAATCGCGGAATTTGTAAGGAATCCACGCATCCGTACACAAGCACACAACCGTATCCCAAGTGGGGCGGGCCCGATCCGGGACAAGCTGCCCACACCGAAGCCCTGAGTTATCGGGGAAAGCAGAATTGGTGGATCAACAATGCAGATGTAAATCTGCTTAAGCGCTGCATATCTGAACTTGGTTATGTCATCACCGTGCAAGTTACGGTTTGGTGGTCCACCTGGCCGTCGTCAGGGATCGTGAACATGCCCACCGCTGCACAACTCGACCAAACACAGCGACTGCTTTCTTCGATTGTGGTGGACGGAGCATCGCCATCAGATGGTGAACATGTAATCTGTTTGTGTGGATATAGCGACGTAACTTCGCGTTTCGAATTCAAGAACAGTTGGGGGGTAGGTTGGGGAGCGTCGGGCTTCGGATCAATCCCCTACGACTATGTTCGGCTGTATGCCCGGGACGCGACAGTATTCCAGAGCAACTAGCGTCGGCAGCGCTAGGTCTGCTAGCGGAGGCAGAGAGAACGCAAGGGCGAGCGGGAAGAATGCAAGTTGGGTACTTGCTCTCAATGGCTTCCGCTCTCGTCTTGTAAGCGAACACTCGAGACTAGGGGGCGACCGGGAGTGCTCGCATGTCCGCCAGTAGGGCGACCCGATCTCCGAAGTGATGCTTAGGTCGTTATTGGCCCTTCTCTTCCGTTGATTCTAGATCGGATATGTCCGGAGTTGGGTAGTGAGCGGACTACGGGCGCCTCGCCGCTTCCGCAGCGATCAGGCCCTCGCGAGCGGAGCCACTGACCCCGACTCGCTTCGCTCGCGTCGTCTCCGCCCTACGGGCTTCGGTCCCTGGCGCAGACTACTCGTCTTGGTTCTTGACCAGTTGAAGATGTCCGCGCCGTATGAGAGCCCAAAGGTCGGGGTTCTCAGTCCCCACCGGATGCGGCGACGTTGCCCGACGTCTTTAGCAGACGGCCATGCTTGTTTCTTTTTGCGCGCTACGGCGAGCGTGATGACGACCTCCGCATCTTCCACCAGTGACGGGAAGTCTGTCCTCTTCAACGTCATGGTCCCGCCGTTCTGCAAGAGAATGTTGAGGTACTTGTCGCCAACCCGACCCACTTTTCCTTTGCGTCGCATGCATCGCTCCTGCTAGGCGCTTAGGACCTTGTGTCCGATCGACCAGTCATATCGCCGGACTAGCACCTCGACACGCGTCAGATGCCCATAAGCGTCTTGAGCCGATTGCAGAAGCTCGCGATGATAGTGGCTGCGTACCCATTTCTGTAAGAACCGCACCGGTAGCGACACGGTAAGCACTGACCCTTCGTGTGCCTCGAACTCGAGCGCGGAAAACCAGCTGTTGTAAGCTTCGCTGCCCACCGTCCGCGCGAGCACCTCACACATGATCTCGAACGGTGTCCATATCCCCGGATGATGTGCGACATCCGGTTCCAATCGAGTCGCGATGGGTTGCTCAGCTGCAATGGCTGTGATTGCAAGCGTGCCCGTCGCTGCAGCCGTACCGACACCGGAAAGAAGGGCGAAGAATGAGCGCCGTGAGATCATGTCGCGTCCTCCCATGTTGCAAACCGCACAGCATCGCGTGCGATTGCGGCGACATTCGATCGCTCACGCAATCAGCCACGCGATCGCGCGGCCCATCGCGAACACGAGCGTGGCGAAGAGCGTGCTGTTGAGGAATGTTGCGGTGATCGCCATCACCAGCACGCGGTCTGTCCCATACACCGGATGCTCGCGCGCGAACTTGACATGGTGGTCGTAGCGCAGTGCAGCAAGAAGCAGGATCGGTGCACCCAACGCCCACCAAGCGATCCCGAAATAGCCCAAGAGTGTAGTGAGCAAGAAGATCACGAAGCCGGCCACTTCTTCGGTGCGCTCCGTCATTCTCGGCAACCCCATCTCGGCGGAATCGTCAGCAATCGCGGCCTGTCTCGGGTCGCCGAGCCTAGCATGCGCACGTAGTCGTTCGGTAACACGCGTGCATCACGAGGCCATGTCCTGCCCTGTCCCGCTCCCTTTCCGGCGACCATTTTCCCTCGGGAAGCAGCATGCTGCCTCATGAACCGCATACGTGGTTGTCCCCCTCGCTAGCGACCGAGAACCGCGTCCTCCACCTATACTGGAACCATCGGAAATCAGCAGAACTACGCCGCTTTCCGAAACTTTTATGGACTCCGCTTCCCTCGTCAGAAACGGCATCACCTACATCACCGCGAAGGCTGCAGCGCCGGCGGTCGGCATCACCGCTGACTACATCACCAAGCTTTGTCGCAAGGGCGCTATAGACGCGCTTTTGGTCGGTAACACTTGGTATGTCGATCAAGCGTCCGTCGCCGCGTTCGTCGCTCACAAAGAGGCGACGAAGAAGGAACACGCGGCTCGCAGCGCGCGGCAGATCCGCGACGCGACGCGTCGCGCGGAAGAGATCGCACGGGTAAAAGTTGAGGAGACGCGCGCTCCGCAACATCCCCGCCCCGCTCACACCAATCCCGCGTTCGCGTTCTGCGTCGCGACAATCGTCCTCCTCGTCGCGATGTCGGCCGGAACGTTTGCACTCTCAAGCTCGAAACAGAAATCGCAAATTCTTGTGGCCGCAGTCACGACGCTACCTACGCCGATCAACGGCAAGCTTGATCGCGCAGCGATATCAGTATTCGAATTTTTCTGCCCGTTCTTTTCCGCGTGTGGCGCAGAGTCTGCTGTTGCATTCGAGCCCGCATCACCGCGCACGCTCACTGCGCAACGCCCACTACCGGTCAGCGCAACTTCCATGCCTGAGCGCATCGCGCAACCACCGCAAGCCACCATCATCGAACGCGTAATTGAGAGGACCTTGACGCTTGTCCAATTCGCGTCGGCCGGCATCGCAGAGCAACTTCTGGATGCCCGCCTCGCCGCGCTCGAAGCGTCGTTCACCGGTCGCATCGATCGCCTCGTCTACCAAGGCGACCGGCAGGCAGAGAGCCTCGCCGACAAATTCGCTGACGGCATCGGCGGTGGCGGCTTCGACAATATCGACATCACGGATTCGACGTTCGCGGGCGGCAGCATCAGCGGAGCGGCGCTCTCCGACGTCACCTTCTCCGGCGAGACGGACTTCACTTCCCTCACCGTAGAAGCCGCCACCAGCACGAATTCAACCTCCACCAATATGTACGTCTCCGGTTCGCTCGGTTTCGGCAGCGGCACCGGCATCTTACGCAACGACACCGGCATCGTCTCGACGCTTTCCAACGGCCCGAACGGGCAGGTCCTAAAGATCGTCGGTGGCAATCTCGCTTGGAGCGCCGATCTCACCGGTGGCGGCGCGAGCTTCTTCGCGTCCACCACGGATGACCTCGCCATCTACCCCGCTGATCCAGACGACGTGCTCCTCATCGGCACCACCGCGACAACGACATCCGGCAACATCCTCGAAGTGAACGGCAACGCACTCGTGAGAGGAGCCGCTACCACCTACGGTCTCCTCAGCGCATCCCGCTTCACGGCAACTTCATCACTAGCGAGCGTCTTCCCCTACGCATCCACTACGGCACTCAGCGCAACTACCCTTTGCCTCTCATCCGACTGCCGCATCGCATGGCCGGTAGACACGTCGTTCTCAACGTCGAGCGCCGACTATTGGAAATCAATCAGCAACCTCTTTTCGACCAGCAGCGCCGACTACTGGAAGAGCGCCAACAATTTCTTCGCTACCACGTCCGCCACATACTTCCTTTCGCAACACCAAGGCGCGGCGTTCTCCACGACCAGCGCGGACGCATGGCGTCTCACCCATAACTTCTTCAGCACGACATCCGCCGACTACTGGAAGAGCGTCACCGACCTCTTCTCGACAACCTCCGCGTCGTACTTCCTCGCACAGAACGGCTCTCTCGGTTTTTCGACGACCAGCGCCACCTTTTTCGCCCACAGCTCGACGACTATCCCGAAGACGTACACGAGCAACACGTTCACGGCACTTCAGACTTTTGCGAACGCCTCAACCACCAACATCTCAGCAACCTACGCCTCTTCCACGCAAGGCGTCTTCGGCAATCTCTCGGTCGGCAACCTGAGCGGCTTCCTCAAAGCGACCGCGGGAGCGATTGCGACCGCGGCCATAGACCTAGCCTCCGATGTCACCGGCATCCTCGGTGTCAATCGCGGCGGCACTGGTTGGAATACGGTGCAAGCCGGTTCCCTTCTCTACGGCAATGGCAGTGGCGCTTTGGGGACGACGACCACTGGAACGAACGGGCAGGTACTTGCGCTTGTCGGCAACGTCCCGACCTGGGTCGCAACCTCCACGCTCGCCACCATCAGCGGCATGCTCGATGTCGGCAAAGGCGGTACGGGAGCAACATCCTTTGGCTACGGCCTCGTCCTCTCTCCTGGCGGTACGTCAGGCCTTACCAGCATCGCCACATCCTCCCTCGGCCTGCTCACCACGCACGTCACGGAGGGCAGCAACCTCTACTATCAAGACGCCCGCGTGCAGACGTATCTCGACAGCGTGGGCAAGGGCTTTTTTTTCGCCACGACCTCTGGCCAATACTTCGTCCACAGCAGCACGTCGATCCCGAAGCTCTACTCATCGAACGCGTGGACTGGCAGCAACAGCTTCAGCACGCTCACACTCGGCTCTCTCAATGGGCCGCTGCATGCAAACGGCGGCGTTCTTTCAGCAACATCATCGATCGGGGCACTCTACGGTGGGACCGGCCTCACCACCACGCCAACCTACGGACAACTCCTCGTCGGCAATGCCTCTGGCGGCTACACACTCACTGCGACGAGTTCGCTCGGCATTTCCAGCGGCTCTTCCTTCGCTTATCCGTTCCCTGCCAACGCGACGACAACCATGCTGAATTTCAGCAGCGGCCTCCTTTCGCTCGCGTCGACGACCATCGGCAACGGCACCCAAGCGGGCGGCCTCTCCATCTCGGGCGGCGCAACGACGACGGGGGATTTCACGGGTATCGGTACCAGCATTACGCTCAATGACGGCGTTGACGATATCGCCGGTTTCAATAACCTCTTCGGTCACGGCCGCCTGTTCCTCGCGGATTCAAACGGCGCCGTCGGGGTCAGCCTCAACATCCATAACCCGGGCGTCAACAACTTCATCAACGTCGGCACTGGTCTCGGTATCGGCGTGGAGGACGCCCAATCGACGCTGGACGTCGCTGGTAATCTCGCGGTTGGCTCATACGCCGGCGTGAACGCAGCGCCGACGAATGGCCTCATCGTGAGTGGCAACGTCGGCATCGGCACCACGACACCGGGCAAGAAATTGGATGTACTCGCTCACGGCACAAACGGGAACATTTACTTCGATTCGAGCGGCACCGGTCCGCGTATCGGGACACAATTGGGCGCCGGTGCATCAATCGAACTCTATAATGGAAGTACGGGAGCTACGAGGTTCCAGAATGGATTCGGTGGTTCGTTCCTGTTCGACGGCGGTAATATTGGCATCGGAACCAGCACCCCTTGGGCCAAGCTCTCCATCAACTCCACTGCCGGCATCCCGCAATTCATCATCGGCTCCTCAACGACCCAGTTCATCGTGGACCAGAACGGCAACGTCGGCATCGGCACTAGCACGCCCAGTGTCGCCATGGCTGGGGTCTTCGGACTCAGCATCAGTGGCCCGGTACCTGGCATCTCACTAAACGCAACTGAAGCATCCGGTAAAAGCGCATTTATTTTTGAGAACGCTGGCCTGTTCCGACTCTCCAACGGCGGCTCGAACCTGCTTGTCGGGGATCTGACCTCGCTCAATATCGGCATCGGCACGTCGACGCCAACAACCAGAATGTACTTAAACGAAACGAATTCTTCGGCCGCTTCCGTCCTCACCATCAACATTCCCGAAGCAGGCGGCCCATCGATCCACTTTTTCGAAGGCGGTACCCAAAATTGGGAACTCGGATCAAACTATGGCACAGACCGCCTGGCGTTCCTTGATGCCGATGAAACGCATGGCGTCGCACTCGATCAAAACGCGAACTCTTGGACATCGGCGTCTGATGCGCGTCTTAAGATCAACCTGGTGGAATTGCGCGTACTGGACCGTCTGGACCGCTTCAATGCGTATGAATTCGATTGGAAATCGAATGGTGGGCACGATATCGGCGTATTGGCCCAGGACCTTCACGCGATTTTCCCCGAAGTCGTGAGCAAAGGCACGGACGACGGCCGTGCGGCTCTCGACGCAGATGCCACGGTGGCCGATCCGCGCGTATGGGGGGTCCAGTATGATAAGCTCGGTGCGATATCGCTGCAGGGTGTCAGAGAACTCAATCTCAAGCTCGAAGATCTCGCCACGACTTCGACGACCACTGGCGACACATCATTCACCAGCCGCTTCTTCGCTTCCCTCTTGGACCGCATTACCCACTGGCTCGCCGACACCTCCAACGGCATCACGGATCTCGTTGCCAAAAACCTCTACGCGACCAACATCGCAGCCGATCGCATCACCGCCAACCAGGAGCTCTGCGTCGGGGCCGGCCCTGCCGATCCCTCGCCAGTTTGCGTCACCAAATCCCAATTCATGGCTGTCTTCGGCCAATCCGCAGCAGCTGTCACCACCATTTCCGTGCCGCCTCCGGCGGCCAACAACGACAACTCCCCCACCCAAAATCCGAGCGCCGCCACCTCACCCGAAGCAACGCAAATTGACGGCTCCTCCGCAAGGTCCTCGCCGTCCCAATCGCACGACCAACTCACGGATTCAGCGCAACTACCTCACGCAAACGAGACTGCAGAATCACCCGATGCGCCCGCGCCGGATGCCGCCAGCGACAACCCGCCATCCCCAGCCTCTGAAGCTCTTTAGCTCGGCCGCGCGCTATAATGCCTGCATATGCTTCGGTATGTTGGGCGGAGCCTTGAACTCATCGCCGCCGGTCTCATCGGTGCGACCTTCTCTTCGGTCATCGCGATTGCCTGGGACGGTCCTACGCAGGTGCCCCCTAGCGGCAACGTCACTGCACCGGTCAACGTTGGTACCGCAGACCAAGTGAAGGACGGCGGTCTCTCGGTGAACAGCCTTGCGGTGTTCGGCAACACCATTATCTCAGGTGCCTCGCGTTACCTCAGTTTCGGCGAAACTCCCGGTGCGGACGGTTACGGTATCCGCAACAATGCGGGGACGTTGCAGTTCCGCAACAGCGGTGGCATATGGAGCAACTTCCTCCCTAGCACCGGCGTCACGAGTATCTCATTCGCCGACGGAACGACGCAAACGACAGCGCCCTCCACCGGCGGGATTACTGCAGTGACCACTGCATCATGCATATCTGGGAACGGAGGAAGTTGTACCGTGAGTTGTCCGGCGGCGTATTTCCGTGTGGGTTGTAGCAAGACAAGTGCAGGATCAGGTGCCACGAGCCCCGCACCGGGCTCGTCGCCGTCAGGCAGCAATGCGTGCTCCTGCTACGCTTCTCATCCCAACTATCCTGTAAGGTGTTACGCATATTGCGCGAGATAGGATCGTTAATAACTACGTGACGCCAGGGTTCGATGTGCTCAAGGACCTCTACGTCCGCACCAGCTCCGTCGACTCGGTCGGCGACGGCGAGCGCGTGCGCGTCGGCTTTTTCGATGCCGATGGCCTTCGCGTCCGCAGCGGCTGGGACGACGGCCGGGACTCCGACCTGGGCGTCTCGGCTGCTCGGAAGTTCTGAGCGCCAGATCCAGAGCCCTCACGCTACGCGTGAGGGCTCGATTTTGTTTCCGAAATCGGTGTCGCCGCCTATTGACCTGGTTGTTACGGATGCCTCGAGCATGGGGTCATTGGCAACCGGCCTCTTCCTTGTCCAATCGTCGTGTCTGATCGGTCTGGCAACTCCTTCCGAGGTCCGCGCCGCCCAACAAGTGGAAGTGCAAGTGCGGAACTTCCTGCCGCGCGTCCCTCCCCGCATTTGTGGAAATCCGGTAGCCGGTTTCTGCGATCCCGAGGGTCTCGGCAAGCCGTGAGGCTACCAACATCATCTTTCCGATCAGTGCGGCATCCTCGGCTGAAGCCATGCTGGCTAGGCTTGTAAGGTGCCGACGCGGAATGATGAGGACATGGACGGGCGCCAACGGCTTGATGCTCTCAAATGCCAAGATATCCTGGTCTTCAAAGACGATCTTCGCCGGTTCTTCACCACGGATGATCCGACCGAATATGGTGGGATTGTCTTCGACCGAGTGCCGCGACAGCTTTTCGATCATGGAGAAATTATATGGTCGAGTTACCCTTTCGTGCAAATCGACCGGATGCAACTACTCCTCCAGATTTGACCTAGCCGACCGTGGCGTTATGCCGTTCTTCAAGTAGATCTCGCGTATGAGGTCATCCGAGACCAGGTTGACGTCCCCTTTCGTCGCGTCATAGACGTCCCACAAGACCTCCAGCCCGTCCTTAAGCGACGCTCCCAGGCTGAAGCCTACGGCTCCGACACGTGCTTCAATATCATCGAAGAATTTTTTTAACTCTGGATTGTCACTAAGGAGGCGGTTAGTGCGCTCCCGATTGTCCTTTCCCGAACCCCCCGGATTTTCGATGCTCATAACGAATGAAAATTAGCGAGTATGCGGACATTCTAGCATCCGCCGGTAAGTAAGCCCCTCCGGCGTCGGAGGGGCTGTGATTGTCAGTACTCGTCCGCCAACATGATCGTCAGCACTCGCGTCGTGACATCTGGATTGCTCGGGTCCTCCGACCCGCACTCCATCTCGCGATCGAAGTAGTCGATCTTTCCAAATATCAGCTGTCCATCAACTTCGACGCTCACGAAGTCATGCTCTCCGTGCGGATCGTTATCACGGTCGAAGCGATCGAAAGCCTGTACAGCGGCGAGCGCTTTGTATGCGAAGCCGCCCGATATCATGTTGACACCCTGCGTCATCACCACTTTGCCTAAACCCGCGTACGGGTGCTTGCGGAAGGCATCATTTAAAGCGCGTATCTTCTCGACCTGCGCCGCTTCAAATGCACGCGACATTCTTTCCTCCTTCGTTCAGCGGGTCCCGACACCATCGTCAGGATCCGCTTTGCGCGGAGGACTGCCAGTATGCTACCGCCGACGGCGCTTTTCGGCTATCAGGCGCTGCTGCTCATCACGAAGCTCTTGGGTTCGCCTTGACAAAATAGTATGTATACTGTATATTGTTGATGGAGTCTCCAATCCTCTTTCGTCCGCCCGGTTTGAACTATCGAGCCAGGCTACGGAAGAGGAGAGAGACAGTGATAACGATCGACACAGACCGATCCAAAAGTATCGAACTAGCCCGATCTATCTTGGGACAGGACTTCATCTCGGCCGACGAGATCGCCGCTTTCCGCGGCCTCTCCTACACCGAGGACCAGTTCATCGAACTGGGAAAGAAGCTCCCCGACCAGGCGATCATCGAGCAACTCCGCGACAGCGGCATGATGCTCGTAGCCGGTCCGCCGACCACGATGTCGCTCGTCGACGTCCGCGACGTCCGCGCAGACTTCCTTTACTCGAAGGGGCCGGATCGCGACGACGAGGGCTGGTACGACGATGCCAGCGAGAAGTTCGCCGAGACCGACAAGGTCGAGGCCCTGGCCTGGATCGCCGTCCGCAAGGAGGCGGTCGAGGACTCGTTCTCGAAGAACTGGCAGGAGCAGCAGGCGCTGATCCAGGAGCCGATGGTCATCCCGAACGCCGCCGAGGCGGTCTGGGCGCTGACGACATACAAGGCCGTCCGCGACGTCTATCTGCTCGAGAACCTTTACGTCCGCACCAACTCCGTCGACTCGGATGGCGACCGCGTGTACGTCGGCGGTTTCGGTACCGCTGGCCTCGGCGTCTACGGCAGCTGGGGTGACCGCCGGCTCTCCGGCCTGGGCGTCTCGGCTGCTCGGAAGTTCTGAGCCTCGAAGCCTTGAGGGCTTGACCCTCTTGAATCCTTGAGCCCTCGCGCGTCAGCGGAGGGCTCTTTTCTTAGTGACTGTAGGTGTGAGTGCGCGATTTTACTATCACCGCAGTGCAATCCCGTGAACCTACCCGTTGAGTGCAACAGCAAGGTACTCATAGACTTCTTGGAATGTCTTTCAACCATCAGAGCCACTTTTCAGGTAATCAAACAGAGGGCACCGTGAACTGAATACCGTAATAGCGATTATCTGCCTTGCGTATCGATCCACGAATCTCGAGCGCATCGCGTACCAGGTCAAATGCAAGCTGAAAGTCGTTCAAGTCGATAGCGGTGCCGCCGATGGTTGCGCACCAGGCCGCGTAGTCCGCGTGCAGATGGTCGATCAGGACCGCAGCACTACCGAGAGCTGGCTCGGTTCGCTCCGCCATCCATTGCGCGACATGCCGTGGCTCGCCGAAGCTCGCCATGGCCGGACGTAGCCCGCCACGGCTGGCAACGGCGCGCTCTGTCGCACTGCGACTTCCCTTCCCGGTGTCGCGCGTCCCGTCCGCGAATGCGACGATCGCCGCCGGGCCGAGTGCGGAGATGATTTCGATGAGAAGCGCGAAGACGAGTGGAAACCCCAAGCTGATATCGCGCACGCGCATCTGACCGCCGGAGATCCACGCCAGCAGTTCGGCCGTTGGATCAACGGGTAAGGTAGCACCGCGATCGCGCAGTGAAGCAATGCCATCGTGAAGCTCGGCTGCCCGAGATTGCAAACGCCCAGCCTCTTCCGCAGCGATCCGCTCTTCCCTCAAACGCGCGACAGCGAGACATGCATCCACTGTCGCCCGCTCATGCCGCGTGCAGTTTTTTGAAACCGTGCCAACCGTGCCGCGGACTCGATCGCCAACCCGCACCGGACGCGCGAGCGTCGCCGCGATCGATGCATCGATCTGAGCGACCGTCCGCGAGGTGAGGCTCGCGAGCCTATGTTCGATGTCCAGGATTTCTAGACGAGCATCGGCGTACGCCTCGGCGCTGATCTCCCGACTGCCGATGAGCGTGGTGCGATCCTGCGCGTAGACGCCGATGGCGCCCACCATCCCCCACACAAGGCAGAGAAGCCACACTGGGAACAGGAGTGCGGCCAGGCGCTTGCGCCGCGCACGCCATAGCCCGCCGATGAGGATGAGTCCGAACACCTTCCACACGTCGGCCGAGACGTTCGCCCAGCCAAAGATCTGCGCCTTCTCAGGGCTCTGGCCGAAGCCGTAGCCGAAGAGATAGTTGGCCCGGATCGAGACGGCGACCATTCCCGCACTGGCGGCGCTCAGAACGATGATGACGGCCCACCGCAGAATGGGGCTGCGGTTCATCATCATTTCGATGCTAACGGACCGTGCTTGCTCTCATAGAGATCCACCATGTGGTAGAGCATGGCGAGGAGGGTGATGCGGTCGCGCGCCGCGAGTTGCTTGATGCGGCTCTTCATGCTCGGCGAGACTTTGAAGTTTAGTTGCGCCAAGCCGTCGTCGGTTGGAGTCGCGCGACTATTCAGGCGCTGGTGTTCCTTGGCTCGCGGGCCGAACTCAGCTTTGCCGGCCCAGGCATCGAGTGCCTTGCCAAGTGCATCATCGTTCATAATCTCCTTCTCCTAGCGTGCCGGCGGTCGGCAACGCTTCTTCCGACAGCTCATCGCCGATCCGGCGTCCGCCTGAGCGCATGAAGAACATGACGAATTTTCGAGAGAGTGAAGGCGGCGATCGTCGCTACGTTCATATTTTGTTTCTACCGCACGCAACGAGCGCCGTGAATACCCAGAAAGCTAGGAAGGTACCTCTCAGAGGCTAGGTCCCTAGCCTCTGAGGTTTGACGGTAATGGGCCATGCCCATATGCGTCGCGCATGCGCATCCTTTCTAAGAAAGAGCTACGCGCGCTGGTACTCTACTCTCCCGGTCACATCGATCGGCTGGAGAAAGCCGGCCGGTTCCCCAAGCGGATCGTCCTCGGGCCGTGTCGCGTCGGGTGGATCGAGAGCGAGGTCCTTGCGTGGTTGGACGCCCGCATCAAGGAGCGCGACGGGATTTGCGCCTCTGCTTTGCCGGAGCAGGCCTGACACTTCGTCTTCCAGTAGCAGTAAGGCCGATCGCATCTCGTCGAGATACCGATGCCGGTTATAGATCCGTGCGAGTGGCGTGAGGCTTTCAGCTGTGCTGCCCGTGATGTGGTTGAGCACTCGCTCGACGACATACGGTGCGACGCCCCTCCCAGCCATCATGGTGGCACCAGTCCGTCGCAGGTCGTGCAAGCGGAAATCGACGCTGCAGTCTCGGTGTAGGCTCGCCATGCACTTCGACCAGCCGCTGAACACGCGATCCGGCTTGCCCCGCGCGGGGAACAACAGACCGTCACGCTCCGGCAGCAGCGACATAACATACGGCGTCAGCGGGACGGCATGCTCCTGGCGGTTCTTCGTGATCTCCTTCGGCAGTACCATCAGGCAGTTGTCGCGATCGATCCACTCAGACCGAAGACCCGCGATTTCCCCGCGGCGCTGACTGGTAAGAAGCAGCAGCAGTGCCATGGTTCCGAAGCTGCTCGAGAGGTCTAAGGCACGCAAAACTGCAAGGAGTTCACCACGCGACAACACGCGGTCCCGAGCTATGCGCCGGATAGGGAGGGCGAGGGATTGCATAGGGTTGGTCGCAAGGTAGCCGCGTCGGATCGACCATCGGAGGAAGACACGAACGACTGCAAAGGCGTTGTTGGCTTCTCCCGATGTCCGCACGAGCCCGTCGATAACCCCGGCCACATGGCTTCGGGTGATCTCGTGCATCAGCAAGTTCTTCCATGCCGGAGCAAAGTGCTTCCGGAGTACCCGCTCCCAGTCATGGGACGTCGAGTTCTTCTTTTCGGAAAGATGGACGTCGATAAATTGCTCGAGAGCGTTGGAAAACGGGACGACGGTCACGTCGGAGTCCAGCCGTGCGACGGTCGCCGCGAGAATCAGCCGGCGCGCCTCGGTGCGCGCGTCGTGGAGGTTCATCGTCGGGTAGCGCCCGATCGTCAAGCGCCGCCGCTCCTCGCCGAGCATCACGGTCCAGGCTTTGACCTGTTCGCCGACGCGCAGCCCGAAGCCCGGCAGCGTGCGGTCCCAATATGTGACCTGCTTTCCGGGATGAGCCTTGGCCGTGCGCGCAACGATGTCGGTCAGTGGAACGATAGGCATAGCTAGTCTCTCCATAGTCTCTGAAACCCATCGCGTAGGGGTGCAGAGCCATGCGAAGCCATGTGCGAGGCCAACTAAGCTTGGCGACATAATTGTTCAATGATCGGATGAGGTTGGGAGGATCTATGCTCATCTATGATGAGGGTAGATTGGCGATCCCGGCAGGATTTGAACCTGCGACCCCCAGATTAGGAATCTGGTGCTCTATCCAGCTGAGCTACGGGACCGGCCGCGCCCATCCATACATGACCCGCACGACAATTTCACAGGATTTCGTGCCGCGCCGCGAAAGGATACCGACCTATTGTGATGCACCCGCATTGACCAGCACGCCCCGCGCCATCTCGCCCAGCTCGCGCGGCAGACGCCCAAGCTCCCGGTGACGGGCAACGAGCGTCAGTTTGCGCGAGATCTGCGGCCCCGGAAGCGCAGCGGTGACGAGACCCTGCGCCGCGAGCGCGGCCTCACCGATACAAAGCGGCGTCGTGATCGCAAATCCGCTTCCGGCGGCAACCATGGAGCTCACGCCATAAGGCGTGTCGAACTCGAAACTGCGCGGCAATTCCAGACCCAGACGCCGAAGATGGGCCTCGATCTCCACTCCGGTCTGCGAGCGCGAGCTGAACCGGATCAGTGGCAGCGACTGCGAAAGCTTGCGCAACGCCGCGACCGTGCGCGGGGCCTCCGTTCCGGCCGGCAACAGGAGAATGTAGGGCTCCTTCGCCAACTGCCAGCGCTCGAGCCCGGCCCAATCCTCGAGATCGTCGACCCCAAGAAAGAGATCCAGGCGCCGCGTCAGGAGATCGCTCGCGTGCGAGGCCGTGAGCCCGAGCAGGATCGACACCTCGTCGGCCTTTGACGCGAGATAGGTTGCAAGCGGCGCCGTCAGAAGGCGCGACAGCGAGTCGACGAGGCCCACGCGGATGAGCGGCACCTTGCCGTGCTCCGTTTCGCGCAGGAGCGGGCCGATCTGTCGCGCCTCGGCGATCAGCGCTCCTGCCCGCTGCCGCAGCAACCCGCCCGCAACCGTGACGGCAAGCGGCCTCACCGAGCGGTCGAAGAGGTCGAAGCCGAGCTTTTTCTCGAGATCGCCGATGGCAAGCGACACCGCGGGCTGCGTCAGCCCCAGCGCCCGCGCCGCCGAGGACATGGCGCCGCTTTCGCAGACGGCAAGGAAAATTTCGAGCGACCTGAGGTCGAAAGGCAGGGTGGGAGAAGGCTCACGCATGTCCACAGTATAAAAAATACTTATATCGCCCACAACGTCATTCCCTTCTAATGATGAAGGGGCAAACCGGAGCGACGGGGCGACCCCATATGACGAGCACCCATTATTCGATCTTCTCTGTCCTG
Source organism: uncultured Hyphomicrobium sp. (assembly GCF_902826555.1). Lineage (GTDB taxonomy): Bacteria > Pseudomonadota > Alphaproteobacteria > Rhizobiales > Hyphomicrobiaceae > Hyphomicrobium_C. The sequence goes on from NZ_CADEFI010000008.1 coordinate 26,715, forward strand.
AGGGAAGCGCTGCGCGGCCACACGGGCTGGGGCCCGGCCTGGCGCAACGCCGAGCCGAAACCCGACTACGACGTCGTCATCATCGGCGGCGGCGGCCATGGGCTTTCGACCGCCTACTACCTTGCCAAGAACTACGGCCCCCTTCGCATAGCCGTGCTTGAAAAAGGCTGGATTGGCGGTGGCAACGTCGGCCGCAACACCACCATCGTCCGCTCGAACTACCTGCTCCCCGGCAACATCCCCTTCTACGAATTGTCGATGAAGCTCTGGGAAGGGCTGGAGCAGGACCTGAACTACAACGCCATGGTGAGCCAGCGCGGCGTCCTGAACCTCTATCATTCCGACGCCCAGCGCGATGCCTTCGCGCGCCGCGGCAATGCCATGCGGCTCCACGGCGTCGACGCGGTCCTGCTCGATCAGGCTGCGGTCCGCAAGATGGTGCCGTTCCTCGACTTCGACAACGGACGCTTCCCCATCCACGGCGGCCTCCTGCAACCGCGCGGCGGCACCGTACGCCACGACGCCGTGGCCTGGGGCTACGCGCGCGGCGCCGACCGCCTCGGCGTCGACATCATCCAGAACTGCGAGGTCAAAGGCTTCATCCGCGACGGCGGCCGCGTGACCGGCGTCGAGACATCGCGCGGCCTGATCGGCGCCAAGAAAATCGCCATGGCGGTCGCGGGCTCCTCCTCCCGCGTCGCCGCCATGGCAGGTTTGAGGCTCCCCATCGAAAGCCACGTCTTGCAGGCCTTCGTGACCGAGGGCCTCAAACCCTTCATCGATGGCGTCGTCACCTTCGGCGCCGGGCACTTCTACATCAGCCAGTCCGACAAGGGCGGGCTCGTTTTCGGCGGAGATCTTGACGGTTACAACAGCTACGCCCAGCGCGGAAACATGCCCGTGGTCGAGGACGTCTGCGAAGGCGGCATGGCGCTGATGCCGCGCATCGGCCGCGTGCGCCTCCTGCGCCACTGGGGCGGCATCATGGACATGTCCATGGACGGCAGCCCGATCATCGACAAAACACCGGTCGACGGTCTCTACCTGAACTCCGGCTGGTGCTACGGCGGCTTCAAGGCGACGCCGGCCTCCGGCTACTGCTTCGCGCATCTGATCGCGCGCGACGCCCCCCACCCTGTGGCCGCGGCCTACCGCCTCGACCGCTTCGCGACCGGCCATGCCATCGATGAGAAGGGCATGGGACCGCAACCCAACCTGCACTGACCGGAGAGGAAAACCCGCGATGAGAATCGCATGCCCCCACTGCGGCGAGCGCAGCCTCGATGAGTTCCTCTACTCGGGCGACGCCACCGTGAAACGTCCCGACTTTGCCGGCACAACCGCCATGGACGACTTCGTCACCTATACCTTCGAGCGCACCAATCCGCCGGGCCCGCATCGCGAGCTCTGGTACCATGCCGCCGGCTGTCACGCCTGGTTGGTCGTGACACGCAACGTCAGCACCCATGCCGTCGCCTCCGTGGAGCTTGCTCGCGACGTGGCACTCGCTGCCAAATCCGCAACCAAGGACAGCGCATCATGACCGCAGCGCCCATCGGCTATGGCCGGCAGAGCAACCGCCTTGCATCCGGCGGCCTGATCGACCGCAGCAAAACGCTGCATTTCACCTTTGACGGCAAGACCTACGCCGGCCATCCCGGCGACACGCTGGCATCCGCCCTGCTCGCCAATGGCGTCGTGCTGACCGCCCGGTCGTTCAAATACCACCGCCCGCGTGGCATTCTCGCCGCCGGTTCCGAGGAGCCGAACGCCCTCGTCGAACTGCGCGACGGTGCGCGCCGTGAGCCGAACACCAAGGCCACCGTGGCCGAGCTCTTCGACGGCCTCACAGCCACGAGCCAGAACCGCTGGCCGTCGCTCGCTTTCGACCTCCTGTCGATCAACTCGCTGTTCTCGCCCGTGTTCGTTGCCGGCTTCTACTACAAGACATTCATGTGGCCGGCCGCCCTGTGGGAGAAGTTGTACGAGCCGTTGATCCGCCGCGCCGCGGGTCTCGGGCGCGCCTCCGACGACGCCGACCCCGACACCTATGAGAAGGCGACCGCCTTCGCCGACGTGCTTGTCATCGGTGGCGGTCCCGCGGGTCTCGCCGCAGCCCAAGCGGCGGCGCGCACCAGCGCTCGCGTGATCCTAGTCGACGAGAACGCCGCGCTTGGCGGCCGCGCCGTCGACGACGCCTCCGAGATCGCCGGCAATCCCGCCCACGAATGGGTGAAGATGTTGGAGGGCGAGCTCTCGCGCAATCCTGAGGTCCGCATTCTCCGCCGCACCACCGTATTCGGCAGCTACGACGGCGGCACCTACGGCGCGCTCGAGCGCGTCAGCGATCACCTGCCGCATCCCGCGCCCGGAGCGCCCCGTCAACGGCTGTGGCGCCTTGTCGCCAAGAAGGTCGTGCTCGCAACCGGCGCCACGGAGCGCCCCATCGTCTTCGGCGGCAACGATCGCCCGGGCGTTATGCTGGCAGGCGCCGTGCGCACCTACGTCAACCGCTATGGCGTCGTGCCCGGTCAGCGCGTCGTCGTCTTCACCAACAACGACTACGGCGCCACGACGGCCAGCGATCTCGTACGCGCCGGCGCCGATGTGGTGGCCCTCGTCGACAGCCGCCCCGAGATCTCCGACCACGTCTATCGCATCACCAACGAAACCGGCGTGCGGCTGATCTCGAACGCGGCCGTGACCGACGCGCTCGGCAAGAGGCATGTGACGGGTGCCGACATCCGCCTAGGTGACGGGGAGCGCATCGAGCTCGCGTGCGACCTCATCGCCGTGTCCGGCGGTTGGAACCCCAACATCCAGCTCACGACGCATCTCGGCGGTAAGCCCGTCTGGAACGATCGCCTACATGCCTTCCTTCCCGGCGCTGTGCCTGCCGGGATGTCGCTTGCGGGAGCCGTCGCGGGCGACCTCACTCTGGCCAAGTCCCTCGCCGGCGGCAACGCCGCAGGATCCGCGGCTGCGGACGAAAGCGGACACAAGGCCATCGCCGTTCCCGTGCCCACAGCCATCGCCGAGAGCGATGCCGTCACGCCGCTCTGGCGCGTGATCGGCTACAAGGGCAAGGCCTTCGTCGATCAGCAGAACGACGTCACCGAGAAGGACATCGCCCTTGCCGAGCGCGAAGGATTCCGCGCCGTCGAGCATCTGAAACGCTACACGACACTCGGAATGGCCACCGACCAGGGCCGCACCGCGAACGTCAACGCGCTCGCCATCATGGCCGAGCTCACGGGCCGCACCATCCCCGAGACCGGCATCACCGTGGCACGTCCGCCCTATTCGCCTGTCGCACTCGGTGCATTGGCAGGTCATCACCGCGGCAAGAGTTTCAAGCCGACCCGCCTGCCGCCCTCCTATCGTTGGGCCAAGGAGCAGGGATGCGTCTTCGTCGAGACCGGACTTTGGCTGCGGCCGAGTTATTTCCCGCGGCCGGGTGAGCGCGACTGGCTGGAGACCGTGACGCGCGAAGTGAACACGGTGCGCAATGCGGTAGGCATCTGCGACGTGTCCACCCTCGGCAAGGTCGATGTACAGGGCGCAGGGGCCGCGGCTTTCCTCGACAACATCTACATGAACGGCCTGAAGACGCTCACCGTCGGCAAATGCCGCTACGGCGGCATGCTGCGCGAGGACGGCATCCTGATGGACGACGGCACCGTCGCCCGTCTCGGCGAGAACCATTTCTTCATCACCACCACGACGGCCAACGCGGTCAAGGTCGTGCAGCACATGGAATACTGTGCGCAGTGGCTGTGGCCCGAGCTTGACGTGCAGATCGTCTCGGCCACCGAGCAGTGGGCGCAATATGCCGTTGCCGGACCGAAGTCGCGCGCACTGCTGCAAAAGATCGTCGATCCTGCATTCGACATCTCGGACTCGGGCTTCCCCTATCTCGGCGTCGGCGAAATCACCGTCTGCGGCGGCATCAAGGCGCGCCTCTTCCGCCTGTCGTTCTCCGGCGAGCGCGCCTACGAGATCGGCGTACCGGCCCGCTACGGCGATGCCCTTATCCGCCGCCTGATGGAGGCGGGCGAGGAGTTCGGCGCCTGCTCCTACGGCACGGAAGCCCTCGGCGTCATGCGCATCGAAAAGGGCCACATCAGCGGCCCCGAGCTCAACGGCACCACGACACCGCAGGATGTCGGCCTTGGCGGCATGGTCGCCAAGAAAAAGGACTTTATCGGCAGCGTGCTCGGCAAGCGCCCCGGCCTTGTCGATCCGGATCGCCCGTCCCTCGTCGGCTTCCGGCCCGTGGACCGTTCCGCGCGCCTGCGCTCGGGCGCTCACTTCCTCGCCCGCGACGCCAGGCCCGAGGCCGCCAACGACGAGGGTTACATGACATCCGTCGCCTACTCACCGTCGAGCGGCCACTGGGTCGGCCTCGGTCTATTAAGACGGGGACCGGAGCGCTTGGGCGAAATCGTACGCGCCTACGATCCGGTACGCGGCGCCGACACGCTGGTCGAGGTCGTCTCACCGGTCTTCGTGGATCCCGAAGGAGGGCGCGTCCGTGGCTGATCACATCCTCACACCGAGCTCCGCATTCATGGACTGGCATCCGCCGGCCACGCCGAAGCTTGCCGCTTCCGCTCGCGAGACGCTGACCATGGCGAGCTTCGCCGCGGCGCGCGGCAAGGAGCAGGCGCTGCGCGAAGCCATCAGCGCCGCCTATGGAGCGGTGTTGCCCAAGAGCGCGGGCCGCGTCGAAGCGGGCGGCATCGCCTTCGTCTGGGCAGGCCCGGACCAGTGGCTCGCCATCACCGAGCACGAGGGAGCCCGTGACCTCGAGGCCGAGCTGAAAGAGAAGCTCACCGGCATCGCTTCTGTCGTCGACCAGTCGGACAGCCGCGTCGTCGTGCGAATTTCCGGCTCCCGCGCACGCAGCGTGCTGGCGAAAGGCGTGCCCATCGACCTGCATCCCCGCGCCTTCGCCCCGGGCAGCGTCGCCATCACGCATGCGAGCCACGTCGGCATCATCCTCTGGCAGGTCGACGACGCGCCGACTTACGAAGCTGCAATGTTTCGCAGCTACGCGGACAGCTTCGCCCACTGGCTTTTCGAAGCCGCGGCCGAATACGTCTCAGCACAACCTTGAGCACCGGGAGTTGACGATATGAGCGGACGCATCGGCATTCGCGTCGGCGAAGCACTGGTCGCGGGTGGCCCGCCCGGCACAGCCGCTGAGCCCGAGGTCGCCATTGGCGAGATGGACGGTCCCTTCGGAACCGCCTTCGCCAATCTGCTTGGCAACCAGGTTGCCGGACACAGCCGCGTGCTGGCGCTCCTCAATACGGACGTCATGGTGCGCCCGGCGACCATCTGCGTGAGCAAAGTGACCGTCACCAGCGAACGCTACACCAACATCCTGATGGGCACAGTTCAGTACGCGACCGCCATGGGCGTGCTCGATGCCGTGCGTTCTGGCGACATCCCGAAAGACAAGGCCAACGACCTCGGCATCATCGTCTCCGTCTGGCTCAATCCGTCCGTCGCCACCATCGACAATCTCGACCACAAGATCCTGTTCGACATCCATCGTGAGGCGACCGCGCGCGCCATCCACAAGGCGATGTCGAACGAGCCCTCGATCGACTGGCTGCTCGCCAACCAGGACAGGATCATTCACAAGTACTTCGAGCGCGGTCTCAAAGGTGAGATCTGAGAACCTCTCGCCAGCAACGGCTAGCGGCGCTCATAGATGATGATCGAGAGGTAGATCGCGGGCAGCTCGTGCAGCTTGTCCGGCCCGTGCAGCTCCGAGGAATCGAACATCATCGAATCGCCTGCCTCGAGGAGATACGAACGTTCTCCATGCGCGTACGAGACCTTGCCGCTCAGCATGTAGAGAAACTCGATGCCGGCATGACGAAACTCGGTGTAGGTGTCGGCGTCTTTGTTGAGCGTGATCAGATACGGCTCCACCGCCACGTCGCCGCCGAGCGACTGCCCGAGAAGCTGGTAGTTGTGCCCAACCTTCGTTCCGCGTCTGCGGATCGCCACGCCCTCCCCCTTCTTGACATAGGAGCAGCCGCGCCCGCGATCGTAGCTCGCAAGCAGCATCGTCAACGGCAGGTTGAGCGCTGACGCAAGGAGCTGCAGCGTCGAGAGCGACGGCGAGATCTGGCCGTTCTCGATTTTGGACAGCATGCCCGTCGATATGTCGGCGACCGACGCCAGCTCCGAAACGGTCAGCCCCGCGTGCTTGCGATACTCCCTCACCTGCGCGCCGATGGCGTTCTCGAGTGTGCGCACGACGATATCCGGCGCGCCGGAGCCTGTCGTAAGATGAGCCGCGACCTTCGCACGCGTACCGGTCTTCTTGCTCACCTTGGGCTTGGTCATGGGTCGGGCCATCCGTTGCGGGTTGAAGGGCCACACATGTGCCGTCCGCCGGAGCTTTCAGCACGCCCGATGCGGTTGCTTGGTTAAGCGAGTTTTACCGGCAGGATGCACCAACCACGGACAATGTCCATCCAATCGGAGCCGACACCGACGCTCTACGCACCGCTGCTTTTTCATCGACCAGGAAACCGCGACCCTTGACGTGCGGGCTCATATCGTCATCTTCGATCCATGCTGACTCTCTCCCTCCTCCGCCACGCCAAATCGAGCTGGGCCAATCCGGAGCTTGACGACCACGAGCGCCCTCTCGCCAAGAGAGGCGCCAAGGCCATTCCGGCGCTCGCGAAGTTCATCCGTCAGGAAAAGCTGCGGCCAAGCCTTGTGCTCTGCTCGGACGCCATGCGCACGCGCGCCACGCTGGCGCTGCTGTTGGCCGAGATTGGGCCGCCGACACCGCGCGTCCTCTACGACGATGCGTTGTATCTCGCCTCACCCGACGCCATCCGCACCGAGATCGGGCGCATCGATAGCAGCGACGCGCATGTGCTTGTCGTCGGTCACAATCCCGGCCTCCACGCTCTGGCGCTGGAACTGGTCGGCGAGGGCGATCGCAAGACGCTCGCCCTTCTTGCGCAAGAGTTCCCGACCGGTGCTCTCGTGGTCTTCTCGTTCGACATCGCGAGCTGGAAGGACCTGAAGCGCGCAAGTGGCCACCTCGAGCATTTCACGACCCCACGCCGCCTAACCGGCTGAGAGCGCTAGCCCGGAACGAGCACATCCTGCGAAAGCCGCATCCGGCACGCAAACCCTTCGCCCTCGAAGAGAAGGTTTGGCGTTTGCGCGTGCGCTCCGGCGAACGATGAAACCAGCGTCAGCCCGAACCCGAACTCGACCGGCGCCTTGGGCGTCGTGCCTCCACGCTCGCTCCAGGCCACCTCGAGATACCGATCGGTTCCGTATTCGAAAAAGGTCCAGCCGACGGCGACGGCCCCCTTCGGCGACAGAAGCGCCCCGTGCTTGCTCGCGTTGGCCGCTAGCTCGTGGATGGCAAGTGCAAAAGTCTGCACCACCGAGCCTGAAAGCCGCACCGGCGGGCCGCTGACCGTGACACGATCCATCACGTGCGCCAGCTCCGCCTCCACGACGTCGGCGATATCCGTCCCTGCCCCATTCGAAGCCGTCACAAGCTGGTAAGCCCGGGCGAGCGTCCCGAGACGGCCCATCAGCGCCTCCCGCGCATCGGACATCGCACGTCCCTCGTGCATCGTCCGTCGCGCGACGGACTGCAGGATCGCCAACAGGTTCTTGCCGCGATGGATCTGCTCGCCCATGCGCCGCCTGAGCGCGTCCGAAGTGCGCCGCTCCTCGTCGAGCTCGCCTTTCACCTTTGCAAGCTCGACGAGGCAGGAAACCTTCGGCGGAAGCAGCTCGGTTGCATGAGCGGATGGCACAAACTCGGTAACGCGACCATGCGCACCAAACGCGCGAAGATCTGGCATCTGTGCCGACACCACGACCACGGGCGGGCCGGACGCCTCATCAACATCTGCAATATCTGCGAGCACGTCGGCCGCATCGTCATCCAGATGTACGATCACGGCCGCGAAAGCGCCCGACAGAAGCTGCTGGCGTGCCGCATCCCCGGGCGCGACCGTCACAACCTTGCGGACAAAGCTGCCCAGCAAGCCGCGATAGCCGTCATGCCGGTCCGCGGTGGCATCGATGACAAGGAGATCAACCGGTGCGCGAGACCCGGTCATGGAGTGGTCCTGCTATCGAACTTGGCACATACGCCCAACCAGGTAAGCCCGTCCCGAGACGTAGAGTTCCCCGCGCCATCCTCGATCTCACCGGAAGAAAACAGGAAAGGCTCGAACACGGGATGTCAGCCGACACTCAGGCCGCAGGGGAAACCAGATCGTCGATGAGGCGCCGCACGACCTCAAAGTCGAAGGGCTTGGACACCGTCACGCGCGCCCGGAAGGCGTCAGGCATCGCCTGGGCACCATGTCCGGTTGCGAAGGCGAAGGGAATGCCGCGTTGACCGAGCGCTTCGGCGACCGCGAAACAATCGTGATCGCCGAGCGTCACATCGAGGATCGCCGCATCGATGGGGGTGGAGGCGACGAGTTCGAGCGCCTGCCCTTCGGAATGGGCGGGGCCAACGGTTTCATGGCCGTATTCCGCGAGCAAGTCGCTCAACATCATCGCGATGAGCGCCTCGTCGTCGACCACCAGCACACGCGCCATCCAGATCCACCCTTGAGGCTCGCAGCCCCGGATTTGCCGGACCAGCCGGCTCGGCGTTCAACCAACGCGCCTGAACGTGGATCAGGATGAGCCGCGATTCAAGACACGATCGGTTTTTTGCTTGTCACGAAAAGGCGATGACTCGTTCCCGAATGCCTCAGGTGCGCAAGGCGCGCGCTCCCGATGAGGCCGATGTTGCGAGCTTCGGACCGCGTGCACCGCCTAAGCCTGCCGAAGCATCGGGAACGCGCGCGTTCGTCCCGAAGAACAGCGCCTGGCTGACGAGCGCACGCACGGTATTCGGCTCGAACGGCTTCGTGATGAGGAACGTCGGCTCGGGCCGTTCGCCCGTCAACAACCGCTCCGGAAACGCCGTGATAAAAATGACAGGAAGATTGAAGCCGAGCAGGATCTCGTTGACGGCGTCGAGCCCCGAGCTGCCGTCGGCAAGATGGATATCGGCAAGCACGAGCCCCGGCTGCTTTTTCTTCACTTCGATGATGGCTTCGCGATGCGTACGGGCAATGCCGGAGACCCGATGGCCCAGTCCCTTGACCAACGCTTCGAGGTCCATCGAGATGAGCGGCTCGTCCTCGATAATCAGCACATCGGTGGCCGTTTGCTCGGCGATCTGCTCGCCCGCTTCCTCGATGAGCGCGCTGACCTCACGCGTCGAGCAGTCGAGGATCTCGGCGATCTGCTGCGTCGTGAAGCCTTCCACGGACGCCAGCAGGAAAGCCTGTCTCGGACGCGGCGTGATCGCCTCCAGGCTGAGGTCGACCCGGGTTTTCGGAGCGACGTCGTCCCGGTTGAGGCTGATGGAGTTCCAGACCTTGAGGAAGCACTTGTAGAGCCCCACACGCTTCATGTTGCTTTCGGGAAAGCTCTGCGGATCCGCGACCAGAGTTTCGAGCACCGCCACCACGTAAGCGTCGCCGCTCTCCTGGCTTCCGGTGAGCGCACGCGCAAACCGCCTCAGATATGGCAGCTGGGGCGCGATCGTTTCGGCAAGCGACATGATGTTCTCCCTACTGAGCAGACCTGCGATGAAAATCGCCAAGGGCCACAACCCTCGGGTGCTAACGCACAACCCTATCGAAAGGTTCCTTCAGGCGATACCTCGCAACAAATCAATATCTTAGAATAAACTAACCACGTGCAGCGTCTTTCACCAATCGCCCGCGTTGTCCAGCCTCCGCGGCGCTCTCAGAGGCGCCGCCCTTGAGGTCCGGATCATCGAGCAGCTCCACGAGCCGGTTGCGCGCCCTGTTGACGCGGCTTTTGATCGTGCCGACAGCACACCCGCAAATTTCGGCTGCTTCTTCATAGGAAAAGCCCTCGGCACCAACCAGCACCAACGCCTCACGCTGATCCGGCGGCAGTTTGGCGAGCGCAGTGCGGAAGTCGGCAAGATCGAGATAGCCATACTGCTCCGGCTGCACGGCGAGCGAGTTCTGGTACTGCTCGTCCGGATCGTCCACCTCGCGTTTGAGCTTGCGGTGCTGTGAAAAATAGACGTTGCGCAGGATCGTGAACAGCCACGCGCGAAAATTGGTGCCGGGTGTGAAGGAATCCCGGCTGTTCCACGCTTTCACCAGCGTTTCCTGCACCAGATCGTCGGCACGTGCGGGATCGTTGGCAAAACTGCGCGCAAACGCGCGCAGATGCGGGATCGCCGCGACAAGGGATTGCTCGAAGTCAGGCGCTGCCATCTTCAGTCTTGACGCTCCCCGCCATCGTTATCCGACCGGGCGAAACCCGAGCTACTCGTCTCAGCTTGCTTGAGTTGCTCGAGAAGAACCGTGAATTTCTTCGGCACTTCCTCCTTCACGACCTCTTCCCAGCTCTCGCGCAACTTGCGACCGAGCGCACCTTGGATTGCCGCGTCGACGCTGCCAGTTGGCTCGATGTTCATACTGCTCTCCGGCGCGGTGCTCTGAGCCGGCTGAACGGATTTTTGAGTGGTCATCTCTTGTAGATCCCTCGGAACCTTCCCGCACAATCGACCCGATTGGATGAAACGGCGGCCTATAACGGCCTGACCGCGGCCTCCACGGCCTTTCAGGCCCCGTCTGTTAGTGCACAGGAGCGGCTACGCTTTTGCAGCCCTCGCGCGGCTTTCCCATTATTGCTGAGCCGAGCGCCCCTGTATTGCCCTCTCTTTCGGGTTTAGCTCTGCACGATAGCCGAGCAATTATAAAGACATAACTGGAATTTGGCGTTTCGTGCACAACGGATAACGCATGGCATCGAGCTTGGGTTCCAACATCGATCGATTGGTCCGCTGGAGCGCGGAACTCCCCCGCCGACACCGGCGTTAACGGCGGACGCTGGAAGCTTGGCCAAGATTTGAACGCGCAGCCGAGCGTCACGCACAGAGAAAGCTGGCGCCACCCGCACCCCTCCCCGACCCTAGAGCACGGGTGACGTCATGCTCGTGGTGCCGGCGGGCAGCTCCCTCCCGATCATGCCGCCGGCACCACACCTTTCTTAGACTTTTGTCCAGTACCGTGGAAAACCGTGGAGGTCGCAGGCGTTGCGTGCCGCTTCGGTCGGCATGCCGCCCAACAACCGAGCTTTGATTGCCGCAAAACCTTTCCTATGATGAAAGGCATGTCCGTGAGACGGGAGCGGCCCATGTATCAAGCGACGTGGCAGAAAACGACTTACCGGTTCGCCGACTTGAAGACGCTCATGGCCAAGGCCACGCCGTTGCGATCCGGTGACGTTCTGGCCGGTGTCGCAGCGACAAGTGCCGAGGAGAACGTCGCCGCCAAGATGGCCCTTGCCGAGGTCCCCCTGAAGCGGTTCCTCAACGAGGCGCTGATCCCCTACGAAAGCGATGACGTCACGCGCCTGATCATGGATCGGCATGACGCCAACGCGTTCGCACTCGTCGCGCACATGACGGTGGGTGAATTTCGCGACTGGCTGCTCTCCGACAAGGCCGACACCAAAGCGCTCGGCAAGCTCGCACCCGGCCTCACGCCGGAAATGGTGGCGGCCGTCTCCAAGCTCATGCGCAACCAGGACTTGGTGCTCGCAGCGCGCAAGGTTTCCGTCATCACGCGCTTCCGCGACACCATCGGCCTCAAAGGGCACCTGTCCGTGCGCCTTCAGCCCAACCATCCGACCGACGATCCCAAGGGCATCGCCGCCTCCGTCATCGACGGCCTGATGTTCGGCTGTGGCGACGCCGTGATCGGTATCAATCCCGCGACGGACAACGTCGGCGCCATCATCGACATGCTGTCGATGCTGGATCGCATGATCGAGCGCCTCGAGATCCCGACACAGAGTTGCGTCCTGACCCACGTCACGACCTCCATCGAAGCCATCTCGCGCGGCGCGCCCGTCGACCTTGTTTTCCAGTCCATCGGCGGCACGGAGGCACTCAACTCGTCATTCGGCGTCACTCTTCCCATCCTCAAGGAAGGCCGCGAGGCCGCGCTCTCTCTCAAACGAGGGACGGTCGGCGACAACGTCATGTACTTCGAGACCGGCCAGGGTGCGGCCCTCTCCGCCGACGCCCACCACGGCGTCGACCAGCAGACCTGCGAGGCTCGCGCTTACGCCGTGGCCCGCGAGTTCCACCCGCTGCTCGTCAACACCGTCGTCGGCTTTATCGGCCCCGAGTATCTCTACAGCGGCAAGGAGATCATCCGCGCCGGCCTCGAGGATCATTTCTGCGGCAAGATGCTCGGCGTGCCGATGGGCTGCGACGTTTGCTACACCAACCACGCAGAGGCCGATCAGGACGACATGGACACGCTGCTCACGCTGCTCGGCGCGGCGGGCGTGACGTTCGTCATGGGGATCCCCGGCGCCGATGACATCATGCTCAACTACCAGTCGACCTCCTTTCACGACTCCCTTTACGTGCGCGAGGTGCTGGGCCTGAAGCGCGCCCCCGAGTTCGAGGAATGGCTCGAACGCATGGGCCTCGCCGACAAAAGCGGCAAGGTCATCAGCGAAAAGCCGACCAAAGCCCTGCTCGAGCACGCTGCGGGAGGTGTGGCATGACGCCGGACGATCCCTGGATCGCGCTCAAGCGCTTTACCGACGCCCGCATCGGGCTCGGCCGTTCCGGCTCCGGGATGCCGACCCGCGAGGTTCTCAATTTTTCCATGGCGCACGCCCAGGCCCGCGACGCGGTCAAGACCCCGATCGAATGGCCGTCGATCGAAAAGGAAATCGCCGCCTTGGGGCTCGAGACGCAGCGCATCGCCAGCGCCGCGCCCGACCGCGATACCTATCTGCGTCGCCCGGACCTGGGACGCCGTCTCGGCCCTGAATCGCGCCAGGTGCTGTCGCAGCGCTCGCCGTCCGAAACCGACCTCCTAATCATCGTCGGCGATGGCCTGTCCTCGACCGCGGTGGCAGCCAATGCCATCCCAACCATCAAGGCGCTGCTGCCGCATGTTCGCAAGAATGAATGGCGTCTCGGCCCCGTTCTGCTCGCCACCCAGGCTCGCGTCGCGCTCTCGGACGATGCCGGGGAGTTTCTGAAGGCCCGCGCAGCTGTCATGCTGATCGGAGAGCGCCCGGGGCTTTCATCCCCCGACAGCCTCGGCGCCTACCTGACGTGGGAGCCGCGCGTCGGCCGCAAGGACGGCGAGCGCAACTGCATTTCCAACATCCGCATCGGCGGGCTATCCGCGGATGAGGCCGCCTTCAAGATCGCCTGGCTCCTGCGCGAGGCGTTTCGCAGGCAGCTGACCGGCGTCAACCTCAAGGACGAGAGCAACTACCAGCTCGGGGCCGGCAAGCGCCCCGACGCCCTCGCCCGCCCCTCCTAAAACGCCTGAAGACATTCCGAATACCCAGTGCTCCTGGTCGGTAAGGCCCTGTTCACCAACACGGCGTAAGTTGTCCGTGGTCTGTAAGCAGAAGCCTGAACCATGCACATTGTCATCGTCGACCCCAGCCGGGTCGTGCAAGCGAAGCTCGCCTCGGAGCTTGAAGCAGCAGGATTGTACTCCGACTGCTTTTCGATGTCCGATCTCGCCCTCGACTATGTCGCGGCGACGCCGACCGTCGACGTAATCGTGACCAGCCTCGAGCTGGAACCGATCCCCGGTCTCGAGTTGTGCTGGAAGCTGCGCGCTCTGGCCGCCGAAAAACGCCCGCTGCACATCATTGTCATGTCGTCGAACACGAGCGAGCGCGCACTCGCCGAAGCGCTCGACTGCGGTGCCGACGACTTCATCGTGAAGCCCATTCGGCGCGAGGAGCTGATGGCGCGCCTGAGAGCCGCGAACCGCATGATCACACTGCAGCGCCAGCTCGTCGAGCAGGCGGACACCGACTACCTGACCGGCGCCCTGAACCGCAGAGCCTTCATTGCCACCATGGAGACCAAGCGCCGCGAGCTCGACGCATCCGACAGCCTCGCTCTGTGCCTGATGGACGTCGACAAATTCAAACCCATCAATGACACCTACGGACACGAGGCCGGCGACACCGTGCTAAAGACGGTCGCCCGCATCGCCGGCGAGGAAGCCCCCGTCGTCGCGCGCCTGAGCGGCGCCGAGTTCGGCCTGGCGTTTCCCATTCTGGAAGCGACGCAGGCGGCGCACTGGTGCGACGTGATTCGCCAGAACGTCGCCGCCCATGCGTTCGAGGGCGCCGCCGAGAACGTCCGCATGACCTGCAGCTTCGGCGTCACCGAATGGGCCGCGGGAGAGCCCCTGAATACCGCACTGCACCGTGCCGACCAGGCGCTCCGAGCAGCTAAGGCTGGCGGCCGCAATCAGATTTCCGAGCTTCTTGTCCCCGCCTGAGCACCTGCACAAATGATTAAAAGCAGGACACGGATCATCAGTCCTGCCCATCGGCCAGTAACGTCTTGTCCAAAAGAAGGACAAGCCTTTCGTCTACCTTTGAGATATCCCTAAGGTGCCAAACGGCCGCAGGCAGGGGAGCTCACCATGTCACAGTCCACTCAAGGCGTTACCTACGAGAAGGTCGACGACGCGTACTTCAAGGCAAGAGGTTTGAGACGCCACGCGGGCGTCTGGTCCCTATGGGCGCTAGGCGTCGGCGCCGTGATCTCGGGACATTTCTCGGGTTGGAACTTGGGACTGGCGCAAGGCGGCTGGGGCGGAATGTTCTTCGCCACCATCATCATCGCCATCATGTACCTTGGCCTCACCTACAGTCTCGCAGAGATGAGCCCGGCAATGCCGCACACGGGCGGCGCCTACTCGTTCGCGCGCACTGCGTTCGGCCCCTGGGGAGGCTTCCTGACGGGACTCGCCGAGAACGTCGAGTACGTCATCACGCCGGCCGTCATCGTCTTTTTCATCGGCAGCTACGCGTCCGCCATTCTCGGTGCGCCTGCTGAGAGCCAGCCGCTGTTCTGGATCGCGTTCTACATCATCTTCGTCGCGCTGAACTACGTCGGTGTCGAGCTGTCGTTCAAGTTCTCGCTCATCATCACGATCCTGGCCCTTCTCTGCCTCGCCGTCTTCTACATCAGCGCCATTCCGCACGTCGACTTCAGCCGCTGGGCCCTCAACATCGGTCCCGACGGCGCCGAGCTTCCGGAAGGCAACGGACCGTTCCTGCCCTTCGGCTCCTATGGCATCCTCGCTGGACTGCCGTTCGCCGTCTGGCTGTTCCTGGCCATCGAGCAGCTACCGCTCGCGGCCGAGGAATCGGTCGATCCGAAGCGCGACATGCCGAAGGGCATCCTGCTCGGCATGTTCACGCTCCTCCTGTCGGCGTTCCTTGTGTTGACGCTCAACCCGTCGGTGCATGACGTAGGCGCCCACAAGCTCGGAGCGTCGGGCGAGCCGCTTCTCGACGGCTTCCGCGCCATTTACGGCACGGAGATCGCCACGCTTCTTGCCGTCGTCGCCCTGACGGGCCTGATCGCGAGCTTCCACACCATCATCTTCGCCTACGGACGTCAGATCTACTCGCTGTCGCGCGCCGGCTACTTCCCGACCGCGCTTTCGGTGACGCACGGCACGCGCAAGACGCCGCACATCGCCCTGTTCGCAGGCGCGTTGCTGGGCCTTGCCGTGATGCTGATCGTCTGGTTCGCCGAGGGCGCCGACAAGGGCGCGCAGCTGATCGGCGGCACGCTGCTCAACATGGCGGTCTTCGGCGCCATGTTCTCCTACGTCATGCAGGGCCTGACCTACATTCAGCTCAAGCGCGCCTTCCCGACCCTCGAGCGGCCTTACAAGAGCCCGCTCGGCGTGGTGGGCGCCAGCCTGACGGTGATCATCGCGCTGGTGACGATCTACATGCAGCTCCAGGATCCGGTCTATCGCGTCGGCGTCTACTGGGTGGCGGCATGGTTCGCGATCGGCATCGTTTATTTCGCGCTGATTGGGCGTCACAAGCTGATCCTCTCGCCGGAGGAAGAGTTCGCGCTGACCAAGGGCGAGAAGGCCTACGAGACCCACTAACCGTTATCGTCTGAACAAACGACGAAGGGCCGGGCACAAAACGCCCGGCCCTTTTTATGTCGGCTCCGCCATTGCGGAGCCTACAGCCAACATCTTGCTTTCGACGGTTTCGCAACAACAAGACGACGCTGCCAAAGCTTGACAGACACGAGGCGTCCATGGCTCGTTATATCTGAATAGATACAGCTTCAGGATCGCCCCATGACCAAACCGACCCGCCTGCTGGCAGGCTCGCTCGCGCTCGCTCTCATGCTGCCGTTGATGGCCCGCGCACAGGAAGCGGCGAGTCCGGCGGCAGGCGCCGCTGCTGAGACGAAGCCGGTTGTCGTCTTTGCCGCCGCAAGCCTCAAGAACGCTCTCGATAAGATCGCCAAGGATTGGGAGGCCAAGTCCGGCAACAAGGTGACCTCCTCGTACGCAGCATCCTCTGCCATCGCAAAGCAGATCGAAGCCGGCGCCCCCGTCGACCTCTTCATCTCCGCCGACTTGAAGTGGATGGACTGGCTCGCCGAGCGCAAGTTGATCAACGAGGCATCGCGCAAGACGTTGCTCGGCAACACGCTGGTGCTGATCGCACCCAAGGACAGCGCCGTGGCACTCAAGATCGAGAAGGGCTTTAAGCTGGCCGAGGCGCTCGGCGAAGGCCGCCTCGCCATGGGAGATACCAAGTCCGTGCCGGCAGGCGTCTACGGTCAGGCGGCGCTTGCCAGCCTCGGTGTCTGGGATCAGGTCTCGGCCAAGGTTGCAGGCGCCGAGAACGTCCGCGTCGCGCTCACCTACGTTGCCCGCGGAGAAACGCCGCTCGGCATCGTCTATGGCACCGACGCCAAGAGCGAGCCGCAGGTCAAGGTCGTGGACACTTTCCCCGCCGACAGCCATCCGCCAATCATCTATCCGGCCGCCTTGACGGCCGCGTCGGCCAATGCGACAGCAAAAACCTTCCTCGAATTGCTCTCGTCGGGCGACGCCACCAGCATCTTCAAGGGCGAAGGATTCACCGTGCTGAAGTAGAGGACAAACGGCTGCGCGGAGCGGTGCTCACACGTCCACGAGATCGGATTCGAAGGCTACCAGCTCCGCGCGCGCCGCTTCCGCGGCCCGGTCCTCGATCCTGCGATAGGCGGCAATCAGAGCACGCCCAAAATCCGTGAGCTCCGCACCGCCACCGTGCGCGCCGCCCGCCGCCGTGGTCAGGATGGGTCGCTTGAAGAGCTTCCCGAGCTCGTCCACGAGCAGCCACGCGCGCCGATAGGACATGCCGAGATCACGCGCCGCCGACGAGATCGACCCCGTCCGCCCGATGGCTTCCAGCAGATCGGCCTTTCCCGGGCCGATTTGCCGTTCATCCGGAAAAACGATCCTCAATCTGAGCGAGGCGCGTGACAGCGGCCCCTGCTGAGCGAGCGTCTTCCGCCGCGCCGGCTTCGTGCCCGATTTTTCCTTGCTCTTCATCGTGACGGAATGCCTTCTGACCGGATCCGCGTCCGAGTCTACAGTGCGCGTGAGGGAGAAGCGAGGGGGAGGAAGACAGAGGTGACGGACACGACGACTACGACCGAAGGCCTCGATCGCTTGGCCGCAAACGCCATTGCCCGCTACGCCCTCCCGGACCGCGTCCGGCCGGCCCTGATCAACATCTCGGAGAACGCCACCTACCGGCTGGACGACCCCGAGACCGGCGATCGCTGGGCGCTCCGCATCCATCGCGAAGGCTACCATTCCCCGGCCGCCATCGCCTCGGAGCTGGCCTGGCTCGCAGCCCTGAACGCGGCCGGCGCCGCCAATGTCCCCGCTCCCATCGCCGGCCGCGACGGCGAGCTGATCCAGGCCGTCACGTCGGATGGCCTTGCACGGCCGCGCAACGTCGTGGTCTTCGCCTGGGAGACCGGCGCGGAGCCGGCCGCCAACGACGCCGAAGGCTTCGAGAAGCTCGGCGAGACCACGGCCAAAATGCACGCCCATGTCAAATCATGGGTGCGCCCGCCCTGGTTCGAGCGCCACACCTGGAATTTCGCGACCAGCCTTGGCGACACACCCCACTGGGGCCGCTGGCGCGACGGCATGGGCATGACACCCGAAATCGAAGCCGTCCTCGCCGAGACGGTCGCGGTGATCGAGCGCCGCCTGGCCCGCTTCGGCACCGGACCCGAGGTCTTCAACCTCGTTCACGGCGACATGCGCCTCGCCAACCTTCTGATGGACGGCGGCACCGTGAAGGTCATCGACTTCGACGACTGCGGCTTCTCGTGGTTCCTCTACGACTGTGCCACCACCGTCTCCTTCTT
The DNA here is from genome assembly GCF_902826555.1 of uncultured Hyphomicrobium sp. Classification (GTDB taxonomy): domain Bacteria; phylum Pseudomonadota; class Alphaproteobacteria; order Rhizobiales; family Hyphomicrobiaceae; genus Hyphomicrobium_C. The sequence continues at coordinate 45,037 of NZ_CADEFI010000008.1, forward strand.
CGAGGACGCGCCCGAGGTCCCCGACCTGATCGCCGCCTGGGTGCGGGGTTACCGCCGCTTCGGCACCCTGAGCCCCGAGGAGGAGAGCGAGATCGCCACCTTCGTCATGCTGCGACGCATCCTTCTCGTGGCCTGGATCGGCTCCCATTCCGAGACCGATCTCGCCCGCTCCATGGGCGTGGCCTACACCAAGGGCACGGTGCCGCTCTGCGAGCGCTATCTTTCCCGCTTCGGCTGACCCCTAATTCAGCGCGTCGAGGCTTTCGGGCAGCGTCTGGCCGCCGTCGACGATGATCGTCTGTCCGGTGATGTAGGCCGCTTCCTTCGAGGCCAGGAACAACGCCGCGTAGCCGATATCCTCCACCGTGCCGAGTGCCTTGAGCGGGATCGAGGCCGCCATCGACTGCAGATAGTCGTCACCCATGGCGACGAGGCCTTCGGTCAGGATGTTGCCGGGCAGCACGGCGTTGACCGTAATCTTGTACTTGGCAAGCTCGAGGCACGCCGTGCGCATGAAGCCTAGCTGGCCGGCCTTGCTCGCGCCGTAGTGCGTCCATCCCGGAAATCCCGTCACCGGGCCGGTGATCGACGACGTGATGACGACGCGTCCCTGGTCCGATTGCGTGAGATAGGGAAGGCACGCTTTGAGAGCCAGGAACGTGCCCTTGAGATTGACGCCGAGCACTTGGTCCCAGTCCTGCGCCGAGAGGTCCTCGATCCGCCCCTGCGGGAAGGCGCCGGCGTTGGCGCAGAGAACGTCGACTCCCCCGTGGCGCAGCTTGGCGGCATCGGCCATGGCCTGCATCTCGGCGGGCTGCGTGACGTCGGCGGCGAATGCCGAGGCGATACCACCGTCGGCAACCAGCTCCGCGGCCGCCGCTTCTGCTTCAGAAAGCGTACGCGAGACGACCAGCACTTTGGCGCCATTGCGCGCGAAGACCCGCCCGATCCCCTTGCCGATGCCCTTGCTACCGCCCGTGACGACGACCGAACGCCCTGCAATCGAACTCAACATACGCTTCTCGTCCCCTTAACTCGTTTATTCAGGAGAAAGGATTTTGATCACGATGTAGGATACGCGCAACCGTTGAAGCGGAATTTCGTGCGATGGAAATCGGCAAATCCACGCCCAACTCTTGAGCACCGAAGAGCCCCGCGAGACCACCCGAGACCTGCGCATTTCTCTTCGCTACCATGAGGCGAGCGAGCCCAACCTCGGAGACGCCGTGACCGGAACACAGAAGATCCTGGAGCTCAACGCCTTCGACATGAAACAAGGCGCAGCAGGCCTCGCGCCCGTGACTGAAGCCCTGATCCGCCGCCGCCGCGCAACCTTCGGCCCCACATCCATGCTGTTCTACAAGCGCCCGCTCCACGTCGTGCGGGCCGAAGGCGTATGGCTCTACGAGGCCGACGGGACCCGCTGCCTCGATGCGTACAACAACGTACCCTCGATCGGTCATTGCCACCCCGCCGTCACGGCCGCCGTAGCCAAGCAGATGGCAATTCTGAACACGCACACCCGCTATCTGCACGACGGCGTCTACGCTTACGCCGAACGCCTGCTGGGGACCATGCCGGGCGCAATCTCGAACATCGTCTTCACGTGCACGGGCAGCGAGAGCGCCGATCTGGCGCTGCGCATCGCCAGAACAGTCACCGGGCGCGCGGGCCTCATCGCCACCGAGAACGCCTACCACGGCAACACCACGGCCGTGACCCAGGTCTCGCCTTCGTCCGCCAGCACCGAAGAGCAGCCGCCGAACGTGATGCTCATACCGGCCCCGGACACCTACCGCGGCGGAGCGGACGCGCTCGGCCCACGGTTCGCGAAGGATGTGCAGCACGCCATCGCGACGCTGAAAGACCGCGGCTTCGCCCCGGCCGCCCTGATCGCCGACACGATTTTTTCGAGCGACGGCATCTTCCCGGGTGACGCGGGCTTTCTCGCCGACGCCGTGGACGCCGTCCGCGACGCAGGCGGCCTCTTCATCGCCGACGAGGTGCAGCCCGGGTTCGCACGCACCGGCGAGGCCATGTGGGGCTTTATGCGCCACGGTATCGTGCCGGACGTGGCCGTAATGGGAAAGCCCATGGGCAACGGCTTCCCGATGGGTGGCGTGGCAATCCGTCCCGATCTGCTGGCGGCCTTCGGATCGGAGAACGGTTACTTCAATACCTTCGGCGGCAACCCGGTCGCAGCGGCCGCAGGCATGGCAGTCCTGGACACGATCGCCGCAGAACGCTTGCAGGAGAATGCGCGAGAAACCGGCGCATACCTGCGCGATGGCATCGTCGCGCTCGGAAGCCCGGTCATCGGTGACGTGCGCGGCACCGGTCTCTACATCGGTGTCGAGTTGGTGCACGATTGCGAAAGCCGCACCCCGGACCGCAATGCCGCCGAGCGCCTGGTCAACGCCATGCGCGAGCGCAACGTCCTCATCGGCACCGCGGGCAAGTTCGGCAATGTTTTGAAGATCCGCCCGCCGCTCGCCTTCCGCCGCGAGCACGCCGACATCTTCCTCGAAGCCTTTGCCGCGGCCCTCACCGCAGCCACCCCATGAACGAAAGGACACGCATGGAGCCCAAGCTGTTCATCGATGGCGGCTGGACCGATGCCGCCGACGGCGGCCGCATCGACGTCATCGACCCCGCCAGCGAACGCGTGTTCGCAGCGCTGGCCGCAGGCACGTCGCGCGACATTGGCCGCGCCGTCGATGCCGCGAAGCGGGCCGGACAAGGAGCATGGGCGCACACCACGGGTCGCGAGCGGGCGGCGATCCTGCGCGCCATTGCCGCCGGCATCGATGCTGAAAAGGACCGCCTCGCGCGGCTCGAGGTGCAGGACAACGGCAAGCCGCTGGCGGAAGCCCACGGCGACATCGCCGATACGATCTATTGCTTCAATCTCTACGCAACCTATGCCGAGGGGCTTGACGCCAGGCAGGGCGAAACCATCGTCGTTCCCGACGATCGCTTCGAAACGCGCGTGAAATATGTGCCGACCGGCGTCGTCGGACTGATCGTTCCGTGGAACTACCCGCTCCTCATGGCGGCCTGGAAAGTCGCGCCCGCCCTCGCCGCCGGCTGCACGCTGGTGCTGAAGCCCTCGGAGTTCACGTCTCTCACCGCCCTCGAGCTCGCGCGCATCTGTCACGAGGCCGGAGTGCCGCCCGGCGTCGTCAATGTCGTGACGGGATTGGGCCGCGACGCGGGAGCAGCCCTTTCGGCGCACCCCGACGTGAGAAAGCTCGCCTTCACCGGATCCGTGCCGACCGGCATCGCCGTCGCTACCGCCGCCGCCAAGGACGTCAAGGGCCTGAGCCTGGAGCTCGGCGGCAAGTCGCCGATCGTCGTCTTCGACGACGCCGACCTCGAGCAGGTCGTCGAATGGGTGATGTTCGGCATTTTCTGGAACCAGGGCCAGGTCTGCAGCGCCACCTCGCGTCTCATCGCCCAATCGGGCATCGCGGGCCGCCTCGTCGAGAGACTCGCCGAGGAGGCCGGGAAAATCAAAATCGGCGATGGCATGAGCGACGGCGTGCAGCTCGGCCCTCTGGTTAGCCGCACGCAATACGACAAAGTCCTGGACTACATCGAGACCGGCAAGCGCGAAGCCACGCTCGTCTCCGGCGGCGCGCGGCCTGCAGGCTTCAACGCCGGCTACTTTATCGAGCCCACCATCTTCACCGGCGTTTCGCCGGACACGCGCATCTGGAAGGAGGAGATCTTCGGCCCCGTCCTTTCCGTCGCCGCCTTCAAGACTGAGGACGAGGCACTAGCTCTCGCCAATGACAGCGAGTTCGGCCTCGCCGCTGCTGTCATGACCCGGGATCTCGACCGCGCACGTCGCGTCGCCGATCGCTTCGAGGCAGGCGTGGTGTGGATCAATTGCTCCCAACCGAACTTCCTCGAGCCGCCGTGGGGCGGCATGAAGAAAAGCGGCATCGGGCGCGAGCTCGGCACTTGGGGACTGATGAACTTCCTCGAGCCGAAGCAGATCACCGCCTACAAAAGCGCGGAGCCTTGGGGCTGGTACCTGAAGTCGTCGACCGATTGACCAACCTCAATGCGGCGATCCTGAATCCGGCAAGAACTCATCCAAGGTGAGGGGCCGCCATGCCGAGAGAACGCGGAGCATTTCATCTCTCGGGATCGGACCGCGAGTCCACGGCCGTACTCGCGTTTCTGAGCGATCCGACCACCCACGGCGACCCCGCAGGCCACGTCGAGATCATTGAGACGCATGCCGCACTCGTCGTTCTGGTCGGAAGCAAAGCCTTCAAGATCAAGAAGCGCATCAAGTTGCCCTTCCTCGATTTCACCACCTTCGAGCAGCGGCGCACGGCGCTCCACCGCGAGCTTGAGCTTAATCGGGATCACGCACCGGACATCTACCTGGGCCTCTCCACCATCGGCCGCCGACCGGACGGCACGCTCGCCTTTGACGACGGCGATCCCGTCGACGTTGCGCTGGTGATGAACCGCTTCGAGCAGAATGAGCTGCTGGCTCGCATCGCCGAGAAAGGACCCCTCCCGCACGAGATCTGCAAGGACCTGGCCGAAATGGCTGTACGCTACCATCGCGAGGCGCCGGTCGCCACCGGCGTGAAAGGCGCCGCCGTCATGCGCGATACGGTCGCGGCACTCGCATCTTCGCTCGTCGACGCCGCGCCCGCTTCCACGATGAGCCTGGCCGAAGAGTTCGCCCGGCGAAGCAGAGAACACGTCGAAAGGCTCGCTCCGATGCTTGACGCACGCGCCGTGGCCGGCCTCGTGCGCCGTTGCCACGCAGACCTGCATCTCGGCAACATCGTCGTGCGGGCAGACCGTGTCGTCCCCTTCGATGCGCTGGAATTCGACGAGCGCCTTGCCACCATCGACGTCTGGTACGATCTCGCGTTTCTCTTGATGGACCTCGATGTCCGCGGCGACCGCAACGCCGCCTGCATCGTTCTCAATGCTTACGTTGCCGCGGAGCCCGTTGGCGGCGAGATCGATGGCCTGGCCGCGCTGCCGCTCTTTCTCGCCACCCGCGCCGCAGTCCGCGCGCTTGTCGCGTCGGAAAACGCACTTCAGAAACCGGACGCAGAGAATGCCGAGCACAGAGCCCGCGCCGTGTCCTACCTGACGGCAGCCAACGCCTATATGACCCCTCCCAAAGCCGCCCTGGTGGCCGTCGGCGGTCTCTCCGGAACGGGAAAGTCCACGTTGGCTGCCCACCTCGCGCCGTCGATCGGACCCGCACCCGGCGCCCTCGTCCTGCGCACCGACGTCGAGCGCAAGCGGATGTTCAACGTCGAAGAAACCGAGCGGCTGGCGCCGGAATACTACACAGAGCAGGCCTCCGACCAGGTCTATGCGGCGCTCTATGACAAAGCGGAACGCGCGCTTGCCGCCGGCCACGGGGTGATCTTCGATGGCGTCTCGGCCAAACTGGAGGAACGGGAGAAGATCGCCGCCATAGCGCTGAGAAATGGCGCACTCTTCTCAGGCCTTTGGCTGGAAGCTCCCCTTGCGACGCAGATCGCACGCGTCGAAGCCCGCCGCGGCGACGCATCGGACTCGGACGCCAACGTTGTGCACGCCCAAGCCATCCGCGACCTCGGGGCCATGACCTGGGCGCCGATTGATGCCGGCTACACACCGGAGCACACGCTCGAGCAGACCAAAGCGAGCCTCGCCGGCGCGGGCATCACCGGAAGGGTTTGATCTCCGCCCCCATTCGCACCCGGAACCAACCAGCCGCCGGATCTTCCGGCAAGACGATCGAGATTGACGTCACGCGGCCTTGCCCGACATCACGCTCTCCGCGGTCTTCTTGAGCTCCTCCGCCTGGCCGCCCAGCTTCTTGGCGGCAGCAAGCATCTGCGCCGCCGCCGTTCCGGTCGACGTCGCCGAATTCGAAAGCCCGATCGCGTTGGACGCCACCTCCGAGGTGCCGCGCGCCGCTTCCTGGACGTTGCGGGCGATCTCGTTCGTCGCCGCACCCTGCTCCTCGACAGCCGAGGCGATGGTGTTGGCGATCTGATCGATGGACTTGATGATGCCGCCGATATTTCCAATCGATCCGACCGCGTCGGCCGTCGAGCCTTGAATGGCGTTGATCTGCGCCCCGATCTCGGCTGTCGCCTTCGCCGTCTGGTTGGCGAGCGACTTCACCTCCTGCGCAACGACGGCAAAACCCTTGCCCGCTTCGCCGGCGCGCGCCGCCTCGATCGTGGCATTGAGCGCAAGCAGATTGGTTTGCCGCGCGATATTGCTGATCAGCTCTACGACGTCACCGATCTTCTGCGAGGCCTGAGAAAGGTTGCGCACCTTGCCCGAGGCTTCATCGGCCGTCGCCACGGCACGCCCGGCGATCTCCGTAGAGCCCGCGACTTGCCGCGCGATCTCTTTGACGGAGGCCGAAAGCTCGTCTGCCGCCGACGCCACCGTCCGCACGTTGGCAGAGGCCTCTTCCGCAGCGGCCGCCACCGCCTGCGTCTGGTCGCTCGCCGTTCTGGCGGAGAACGCCACGGAATCGGCCGCCTTTTCGAGCTCGGTCGCCGTTTGCGCCACGGCCCCCGCCATCGAGACGACCGACCCCGCAAGCTTGTCGAGGTCGCGCCGCCCGGCATCGAGATAGACGGAGATGGCGAGATCCATGTCGAGCATTGCGACCTTGAGAACCGCACTCTGCAGCGCCGTCTTGCGATCCAACGGCTGGCCCTTGCCCTTCCAGTCTCCGCTCGCTGCACCCGCCTTTGGCGGCGGCATCTTTTGCGCGATCACCTGCAACAGGCCAGTGAGGAGCGCGTTGTAGCCTCCGATGTACCAGCGCGGATCGAGACCGATGCGATGGTGCGTCTCGCCGATCCGCATGATCGACGCTTCGTAGGTCCCGTCGAAATTCCCATCGAGAATGGTCTGCCAGTGGCGCACCTGCGCGCCTTTGGCGCCCATCATCATTTCGCGGTTCTTGAAAAAGGCTGCCGTTTCCGGATACTTGACGACGTGTTCATAGAAGCCGTCGAGCACACCGGAGAGTTCTCCGACCAGAAAATCCTTGTGCTCTCGGAGCAGGCGGCGCACTTCGTCGTCGATCTGGTTGAAGGACAAACGTGCCGACATCGACGTATTAGAGGCCATCGTCGTTCTCTTTCCTCAAGATTGCCGCCGCCAGACGCGAAGCGCATCGATCAAACGCGCTTTTTCCCAGCATGCGCAAAACGGGCGCAAGCGCTCGGAGAAAGCTATAAGATATATATTTTCAACGCCTTACTCACACGATTCAACTTTAGAGAGCGATGAGTCGCGATCAAAAACAAGCGTAGCGAAATGCGCAAAAAACTCATCATCCGACCGCCGATCCAGCCGGTAGAGAAAAAACAGAATTCATTGCCAGCTCAAAAAAAGAAGCTAAATCCGAACAATAGGTCTAAGCGCGTGAGACGCGCTCTGCGCGTGCATTTGCGCCATGCTGCCCGCGGCGCTCGCGCAACGGAGCGACAAAAATCCGCACGCCGCCAATCCGTGAAGACACGAAAGCGGACGCCACACGGTGGCGCCCGCTTTCGGTAACGGCGAATGAGACGGCTATTCGGCCGGTTGCGGCGCGCGTTTCGGCCTGCGCGCAATCAGACGCGCAAACACATCGCCGAGCCAACGGCAGATGACATAGAACACCGGCGTGAAGATGAGGCCGAACACCGTCACACCGATCATGCCGGCGAACACGGCCGTACCGAGAGCCTGCCGCAGCTCCGCGCCCGCGCCGATCGCCCACACCAGCGGCACCACGCCGAGAATGAAGGCCAGCGACGTCATGAGAATGGGCCGCATGCGGAGCCGAGCCGCCTCCTTGGCAGCCTCGTACTTGTCCTTGCCCTGTTGCTCGAGCTGCGCCGCGAACTCCACGATCAGGATCGCATTCTTCGCCGCGAGGCCGATAAGGACGATGAAGCCCACCTGGGTCAGGATATTGTTGTCCATGCCGCGCAGGATCACGCCCGTGATCGAGGCAATGAGGCTCATCGGCACGATCAGGATCACCGCCAGAGGCAACGTGAGGCTTTCGAACTGCGCTGCAAGCACAAGAAACACGAACACGACACCGAGCGCGAACGCGAACGCCGCCGTGTTGCCGGCTCGGATCTGCTGAAACGCGAGGTCCGTCCACTCGTAGCTGAAACCCTGTGGCAGCGTCTCCGCCGCGAGCTGCTGCATGAGGTCGATGGCCTGCCCCTGCGAGTAGCCGGGCGCCGCCGAACCGTCGAGCTCCGCCGCCGGATAGAGGTTGTAGCGCGGAACACGCGCTGGCGCCGACACGTCGCGCACGGTGGTGAAGGTTCCGAGCGGCACCGTATCGCCAGCCGAGTTGCGCACCCGGATCTTGAGCACGTCCTTGGTATTGACGCGGAAATCGCTATCCGCCTGCGCCGTGACGCGGAACGTGCGCCCCAGAAGGTTGAAGTCGTTGACGTACGACGACCCGAGATACGTCTGTAGCGCCGTAAAAACGTCCGCGACGTTGATGCCGAGCATCTGTGCCTTGACGCGGTCGATGTCGAGATAGAGCTGCGGCGTCGAGTTCTCGAACAGCGAGAACACCTGCATGAGGCCGGGTGTCTGGTTGGCCTTCTGCATCATCGCGCCGACGACTTGCTGGAGCGTACCCGCCCCCGCGCCACTCCGGTCCTGGATCATCATGCGGAAGCCGCCGGCCGAGCCGATGCCGCGCACCGGCGGCGGCGCGACCACGAGCACCATCGCATCCTGAATCGTCGAGAACTTGGCAAGCAGCGCCTTCTGGATCGCCTGCGCCGACTGGTTCGGATCCTTTGCCCGTTCCTCGAAGGGCTTCAGAACCACGAACACCGCACCCGCATTGGGTGCGTTGGTACGCGTGGCACCCGAGAAGCCAACGATATTCACCGCATGCGCCACGCCCGGCGTCTCAAGCGCGAGCTCCACGGCGCGCCGGTTGACGGCATCCGTGCGCGACAGCGACGCCGCAGGCGGGAGCTGCGTAATCGTGATCAGGTAGCCGCCATCGACCGCGGGAATGAATCCGACCGGCGTCTTGCGGAATTCGTTCATGCCAAAAGCGATGATGCCCACGTAGACGACCAGCATGACCACGGCCAGCCGCACGATCTTGCCGACGAACCAGGCGTAGCCGGCGCTCATCTTGTCGAAGCTCCAGTTGAAGAGCCGGAAGAAGGCGTTGATGGGCCACATCAGGATGTTCTGACGCGTGTGCGCCTCGTGCTCGTGCGGCTTCAGGAGCATCGCGCACAGCGCCGGCGACAGCGTCAGCGAGACGATCAGCGAGATCACCGTCGCGCCTGCAATCGTGAGCGCGAACTGACGATAAAACTGCCCCGAGATGCCGGTAATGAACGCCGACGGCACGAACACCGCCGAAAGCACGAGCGCGATGGCGACCAGCGCCGCGCCGACCTCTTCCATCGTCCGGTAGGCGGCCTCTCGCGGACTCATGCCCTGCGCCATGTTCCGCTCGACGTTCTCAACCACCACGATCGCGTCGTCCACCACGATGCCGATGGCGAGCACGAGGCCGAACAGCGACAGATTGTTGAGCGAGAACCCGAATGCGGCCAGGAGGAAGAATGTGCCGATCAGCGACACAGGAATGGCCACGATCGGGATAATTGCCGCGCGCCACGTCTGCAGGAAGACGATCACCACCAGCACGACGAGCACCACGGCTTCCAGGATCGTGCTCACCACGGCGTCGACCGACTGCTGGATGAACTCGGTCGGATTGTAGATGATGTCGTACTTGAGCCCGGCCGGGAAGCTCTTGGAAAGCTCCGCCATCGTTTCCTTGATCTTTTCGGCCGTGGCGATCGCGTTCGAGCCCGGCAACTGGAAAACGCCGAGACCGGTCGCCGGGTTTTTGTCGAGATAGGAATTGACGCCGTAGTCCAGCGCGGCGAGCTCGACGCGCGCCACATCCTTGAGCCGCACCACCGAGTCGCCGCTCTGCTTGACGACGATCTCTCCGAATTCGTTCGTGTCCGCGAGCCGCCCTTGCGTCTGGACCGAGATTTGGAACGCCCCCGGTCGTTCCAATGGCGGTTGATTGAGAATACCGGCCGCCACCTGCACGTTTTGCCGCTGCAGGGCAGTCACAACATCGTTAGCCGTCAAGGCAAGCGACTGCAGTCGGTCCGGATCGAGCCAGACACGCATCGAATAGTCGCGGCTACCGAACACGGTGATCGAGCCCACGCCCTCGATGCGGCTGAGGACATCGACGACGTTGACGCTCGCATAGTTGGAGATGAAAAGCGTATCGCGCGACTGGTCGGGAGACAGCAGGTGCACGACCATCATCAAGTCGGGCGAGGCCTTGGCAACCGTGACGCCAATGTTGCGCACGTCGGACGGGAGTCGCGGCTGCGCCACCGCCACTCGGTTCTGCACCTGCACCTGCGCCACATCGAGATTGGTGCCGAGATCGAACGTCACTGAGATCGAGAAACGCCCGTCACCCGTCGAGTTCGACGAGATGAAAAGCATACGTTCGACGCCGTTGATCTGCTGCTCGAGGGGTGCCACGACGGTATTCGCCACCACTTCGGCGCTCGCGCCAGGATATTGACCGGTCACGTTGACGACCGGTGGCGCGATGTCGGGATACTGGGCGACGGGGAGCCGGCCGAGCGACACCCCGCCGACGATCACGAACACGATCGAGATCACGGCCGCGAAAATCGGACGGTCGATGAAGAAATGCGAGATGCGCATGGGTCAGCCCTGCCGCCTGAACAAAAGCGACGCTCCGTGCCTCGTTAGCGCGAAGCGTCCGCTCTGAGTTTCACGAATGCATTCCGCTCCGGCACCTTGCTTGACGGCACGGGAATGCGGGGGATCGTCAGTTGGTACTGACCACCGCTTCCTTGGAGTCGCCCGTGGCGTTCGCCTGCTCGGCATCGACCTTGATGCCCGGGCGCACCCTGAGCAGGCCGTTGACGACGAGGGTGTCGTTTGCATCGATGCCCGAGGCGATGACGCGCAGTCCATCGACAAGCGGCCCGAGCGTCACGTATTTCGGGTTCGCAATGCCATCCGGCGACACCGCGTAGACGAACTTGCGCACTTGCTCCGTCGCAATGGCGCTGTCTGGGACCAGGAGCGCCATCGCCGGCGGCGAGGTCGTAATCTGGACCCGTCCGAACATGCCGGGCGTCAGCTTGCCGTCGGGATTGTTGAACTCGGCGCGCCCGCGGATGGTGCCGGACGAGCGGTCGATGACGTTGTCGACGAAGTCGATCCGCCCTTCATGCTTGAACTCGTCCTCATCGATGAGCTTCAGCCTGACCGGGAGCGACATGCCACGGTTGGCAGCCGATGCCGCCTGCTTGCTGGCCGCATTGAGATAGCGAAGATAGGACGCCTCATCCATCGTGAACTCGAAGCGGATCGGATTGACGGTGGCAACCGTTGCCAGCAGCGTCGTCGATCCGGCCGTACCGCCGGCCACCAGATTGCCGATCGACACGCGCCTGTCACCGATGCGCCCCGAAACGGGTGACTTCAGTTCGGTGAATTGCAGGTCGAGTTCGGCCTGCCGCACAGCGGCTTCCTGCGCCGTCACCGACGCCTGCGCGACGCGCTTCGCTTGCGTCCGTTGGTCAAGGGTTTGCTGGGTAATCGAAGTGCCGGGAACAAGGTTCGAACCGCGTTTGAGATCCGCTTCCGCGAACGCGAGGTTGGCCTTGGCCTGCTCCAGCGCCGCCTTGGCCTGATCGAGGGACGCCTCGAACGGCCGCCGGTCGATGGTGAAAAGATCGTCGCCCGCCTTCACCAGCTGCCCATCCGTGAAGTGAATCTTGTCGAGATAGCCCGAGACGCGGGCACGCACCTCGACGAAATCGTAAGCCACGAAGCGGCCGACATATTCGTCGTAATCGGAGACGAGTTTCTGGCTCGGCTTCGCGACCGTGACCTTGGGCGGCGGAGGAGCCGCCGCACCGGGCGCGGCGCTCTGATTGTCCCCGCATGCCGCGAGCGGCAACACGAGAAGCAGGGCCGCAGCAAGAGTGGAACGTATGCGACGAGGCGACATGGGCCCTCCAGCGCAGAAATTTAGAATAACGTCTTTCGTCCGGCCGATAAGCAGTCGGCAAAACAAGTTGCACGGGGGTCGAAAATCCGAGAATCAGACTACGAACGACACGGGTGCGATTGATCCGACGACAAAGTTGCCTTAAATAGGGTGGCGGTACTGACCGGTAACACCCGTTCGTACTGAGAGCGGGCTTGGCAGTCAAGAGTGTGGTGAGCAAGACCTTGGTTCAAACTCGGCGAAAAACTGCCGCAGGCGACGCACCCCTGCCCCCTCCGCGAGAGCGAATTCTGGCCGTCGCACGAGACTTGTTCTATCGCCACGGGCTTCACACCGTCGGTGTCGAGCTGATCGCCGAAGCAGCTCAAACAAATAAAATGACGCTCTACCGGCACTTCAAGTCGAAGGACGAGCTGGTCGTGGAGTATGCGCGCGGCCTTGCCGCCGAAGGCGATGCCGTTTGGGAGCGCTTGGCAGAAGCCCATCCGGACAATCCCGGAAAGCGCCTGGACGCATGGGTGGACCACGTCGAGCAGGTCCTGACCAGCAACGTCGAGCGCGGGTGCGCACTAGCCAACGCCGCCGTCGAGCTGCAACCGGATCATCCGGCGCGCGCCGTGATCGAAGCCTACAAGCAGCGCAAGCGCGAACATCTGGTCAAGCTGTTCGCGGACTCCCACTACCGGGATCCCGAGTTGCTCGCCGACGAGGTCTTCCTGCTCTTCGAAGGTGCACGCATCTCGATCCAGTGTGGCGGTCGCGGACCGGCACTGCGGGTGGTGAAGATGCTGCGCGATCTGCTCGCGCGCGCGGCTCGCGACGGCTGATCCGGCTCATTGCCAGAGGCCGACTTCTTCCCATGTTTCAGGCGGAATCTCGTTGCCGAGTTTGAAGGTGAACGCGAGCGCCTTCATCTGGTCGTCCGACACCTGGCATTCGAACGAGAGCGCATACCAATGCTTGTTGGCGCGCACGGCCGCGCCTTTTGCCGTCACCACGCTGCCATCGAACTGCGCGCGCTTGAACGTATCGGGCTGGATGCGATCCGCCTTCGCCAGACGCTTGTCGCCACCGCGGCGCACCATCTCGAGACCCTTGATGACACACGCTTGATGGGCCCGCTCCACGGGATCGAGCTTCATGAGGGATTTGTCGAGTGAGCCCGCCGCCACCGCTCGACCGACATCCGAGAAAACCACGGTCGCAATGACCAGAGCCCATACTGTACGCAGCACGCGATCCCCCATCCCCAAAGTTGATGGAGAACGTCAGATCAAGCAAATGTGGCAGCAATCGCGCGGCGCATCGTCCGTCAGCGGATGGGCTTTGCGGTATGGGTCATATCAATGCCGGGGATCGCCTGTGCAGTCGGGCTTCGACTGCGTGAGTGCGTCGTTAACGCCTTGCGCCGCATCGGAGCCATTGGACGGCTCGCGCCGCTCGCAAGCCTCGTCCAGCGTCGCGAGCTTGTCGATCATGCGCCAAGGCATCGGCTTTAGGACTACGGAATTGTACGCACGCCGCAGCGCATCGCCGAGAGATTTCAAAACCTCGTTCATGCTCATAAAACCGGATTGGCCAGCCAGAGTTCCCCTGCCGTCCGAGCATTTTCGCAGGACTTTGTATAAGGTCCTCGCGGGGTTAAGGGGGGCATGTCCAGATGAGAGACACGGCATGGCCGGCCGGGACACGGATCCGGCAGAAGATCGAAGCGGCTCTTCTGACGCCGATCCGCGCCTTCCGTCTGCGCTATCTCCCGCTCCTGATGGTCTACTTCGCCTATGGCGCCCTCGGCCTCGTCACCATCGCTGAAAGCTTCTGGATCAAGTCCGCTCTCACTCTGACACCGTCCGAGCTTGCGGCTCTCGGCGTCTGGCTGACCTTGCCCTGGACCATCAAGATGGTGTTCGGTGAATTGGTCGATGCGGTGCCGATCCTCGGCTCCCAGCGCCGCGCCTACGTCCTGATCGGCGGCACGTTGGTCGCCCTCGGTTTGATCACGTTGGCCGGGGCAGCCGGTGGCTGGCTCACCTTCGCTCCACCGCCCGACCTCTATCGCATCGGCTCGTTCCTGAGCGTTGTCGGCGTCGTGCTGCAGGACGTAGCCGCCGATGCCATGAGCACCGAGGTCGTCGAGCGCGAGACACCGGACGGGGCTCCCCGCGCGCCGCAGGAGATCAATCGCGACCTCGCCATGGTGCAGGTGCTGGGCCGCCTCGCCCTGTCGCTCGGCCTCGTCGTCGTGGCAGGCCTCGGCGGATGGCTCGCGAGCCTGTTCTCCTACGAAACCGTTTTTCTTTGCGCTCTCGTCATTCCGCTCATCTCCGTATCCGGCGCGCTTCTGATCGATATCGAGAGCAGCGCGTCGCGGCCGATCGATTGGCGCATCCTCGGCGGCGGCCTGGCCTTCGGCGCCACCGTCATGGTGATGGCCGTTACCGGTGTCCCTTACGCCCAGGAGATCGTCTTCGTCGTCTCCGTGGCCGTCGTCTCGGCCATGCTCTGGCGCGTCGTCGGCGACCTCGACCGGAAAACGCAGGAGACGATCCTCTACGCCGCCATCATCATCTTCGCCTTCCGGGCCACGCCCCTCGTCGGCCAGGGCTACACCTGGTTCACCATCGACGTGCTTGGCTTCGACGAAGCCTTTCAGGGCACGCTGAACCAGATCGGTGCGCTGCTCGCGCTCACCGGCACTTGGCTGTTCTCGGACGCCATCACCGGACGGCCGATCCCCGTCGTGCTGTTCTGGCTGACCATCATCGCCACCGTGCTTTCGCTGCCGAGCTTGGCGCTCACCCTTGGCATCAGCGGCTGGACGGAGACGACGTTCGGTTTCGGCGCCCGTACCATCGCCGTGATCGACACGGCGGCGTCATCGCCATTTCTGCAGCTCAGCATGATCCCGCTTCTGACCCTCTGCGCGATCTACGCACCTGAGCAACGCCGCGCCACATGGTTCGCCCTCATGGGGTCCCTCATGAATCTGGCTCTGGTCGCGTCGGCGCTCCAGACCAAGTACCTGAACCAGATCTTCGTCGTCGATCGCGGCGCCTACGAAAGCCTGCCCCTGCTCCTGGGTGTCGTCATGGCGCTCGGTCTTGTCGTGCCGCTCGCAGCGATCGTGCTGTTTGGCTCAAGACTCAGCGGTGCCGAGGTGGCCCGCAACAGCTAGAGAGGCGAGCCCCCGTTTGGGCACAGGAAATACAGGAAGAAGAATTGACAGGAGCGCGTGGGGCTCAGCGGCTGAAGTTGGAAGCCCCGCTCCACTGCTCCTCGCGTGAGCCCTCTTCGGCCAGATAGTAGCGGTTCACCCAGCCCGTGATTCCGCCATACCGGATCGGACACCAGGCCTCGCGGCACTGCCCTGTGATCTCAACCCGCCGTCCGGTCGGCGGAATGGACGCGATCGACACGTGCTCCTCGGAGGGCCCGCGCCGCACGTTGAGGACGTCGTACCCGGCCACGCCCGTGACCCGGTAAAGCGCCACCGACCGGCTCGACGACGTTGCGGCCGCGTCCCGGGCCTGAGCCTTCCCGACACGCTTTTGAGGCACGCGCCTGGCGGCACCGCCGGCATCCAGCGAGGCCTGGCGCTGAACGGCCGGCTTCTTGGTCTCGGGACCCGAAGCGACGGAATACGCAGGGGGCTTGGCTGCTGGCAGCATGGCCTTCGGTTCGTCTGACGACGCCGGAACGACGGGAGCAGCCGAAGCGGCCTCCTTTGGCTCGGTTACATGCGTCGCCGCCAGCGATGTACCGACATTGGAAAACGTTGAGGAATCCATGAGGCCGGCGCTGCCGAAACGCATCGCGGGCCGTTCGTCACCATCTGGTTCGGGTTGTTTGGTTTCGGCCGACGCAACGGCTGCGGGAGCTGCGGGCGCGGTGTCCGCTTTGGGAGCTTGTGCCGCGGCCACTGGCCCGTCCGCAACCTCGCGAGGTGGCCCCGCAAGACGCGTAGCGCGCTTCTCTTGGGTGGTCGACGCGATGGTCACCGGAGATGGCGTCTCTTGCGTCGATGGCTTGGCCTGCGGTGTCGGATCCGCCTTTGCGACAACGGTCGCCGCCGGCGTCTCCTTCGGCGCGGCAGCCGCGATCAGCGTGCCCGTCCCCTTCTCACCGTCATCGATCTTGTGCCAGTAGACGCGCGTGCCTTCCAGGCTGATCGTCAGACAACGCACGCCGGCATCGAACCAACGGAACCACTTGGTGCAGAGCTTTTCGCCGTCCACCCACCAGCGCCCGCGATCTTTCGCCGAGCCGAGCACCGGGGCCAGCACGCCAGCCTCTGCCGAGACGAGCCCGTCGCGTCCAAATCTCATGGGAACGGTGGTTCCGAGGGGCGTATCGATCTCGACGGTGGCGCCGGAGACGGTCTGCTTCAGCTCATCGTTCGCGAGCTGCACCGGATCCGCGAACGCGCCCGTTGCCGCTGACAAAAAACCAATGACGATGAACGGTCTCAGCAAAGAACCGATCCCAACGCTAGTCTACCCGCCCGGTTGAACCCCTTTCCTCCACCATGAGTGTGGCAGGAACAAGGGTCGCGCCCGACCTTCGGCACCAAAAAACCTCGGCACGACAGAAATCTAGCGTGCCCGGCCCACCTCAAGCGGAAGCTTCGGCGGGCGAGCCTAATCATTAGACTGCGAGGCGTTACCGGAAGGTTAAGGAGTCCTTAGCGCAAAGCTCGAGACATGGACGCAGCGGCGGCTTGCGTGCGAACTGTGCCGTCAAACCTGCTCCGACACCAGCGACGAGCCCATCATGCGGCCGAGCGCGTCAAATGCACCGTCCAGATCCGCAAGCGTCAGCACGATGGCGCGCGCGGCCTGATACTCGGCACGAACCGTCGGATCCGTGAACGACGAATGCCCCGAGAGCATACGCAGGAGCCCGGTAAGATCCGACGCCAGCGTTTGCACGAGGCGTGCGGCAGCCGTGGTCTGCCTCGGCCACCGGACCGGCGCCGCGAGTGCACGCGAGGCCGTGGCCGAAATGGTGTCGTCGCCACGCACGACTCCCGGCCGCAGCTTCTCCGCATAGACCGCATAGGCGGCCAGCAGTGCCTCGATCGCCTCGGGAACGGTCGTCTGCTCCTGCTGCAGCAGCTCCAGCAGGCGCCGCGTGTGCGCCTCCCATCGCAACAGCAGCTCCACCGCCTCGGGCCGCACCTCATCGACAGCGAACTGATGGAACGTCAGCCGGGCCAGGCGGCGCACGATCTTTTCGGCCTTCTGCGATCGGCGGTCCATGATGTCGGACGCCAGGCGGCTTACGGCCGCGCGAAGATCGTCGGCACCGCTCCAGCCTGGATCCGACGGAGCGTCCTGATCGCTGGCACTTTCCCCATCGACGAGCACCACGTCGCGAAATTGCCCTGCGGTCAGGCTCTTGAGCCGCTGCGTCACGAAGGAAATGTCGTCCTCGGTGTCGAGCCCGTCCTTGTGGGTCGCAACAAGAAGGGCATTGCGGCTGCACCGCGCCGGGAGAGCGGCCCATACCGCCCGTTCGCTTTCCGTCCAAGCCCGCGTTGAGACCGTGCACCAGATAACGATATCGGCGTCGTCGACGAACATGGCGGGGGAGACCGACGGCGGCGTATCGAGAACCTGAAACCCGCGCAGCCAGGCGATCGGAAGGAACACCTGCAACGCGCGGTAGGAGAGGTCTGTCAAGGCGTCGTCGTCATCGTCGCCGTCGATCCTGATCCGTGTTCCTTCATAGTTTATGCCGTAAACCGCTGCCTGCTCGGCGTGCGCGATCATCACCGGAACATGCGTATTGGACACCACGCTTGTGGGAAGCAGCCCTTGCCCGATCAGGAGATCGGCGACGGACGTCTTGCCGGAGTTGTTTTCTCCGAGAATGACGACCCGGAGCGGCTTGCGCAGCGCCTCCTCGAGGCGCCCGAGCCCGGAGATGCAGACGGCGAGCGCCGCGTCGTTGATGTTCGTGGCGACAAGGCGCTCCCGGGCTGCCTTCAATCGCTCGGCGAACTCTACCGATTCCCTACTCATGGCACTTGAACGCTTTCGGTTTTCAGAACCGTGTCGATGTACTGGGCCAGATTTTCGAGATGTTGGGTCAGAGTTTCGTTATCTTTGAGGCGCTGTGCCTGGGTCCGGAGCCGATCCTCCCGATCCTGCACCGCTTTCTTGGCCTCCGGACGCTGCGACTGGTCGTAGTCCGCCATCAGGAGCTCGAGCCGCCGCTTCAACGCGTGCTGAATGTTGCGGCAAGCGCCGAACGACCACCGAATGGTCGTCGTGCTGAAATGATGGAACTCGTTGCCGGCCAGTTGCACGAGCTCGTCGGCGATGGGAGCGAACTCCGCCAGGATCAGTGCCTCGATCTTCGCCCCTGAGACGTCTGCCGACGGCTGCCGGCTCCAGAACGCCTTCCACCACTTGCTGGTCTTGAGGTCGAGCACCAGCATACGGCTCAACGGCGCGATGGTCGGCGTGGGAATGGCCAGTGTCTCGCCATGGGGATCGACCAGATCGGGCTCTGGCACCAGCGAGTTCATGAGCTTGTGCAGTTCGGGAATGACGCGCGCATGGAACGAAGTCAGCCGATGCGCCGCCTTCTCGAACCCCGACCGGAACTCGTTCGCCAGCGCGCGCCGAAGCTCGACCCCTTCGTGTGTCCAGACCCGCGGCGGACGCCCGCGCGAGAGCGTATCGATCAGAACGTCGCGCTCCCGTTTGGCATGCGTCTCGATCGTTGCCTGCAGAACCGCGCGCAGCCGCTCCTTCTCCTCCTGGATGATCCGTGCGAGCTGTGCCTCGATGCCCGCGGCGGAGGCTTCGATGTTGGTCGCCACTCCTGCAAGCAGCTCGCGCTCCTGCGCGTAGATGGCGAGCTTCTCGTGCGTCAGCGGCTCGGCTTCGCGCTTGCCGCCCCCAGAGGCGAGCAGGATCTGCAGTTCGCTTCGCGCGCCGCTCTCGCACGCACGCGCCATCTCGGCGAACGAGCGCGTGATCTGGCGCAGGATGTAAGTCGGATGCGACATGCCCATCAGCGTATCGACGGCCTGATTGACCGCCGGTAATCCCGACATGGCGAACAGCGACTGGCGGATGCGCTCGCGGGCATCCGCCGACGCGAGCCCGGCGGCACCGAGCTCGTTGGGCTGCAGGAGACCCGCCCGCAACAGGTATCCCGACGACTTGCGCCTCAGGATGCGGGCCGCCGCCTGCTCGTCGAACGTCACCGCCTGATTGGCCCACCAGGCGCTGCCGTAGACAACGGGAATGTTGGAGCCCGGGAACTCGAGCGCGAGCTTGTCGCGCACGTAGGAGACGACCTGCGGCAGCTCGGTATCGAGATCCGCGAGGTCATCGATACGGTTGATGAGAACCACGATGCGGTCCTTGTTGAGACCGCGCATGATGCGGAGCAGCGCTACATCGTTGTCGGAGAGCGGCTGCCGGGCCGTCAGCACGACGATATAGACGTCGGCGGAGCCCAGACTGCGCCGGGTTATCTCGTCACGAATGAGGAACGGATCGTTTGTGCCCGGCGTGTCGATGATCGTGCACGGGAAATCGAACGGGCCCTGCTGGCAGTAGATGTCCGCCGATTTCGTGATGTCGGAATATTTGCCGATCGCCGGCGAGCCCGCGAAATCACCGGAGCAGACATAGTGCTCGAGCGTTCCCGGCTCGAGATTGACGAAGAAATGCGCTTGTCCGAGCAACTGCTCGAACTCGTTGCCGAGCCGTTGCTTGGCGCGCGTTCTCAACATCTCCGCATGCTGCTGCAAAAGTTCGGGCTCGAAATCGGGCACCAGCCGTTCGGTAAGCTCGCGGATCTTGCCGCTGCCTTCCGCCAGTTGATCCCATTCCATCCTTTGCAGGAACGTGAACACGGCGGCGTATCCGCCCGGCGAGGGTTGGCCGAAATGCAGGTTGGTGATCGCCGTCGTCCACGGCGTGACGCTGGTCGGCAGGAATCGCGGATTGCGCACGAGCGCGTTGATGAACGAGCTTTTTCCGGATTTGATCTGGCCGACGACGGCAATCCGGCACTCGAGCTGTCGCAGATTATGGAGAGCGTCCGCGATCAGAGGGCGCGATGACGGCTCGACGAGCCCCGCAAGCACGTCGCCGCAGCTCAAGAGCTGCTGGCGCAGGCCCTCCAACCGGGCGCCGATGCGCCCCGCATAAACATCCTCTCCGGATCGAGCAGCGCGCAACCCAAAAGCCTCCCCGGCAATCGCGGCGTTCAACGACCACAGTGCAAAATCACGAAAGACGTGGCCGAAACGTGTCCAATCGTGCCGGGCGTGTTCACCAGTGACTTATAGCAGCGCTATCTGGCACTTGGATCCGCGATGTAGCCGGCGGCCTCCTGCGTGCCGAGGGCCAGCGCGCGTTCGTACCAGGCTTTCGCTAGGGCAGGGTTAGTCTGGCTATCGGCATAACGCAACGTCCCAGTCTGAGCCGGGTCGTAGCTGCGCGCGAGCTTCAGCGCAGCGACCCCCGAGCCAAGCTCGGCCGCCTGTTGCAGAAGAATGCGTGCCGTGACGACGTCGCCGCCCTGAAGAAGCTGTTCGGCCCGCCGCACCAGCCCGTCGGCCGTGTCCGACTGTCTCTGTTGCCCTGCCCCGCCCGGTTCGGGCGCTTTGAAATCGAGTTTGCTCGGAACTGCGGACGAGGGCAGAGGTCCGCGCCCCTGCTCGACGTTGGACGCCTGCCAGGACATGATCAGATAGACTGTCGCCGTGGAAATCGCCGCGGCCATTGCGGCCGCGATGAGGACCGCAGAGCTCGAGTTCTTCTTTTCCGCGACCGGGAGCGGTATGGAAGCGCCGTCCTCCTCCTCGGAGACCGGGGCGCCGCGCAGAGCACCTACATAGCCACGCTGCTCGGCTTCTTCCTCTTGCGCGCTCTTAGCGACGCTCTTGCTTCCATCGAGACCGTCGAGACGCCGAAGCAGCCTCTTGAGCTCGTCCATCTTGGGTTCGACGCTGTGTGCCATCGCTGCCATCCATACAGGTGCTCACACGCACTTGCTTTTGCTTGCACACTAATTCGGCCACCTTGCCGGGAGACCAAATTATCCCGCGTAAGATTAACTCAATACAGCGAGACCTCGTAGGTCTCTACTGCACTTGGACCAGAATGTCGCATGGTAGTCTTTTGAGCAGGACGCCTAAAGCTGCGGCAAGCACCACCACGCGCGCCTGACGAAACCGAGGATCGTTAACAAACAAATCAACCATGTCCGCCATACCCTGAGATCCGGCACATGGCTTGCTGTGAGCCAGCTCTGTATAGGAATGCGACACGGGCCACACCGCCCGGAGTTCTCGAATTGGGAGCCACACGCCATGACGAAGCCGAGAGCCGCTGGGCTTGCCGCGTTGCTTGCGACGGCGACATGGACGGCCCCGGCAATGGCGGCCGCGGATAAGGGCGACGCCGCCTTTCTCATGATCTCGACCGTCCTTGTGCTCCTCATGACTGTACCGGGCCTGGCGCTCTTCTACTGCGGCCTCGTACGCACCAAGAATGTCCTCGCGACTTTGATGCAGGTCTATGCCACCGTGTGCCTGGTCTGCGTTTTGTGGATGCTTTACGGCTACAGCCTTGCGTTTACGGACGACCCGCGGTCGGCCCCGTTCGTCGGCGGCCTGTCCAAGGCATTCCTCTCCGGCATCACCGTGGACTCGCTCGCCGCGACATTCTCCCATGGCGTCCACGTGCCCGAGTACGCTTACGTCTGGTTCCAGATGACGTTCGCCGCCATCACGCCCGCGCTGATCGTCGGCGCGTTCGCCGAGCGCATGCGCTTCTCCGCGATGCTGCTGTTCATGGCCCTGTGGCTGACCATCGTCTATTGCCCGATCGCGCATATGGTCTGGTACTGGCCCGGCCCGGACGCCTTGAGCGATGCTGCACGCGCCGCCGCGACCGCGGTCGGTGAAGCCAAGGTTGCCGCCGACGCGCACCTGCGCGGCTTGCTGGCGAACTCCGGCCTTGCCTTCCAATGGGGCGCCATCGATTTCGCCGGCGGAACCGTCGTCCATACCAACGCCGGCATCGCCGGCCTTGCCGCCGCACTGATGCTCGGCCCGCGCTCGGGTTATGGCCGCGAGCCCATGCCTCCGCATTCGCTGACGCTCAGCATGGTTGGCGCTGCCCTCCTCTGGGTCGGCTGGTTCGGGTTCAATTGCGGCTCGAACCTCGAGGCGAACGGCGTCGCTGCGTTGGCCATGGGAAATACGTTCGGCGCGACGGCCGCCTCCGCCCTGACCTGGGTCTTCGTTGAATGGGCCATCAAGGGCAAGCCGACCACGCTCGGCCTGATCACGGGCATGGTCATCGGTCTTGTCGCCGTCACGCCGGCTGCGGGCTTCGCCGGCCCGATCGGCGCCATCGCGCTTGGCATCGCAAGCGGCATCGTCGGCTACGGCGCCTGCACATGGATGAAGAGTCGCCTCGGCTACGACGACAGCCTCGACGTTTTCGGCGTCCACTGCATCGGAGGCATCTTGGGCGCCCTGGCGACCGGAATCCTCGTCGATCCGCGCTTCGGCGGAACGGGTGTCGCCGACTACATCGCTCAACCGGGGCAGATTACCATCGGCTATGACATGGCCACCCAGATGGCCGCCCAGGTGAAGGCTGTGACACTGACCCTCGCCTGGTCCGGTGTGCTGTCGGTCGTGCTCTTCAAGTTCGTCGATCTCGTCATCGGTCTGCGCCCGCCCAAGGACAAGGAGCGCGCCGGCCTCGACATCACCGACCACGGCGAGCGCGGCTACCACTTCTAGCGGTCGCACGAGGCGCCGCTCCCTCGGCCATCCGGCAGTCCCCGCGTCATCCCGAGGTAACACTCGTGGAGACATCACCCCGTGGGCCCAAACGGAGCCTGCGCGATCATCCGTCCCGTGCTAATTTGCAGTCTTATTGCTAGCCGCCGTGTTGGGATTGTCGCGTTGTGGGGGTCTCATGTTCGATCGTGTAATTTTACCGTTCGTTTTCATCGCTCTAGCGTTCAGCGCTGCATTCTCCCAAACGCCGCCGGCCCCTGAGATCCCCCTTATCAAGCTGGGCACCATCGAGGTGTCACCCGGCACGAAATCCAATCGCACGGATCTCAGCGCCGCCAAGGGCCGCTCGAGCGCCGTTCAGTTGCGAATGGCAAGCGGAACCGTGACCCTGTCACGCATCGCCGTCCAATACTCCAACGGCCAGGTTTTCACTGATGACGCGGAGCGCAAGCTCAACCCCAAGGACCGCACCAAGCTTGTCGCCGAGCGGCCTGAAGCCCGCTTCATCGACTCCGTCGAGATAGCTTATCCGGACACCGCACTGCCGACGGCGCCTGCCGTTCTGGAAGTGTGGGCCCGCCAGACCGCCCAGGACGCGGAGGCCACCCGTGGTGCCGAGCTTCCATCGACGGGCGCCGAGCAGATGGAACAGATCGCCGTTCCCACGCTCTCGCTGCTGCTCGATCGCGACGTGATCACCCTCGCGGCCCCGAAGGCCGTCGGTGGCCGCATAAGATTTCACGCAGTGGATCACGATATCTGGATTGTGAGCGCCGTCGTCGTCTCTGTAAGCGGCCTCAGTCAGACCGTGGACGTCAACGCAAATCTGAAAAAAGGCGACCTGTCGCCCTGGATCCCGGTGTCCGAAGAAGGCATCCGCGAGATTCGACTCAACTATCGCCCGCAACCGGCGCAAGGCGGCACGGCCACCGTCGAGATCTACGGCGGCGCAACCGTCGTTTCGCGCAGCACCGATGAACCCGCAGAGCCCGAGAAGCCGTTCGTCGCCGTGCCGGTGTTCTATGGCACCGATCGGGCCCGCGGCGTCGATCTGGTCAAGGCAGGCCGAAAAATCGCCGTCTATACCAACGAGAGCCAGAAGGATATGGCCCTCGGCATGGCCGTCGTGACCGTGCCGACCCGCAAGGATCGCGAGCGCGGCGCCATCACCCGGCCCGGATGGAACCTGCTCTTCACAACTATCGCCTTCCGCGACGAGGACATGGCGCTCGACTTCACGATCGATAGCGTCGAGGAGCTCTCGGAGGACGCGTTCGTGGCCAAGGCCAAGGAACGCATCGCCAGCGCCAAGGATTTCAAGGATCAGGCGTTTGTTTTCATCCACGGCTACAACGTCGTCTTCGACGATGCCCTGTTCCGCACCGCCCAAATCTCCTACGACACCGGCTTCGACGGCGGCGCGTTTCTCTATTCATGGCCGTCGAGCGGCAAGTTCCTCGGCTACGCGCACGATTTGAAGCGGGTCGACGTGGCGCGCGAGCACCTCATCGAGTTTCTCGACATCGTCCGCAAAAAGACTGGCGCAACCAAAGTGCACCTGATGGCCCACAGCATGGGCGGAGAGCTGCTGACCGACACGCTGCGCGAGATTGCTGCAACGGGGCAGGCGGGCACAACGACTCCGCCCTTCGGCGAGATCATCCTCGCATCCCCCGATGTCACCCGCGACAGCTTCGAAAATCGGGCCAAGCGCATCGCGCACCTCGGCACCGGGATCACGCTCTACGCCTCGGAGAAGGATCTGGCCTTGCGCGTGTCTAACCAGGTCGCTCTCGGTGAGATGCCGGCCGGCTTCATTCCGAGAGCCGGCGTGCCGATCATTGTACCCGGCATCGACTCCATCGACGCTTCCGCCGTGAGCACCGACGTCTTCTCGCTCAATCATTCGGAGTTTGCCGATCGATCGCAGCTTCTCGACGACATCGCCCGCATCTTCAAGACCGGGACCCACCCGCCGAAGCTGCGTTACGAGCCGTTTGAGGAGATCGCCGGGCGGGCTGGCAAGTACTGGAAATATCCGAAGCTCGCGCCGTGACGGCGCTCGTGACGGCTCGGCGAAACACGTCTGCGTCCTGCGTCCGGATCGTCCCTTGGGTGGTGCTTGCCGTCGAGCGGTCCTAAGGCAGATACGGCTCGATGACCGCCGACTTGGTCACGCCCTCCGAGCAGCGCTGACCGTTGCACATGCCGTTTGCCAGATAGACTTGCGGACGCACGCAATCGTTCTTGGTATCGGGCAGAAAATCGTTCTGGCCGTTGACGAGAATGCCGGCCACCACGTCCGGCGCGTCATAGAACAGCACCGGCGAGCCAGAGTTGCCGTGGAAAGCATTGAGCTGGGCACGGAACTGCGTCGCGTTTCCGTCTTCCATGGCCACGCTCATGCCGTTGAAGCTCAGCTTCTTGGGCAGCCCCGACGGATGTCCGACCAGGGCGAGACGCGAACCTTCCTTGACGGAAAGACCAGCCGCACCTGCAAGACGCAAGGG
This sequence comes from uncultured Hyphomicrobium sp., assembly GCF_902826555.1. Classification (GTDB taxonomy): domain Bacteria; phylum Pseudomonadota; class Alphaproteobacteria; order Rhizobiales; family Hyphomicrobiaceae; genus Hyphomicrobium_C. The sequence continues at coordinate 70,412 of NZ_CADEFI010000008.1, forward strand.
CACGGCGATGTTGCTCGGCACGGGCCGATCGAGCTGAAGCAGCGCGAAATCTGCCGAAGGCGGGTTCTGGCCGGGCTTCGAAAGCCCGCGCACGTGCACGACATCGAACACCTCTTCAGCGGAAACCGTGCTCCGGAACGCGCCGTCCCGCCGCTCGAACCCGAACACCACCGAAAAGGTGTTGCGCGACGCATCCTGCTCGTCGACGTCGTCGAAATCCACGCAATGGCCTGCCGTCGCGACGATGTCCGGGCCAACCAGGAAGGCCGTGCAGAACCCGCCCGTTTGTTGCTCGCGGAAACGCTCTCCCTCGCAGAGAAGCACCTCGCCCAGCGGGAACTGTTTGATTTTGTACGGCTCGAGAAGGATCTCCCTCTCGGACGCCTTCGATTTGACGTTACGCTTCTTGGAGAGAATCGCCGTGGCCGCGACGGCGCGCCGGACCGCGTCGAGCTTCACGTCGCCCGGAATCGCATCGATCTGGTCGGCTTCGAGCCTGTCGTCCTCGACGTAGATGGACCGCGGGTTCTCCGATGACGAGCCGTAGCTCTCCTCCACGCGCTCCTTGACGTCCTCGTCATGAGCCGCGCTCTTGTCGTCATCGAGCCCGCGCTCCACGAACGGACCGGATGATTTGGCCTTGCAATGCTCGACCACCGCGCTTGTGCTTTTGAAGCGTTCGAGCCCGAACTGTTGAACCAGTTGGCACGCATCGGAGCCGCCGAGCGCAGCCGTCGCCGAAAGCGCGAACGCCACCATCGAGATAGCAGCCAGCGCCTCGGATCGATCCAGTTTATGCCGTCGCATGTTTCGCATTCCGATAGCCTTCGCATTCACCGCCGGCCATCGGCTCAGGGTGCACAATCAGCAGCCTCCTGGGGCGTGGAAACCGTCGGTCGAAGCTGGATCGACAGGATGCTCTTGCCGGTCACGGCTCCACTCGCGTCGATCTCCTGGTAGCGGTTCGTGATCGGCCGATAGAGCCCGCGCGCGCGAAATTTCACCGCGCTGCCCGTTTCATCGAAGACGCACGCCACATCATTGATGATGTGCTCCGTACGCGAGCCGGGAAACACCGAAAGATCGATGCGATTGCCGGCGGCGCCTTGCGTGATGAGATAGTACTGCAGGCCCGGCCCCATTGTGAGCTGGCCGGTCTTCCCCGGACCGCACTGTACATCCGTTCGGATCGTGAGGTCCGGATTGTCTTCTTCGGCCGCGCGCGTCAGGGCATTCTCTGTCTTGCCGTCCATGACCGCGGAAAGGTCGAGGCAGATCAGCGGCGTTGTCGCGAGCTTCTCCACCTGGGCGGCCGTCGCAGCGCTTGGCGCAGTCGCCGCCGCCGAGAGATCGAGTTCGATCGCGATCTTATCTGCCGCAGCTATTGCAGGGAGCGGCACCGACAGCCCGACCCCCACCACCGCTGCGCAGACCGTGCCGCTCGCGATCCGCCCCCACCGTCTTGCAACGCATCCAATCGGTTGTGCACGCATGGTCGTACGTCCTTTTTTCTCAGAGGCGCTTCGAGGGCGCGGATTCGACAATTGCAGGCGCAAGTGGCGCGATCTTCCCGATTGTCACGGAGCGGGGCATCCGCGGCAACGTCCACCACGTCCCCGGCGCTGAGTCGCTCGACTTGATTTGCCGGCCCGCTCCCGCGACAGCCGGCACGAGCGGCGGAGCCCTGAGCACGAGCTTTTCCGTGTCCTCGCCCGATTTGACCGCAGAGCCTCCTACCGGCAAAGGCGGAAGCGCGCTGAGGCTGTCCGACCCATAGTGCGAGAACAGCCCCTCCTCGTCCCCATCGAACGCCTTGTCGTCCGCGACCGACTTGTCACCCGGAGCCTTGCACCACGCATGCGGCTTGTGATCCGGCGGCCAGCGGGTGATGAAATCGACCAGCGGATCGATAGCCCCCAGCACACCGAGCACGGTCAGAACGGACTTGTTCGATGCCGCCACCGGCAGATCTGTTGACTTCACCTCGTCGAATGCCGAGCGCGTTGCGACGGCGGCGGGCACCTGTGCGCCCCCGGCAAGCACCTCCAGCGCTGCTCTGAGCGCGACGATTTCCTTACTCAGATCGCGCGCGCGGCTCTCCACGTCTCCGACGTTCTCCTCGAGGCGGCGCGCGTCGGCAGCAAGCTTGGCGATGGCCGCACGGTCGGGACCGGGCACGGGCGCGGGAACAGGAGCGGGCGGAGGCACAGGAGGCGGCTGCTCGGCCACGGGCGCGGGAGCGGGCTTCGGTGGCGGAGGCGGCGTGGTATCGGCGACGGGAGCTGGCGGCTCGCTCGGCGGCGGCATGGGCGGCGATCCGGTTCCGGCAACCGGCGGCGGCTCGGCCGGGGGCTGCTCGCTCGGCTGCGGCAGCTGCATCGCATCGGTCCCGTATTTGCGGTCGAACTCGGCGCGCGAGATGAACTTCAGGAGCTTGGCGATCTGCTTTCCATGCTCGGCCACGCGATCGGAATGGCGGCGCTGCGAGATCAGCACGTCACGCGCCGCCAGCCAATCGAAGTCGGAGAGGAATGGGATGTTCTTGAGCCCCAGCCAGCACCCCTTGCAGTAGGAGTTGCGCGGCGCGCGGTACCAGCCCTCGTAGAGACCCAGCACGGCATTGCGCGCCGAGACGTCGAGCCTCAACGCCTCGTCCGGATTGGCGACGATATCGACCGGCAATCCCAGGTTTCTCCCAATACGCAGGAAGTTGTCCTTGAGCGTGAGCTGTGTTTGCCCGCGCCCGTAGTAGGACTGGTGAGTCTTCCTGTCCCGGAGATGATAAGCCGACGCCTTTCCCTTGTCGTAGAGACGCTTCACGCACGCGATCGAACCGGCGTCGCTCGTGCATTTGCATTCGCGGATCGGATAGATGAGATGGAAGGACTCGTGATAGACGGTCGCGAGAATATAGGCGAGGCGCAGCGGATTTTTCAGCGCATCGACCGTATCCCACACATTGAGCAAACTGTTCAGTGCCGCGACCTGATACGCGTTGAGCTCTTTGCCCTGCAGCTTCTTGTAAAGCAGGCCATAGCCGGCCATGAACGCAGCCCGGTCCACGCACTCCAAACGCTTGCATTGCGACGCCGCAATGAGCGTGAGCGCCGTGCTTTGCAGGCTCGCTGCGCCGGACGCGATATCGGAGGAAGTCTCGGGCTCCGCCGGATTGGACGATACGGTCGCATCGGGCGGCGGGACATCAGGTGCCGGAATCTGTCCTTGTCCCTGTGCTTGCTCGGGTGCCTCCGCGCCGCCGCCAGCATCGCCGGAGAACTGGAACACGAGCGTATCGTTGTACTGCCGGGCGACCTTGCAGGAATCGTCCGGAATGAGCCGCACGCCGCGCAGCACCACGGTCTTGCCTTCGTTCTGGACAGGCCCCTTGACCTCATAGGGCGTCGGCTCGCAGCCGCTCTTGAAAACCTTGGCCTTGCCTTCGTAGCTGTCACCGACTTTGCGTCCGGAGAAGAGCACCGTTCCCGGTTGCACCAGCGAACCGAGACTGGAGCGCGGTTTGAGGTAGACGAATTCCCGTTCATCCCCCTTGGAAACGAGCCCCATCTCGGAGCCGTTGTGCATCCACCGGCTCGCGATCGCCGGCTCCGTCGTCCCGGACCCGGAGGTAGGTGGCGGCTGCTTGGGCTCCGGCTTGGGACCCTCCGCGACCTCGTCCGTTGCCGGCTGCGGAGGCTGCGAATCCGTCGGCACGCTCTCGACGGGATCGACACCGCCGTCGCAACGGCGTCCTCCCCCCACCATGACCGCCTTCTTGCCGCGATCGCGCTCGTAGGCAAGCACCATGTCACAATAGAGCGGAACGGGGACGGTGCCCTTCCCCGCCAGCGTAATCCTGTGCTCGAGATGCAGGTGATAAGTTGTGCTGACTTTCCCGAAGTCGTTGTCCATGTAGCCGATCAGCTGTCCGGCCTTGACCGCGAGGGGAAGATCGCTTTTCCGGAACGCCAGACCGTTCATGTTGAGATGCAGGTAGCTGAATACGCCGCGGTCGGTCCGCAGCTTCACCGTGTAGCCGCTGGCGTCGAAGATATCCCCGTCGTAGACGGCGACGACGGGCACCAGGTTTGTCTTGCCCCGTTTCATGGCCGCGCACGTCTCGGCGCTGCCGCCACGAATATCGAGCCCTTGATGGATCGCATTGCTCTTGCAGAGCGAGGCCCGGTTCTTGCCGCTCCGTTTCTCGCAGTAGGTATCCCACCACGTCTCGTCGTAGTTGCCCCCGCTGCACTCACTGCCGGCATAAAACATACCGCCGGGATTGCGCAGTTGGGAGTTGAGCGTGGTCGTCGGCGCATCGATCGGGAATCGCGCTCCCGGAGCATACAGGGTGTAATCCTGGACACCCTCGCCGTAGCCGTCTTTCAGCACGCCGGGGGGATTGACGCGGAATGTGCCGCCGGACTGCGCCAGCGCTGCCGAAGCGAGGCCGAGCAATGCACCCGTCAGCACAAGAACGAGACTCGCAAAGGTACGGCAGATCCTCATTTTTTTATCAGCCCCGTACCGTTATCGATGCACCGTCCGTCCGCACCGCAAAGCGCGAGCTGCCGCACCACCTTGACCGCTTCCTCCTCCGAGATGCATCCCGGAACGGCGTCGGGACATTCGAACTCCGCGGTATAATCGGCGCCTGCGTAGCCGAAGTTTATTTGTCCACCCGCGTAGGTCGCCGTGAAGCCGGTATCGTAGTCGGGAGTCGCCGTCGTTTGCGCCTTTCGCGACGCCACGTCGCCATCGGTCGTGAAGGCCTGTCGCGTACCGTGGATCGTCAGGCGATAGTCCTTGAACTGGCGGATGACGAAATACTCGTTCGCGAAAACCATGATGCGGCTTTCGCTCTCTTCCTCGCCGCTTTGTTTGAGAACGCCGCCCTTCTTTTCCGAACCACCGGCAAGGTCGGACACAACCTCGGTTGGCAGGAACAGCGGCACCGGCGTCGCATCCAAGGTCGACTTCGAGCGCTCGTTGAACGACCAGATCTGTGTCGTACCCTTGTCGCGCTGCACCGCATCGAGATCGGCAGCGACACGGCTCTGATCGATGACGGAGGGCGCGAGCTGGGACGCCGTCACGCTCTCCTGCGCGAAGGCCAACCGCGAAAAGAGGAGAGGGAAAGACAGAGAGAGGCTCGCAACCGAAAGCGAGCAGCACAAAAGGCGTCGCAGCACGGCCAAGCGCAACCCCCAATTCGGTCGCTCGGCTATGGCACGCAAACCGCCGACGCTAAACCCGCGCTCCGGCACGAGCGCCCCCCGAAAACTGACTGATTACACATAGATCGAGTATCGAAAAAACGTATACTCCCTGCACGGACCGGTCAACGCGAAAGCATGAGCAAAAGTCCGACCCGTGGCCTTCCGGTCACTCCGCACGCGGCTTGCTACTCGGCCGGCCGCAAGTTGAGCATGATCATTCCGAATTTCGCGGAACTGTGCACTTTCACCGATGCCGCCTCAAGACGGTTACACGGCGCGCGTATGTCGACGACCGAAGGAAGCAAGCGCCCTTGACAACGTTTCCATGCGGCAGGATTGATGGAGCTGATCGAATTTGTTCGAGCCTCCTTTCTTTGTTTCATCGACGTTTTGTTCTGCCTCGTTATCCGGGAGCATTATGCATGTTCAAGCAATACGCGATTGCGCTTTGTGCGTTCGCAATTCTCTCCAGCGCAGGTTCCTATGGTGCCTTCGCCTACACGGAGGAGGAGATCGGCAAGGCAAAGCAGTTCATCGAAGAAAAGTTCACGCCCGAGAAAAAGGCGTTGCTGGATGAACTGGCCAAGAAGGCAGGCAAGAGTCCCGAGGAGCTGTTCCTCGACATCTCCAAGATCGGCGGCGGGAACTTCCTTGGCGAGAACCCTGACGACCCCGGTGACTCGGACGACGAGCCGCCGCCCAGCGGCACCAAGAAGGATAGCGATAGCTCGGGCGGAAGCGGAGAAAAGAAGTAGGAACCGGACGCGGGCGACCCTGGTTGGGTATCCCGCGCTCTCGGAGCACGAGCCACGAAGCGTTGGCGGATGAAGGTCGGCGCCGAATTCTCAGGTGTATGCGTCATCGGTGACCGAATGGTCGTAGCTCAGAACAGATACCGGTTAGGCTGGTCCACAGTTTGCGCGGTGGCGTGCGCCGTCGTGCTCATGCTGTGTTCAATCTCGCCGGCGACCGCTGGCGGGGGCGACTCGCCGCCGGCCGCGCCGGCAGCCGACGCCAAGCCTGTGCCGGACACCGACCCGGGCGGGCACCGCGCCTTGATCTGGGCACATGCCTTCACGCCCACCGGCCAATCGATTGTCTCGGTCTCCTCCGACAGGACGATGCGGATCTGGTCCACGGAGACAGGAGAGCAGCGCGTCGTCCGCGGCATGCGCGGAGAGGGCAACGTCGGCAAGCTGTTCGCGCTGGCAGTGTCTCCCGATGGCGCGCTCGCCGCTGTCGGTGGCGCTCTGGGGCCGACCGTCGCCGACCGTGGAGATATCAGGCTGATCGATCTCACCAGCGGCGACCAGATCGGCCGTCTCACGGGCCACACGGGCTGGGTGAGGAGCCTGACCATGTCCAAGGACGGTCAATGGCTGGCGTCGGGCGACGACAAGGGGGCCGTGAAGATCTGGAGTATGACCACGCGCCGCGAGGTCGCCCACATCGACAACGCCATCGAAGGGACGAGCAAAGCCATCTGGCGGCTGGCGTTCCCTGATCCGGATCATCTCGTCGCCACCGCCTATGACGGACTACGCGTGTTCAAGCGCGCCCCGCTCACCCTCGAACGCTTCGTGAAGTCGGAGAAGCCAGAGACGGCGCTCGCCGTATCGGGTGACGGAACACGTATTGCAACGGCGGGCGACGATGGCATCGTTCGCATACGCGCGTGGCCGGCCGTCGACGAGCTACAATGGACGATCCCGACCTGGCGCAGGGTGGCCGATCTTGCATTCGGCGCGGGACCCAGCGCCACCCGCTTGGCCGTCGCCTCCGGCAAAGAGCCCTATGTCGTCACGGTCTGGGACGTCGCGAGCAAGACCCAGACGGCAGCCTACGAAGGCCATGACAACGTCGTGCAGGGCGTCGCCGTCTCGCCGGACGGGACGCAAATCGCCTCCGTCGGCGGCAACGCCAATGCCATTCATCTCTGGTCGCTGACCGAAGCCGAGCAGAAGAAGGCACCGATCAAGGCCTCGCGGTTGCTGCAGGGCGGCGGACGCACGGTCTGGAGCGTCGGCTTCCTGCAAACGCCGGACAACGCCAAGGCAGCCGGCACCTATCTCGCCTGGGGATACAGCGACCCTTGCGTCGGCACTCAAGCCTGCCCCGATGTCATGGGACCCTTGAGCCACGCCATCCGCCTGCCGGACGAACGGCTGCCGACCCTCGGCGACCCGTTCCCGCTCAAGCAGGCCCCATGGCTGGACGAGAAGGGAACAGGCATCACGCCCATCGAGACACGCGCGCTCCTGCGCACCCCGACCGGCTCTCTGCGCAGCGAGAAGCAGGCGACCACCAGGGACAACCTGTCTCGCTTGCTCGTCGAGCGTAACGGCGAGTCGACCGAGATCTCGAAGCGCAGCAACAAGAACGGCACCGAGTACTACAGCTTCTCCTTCGATCCGTCGGGGTCCTGGATCGTCTCCGGCGGCCGCAATAACATGCTCGAAACGCTGACGCTCGACGGCAAACAGATAAAGAAGCTCGACGGCCATGACGGCGACGTTCCCGCCGTTGCCGTCTCTCCCGACGGCCGCTTCATCGCCTCCGGCAGCATCGACCAGACGGTCCGCCTCTGGAACAGCAAGACCGGCGAGTTGATCGTCTCTCTTCTTCACCTGCCGGACGACGACCGCTGGATCATGTGGACCCCGCAGGGTTATTTCGGCGCCGCACCGGCCGGCGAGAATCTGATCGGCTGGCATATCGACCGCGGACCGGACAAGAGCGCCGACTTCGTCACCGCCGGCGAAGTGCGGACCTTCTTTCACAATCGCGAGCTGGTGGCGCGCGCAATCGTGCTCGCCAGTTCGGAGGCCGCTGTCTCCGAGTTCCGCGCCGCCGGAAGCCTCCCCGACTTCTCACTGGAGGACCTCCGAAGTCGCAGCCCTCCAGACCTTCGCGTAAGGGAACCTCGAAGCCCTTTCGACCCAAACGCGCCCGTGCGGACGAAAAACGGGCGCGTGAATGTTGTCCTAGATCTGCTGGACAACACCGCGGACATCGAGAGGTTCGAGGTCTGGGTGAACGGAAATCAGGTCGTCGACATACCGACAGCGGATGCAACCGACGCAGCACGTCGGCGTGCGACGCTCGAGGTTCCTCTGTTCGCCGGCTACAACAACGTCATCATTATTCCGATCACCAAGACTCGCCCTCAGCGCGATTGGCGCGTCCCCGTGATCCTCGATGCCAGCACCGGCCCTCTCGACTTCCGCGAAAAGGCTTACATCGTGGCGATCGGTGTGAACGGGTACAAGCCGCCGACCCGCGCTCTCCAGTTTGCACGAGACGATGCCACAGAGTTTGCGCTCGCCATGGAAGGCCTGCTCAGAAACAATCACAAGAGCGTCCACCCCATCGTGCTCGTGGACAATCCTCGCCTCGACAAGCTCGATGTCAGACGCTTCGATGTCCGCGAACCGACGCACGACAACATCGTCAAGGCGCTTGGCGCTTTCAGTCAAGCTGGGCCAAATGACACGATTGTCTTGTTCCTCGCCGGCCACGGCACCAATCGCACCGCTCACGCTCCCGGATTCGTCTTTCTTCCTCTCGACGCCAACAAGGACGCCAACGGCTATACGGAGGCGAGCACCGTGCCGTGGAGCACGTTCCAGAGCGCTCTCGACGCCGGCAATGGGCGAAAAATCGTGTTTTTGGACGCGTGTCGTTCTTCCCACGTATTCGATTACGGCGTCACGAACTACATGGTCTCGAGGAACCTCGCGGTCTATTCATCGACCGGCCCCCAGCAGGACGCACGCGAATCTCCGCCTCACGGCTATTTCACAGAAGCGGTCTTGCTCGGCCTGTCGGGCAAGGCAAACCGTCGAAATCCCGCTGTGCTCCAGTTCGAGGAGCTCGGGCGGTTTGTGGCCGATCAGGTAATAGAACGAACCGGCAATCAACAGACGCCTCGGCACTTCATGCCGCCCGCCATGCCGGAATTCGCGGTCGTCCGCTACTGCACCCCCGCCTTGCCCTGCGCTACCTCCCAATGAAGAAACGCGGTCACCATGATGTGATGCCCACGCGTTGACGGCAATCAAACGCGGCCCCACGCACCACTCGCAGGGTGTGCTCCTCATATCCGGAGACACACCCATGACCGAGCTTGCACCGCTGAAATTCGCCACCGAGCCGCCGTTGAGCGAAGCCGACTTCGAAGCGGCGATCCGTGCCGTCGGAGCCGAGCGCTATCACGACAAGCACCCCTTTCATAAGCTCTTGCACGGCGGCAAGCTGACCAAGGGACAGGTCCAGGCCTGGGCGCTCAATCGCTACTGCTATCAGGCCGGAGTGCCACGCAAGGACGCCGCACTGATGAGCCGCGTCCACGACCGCGAGCTGCGCCGCGAATGGATCCATCGTATTCATGACCACGATGGCCTCGGCGAGGAGCCCGGCGGCATCGAGCGCTGGCTGGTGTTGACAGACGGCCTCGGGCTCGATCGCGACGACGTGACGAGCATGGCCCGCGCCCTGCCCGCGACCCGTTTCGCCGTCGAGGCTTACGTCCGCTTCGTGGTCGAGCAGCCCCTCGTCGTGGCCGTCGCCTCGTCGCTGACCGAGCTGTTTGCCCCGTCCATCCATCGTGAGCGCATCGCCGGCATGCTCGAAAACTACGACTTTATCGATGATACCGTGTTGGCATACTTCAAGCGGCGTCTGACGCAAGCGCCGCGCGACGCCGACTTCGCCCTGGAATTTGTCAAGAAGAATGCGCGCACCCGCGCCGAGCAGGAAGCCTGCGTAGCCGCCGTCCGTTTCAAGTGCAATACGCTCTGGGCGCAACTCGACGCGCTGCACCACGCCTACGTCACGCCCGGCCTCGTGCCGCACGGCGCTTTCGTTCCGGCTTGACGGGAGCAGTGTACAAAAAAGAGAGACCGGCCCCACCCGCCATAGCCGCCCTTCGGCGAGGGCAGCACGTTTGCGGGCTTGGAGCCGGCCAGTCCAACGCGGCGAGAGAGCCTGCCGCGATCTCGATCGTTACTCGTTGGCGAGGTCGGCAAGCCGCGGAACGTCCCGAAGCTTCACCGTCGTTCCTCCCTGTTCGACATCGATGACCTGCATCTCCCGCAGCTTGGTCAGCGTACGGCTGACCGTCTCGATGGTAAGACCCAGAAGATCGGCGATGTCGCTGCGCCGCATGGCGAGCTTGACCACGCCCTTCGAACCTTCACCGCCGCGGCGATGCAGTGCGAGCAGGAACGCAGCAACACGCTCGATAGCGCTACGCTGCCCGACGGTGACGAGAAGGCTCCGTGCCGCCACCAGGTCCTGGCACACGGACTTATAGAGTTTGAGCGCCAGCGACGCGTCGGTTTCTGCAAGGCTCTCGAGGGCCGACGCCGAGAAGCAGCGCACCTTCGACGCACACGTCGCCTGCGCGCTCATAATGTGTTCGCCGAGCACACCAAGCCCGATATAGTCGCCCGGATAGGCAAAATCGATGATCCGCCGCCGGCCGTCGAAGAGCGTCTTGTAGATGGCGATGACGCCATCCTCGACCCGGTACACATGCGTCCGCTGATCGCCCTCGCAGAACACGTGCTCCTTGGCCTCGAGCCTGCGTTCCGATGCCTGTTGCAGGCGGTCATCGAGCGCCCGCCCCCCTCGGGACTCCTGGCGGAACGACTGCATGTAGGGGCTTGTCTCAGACGTGTTGATCGCGAGCATCGTCTCTCCTCGGCCGCTAGATCGTGCGGATTGCCGCTGGTGCGATGCTGGGATTAAAGGTGCGTTGCGAACCAACCGTATGCAGAGCGCGTAACGAATTGTGAGAGTTTGTAACAGGGCCTCTAATCCGACGCCCACGCTCGCCCTATGATCTCAATCAAGGGGCTCCTTAGCCTGCGACGTTATGTTCGGCCGTCCGATCTTGGAAGGCTGACATGCGATCTCGAAAAGCCACATCCACCCGCCTCGCGCTGGAGCAGAGGCACGCCGCGGATCGCCTGCTGCAGGGCGAGATCGACCTCGCGCTGGAAAGTCTCGCCGCCGGAGTGCCGTCCCGGGTCGGGTCGCATCTCGTGCGGGTTCTGTGCGCCGTGCTGGAGCCGAGCTGGGAAGAGCACGCGAGCTTCCAGGAAGACGTCCTGTTTGAGATTATGGCCGCAAACGGCACGCCGGCAGCCGAGCTGCGCACCCTGCTCGAACACCTCCGCCGCGAGCACGTGGAGATCGGCAAGCGCAATCGCGAAACGGCCGCCATCCTGGGAACCCTGGCCGGGGGCAGGCAGATCGCGGGCACCGCCGTCATGGTGAGCATCGAGGAAACGCTGACTCTGCGGCGCCGCCACGCGAGCGCGGAGAGTACGCTGGAGCATCTGCTTCCGGCCGAGCTCGAGCCGCACGATTGCGACAGATTCGACCGATGGGCCGCGGCGCGAACCACGCCCGCTTTCCCGGTCAACCTGATCCTGGATGTTTGGGAATAGCGCTAGCACACGCTCGGAGCGCAAACCTCGAGTGAAAATTTCTGATGCGCGCCCTTGCGCGTGAACGTGAATTCGCGACCGTCGAAACAGGAAATGCGCCCGTCCACGCCCGTGTCCTCGCCCAGCGGAATTTCCTGGTAGGTCAGCACCTCGTTGAGCGCACAGTCCTTCTCCGCCTTGAGCTGCTCCTTGAGCACGATCCGCCATGGCCCTTCATTGGGCCCGAGCGGGTCGTCCGCCGCCACGGCGGCCAGCCCACCCACGACGACAACAGTCGAAAACGCGGCCGCGAAGAGCACCGTGCGCATAATGCCTCCAGACAATCCAGGCGATGACCGACATTTGCACGCCGGCAAGCGCCGAACCTTGACGCCGGTCAAACCGCACCCCTCGGTTCGTGTCTAAGGCTATGGGGCAAAAGCATCGGAGCGCCAACGTGAGCGGCTACGTCATCGACCTGTTCTTCTCCTTTTCCGATCGGGCGAACCGCCGGGAATGGCTGCTGGGAACGCTGGTTCTGGCCCTCGCCGCCTTTGGCGGCATCGCCCTTTTCAATGACAACAGCTTCGACGAAAGCGCCTACGCCAATCCCGACATCCCGACCATGGCGGCCTTCCTGTGGATGTCGCTCGTCCTCTTCGCCTTCGTGGCACTTTCTGCCAAGCGCCTCCGCGAGGCCGGACGGCCCGCTTGGATGCTTTACACCATCGCAATCCCGGCGTTCATCGCCCTCTGTGCCTGGGGATCGGGGCTTTTCGCGCATCCTTTCGTCCCGAGCCTGGAGACGCTCGGCCTCGGCGCGCTGCTCGCCGTCATGATCCCTGCCGTGATCGGATGCGCGACGCGTCCGGCAAAGCAAGGATGAGGCCGTGCAATCGCTAGCCCTCACGCTCGCTGGCGGTTTCGCCCTCGGTCTTGCGAGCACCCTCCACTGCGCCGGCATGTGTGGCAGCATCGCTGCCGGCTTGCTCCACCTCGGCGCGCCGCGCAATGCCGCAGAGGGGATTCGCCTCGCCGCACTGACCCATGCCGGCCGCATCGTCTCGTATGTTCTCGCAGGCACTCTCGTCGGCGCGCTTGGTGCACCGGCCATCGGCTGGCTCGACCGGGAAATCGCATTCCGCTTCATACAATGGGCGGGCGCCGCGGCGTTGATGTGGATCGGGCTCTCGACCGCGGGGCTCCTTCCACCGATATCCGCCATGGATCGCGTGATGGCCCCGATGGCCAACCGTCTCGCGCGCCTCGCGTCTCCCCTGCCGGGCCGCGGCGCGACCGCTCTCGCCGGAGGCCTCACTTGGGGTTTGATGCCGTGCGCCATGGTCTACGGGGCACTTTTCACGGCCATGCTGAGCGGATCGGCGCTCGGCGGCGGCACCGTCATGGCGGCGTTCGGCCTCGGTACGTTGCCCGGTTTGCTCGCCACGACAGTGGGAATTCGCACCCTCGTTGCCGCGGCGCGGCGTCGGGCATTGCGCGTCACCGCCGGCCTCGCAATCGCGATCCTTGGGTTTCTGACGGTCTGGCTGCCCCAGGGCCGGAACGAAGCCATCTGCGCCCCTAGCGCGAACGCAACGTTGACCCAGATCAAGATCGGGTCCTGATCCCGGCGATAGCATCGTTAACGGATACTGGAGAACCGATTCATGCGAACGATACTGATCGCGGTCGCGCTCACGATGCAACTCATGGCGCACACCGCAGCGGCCGAGCAACTCGGCAACGTCGACGCCGGCCGCGAATACGCGCGAGCCCATTGCGGCGAATGCCACGGCGTCGAAGCCGCGCGCGAGGACTTCTCACCCAACGTTGACGCCCCCGACTTCTCGGTCGTGGCCAACACCCCGGGCATCACCGAACGCGCACTCGCCGTGTGGCTGCAGACGTCGCACCCGACCATGCCCGACTTCATCATTCCGGCGGAGGCGCGCGACAACCTCATCGCCTACATCATGAGCCTGCGAGTGGCCAAGAAATGACGGGCACGAACGCATTGTCCACCTTGGCCGCGTTATTCGCAGTGACAACCTGCTGCAGTGCCGCCCTGGCCGAGCCGACCTTGGATGACAAAGGCCGCCACGCACTCGAGACGCGCTGCGCCCGCTGCCATGCAATAGGCCCCGAGGGCAAGAGCCCGCGCTCCGATGCCCCGCCCTTCCGCGACATCGTCAAGCGCTATCCGCCGGAGGACCTGGCCGAGTCGCTGGCCGAAGGCATCATGTCGGGGCATCCCGACATGCCAGAATTCGTTCTCGCGCCGGAGGAGATCGATGGGGTCGTAGCCTACCTGCGCAGCCTCCTCGCACAGTGAGGGACCATCACGAGCTGCAACGGACACAGATCGCCGCGCCGCTTCGATCCATCACAACGTGCACGTCCTTTCAAACGCGGCGCAAAGTTCCTTGTCCCCCGTTTTCGATTGATCTAAGGCTCGGACAACACGACGTTGATCCGGATTTGCCATGGCTGATGACGTACCGCCAACTGACGACGCAGCGGCAAGCAGCGCCGCACTGGCCCAGTCTCAGATTTCGGCCATTCTGGCCATCGCGGCGGACGCAATCATCTCCCTCGACGAGAAGCTGCACATCACGCTGTTCAATGACGGCGCGGCTGCCATTTTCGGCTATGCGCCGGACGAGATCGTCGGCCAGCCGCTGGATCTGCTGATCCCGGAGCGCATGCGATCCAACCACAGGCACCACGTCGCCGACTTTTCCACTTCACCCGTCGCAGCGCGCAAGATGGGAGAGCGTCAGGCGATCTTCGCGCGCCGCAAGGACGGCTCGGAGTTTCCGGCCGAAGCCTCAATCGCCAAGCAGGTGATCTCCGGCCGCAAAGCCTACATGGTCGTGCTCCGCGACGTGACGGACAGAAAAGCGGCAGAGGCCGCGCTGGCCGCCGCCAACAGCCAGCTCGAAGCCCGTGTTGCGGATCGCACGCGCGCGCTCGAAGCCGAGATCAAGCGCCGTGAGGAAGCGCACGCAGCGCTGATCCAAGCCCAGCGCATGGAAGCATTCGGCCAGTTGACCGGCGGCGTCGCACACGATTTCAACAATCTTCTGACGATCATCACCGGCAACCTGGAGCTGCTCGGCAACGAGCTGGACGAAACCAAACAGACCGCGCTGCTGAAACGGGCCGCCGACGCCGCCGACATGGGTGCGGCACTGACCAAACGCCTCCTGACGTTCGCGCGCCGCCGCCGGCTCACGCCGCAGATCCTCGACGTCAACGAGATGATCCTCAACCTGACCGAAATCCTGCAGCGCTCGCTCGGAGAGCCCGTCGCTCTGACGACCGTGCTCGCAGGAAATCTATGGCGCACGCGCGCCGATGCGAGCGAGCTCGAAAATGCGATTCTGAACCTCGCCATCAACGCGCGCGACGCCATGCCGAGCGGCGGTGACCTGGTCATCGAGAGCCGCAATGTATCCGCTGAGGACGCCGGCATCGCCGGAGGCGGGGAATTCGTATTGATCTCCGTCAGCGACACCGGTCACGGCATGCCACCGGACGTGCTTGAGCGCGCATTCGAACCCTTCTTCACCACCAAGGAAACCGGACGCGGCACCGGCCTTGGCCTCAGCACGGTGTATGGATTCGCGGAGCAGTCCGGCGGGCACGCGACGATCGCCAGCACCGCTGGGCAGGGCACGACAGTCAACATCTATCTGCCGCGCGCAACCGAGGCTTCCGCAGAGAACACCGGACCGGCCGAGCCTGTACCCCTCTCCGAGAACAGCGAAGCGGTGCTCGTCGTCGAGGACAATCCCGAGGTGCGCGAGCTGACCATGCAGCGCGTCGAGGGATTGGGTTATGTCGCGCTCGAAGCCGAGAGCGGGGCAGCAGCCATCCGCATGCTGGAGCAGGGCGCCGACGTTCAGGTCGTGCTGAGCGACATCGTCATGGCAGGCGGCGTATCGGGTTACGACGTCGCCCGCTGGGTCGCCGAGCATGCGCCGCGCGTTAAAGTTCTGCTCACCACGGGCTACGCGGCCGAGGAGGCAAAGCCCGAGACAGCGGAGATGGCGATCCTGCGTAAACCGTACAAGCGGGCGGACCTCGCCATCGCCCTGCGCGACGCACTGCGGCGCTAGCTTCCCATTTAGGAGCAAAGGGCTTTCTAGAGCCGCTTCACGGCTCCGGCGAAAACATAGCCCACGCCGCGTACCGTTTTGATGAGTTGCGGACGCTCGCTCTCCGGCTCGATCTTCTTGCGCAGCCGTGCGACCAGCCCGTCGATCGAGCGGTCCATGGGCGTCCAATCATGCCCCTTGAGCAGATCCATTAGCTCGTCCCGCGACAGGACGCGGCCTGGCCGCTGGATCAAGGTCGCAAGCAGGTTGAACTCGCCCGTGGTCAGATCGCATATCACGCCTTCGGGGTTGCGCACCTCCCGGCGGAGCGTGTCCATGCTCCAGCCATCGAAGACATACCGCATCCCGTCCGCAACGGCCGCGTCAGGCGACATAACCTGCGCCTCGACTTTCTGATAGCGGCGCAGCACGGCGCGCACCCGCGCCACCACCTCGCGCATGAGGAACGGCTTGGCGATATAGTCGTCCGCCCCCAGCTCGAGACCGACGACACGATCGATGGCGTCGCCCTTGCCCGTGATCATGATGATCGGCGTATTGCGTCTGGTCCTGAGATCGCGCGCGAGCTTGAGGCCATCCTCGCCCCCGAGCTTGAGATCCAGCGTCAACAGGCTGATCGGATGCGCCGCGAGTTGCGCCTCCGCCTCGGCACCGTTGCCCGCTTCCGCGACCACGAAGCCTTCGGCCTCGAGCCCCGTACGCAGGAGCGCCCTCACCTCGGGCTCGTCGTCCACGATCAGAATGTTTTCGGCCATCATCGAAAGGCTTCGTTGGATCGCGAGTTCTCTAGCAGCCCGATCCCCCGGGGCCGCTGTCACATCATGTCACACAATCTCACAATCACGGCATACGCCGGATACGCAAGCAGGCTTTGCTCACAACGGAAAATCTCCGGGTTAGCCCGTCCCGCGGCCGCCGGAGGAGACCATTGCGAGAGGGTGGGCAAGTTTGACATTGCCAGAGGGCGCCGAGACACGAGCTTCCCTTCCAGCCGGCGCGGCGGCGGGATCGGTTGTGGCTGCCGCATCCCAGCCTCCGCTGGGGCTCCCTTCGACGGATGGCACGCGCAACCGATACGTCGTCGGAATATTCAAGGAACCGGCGGAGGCATATGCGGCGGTGTCCCGGCTGGATACCGCAACCTGCGAGGTGCTGGTGACCTCCGACACCGACAAGGCCAGGGCAGCGTCCTTTGGCTTTGGCCACGTGATCACGCGCTATCTCGACACGTCCGCAACCCTGCCATCGAGAGTAGCCGAGGCGCTGAGCACGTCGGCGGTCTTCGCCGTGTTGGGAGCCGATTCGGCCGCACGGGTGGGCAAACCACACCCGGCGGGTTCGCAAGCACTATTCCAGAACCTCGTTCATCACCTTGCAACCGGGGCGACCGTCGTTATCGTTTACGCTCCCGGGGCCGAGCAATTGCTCAGAGTTTCGCGCACCCTTCTCGACGCAAAATGCGACCTCCTGCTCACGCACGACGTTGTCCAGCCGAAACAGCGCGCCTTTGACCAGCCGCCGCCCGACGACGACTGCTGCCAGAGTTGCACGACGAGAGCGTGCGAGCGCGTCCGCCTCCCCTCCGGCGACGAAACGGCGCAAGGTTGATCGGCCGCAACGCCGAGACCCGATCGCGCAAGAAATATTCCGTATAACCCGGCTAGAAAACTTCCGCGTTGAACGTGCGCGCAGGCGCGACGTCGCGAGCCAGAATGCTTCGAAGGATAGGTCTCAATGTCGGTTCGAAACCTCGATCCCCTCTTTGCGCCTTCGTCTGTCGCCCTCGTCGGCGCCAGTCCGCAGGCAGGCAGCGTAGGCCGGATCGTGGCGTCGAACCTTCGCAGCGGCGGATTTGCCGGCGACATTTGGTTGGTCAACCCTCGGCACACCTCGATCGACGGGGCACCTTGCTATGCCTCGGCTTCGAAGTTGCCGCGCGCACCCGATCTCGCCGTGATCACGACCCCGCCGTCGACCGTGCCCGGCGTGATTGCGGAGCTGGCGGCGCACGGCACCAAGGCCGCCGTCGTCATCACCGCCGGCATCGACGCGGACCTGCGCACGCGGATGCTCGAAGCGGCCCGGCCGTCCTGCCTGCGCGTTCTCGGACCCAACTGCGTCGGCCTCATTCTCCCGCGACTGGGCATCAACGCCAGCTTCGCCCAGCTCATGCCTCTCAAGGGCGATCTCGCATTCCTTTCGCAGTCGGGCGCGCTCGTGACGGCTGTGATCGATTGGGCGCACGCTCGCGGCATCGGCTTCTCCAAGGTTGCATCCATGGGCGAGATGGCGGACGTCGATCTCGGCGATGCCCTCGACTATCTCGCCGGTGATCCCGAAACCCGCGCCATCCTGCTCTACATCGAGCAGGTGACGCACGCGGCGAAGTTCATGTCGGCGGCGCGACGCGCGGCGCGCGCCAAGCCGGTGATCGTCCTCAAATCGGGCCGCCACGCGGCCGGTGCCAAAGCCGCGCGTTCCCACACCGGAGCGCTGTCAGGCTCGGACGCCGTCTACGATGCCGCTTTCCGCCGCGCCGGCCTCGTCCGCGTCGGGGACCTCGACGGACTGTTCGAGGCCGCCGAGATACTCTCCTTCACGCCGCGCCTCGAAGGCGAGCGCCTCGCCATCCTCACTAACGGCGGCGGCGCGGGCGTTCTCGCGGCAGATCGGCTGGAGGACTACCGCGGCACGCTCGCAGAACTCGATCCGGCGACCGTCGCCGCGCTCGATACCGTGCTCCCGCCGACCTGGTCCAAGGGCAATCCCGTCGACATCATCGGCGATGCCGGTCCCGATCGTTACGAGGCGGCAATGAGCGCGCTGCTTGCCGATCCGGCCTCGGACGCGGTTCTCGTCATCAACTGCCCGACGGCGCTGGCCTCGAGCGAGAGCGCCGCCGCAGCCGTGCTCAAGGCGATTTCCGGCGCCTCCGGCCGCTGCCGGACGAAACCCGTGATCACCAACTGGCTCGGCGATGGCGCGGCGACGGAAAGCCGTCGCCAGTTCAGGACCGCGCGCATCCCCACATTCGAGACCCCCGCTTCGGCCATCGACGGCTTCATGCAGCTCGTCCGCTATCGCCGCTCGCAGGACGAGCTGATGTCCACGCCGACGGTCCAGCCTTCCGGATCGGATGTCGACCGCGCCAAGGCGCGCAACGTCATCGGCGGCGCTCTGGCGCGAGGGCGATCGATGCTGACCGAAGCCGAAGCCAAGGCGGTGCTCGCCGCCTACGGTATTCCTGTCGCCGAGACGATCATTTGCGCCGATCCCGACGCCGTCGCCGAGACCGCAAAGAACATCCTTACCCGATACCGAGCCTGCGTCGTCAAGATCCATTCCGAGGAGATCTCCCACAAGTCCGACGTCGGCGGCGTTCGCCTCGGCATCACGAGCGCGGACGAAGCCCGCGAGACGGCGCGCGCGATGGCAGCTACGGTCGCGAAGGTGATGCCCCACGCCCACATCGAGGGCTGGGCGGTCGAGCCGATGATCGAACGGCCGGAAGCGCACGAGTTGATCGTCGGCATGAGCGAGGATCAGACCTTCGGACCGACGCTTCTGTTCGGCGCAGGCGGAACGGCGGTCGAGGTCATCAAGGATACGGCGCACGCCCTGCCGCCGCTCGATCACAAGCTCGCGCGCGATATGATGGCCCAGACGCGCATCTACCGGCTGCTCGAAGGCTATCGCAATCGTCCCCGCGCCGACCTCGACGCCATCGCCGACGTGCTCGTGCGCGCGAGCA
Organism: uncultured Hyphomicrobium sp.; assembly: GCF_902826555.1. GTDB lineage: Bacteria > Pseudomonadota > Alphaproteobacteria > Rhizobiales > Hyphomicrobiaceae > Hyphomicrobium_C. The sequence goes on from NZ_CADEFI010000008.1 coordinate 89,934, forward strand.
GCCTCGTTGCGGATTTGCCCGAGCTGCGCGAGCTCGACATCAACCCCCTGCTCGCCGACGACAAGGGTTGCATCGCCCTGGACGCACGCATGCGCGTTGCCGACGCCGCGGCCTCACCGCGCCAGCCGCTGTCCATCCGCCCATATCCGGCACAGTGGCTGAAGAACGTGCACCTCGCTGAGGTCGGCACGGTGACCATTCGCCCCGTCCGGCCGGAGGACGAAACGCTCTACGAGCGCTTCTTTTCCGAAATCGACCCCGACGATTTGCGCCTGCGCTTTTTCACCGCCGCGCCGGACCGCTCCCATCGCTTTCTCGCGCGCCTCACGCAGATCGACTATGCGCGAGAAATGGCCTTCGTCGCACTTTCGGAAGCGGGCAACTTGCTCGGCTCTTCGCGTCTCGCAGCCGATCCCGACTACGCGCGCGCCGAGTTCGCCGTCATCGTGCGCTCCGACCTCAAAGGCAAAGGCCTGGGCTGGCTGATCATGCAGCAGCTTATCGATTACGCGCGCACGGAAGGCTTGCGCGAGCTTCACGGCGAGGTGCTGGCCGAGAATACGGCCATGCTCGACATGTGCCGCGATCTGGGTTTCCGCACAGAGACCGACCCGTCCGACGCCACGCTCCGCCACGTGACGCTGCCGGTCGAGCCCATTCCCTAGCGTGCATCCGGGCGCCCGCGCGGGCCCTCTGCCCGATCCGCATCCTCGTCGTCCTGGATCGCGCGCCAGCCCGCTCCTTCGAGATCCGAGAACTGGCCGGAGTTGAGGGCCCACAGGAAAGCGGCGAGCCCCAATCCGCCGAGAGCCAGCGCGCACGGAATGAGCCAGATGAGTGCGCTCATGTGGGCCTCCTCACCGGCGCAAGAGCGAGCGCACGCGTCCTGAGCCGCAGCGCGTTGACGGTCACCGCTATCGAGGACAGCGACATGGCCAAGGCTGCGATCAGCGGCGTCACATGTCCGGCGACCGCCAGCGGCACAAAGACGATGTTGTAGCCGATCGCGATTCCGAAGTTTTCAAGCGACATCCGTTGCGATGCTCGCGCCACGGCCATGGTTTCGAGCACAGGCGCCAGCGGAACGCCCTGGAACACCGCGTCGGCCGCGGTCTGGCTGATGTCGGCAGCGGTCGATGGCGAAAGGGACGCATGTGCCGCGGCAAGAGCCGGAGCGTCGTTGAGCCCATCGCCGACCATCAACACCTTCTTGCCGCGGGCCTTCATATCCGCGATCACGTCGATCTTCCCGTCCGGCTTCACACCCGCCCACCATTGCGCGATGCCGGCCCGTTCCGCCACATCGGAAACAGCCGCGGGACGATCTCCCGACAACAAGCAGACCTCGTAGCCGGCCGCCGTCAGGACGGAAACGACATCGGACGCATCCGGCCGAACCGCATCCTCGAAACGCAACGCAAACCGCCGACTTTCCGCATCCAGGAACCACAGCGATCCGGCTTGACCTTGCGACGGCAGATCCGTGCCGCTCACCCATTCCTCGGAGCCGAGCCTCAGCTCACCCGCCGCAAGGGGTGCGATCAGCCCCGAACCCGGCACCTCGAGCACGCCCGGCGCGGCAACGACCGCCAATCCACGGTCACGCGCCGCCCGGGCGACGGCCACCGAATAGGGATGGCGGCTCGCGACCGCGAGGGACGCCGCCGCGGCAAGGGTTTCGTCGGAAATTTCCGCCCCGTTCTTGAGCACGGGCTCGCCGCGCGTCAGCGTACCCGTCTTGTCGAACACCACCGTATCGACCTCGGCAAGGCGCTCGAGACCGTCGGCCGCCTTGACGATCACGCCCTTTCCGAACAACCGGCTGGTTGCAGCGACCTGCACGGCCGGCACCGCAAGCGCCAGCGCACACGGGCAGGTGATGATCAGCACGGCGATGGCGGTGGTGAGCGCCGTTTCCCAACCGGCGCCCGCGATCATCCAGCCGATGAAGGTCGCCGCGCCGAGAACATGCACGGCCGGCGCATAGACCCGCGCGGCGCGGTCGGCAAGGCGCACATACTGTCCCCGCCCCTGCTCGGCCGCCTGCATGAGACGCGCGATCTCGGCGAGCAGCGTATTGTCGTCCGTCGCCGTCGCCTCGATCTTGATGGCGCGCGTCATGTTGAGCGTGCCGGCATGCACATCGGCTCCAGCAGCCGCCCAGCGGGGCATGGTCTCCCCCGTGATCAGACTCTCGTCGATGTCGGTCGTCCCCGAAACGACGCGTCCGTCGACCGGAATGCGCTCGCCCGCCGCCACCTGGATTTTCATTCCGGGAACAAGGGCGCGTGCCGGCATGCGCTCCACGCGTCCGTCTCCATCCACCACCGTCGCCGTCAGCGATTTGAGGCCGATCAGATTCTCGACCGCCCCGCGCGCCTTGATGCGCACCTGCTCGTCCAGGAGACGCCCGATGAGAAGGAAGAACGTCAGCATGATCGCGGCATCTAAATAGACTTGATGGCTGCCACGGATGGTCTGAAACAGGCTCATGGCCGTTGCCAGCGTGATGCCGAGCGAGATCGGAACGTCCATGTTGAGGCGCCGCACTCGGAGAGCAGACGACGCAGAACGGAAGAACGGCTGCGCCGCATAGGCGATCGCCGGCATGGCAATCAAAGCCGATAGCCAATGGAACAGCGACGCCACCGTCTGGTCCATGTCGCTCACCGCACCAGCCCACACCGAGACCGAGAGCAGCATCACATTCGCCGCCGCAAAGCCAGCGACCCCGAGGCGGCGCAGGAGATCGTCGGCGCGACGGCTGTCGAGCTCGCTCGCCGTCTCCACGGATTCGGCCGCGCGATAGCCTTCCCGATCCAGCGCGTCGATCATCGGCTGCGTTCCTGTGAGCGCCGCATCGTAGGTGACGGTCGCGCGCTTGGCGGAGAGATTGACGCGCGCGTCCCTGACCCCCGCCATGTGTCGCAACGCCCGCTCGACGGTCACGATACAAGCGCCGCAGTGCATGTTCTCGACCACGAGCGAAACCGTCTGCGGGCGAGCCGCCTCACCGAGGCGCCCGCCATCGGTATCCGGCGGAGCAACGCTTGCGGTCAGGGCGCGACCCACAGGCGCCTCCGGTTCCGATAGAGGGGCTCTCCTTCCGCTGTCGTCGCGTCGGCCGGGAGCACCCTGACGGTCACGATCCAGGTACCTGGCGCGAGATCGCGCCCCACCGGCGCCTCGAACTGGCCAGGCTGGACTTCGGCGAGCTGCAGAACGGCATCCGCGCTGTTGGTGGCCGGCCGGCCCAGCGTTGCCTCCACCTTCACGGAGTCCGGCGCATGACCGCTTGCTGTCGCGAGCGAAACCTTGAGACGCGCCGGATCGGCAAGCATCGCCACCTTGTCGCGCCACCCCTGCGCGGACTGGCGCGCCTCGCTCGCGATGCGTGCATTGTAAGCGAGACCGTCGCGATAGGCGTTGGCGTTGTCCACGCCGCCGAAGGTCGAGACCGCCTTGTAGATCATGGTCGCGTCCGCGACGATGATGACCGCGAAGAAGCCGAGCATGACTGAGAGCACATGCCAGCCGGAAAGGCCGCCCGGTCTCGGATCATTGGCGCTCGAAGTTCTCATGGACCCGGACTCCTGAAAGCAGTGTCGCGGACCACGTGTTCGCCCGTCGCGAGGTCCGTGACCACGAATTTGAGCGGTGTCGAGGCACCGCCGAGATGACCCTTTGCGCCCGCGGGCACGGTGACGTAGACCTTGAGAGCACGCACGACATCGGCATCCACGGCGATCTCCGCGTCGCCGCGCGCGAGCCCGACGATCGAGGTTTCCGTTTCCGCGATGCCCTCGACGCCAACGCGGAAGCGCAGCGGCTCGTGCGCTTTGTTGAGAATCTTGATCGTATATCCATTCCGGATTCCGCCGTCGGAAAGCTTGACGAACAGCGGGTTCCTGTCCTCGATGACGCTGATCTCGACCGGCGAGCGCGTCACCCATGCCCAGCCCATGATGCCGAGCACGAGGGTGATCAGAACGGAATAGAGCACCGTACGCGGCCGCACGACGCGCACCGGCCTGCGGTCGGCCTCCGCTACCGCGTCCATGTTGCGGAAAGTCTCGTAGGCGATCAGCCCCTGAGGACGCCCGACCTTGTCCATGATGTCGTCGCAGGCATCGATGCAGAGCGCACACTGGATGCACTCGAGCTGCGCCCCGTCGCGGATATCGATCCCCATCGGACAAACGGCGACACACGCCTTGCAATCGACGCAGTCGCCTCGGTTGAGCCAGGGCTGCCCCTTCTTGTGCGGGCCGCGCGGCTCGCCACGGAAGCCGCGGTAGGAGACGAGCAGCGACTCGGAATCGAACATGGCGGCCTGGATGCGCGGCCATGGGCACATGTAGATGCAGACCTGCTCGCGCGCGATGCCGCCGAGCAGATAGGTCGTGAACGCGAAGATACCCATGAAGACATAGGCGACGAGCGGAGCATCGCCCTGCACCAGCTCGGCAGCCAACGTCGGCGCGTCGCGGAAATAGAACACAAGCACGCCACCGGTCGCGATGCCGATCAGGAGCCACGTCACATGCGTCGCTGTCTTCTTCCAGATCTTCTCAAAGGTCCACGCCGATTGATCGAGACGCATGCGCGCGTTGCGATCGCCCTGCCAGAACCGCTCGACGGCGATCATGAGATCGGTCCACACCGTCTGCGGACAGGCATACCCGCACCACATGCGCCCGGCGATCGACGTGACGAGAAACAGCCCCAGCGCCGACACGATCAGGATGCCGGTGATGAAGTAGAGTTCCTGCGGCCAGATTTCTATCGGCCCGAAGTAGAGGCGCTGATGCTCGAAATCGAGCAGGAATGCCTGATCCGGACGCCCCTCGCCGCGATCCCAGCGGATCCACGGCAGGAGGTAGTAGATGCCGAGCGTCACCACCATCACCGCCCATTTGATGGAGCGGAAACGGCCCTTCGCGCGCTTCGGATAGATGGTTTGCCGCGACGCGTAGAGACTGCGCGCGCCCTTGGAGGACACAGCCTCGACGTCGATCCGCGCCACACCCGGCGCGGCCTCCGCGGCCTCGGTGTGAATGAACTTCGAGATGGGCTCCATCTGGGTCACGGCCGCCTCCGACGGCTAGCTACTTTCCGCCACCCAACGCGTGCACATAGATGGCGAGCATCTTGATCGTCGCGGGATCGAGCTTGCCCTCCCAGGCCGGCATCACACCCGAGCGGCCGCCCCGGATCGTTTCCTCGACCTCAGACTTGCTGCCGCCATAGAGCCAGATCCCGTCCGTGAGGTTCGGCGCCCCCATCTCCACCATGCCCTTCCCCTCGGCGCCGTGGCAGGCAACGCACTGTTCGCCAAACACCGCTTTTCCACGCTCGATAGCGGCAGCATCGCCCTGCGCGCCCGAGAGCGAGAGGACAAACGAGGCCACGTCGACGATCTGCGCACTGGTCAGCACCTGGTCGATTCCGAAGCGCGGCATGTCGCCGACATGCGCCTCCGCATGCCCCGAGCGCACACCATGCTGGATGGTCTTCTCGATGCCGTCGATCGTGCCGCCCCACAGCCAGTCGTCGTCGTTGAGATTGGGATAGCCCTTGAAGCCCTGTGCGCCGCGGCCATGGCAAGGTGCGCAGTTGTTGGCAAACTGGGTCGCACCGCCCCTGAGGACGAACTCCATCAGATCGGCGTTCTTTTCGATTTCGGCCGGCGGGCTGGTGGCGATGGCCTGCACGAAGCGCGCCTGGCTATCCTTCGCCGCGGCGACGTCTCTCGTCACCTCGCTACGCTGGCTGTACCCCAGCATGCCGCGCGTATAGCCGTCGACGAGCGGCCAGGCCGGATAGGCGACCCAGTATCCGATCGACCAGACGATGGTGACGTAGAGCACGTAGAGCCACCACTTCGGCAGCGGCTTGTTCAGCTCCTTGAGGTCGCCGTCCCAGACGTGCCCGGTCGTCTCGACGCCGGTGACCGCATCGAGCTCCTTATGTCCGGCCATTGTGCTTGCCTCCCTCATCTTCATCTTCGTCGTGCACGAGGGGAAGCCGCGCCGCGGCGTCGAACCGTGCCTTGTTTCCCGGGCGAAGCGCATAAACGAGCACGCCCGCCATCACCGTTCCGAAGATGGTCATCGCCACGATCTGCGCACATCCGGCAATTGCTTCGTACGTCATCGTTTGTCCCTCACCGCAGGTTGGGGCCGGCCGCATCGAAGGTCGTGAAGTCGACCAGCGTGCCGAGCATCTGCAGATAAGCAATCAGCGCGTCCATCTCCGTCACCGGACCTTCCGGATTGCCGTCGAACTTGCGCACCTGAGCTTTCGGATAGCGTTCGAGTACGGCCTTCCCGGCCTTCGAGTCGGGACTGACCTGCCCCGCGAAGTCCGCGCTCGCGTTGGCAATCATATCGTCGGTGTAGGGCACGCCCGCGAGCTTGAGCGCGCTCATGTCTGCAGCGATGTTGCCCGCATCGATCTTGCGCGCGGCAAGGAACGGATAGCCTGGCATCACCGAGCCCGGCACCACCTCGCGCGGAGCCTTCATATGGTCTACGTGCCAGGCGTCCGAGTACTTGCCGCCGACACGAGCCAGATCCGGCCCCGTGCGCTTTGAGCCCCATTGAAACGGATGGTCGTACATGCTCTCAGCCGCGAGGCTGTAGTGCCCGTAGCGCTCCACCTCGTCGCGCAGGGACCGGATCATCTGGCTGTGGCAGTTGTAGCAACCCTCGCGGATGTAGATGTTGCGTCCCGCGAGCTCCAAAGGCGCATAGGGGCGCATCCCCTGCACTTTCTCGATGGTCGATCCGAGGAAGAAGAGCGGCGCAATCTCCACCAGGCCGCCGACCGAAACGACGATCAGGATGCCGATCAGGAGCACCAGCGAGTTCTTCTCGAAGAACGCGTGCGATAGTTTCATTTTACGTTCTCCGTCACTCAGCGGGAGTAGCGATGACGCCGGGGCGTAGCTCGGGCGCGGCCGCGACACGCGGCTGGGATTTGAGGTCGACCGGCTGGTCACCGCGCACGGTTTTCCAGACGTTCCAGGCCATCAGCAGCGAGCCGATCACGAACAGAAGGCCGCCCGTCGCCCGGATCACGTAGGGCCAGTGCATCGCCTCGACCGTCTCGACGAACGAGTAGGTGAGGAAGCCGAGGTGATCGTAGGCGCGCCACATGAGGCCCTGCATGATGCCCGACACCCACATCGACGAGATGTAGAGCACGATGCCGATGGTCGCGATCCAGAAGTGCCACTCGACGAGACGCAGAGAATAGAGCCCCTCGCGCTTCCAGAGCCACGGCACCAGGCAGTAGATGGCGCCGAACGACACCATGCCGACCCAGCCCAGCGCACCGGAATGCACATGCCCGATGGTCCAGTCCGTATAGTGGGAGAGCGAGTTGACGGCCTTGATCGACATCAGCGGCCCTTCGAAGGTCGACATGCCGTAGAAGGCCACCGACACCACGAGAAGACGCACCACCGGATCCGTCCTGAGCCGGTCCCAAGCGCCTGAAAGCGTCATCAGGCCGTTGATCATGCCGCCCCACGACGGCATCCACAGCATGATCGAGAACGTCATGCCGAGCGTCTGCGCCCAGTCCGGCAGCGCCGTGTAATGGAGATGATGCGGTCCGGCCCAGATGTAGAGGAAGATCAGGCTCCAGAAATGGATGATCGAGAGCCGATACGAATAGACGGGGCGCTCCACCCGCTTCGGGATGAAGTAGTACATGATGCCGAGGAAGCCGGCCGTAAGGAAGAAGCCGACCGCGT
>NZ_CADEFI010000009.1 GCF_902826555.1 uncultured Hyphomicrobium sp.
GCACGAACCCCCGCGCGTGGCGATGAAACAGGGAAACCTTGAGATCGCGTTCGAGCGCCGAAACCTGGCGGCTGACCGCGGACTGGCTCATATGCAGCGCGTCGCCCGCATGGGTGAAACTTCCGGCGGCAGCCGCCGCGTGAAAAATCCTGAGCTTGTCCCAATCCATAAAAGCAATTCCCCCGCAGCATCTGCGCGATGCAATCCGCACGCACACGCATCAATTGCCGAGCATTGCGACTATTCGATATCTAAACTGGCCAAGCCATCGAAAAATGCATACCAGCGCCGATCCACCACAGGGGATCACGCATTGGCGAGACCTCTCCGAATACCTATTAAACGGGCACACCCTCCCGAAGGGCCCGGCCCCGCGCCTCGTTGAAGCCCCCACCACCAGCATAAGGTCCAAGAACCCATGAGGATTTTGCGCGTTGCCGCCCTCGCCGTTGCCAGTTCACTGGCGGCCTGCGGTGGCTCTGACCAGCCGACCAAGCTCTGGGAGGCAACCGGCTTACAGAATCCCGAATCGGCGCTGCCCGACACCGCGGCCGGCGTGATCTACGTCAGCAACGTCGCCGGCGGTCCAGCAGACAAGGACGGCAACGGCTTCATCTCGAAGCTCTCGCTCGATGGCAAAGTGACGGCCGAGAAATGGGTCACCGGCCTCGACGCTCCCAAGGGCCTCGCCCTGCACAACGGCAAGCTGTTCACCGCCGACGTCGACAAGCTGGTGGAGATCGACGTCGCCACCGGCACCGTCACCAAGCACGAGGCGGCGGGTGCCAAGATCCTGAACGACGTCGCAGTCGACGGCGAGGGCCAAATTTACGTCACCGACTGGCAGGGGAATGCGATCTGGCGCCTTGCCGACGGCGCGTTCGAGAAGTGGCTCGAGAGCCCCGACCTCAAGAACCCGAACGGAATAATCGTCGAGGGCAACAAGCTGATCGTCGCCGCCTGGGGGCCCATGCAGCCCGACTTCTCCTCCAAGACGCCGGGCAACCTCCTGGCGGTAAGCCTCGTCGACAAATCGATCGCCAACCTCGGCAGCGGCGCGCCGGTCGGCAATCTCGACGGCCTCGAGCCGTTCGACGCCGACAGCTACATCGTCACCGACTGGATCGCGGGCAAGGTCTTCCAGATTTCGCGCACGGGCGAGGCCAAGGTGCTGCTTTCGCTCGGCCAGGGTACCGCCGACCTCAACTTCAGCCCCGACAGCCACACGGCCATCATCCCGCTGATGGTCGAGAACAAGGTCGTCGCCTACAAGTTCTGACGCGCCTCGCTCGCCACCGAAGAGGGGCGAAAAGTATCGCGCCACCCTCGCCTCTCTTCAGGGGAGAGGCCGCGCAGCTTCGCTGCGCGGGTGAGCGGGCTCACTTGCGCCGCCCTTACGTGCTCATAGCGGATTACTCCGCCGCGGCAGCCGAGGAGCTGGCCTCGTGCGCCAGATACCGTTCGGCTTCTAGCGCCGCCATGCACCCCATGCCCGCCGCCGTGACGGCCTGCCGGTAGACGTCGTCCTTCACATCGCCGGCCGCGAACACGCCGGGGATCGAGGTCGCGGTCGAATCCGGAGCCGTCACCAGATAGCCCGAGGCTTTCATCTCGAGCTGCCCCTTGAACAGCTCGGTCGCCGGCGCATGCCCGATGGCGACGAACACGCCGTCTACCTTGCGCTCGGTCACCTTGCCCGTTTTGACATTCTTGATCCTGACACCCGAGACCGCGCGCGGTTCGCCCGTGCCGACGATCTCCTCGATCGCGCTGTCCCAGACAACCTCGATCTTCTCGTTCTTGAACAGGCGATCCTGCAGGATCTTCTCGGCGCGGAAATGATCGCGCCGATGCACGACGACAACCTTCTTCGCGAAATTGGTGAGGAAGATTGCCTCCTCAACGGCCGTGTTGCCGCCGCCGACCACCACCACCTCTTTGCCCTTGTAGAAGAAGCCGTCACAAGTGGCGCACGCCGACACGCCATAGCCTTTGAACGTCTCCTCGCTCCCGATCCCGAGCCAACGGGCCTGCGCACCCGTGGCAATGATCAGCACGTCGCAGGTGTAGCGGTCGCCGGAATCGCCCTCGAGCCGGAACGGCCTGACGCTGAGATCCACCTTGACGATGTAGTCCATGATGATCTCGGTGCCGACATGCTCGGCCTGCGCCTTCATCTGCTCCATCAGCCACGGCCCCTGGATCACGTCCGCGAAGCCCGGATAGTTCTCGACGTCGGTCGTGATCGTCAGCTGTCCGCCCGGCTGGTTGCCCTGGATGATCACCGGCTTCAGCATGGCACGGGCAGCGTAGATGGCGGCGGTGTAGCCGGCCGGCCCGGAGCCCAGGATGATGACGCGGGAGTGCTTGGCTTTGCTCATGATCGACCCTTCTGCCGCAACGACGCGTTGGCGGCCCCCAAGCCGCGAAGCACACCGATGAGGCGCGCGCGGCTGCCCTGATATAATCAAGGAAAACGCCCGGTGCGAGCCCCGCCGTCCGCAAGCTGCCGACTATCAACCGTCCATTAGATAGGATGACGCTGCGCGAATCACCGGCGGAGCGAATAAAATATTCCGGTGCCCCAAGCCATCGACCGCCAGAAGCTCTGCTCGGGGGCAGGCAGCGACGATCTCCTCCGCATTCCGGAACGTCACTTCGCGATCATCCAGCGCATGCATCACGAGCGCCGGCCGGCCGGTCTGAGCCAGCAGAGTAGCGGCCGTAAAAGTCGCCATCGGCCGATGGGCGATCCGCTCCAGGCGCCGCTCGAAGGCACGGGTAGCCGCCGCCCCGAGATGAAGCTCGTCGGCGAATTCCTGCGTAATGGTCTGGAAGCGGTTCGGCGACGAGACCAGCACATAGCGCTCGAACGGATAGGCATGCGCCAACGGCAGTCCGCCCTCTCCGACAAGCAAAGCGGCGAGCCCGCCCATCGAATGCGTCACCGCGAAACGCAAAGGACCAAGGGCCTCCGCCACTGCGAGCGAAGCGCGCGCGCAATCGATGAGGCTGGCCCGTTCCTGCGCACTTCGGCCGTGCCCCGGCTGGTCGAACGCAACCACGCGGAACCCGGCACGCCGGAGCTGCTCCGCAATCACGGCCATGAAGGACGCTTCGCTCGTCCAGCCATGCGAGATCATCACGCCGCCGCGCTGCGCTCCGGCGTCCGGTTCGAACACATAGGCCTGCACCTCCCCTTCGCTCGTAGGAACGCGCACCCAATGTGCGTTGCGGAGATGGAACCGCGCCCGCTCCGTCAGCACGGCATGGTCCGGGCTGCGCCGCGTCGAGAACTTCGGCAAGCAGAAGCGCCGGTAGGCGAGATCGCCCGCCAGGGCCGGCGGCAAATGGTCGAGGCGAACCGGCCGTGTTCTCTCTCTCCGATCGAAAAACAGTGTCATCCGGCTGTCGCCTCCTCGGGACGCCTCAAGCGAGTTTCGAACCCTCAGCCACGATCTCGAAAGGCCCGCCACCGTTCGACACCTGGGTTGCCTCTAGTAGAAAAGACACCGAGACGTCGCGCCCGCAATCCGACGAGACGGCGCACGCGAACACGATATCGCTTCACGCTTATCGAACGGTAAGTGCCGGTTTGAAGGAGCGGCCGGCCTGGCCCCGGCGCGACCTAGATCAGCCGCATTGCGCGAAAGCTTGCATGACCGTTCCGGCCCACAATGACATGATCGTGCACCGTGACGCCGAGCGGCCGGCCAGCCTCGACGATCAGGCGCGTCATGTCGATATCCGCCCGCGAGGGCGTGGGATCGCCCGACGGATGGTTGTGCACGAGCACGATGGCGGTCGAGGACAGCTCGAGCGCCCGTTTCACCACCTCCCGCACGTAGACCGGAGTATGGTCGACGGTACCCTGCCCCTGCACCTCGTCGGCGATCAGCCGGTTCTTCTTGTCGAGAAACAGGATGCGGAACTGCTCGCGATGCGCGAACCCCTGCACCGCCTTGAGATAGTCGAGCACCTGGGTCCATGACGAGAGCAGCGGCGCCGACGTAATCTCGCTGCGCATGAGCCTCAACGCCGCCGCGTGAATGAGCTTGAGCTCGGTGACCACTGCCTCGCCCACGCCCTGCACCTCTTTGAGGCGTGCGTCCGGCGCATTGACCACCTCCGCGAACGAGCCGAAGCGCGCGAGCAGACGCTTCGCGAGATCTTTCGTGTCGCGCCGGGGAATGGCGCGGAACAGCACCATCTCGAGCAGCTCGTAGTCGGGCAGCGCGTCGGCACCGCCCTTGCGGAACCGCTCGCGCAAGCGCTCGCGATGACCGGAATGGGGCGGCAGCGGCACCTCGAGGAAAGAGCCCTGGACCCCGGAGCCTCCCGAACCCTCCCTGAGCCCGTCCGCCGGCCCGTCGTCCGGATCGGTGTCCTTCGGATCACGCGGGCCGGGGTGGGGCATCGGCTTCCCCCGCGGTCAGCTCTGGCGCGACGGCCACTCGAGACCGGCTGGCGAATGCGTGAACACCTCGACGCCGGTCTCGGTCACGCCGACCGTGTGCTCGAACTGCGCCGACAGCTCGCGGTCCCGCGTCACCGCCGTCCAGCCATCCGACAGGACCTTCACCTGCGGCTTTCCGAGATTGATCATCGGCTCGATCGTGAACAGCATGCCGGGCTCCATCACCGCTCCGTCGCCCGCCTCGCCGTAGTGGAGGATGTTCGGGCGATCGTGAAACAGCCGGCCGAGCCCGTGCCCGCAGAAATCCCGCACCACGCTGCAGCGCTGATCTTCGGCGAACTTCTGGATTGCGGCGCCGATGTGACCCAGCGTATTGCCGGGCTTGACCTGCTCGACACCGAGCCGCAGCGCCTCGTACGTGACCTCGATCAGCCGTTCCGCCCGCCGGCTGATGGCACCGACCGAATACATGCGGCTCGTGTCGCCGTGCCAGCCATCGACGATCAGCGTCACGTCGATGTTGATGATATCACCCTCGCGCAGCGGCTTCGGCCCGGGAATGCCGTGGCACACCACGTGATTGACCGACGTGCAGATGGACTTGGGAAAGCCCCGGTAGTTGAGCGGCGCCGGCACCGCGCCATGATCGAGCGCGAACGCCAGCACCCGATCGTCCAGCTCTTCCGTCGTCACGCCCGGCTGCACGTAGGGCCCGATCATGTCGAGCGCACTGGCCGCGAGTTGTCCGGCCTTGCGCATGGCAGCGAAGGCCTCGGGCCCATGCCGCTTGATCTGACCCGTTTCGCGCAGCTGCGCGCGGCTGACTTCGACGTTCGACATCATGCTGGGGCCTCTCCCCGAGGGAACATCCTCGAAATGTAGTCCAATTCGCCCGCGGCGCAACGCTCCCCGAACGGACGGACATCATAGCAAAACGGCGGCCGCCCCGAAGGCATGCCGCCGTCCCGATCATCCGCGCTGGCCCGGGTTACCCGGGCCGCCGGCTTATTCCTTTGCCTCGTCCGCCGGAACCTCGGCGGCGGCAGCCTCGGCGATGAGCTTCTGCGCCTCGCCGACCCAGTCGTCGCGCTCGATCTGGCCGTTGAGCTTCAGCGCGTCATCGACGTTGGCGATGTCCTCATCGGAGAAATTTGCGATCTGCTCGAACTTGGTGCAGTTGAGCGTCTTGAGCCGCGCCGCAAGATCGGCGTCGATGCCCTTGATCCGCGTCAGATCATCGGCTTCGCCCTTGGCCTTCTTGAAGCCCTTCCACGCCGCATTGAGGCGGCGGGCGCGAACGTCGGTGCGCTCGAAGATGCGGGCAGCACGGCCACGGCGGCCACGCAAGTAATAGAGCTTCGCGCGGCGGACGCGGCCACGGCGCAGAACCTCGATTTCAGCGATGTAGGGCGAGTAGATCGGGAACACGCGCTCCACGCCCTCGCCGTAGGAAATCTTGCGGACCGTGAAGCTCTCGTTGATGCCGCCGCCCGAGCGCGCGATGACGACGCCCTCATAGGCCTGGAGGCGCACCGACTGGTTCTTGCCCTCGCCCTCGATGACCTTCACCATCACTTTGACGGTGTCGCCGGGGCCAAACTCCGGCACGGTACGGGTCTTGAGCACGGCGTTGATCTGCTCGCGCTCGAGCTCTTGAATGATGTTCATTTTCGTTCCTTTTTGCTTGTACATCAATGCAGAGGAGCGGCGCCGGAACATGCAAGTTCGCGAGCACGGCTCGTGCGGCTCCTTATGGAGCGGACCCTTAATGGGGAGTTGTTGGGGCGGCCTATAGCCGAAATGCAAGCCCCTGTCGAGGGGTAGGGCACATACGGGCCAGGAGCAAGCTTGTCACCCGCTGGGGCCCGGACCGGCGCAAATTAACACTCCACGCCATAGCACCGGTTGAGGCAGCGCATCCGCACCCCTTTCGGTCTCCCACCGATCACCATCAATCATGTGATGCAGCCTCGATACGAGGAGCGTCACGATGCAGCCTCCGCGGGCGTGCGTCAAACGGCAGTCTCGATCGATGCCAGCGAAGATTAATGCCCCGCCGTCTGGGCGGGCACGTCGGCCGGCTTTTTCATGAGGAGCGCCATCAGCGCAATACCGGCGAACAGCGCGGTGAGTACGATGAACACGTCCGCGAACGCCATTACGTTGGCCTGCCGGCGAACGAGATGCGCAAGCTGCTTCACGGCTGCGAGATCTCCGTCTGCGATCTGCGCCGAAAGCTGCTGCGTGAGCCCTGCGAGCGTATCCTCGGCGACGGACCGCCCCCACGCGACGCTCTCGTGCAAGCGCACGAGATGCAGGTCGATCCTGTTGTTGAGCACGGTGTTGATCACCGCGAGCCCAACAGCACCGCCGAGATTGCGCGTCAGATTGTAAAGTCCCGACGCATTCTTGAGTTGGTCCGGCGGCAGCGTGCCGAGCGCCAGGTTGTTGATCGGCACCATGCAGATCATCAGCGACGCGCCGCGCAGGATCTGCGGGATCAAGAGCTCGTAGAAATCCCAGTCGACGGTGATGCCGGACGCGATATAGGTGCCGAGCGCAAAGCCCATGAAGCCCGCGAGCATCATGAGGCGTGGGTCGACCACCTGCGACAGCCGTCCGGCAAGAGGCGCCGCCAAGAACATGGCGACACCCGTGACGAACATCGTCTCGCCGATCATCAGCGCATCGCAGCCGCGCACTTGAGAGAGATAGACGGGATAGAGATAGGTCAGCCCGTAGAGACCGATGCCCATGACGAAGCTGAACAGCGAGCCGAACGCGAAGTTGCGGTCCCGGAATGCCCTGAGCTCCACGATCGGCTGTGCGGCCGTGAACGCGCGCCAGAAAAAGATGAGCCCGCCGGCGATGCAGAGCGCGGCGAACGTTGCAATGGTGGAATCGTCGAGCCAATCGTAGCGCGGCCCTTCCTCGAGCACGTATTCCATCGAGCCGAGAAAAAGCGCCATGGCTCCGAGCCCGATGAAGTCGAAACGGCGGAGCAGCGAGCGGTCCGGCTTGTCGAAATCGACCAGGAAGAACACCGACACCGCCACCACGATGCCCGGCACCACGTTGACGAGAAACAGCCAGTGCCAGGAGAAGGTATTGCTGAGATAGCCGCCGACCGTCGGTCCGATGGTGGGTGCCAGCGTCGCCACCAGGCCGATCATCGGCGAAACGATGCCGCGCTTGGAGGCCGGGAACAGCGAGAACGCGACCGCAAACACCGACGGGATCATGCCGCCGCCGATGAAACCCTGCAACGCCCGGTAAAGGATCATCTCGTCGATCGTCGTCGCGGTCGCGCAGAGCAAGCTCGCGAGCGTGAAGCCGACCGCCGAGGCGACGAACAGCACCCGCGTCGAGAGCGCGCGCGCCAGGAAGCCCGACAGCGGGATCATCACCACTTCGGCGATCAGATACGATGTCTGAACCCAGGGGATCTCGTCCCCGCTGGCCGAAAGACCGGCCTGGATCTCCGACAGCGACGCCGACACGATCTGGATGTCCAGGATCGCCATGAACATGCCGAACACCATCGCCAGGAAACCGGCAAGCTCGCGCGGCGTGACGCCGATCCATTCGAGCTTCCTGGGCTCGGACGGTACCGGGCGATCAGCGGTGAATGAAGTGGACTGGGCCATGGCAGCGGCTCCGAGACCGATCCGTTACTCGGCATGCCTAGCGAGTTGCTGCGAGGCGGCCGCACCGACGTCTTTCGGCGCCGCGCGCGTGTCGATGCCGACCACGACCGAAAGGCCCGGGCGCAGGTTGCCCTTCGCCTCGGATGCCGGCACCACGATGCGCACCGGAACGCGCTGCACGATCTTGGTGAAGTTGCCGGTCGCATTCTCCGGCGGCAGCAGGGAGAACTGCGATCCGGACGCCGGCGCGATGCTTTCCACAGTGCCTTTGAGAGACGCGCCGTCGAGCGCATCGACGCTGACCTCGGCCTGATCCCCGACCTTGATGCCCGCGAGCTGCGTCTCCTTCACGTTCGCATCGACGTACACCTTGTCGAGCGGCACGACCGCCGCAAGCCGCTTGCCGGGGGTCACGTAGTCGCCCACCTGCACGCTCCTGTTGCCGATCACGCCGTTGAACGGGGCCCGGATAACGGTGAACGAAAGGTCACGCTTGGCCTTTTCGACGGCGACCTCCAGCTCCTTTGCGACCTGGAGGGCCTGCTCACGCTGCGAGTGGAGCACGGCGGTGCTCGCGTCCGCCGAGGCAATCGCAGCCTCGCCGGCTTTGGCCTGCGCACGCGCCGTATCGCGGGCGGCAATGGCGGCATCGAGCGTCGCTTTCGAGGTGAAGTCGCGGTCCGCCAGCGGTTTTGTACGCTCGTAGTCGGCTTGCGTCTTGGCGACGTTGGCAGTGTACGCATCGAGCTGCGCGCGCATCTGCGCTTCCGTCGCCTCCGCGGCCCGGATCTGCGCATCGAACGTGGTGATGGCCGCATTTTGCGTGGCAAGCTTGGCCGTCGCCTGATCGAGATCCAGACGATAGTCGCCGTCGTCGAGGCGCACGAGCACATCGCCTTCTTTGACGGACTGGTTTTCGACGATCGGCACCTCGGCCACGTTGGCCGCGACCTTGGGCGAGATGATCGCCATGTCGGCACCCACATAAGCGTCGTCGGTCGAGACGATGAAGCGTCCCACCGTCAGATAGTCGTAACCGAACCACGCACCGGCAGTCAGCACCGCCGCGCCGACCGCGCCGAGAACGAGCGTCTTGCGCGAGCGTGGCGCCGGAGTCTGGCCCCCCGCCTCGGCATCGGCCTTGGGAGCCCGTGTCTCGCGGGCGGTCGAGGGCAAATCGGGCGGCCCTTGATCGCCGCGATCTTGAGGGAGGAGCACCGGCGGAGCATGCTGGGCGGCCTGCGAGAGTGCCCCTTCGTCAGAGGGCGGCCGCTGGCGCCGGTCATCGGCAGATCTGAAGTTCGGGTCCGCTTTGAAGCGAAGGGCTTTGGTGGTTGACATGAGCGTCATCCCGAAGAAGGAACAAAACCGTACGGTTTAGTTCGGTATTGACATAGCGTACGAATGCACCGATATCAATACCAAACTGAACCGTTTGGTTCGATGTGCGACGCATTTGCGCAGGAAGGCCGATGAGCGAATTGAAATCTATGGAGAAAAAGGACACATCAGCGGATGCACCGGAGGCTCGCCGCGGCGGCCGCCCTCCGGCCGGCACCGATCCGCAGAAGCGGCATCAGATTGTCGAAGGCGCCGGCCGCGTCTTCGAGACCCTTGGCTTCGACGCCGCCAGCATGAGCGACGTCGCCCGCGAGGCCCAGGTCTCCAAAGCCACGCTCTACGTCTACTTCCAGGACAAGGAGCACCTCTTCGCGGCCGTCTGCGGCGAGCGCCGCGACCGCAACATCGCCGAGATGATCGCCATGCTCGATGTCGAGAAGCCGCTCGAGGCGATGCTGCAAACCTTCGGGGCGGAGATCACGCGCAAGATCTCGCAGCCCTATGTCGTGGCAGCGCACCGCATCGTCATCGGTGTGGCCGAGCGCATGCCGGAGATCGGCAACGAGTTCTTCGAGCAGGGACCGATGCGGGTCGTGAACGCCTTTGCCGCCTTTCTCGACCGGCACGCGGCGAGAGGAAACTTGAAGATCGAGGACACCGTCCTCGCCGCCGTGCAGTTCCTTGAGCTGTCACAGGCCACGATTTTCCGCCCACGCCTTTACGCCTTGACCAAGGAGCCCGCCTCCGAGCACGAGATCGAGAAAGTGGCCGCCTCTGCCGTTCGCGTCTTTCTGGCCGCCTACCGCGCCTGATCCGGTGTCGTCACCGCGGCCGGCGCCGCCACTGCGGCGACCGGCTTGTCCTGATCCATCACATCCGCCGTCGAAGGACTGAGCGGCGTGGCTTTGTTTTTGGGCGGCGTGAGAGGTGTCGGCTCCGGCGTCGTCATGTTGCCCCTCAGAAGTGAACGGCCTGCCGTGAACCCGCCGACGAGCTGCAGTGCCAAACGCTCCTCGTCGCGCTTGCGCACGTCTCGTGCCGTATCCTCGGCTTCCGCCGGGCTGAACCCGAGGCCCACCAGCACCGCCTGTCCGAAGGCGAGCGCCGATTCGAACGTCTCGCGGATCTGGTAGTCGACGCGGGCCTCGATGAGCCGGAGCGTGTGCCCGCGGTCGAAGGAGCGCACGAACAGCTTCGCCACCGGGAACTCCGACTTGACCAGCTGCACGATCTTGTCGGCGGACTCCGGCTTGTCGACGCAGACCAGAATGGCCTCCGCCTCGGCCGCTCCCGACGCGTGCAACACGTCGAGGCGCGTTCCGTCCCCGTAGTAGACCTTGAATCCGAAATTTCCGGCCGCACGGATCATGTCCACGTCGATCTCGATCAGCGAGACATCGACGCCGCGCGCCAGGAGCGGCTGGCTGACGAGCTGCCCGAAGCGTCCGAAGCCGATGATGAGTACTCGGTTCTCGAGCCCGTTGGCCTTCTCCACGCCGTCGAACGACACCTTCTCCGGCGGGATGTAGCGCTCGAAAAGCAGCAGGAAGAGCGGCGTCAGCGCCATCGAGAGGATGACGATCGCGCTCATGATCGCGGCAGCCCGCGAATCGAACACGCCGGCGCCAAGCGCCGCAGAATAGAGGACGAAGGCGAACTCGCCGCCCTGTGCGAACAGCGCCGCGCGCAGGAGCGACTCCCGCCAGCTCGCGCCGAACAGGAGCGCGATCGCGAAAATGCCGATCGCCTTGGTGATCATGAAGGCGAGCACACCGGCAAGGACGATCGCCCATTCCCTGGCCACGAGCGCCAGATCGAGCGACATGCCGACGCCGAGAAAGAACAATCCAAGCAGAAGCCCCTTGAACGGATCGATGTCCGCCTCGAGCTGGTTGCGGAAACTCGATTCCGATAGCAGCACGCCGGCCAGGAACGCGCCCATGGCCATCGAGAGGCCGCCCCACTGCATGAAGAAGGCCGCGCCGAGCACCACCATCAGCGACGCGGCAAGCATGATCTCGCGCCCGCCGAGCGTCGCCACCAGACCGAACATCGGATTGAGCAGCCAGCGCCCAGCCACGAACACGGCCACGATCGAGACGATGGCCACCCCGATATTGATCCACATTTGCTGGCCGGTCGTTTCCACGTGCCCGCCGCCGAGGGCCGCCAGCAGCGCCACCAGCGCCAGCAGCGGCACGATGGCGAGATCCTCGAGCAGCAGGATGGACACGGCCCGCTGGCCGGCGGGTGTCGCCGTCTCGCCGCGCTCGTCGAGCATCTTCATGATGACGGCGGTCGACGACAGCACGAAGCCCATCGCACCGATGATGGCGACCGGCCACGAGAGACCGCCCAGGAACACGCCGACGCAAGAGAGCAGCGCCCCGCACGTCAGCACCTGCACCAGACCAAGCCCGAAAATGTCCTTCCTGAGCGCCCACAGCTTTGCCGGCCGCATCTCGAGCCCGATGATGAAAAGGAACATCACCACGCCGAGCTCCGCCACGTGGATGATTTCAACGGGGTCGGTGAAAAGGCCAAATCCGAACGGCCCCATGATGAGCCCGACGGCGAGGTAGCCGAGCACCGAGCCGAGACCGAACTTCCGGAACAGGGGGACCGCCACCACGCTGGCGGTGAGCAGCGCCACCACGGGACCGAGACTGACGGTTGCTTCTGCTGCCATGGCTGGATCTCCGTAAAATGCGACGAGGCCGGAGCAACGGCAGCATCACGAGCGATGTGGTTGCATAGTCTCGATAATCCGATCGGATGGAATTATGCAAGCTTCCATACCGACCCGGCATCCCGGAGGGGCTATGGTTTGCGGTGCAGGAGATCGGGTCGCCGCTCGCGTGTGATGCGCTCGGCTTCCGCCCGGCGCCACTCGGCGATCTTCTTGTGATCGCCGGACATCAGGACCTCGGGCGTCGCCCGCCCTTCCCACTCTCGCGGCTTCGTATACTGCGGATATTCGAGCAACCCATCCTCGAAGCTCTCGTGCACCAGGCTCTCGTCCGCTCCGAGAACACCCGGGACCAACCGCACGCAGGCATCGATCAGCACCATGGCAGCAAGCTCGCCGCCCGAGAGCACGTAGTCGCCGATGGAAACCTCACGCGCGCCACGGGCCGCAATGACACGCTCGTCGACCCCCTCGAAGCGCCCGGCCAGGATGATCGCGCCCGCCCCGTCCGACAGCTCGCGCACGCGCTCCTGCGTGAGCGGCACGCCGCGCGGCGACATATAAAGAAGCGGCAGGTCGGGATCGGTCTCGCGTACACGGTCGATCGCGGCCGCGATCACATCCGGCCGCATGACCATCCCGGCTCCCCCGCCGGCAGGCGTATCGTCCACGGCGCGATGACGCCCGATCCCGAAGTCGCGGATCTGGTGCGTGGCGAGCGACCACAGTCCCGCATCGAGCGCCTGCCCGACCAGCGAGACGCCGAGCGGTCCTGGGAACATCTCGGGAAAGAGGGTGAGCACGGCCGCACGCCAAGGCGGGAGGCCCGTACCGGTCGGAAAATGCGCCATGAATTGCTCGAGCTCGGACCGTGATCACTTCATGCGCCACCGGCTCAACGCGGATCCCGCGCAGGCCCTGAGGCGTGGCCTCGGAAAAAACCCGCGGCTTCAGCGCCGAATGTAGTGCGATCACACGAGCCGATACACGCCTATTTCCGATCCGTGATGAACGGATGCCGGCGCGTGCTCAGGGTGTCTCAATGAGGATTGAGGGAGAAGACGGGACCGCTAGGCGCGGCAAGTACTCCTCAGCGGCGCGCCACGCCATGAGGCTGTATGCAATCCCCGACCAGAGCGCAGAGGCCCCTGAGCCCAAGGCTCAGCCAGCCCATGAAATAGCCCTGCCACCGATCCGCGAGATCGTCGAAATGATCTTCGAGCTTGTAGAGCAGCTTGGACATCTCCCACCTCGTGTCTCAACGGTAGGTCCCCACGCTTAAGAAAAAGCTAACCTGCGATTGGGGCTGTCAGACGGCGGGAGTGAGGTCAATTTCGGCCAAAATCGACGTTCTAGGCGAGTATCAGACCCCCTCGACGACGGTAATGTCGATCGTGCCGGCTCCAGCCCGCAGGGCTTTGGCCTCCGCATATTCGGGGCTCGTGGCATAGCCCAGCGCATGCTCGTAGCTCGGAAACTCGAGCACCACGTTCCGCTGCGTACCCTTGCCTTCCATGATCTGGCACTTGCCGCCGCGCACGATCGGCCGCCCCTCGTACTTGTCGAGCGCGACCTTGGACTTGGTGACATACTGCCCCCACTTCTCCGGATCCGTGACGGTCGCATGCGCGATGACGTAACCCTTGGCCATGAACGCTCTCCTGAAGATCTATGATGAGTGAGTCTAATGCGGGCCTGACGCGCCGGCGGTCGCCTTGGCGATCACCTCGCGGATATGGTGAATGAAGGTCTCCGCCGCGAGCTTGGGATCGTCGGCCTGCGTGATCGGGCGCCCCACCACGATGTGATTGGCCCCCGCCGCGATGGCATGCTCGGGCGTCATGACGCGCTCCTGATCGTCCGTCGCACTACCGGTCAAGCGGATGCCGGGCGTGACGATGAGGAAATCCGGTCCCGTGGAAGCACGGATCCGCGCCGCCTCCTGACCCGAAGCGATCACCCCGTCAAAGCCGGCGGCATGCGCCAGCTCTGCACGGCGCAGGACGAGATCGGCAGGCGAGAGCGTCGAGCCCTGCTGGCGCAGATCCTCTTCCGTGAGGTTGGTCAGCACGGTCACCGCAAGCAGCTTGACCTTGCCCGAGGCGCGCCCCGCAACGGCCGCCCGCAAAGTTTTGAGATCGTGGCCATGCACGGTGAGAAAAGTGATGTCGAGCTCGGTGGCATTGGCAACGGCACGCTCGACCGTGTTCCCGATGTCGAGCAGCTTCATGTCGAGGAATACGCGCTTGCCGCGACGCCGGAGATCTCGGGCAAGATCGAGGCCTCCCGCAAACAGCAGCTCGAGCCCGACTTTGTAGAACGACACCGTGTCGTCGAGCTTGCTGACGAGTTGGCGCGCCTCTTCGACGCTCGGCATGTCGAGGGCGACGATCAATCGGTCTCGGACGGTATCGTGGCTCATGGGATCAGCCATGCAGCACATGCGCAGCGCGCGCCAGCTTCTGGATCAGCCGCTTGAAGTTCTCCTGGCTTTCCTTGTTCTTGAGGTGGCCGTTGTCCTCGAAAGCCTCGCCTGCCTTCGGCACGGCGAACTGATCAGGCAGAACCAGCGCATTGAGCCCGAGCTCGAGCACAGTCCTCACCGTATTGACGCCGCGCAATCCGCCCATGCCTCCGGGCGAGGCCGAGCCCAGCGCGAACACGCGCGTCTTGTAGACGGCAAGCGGCTCCTCGCCCTCGATGCGCACGCGGCTCACCCAGTCGAGCGTGTTCTTGAGCAGCGGCGTGATCGACGCATTGTATTCGGGGCAGGCGATGAAGATGCCGGTGTGCACTTTCATCAGCGCTTCGAACTTCCGCGCGTTCTCCGGGATGCCCTCGAGCGCCTGCAGGTCGGCATCGTAGAGCGGCATGGGATAGTCGCCGAGATCGGCGAATGTCGCCGCAAGCCCGTTGGCCTCCGCAATCTCCGCGCCGAGCCTCGCGAGGCGTTTGTTGTAGGAGGCATCGCGCGCACTTCCGGCGAAGAAGAGGAGCTTGGTTGAAGAAAGGCTCATGCGTCCTCCAGGGTCGCCAACAAGGCAAACGAGCGCGGGTTATCCGCTCTTGCCGTCGAAAAAGTCCTTCACCCGCGCAAAGAAGCCGGCGCTCTCCGGGCTCGTGCCTTTGTGACTCTCGCGCTCGAACTCTTCCAGCAGCTCCCGCTGGCGCCGCGTGAGATTCTTCGGCGTCTCGACATCGACCTGGATGTACATGTCGCCGATCGTTTTCGAGCGCAGCACCGGCATGCCCTTGCCCTTGAGCCGGAATTGCTTCCCGCTCTCGCTGCCTTCGGGAATCTTGACGCGGCTCGCCGTGCCCTCGAGCGTCGGCACCTCGATCTGCCCGCCGAGCGCCGCCGTCGTCATGGAAATCGGCACCTTGCAGAACAAATCCGCCCCGTCGCGCTGAAAGAACGAATGCGGCTTGATGGAGAGAAAAATATAGAGGTCGCCGGGCGGTCCGCCGCGCAGTCCCGCTTCGCCGTCACCGACCAGGCGCACCTTGGTTCCATCCTCGACACCGGCCGGAATGTTGACCGACAGCGTCCGCTCGCGCATCACGCGACCCGCACCCGAGCACGCCGGACACGGATCGTCGATCACCTCGCCGCGCCCAACGCACGCCGGACAGGTCCGCTCGATGGTGAAGAAGCCCTGGCTCGCGCGCACCTTGCCGATACCGCCGCAGGTCGGGCACGTCGTCGGCTTGGTGCCGGCCTTCGCCCCGCTCCCCGAGCACGTATCGCAAGCAACGCTCGTCGGCACGCGGATCTCCGCCGCCTTTCCCGTGAAGGCTTCGTCGAGCGTGATTTCCATGTTGTAGCGAAGGTCGGCCCCGCGCTCACGCGAGCTGCCGCGCCGCTGGCTGCCACGCCGCCCACCCATGAATTCGCCGAACAGATCGTCGAAGATGTCCGACATCGATGACGCGAAGTCGGGCCCGAAGCCCGCACCCGGATGACCACGCCCCATGCCGTGATCGAAGGCGGCATGGCCGAACTTGTCATAGGCGGCCCGCTTCTGCGGATCCTTGAGCGCTTCGTAGGCCTCGTTGAGATCCTTGAAGCGCTGCTCGGCATCCTTGTCACCCGGATTACGATCCGGATGGCATTCCTTGGCGAGCTTGCGGAAGGCGGATTTGAGGTCCTGCTCGCTCGCGGTGCGCGGCACACCGAGGATTTCGTAGTAATCGCGTTTGGCCATGGGAGGGCATTCTATCCGGCGGGCGGAGGCGGGAAGCAAGCACTATCACGGAACAATTGGCCTTAGCCTTTCCGCCCGGCAACACCCGCTGCAAAAAAAGCTCTCCCCGGCCTGCGGAGCGCGCATGTGCCGGGGAGAGGGGTCCCGAAGCAGGCGTTTAGCCCGCCTTCTTCTTGTCGTCCTTGACCTCTTCGAAGTCCGCGTCGACGACATTGTCGTCCGCGTCCTTCGCGGAGGGGGCATCGCCCTGGTCGGCATCGCCGCCCTTGGCGCTATAGACCGCCTCGCCGATCTTCATCGCCACCTGCGCAAGCGACGTGGTCGCCTGCTTGATGCGATCGACATCGTCGGAGGCGATCGCCTCCTTGGCAGCCTCGACGGCCTTTTCGACGTCGGCCTTCACCGCAGCCACCGCCGGGTTCGACCCGTTCTCGACGAGTTCCTTCTCGGTTGCGTGAATCAGGGCTTCGGCCTGGTTCTTGGCCTCGACCTGCTCGCGCTTCTTCTTGTCGTCGGCCGCATGCGCTTCCGCGTCCTTCACCATCCGCTCGATCTCGGTATCGGAGAGACCGCCGGAGGCCTGGATGCGGATCGACTGTTCCTTGGCCGTCGCCTTGTCCTTGGCCGAGACGTGCACGATGCCGTTGGCGTCGATATCGAACGTCACCTCCACCTGCGGCACGCCGCGCGGCGCCGGCGGAATGCCGACCAGATCGAACTGGCCAAGCAGCTTGTTATCGGCCGCCATCTCGCGCTCGCCCTGGCTCACGCGAATGGTCACCGCATTCTGTCCATCCTCGGCCGTCGAGAACACCTGGCTCTTCTTGGTCGGGATGGTCGTGTTGCGATCGATCAAGCGCGTGAACACGCCGCCCAGCGTCTCGATGCCGAGCGAGAGCGGCGTCACGTCGAGCAACAGCACGTCCTTGACTTCGCCCTTGAGAACGCCGCCCTGAATCGCTGCGCCGACGGCCACCACCTCATCCGGGTTGACGCCCTTGTGCGGCTCCTTGCCGAACAACTCCTTGACGACCTGCTGCACCTTGGGCATGCGCGTCATGCCGCCGACCAGCACCACCTCGTCGATGTCGGCCGCCTTGAGGCCGGCATCCTTGATGGCTTGCTCGCACGGCCCGCGAGTCTTCTGGATAAGGTCGTCGACAAGGCTTTCGAGCTTGGCGCGCGTGAGCTTCATCGTCAGATGCTTCGGACCCGACTGGTCCGCCGTGATGAACGGCAGGTTGATCTCGGTCTGGGCCGACGAAGACAGCTCGATCTTGGCCTTCTCGGCAGCTTCCTTGAGACGCTGCAGCGCGAGCTTGTCGTTGCGCAGGTCGATGCCCTGCTCCTTCTTGAACTCGTCGGCCAGATAGCTGACGAGCTTCATGTCGAAGTCTTCACCGCCGAGGAACGTGTCGCCGTTCGTGCTCTTCACCTCGAACACGCCGTCGCCGATCTCGAGGATCGAGATATCGAAGGTGCCGCCGCCGAGATCGTACACGGCGATAATCTTGGCACTGGTCTTCTTGTCGAGCCCATAGGCGAGCGCAGCTGCCGTCGGCTCGTTGATGATGCGCAGCACTTCGAGTCCGGCGATCCGGCCGGCATCCTTGGTTGCCTGCCGCTGGGCGTCGTTGAAGTAGGCGGGGACCGTGATCACGGCCTGAGTGACTGTCTCGCCGAGCTTGGCTTCGGCCGTCTCTTTCATCTTCTGCAGGATGAACGCCGAAATCTGCTGCGGCGAATATTCCTTGCCGTTGGCCTCGACCCAAGCGTCGCCGGTCGGCCCCTTCACGATCTTGTAGGGGACGAGCTTCTTGTCCTTCTCGACCATCGGGTCGTCGTAGCGCCGTCCGATCAGGCGCTTGATGGCGAAAAGCGTGTTCGTGGGATTGGTCACCGCCTGGCGCTTGGCCGGAAGGCCGACCAGACGCTCGCCATCGTCCGTAAAGGCGACAATGGACGGGGTTGTATTCACGCCTTCGGCATTCTCCAGCACCCGGGGTTTGCCCCCTTCCATGACGGCGACGCACGAGTTCGTGGTGCCGAGGTCGATACCGATGACTTTTGCCATGTCTCCGAAATTCCTCTTCGTTGCGGCAGACCGTCCGGACCCTTTGCTAGGCCGGCGCCCGGTTGTGTCTCTTCGCCTCCGGATGGAGGTCTGGAGTACGGTCCCCAGGAGAACAATTGATGATGCGCGGTTATATAGGGTGGGCTTTTCGGCACGCAACGGGCCGACGAAACCGCCGCACGATCAATTTTGGGGCTCTTGGTTTAACACTTCTCACAGGCGCGGACGCAAGACCTTTGGCGCCACAAGCGACGACTTGGCAGCGGCGAGCGCAGGTGCCGCGACGCGGGCTGAGCTTTACTTGCCTGATCAACTGTTACCGATCGGTCCCATTTGATACCTCGCCCACCTGTCGCGCCACCGGCCTGGCCTTCCGCCGTTCTACGAGGCGTCCGTGTCGTCGCCGGAACGCGGACCGTCGGACGCTTGAGCCGTACCGTCGGCGCCAGCCGAAGTCTCGCTCTTCCCAGCTTTCGGCCCGCCCTTGGCCACCACCACCATCGCCGGCCTGAGCACGCGATCGTCGATGACGTAGCCGCATTGGAACACGTCCAGGATGGTGCCCGGCGGCACCTCCGCGTTCTGCATTTCCATCATCGCCTGATGCTGATGCGGATTGAACGGCTCGCCCTTCGGATTGACGCGCTTGACGCCGTTCCGCTCCAGTACGTTGATGAACTCGCGCTCCGTCATGCTAACGCCGTCGACCAGGCTTTTGAGCGCGCTGCTCTCCTCGACCGCTTCGCCTGGCACCGCCTGAATGGCGCGCTCGAAATTGTCGGCAACCGTCACCACGTCACGCGCGAACTTGGTAATCGCGTACTTGGCGGTTTCCTCGCGCTCGCGCTCGGCGCGCTTGCGAATGTTGTCCATCTCCGCGTGCGCGCGCAGAAGGCGGTCCGTGAGGTCGGCAATCTGGCCCTGGAGAAGATCGACCTCGGCCGCGAGGCGGTCGGCCTCTTGCCCCGGCTCGGCCGCAGCTTGAAACGGTGCCTTGGTTTCGGATCCTGGCGTCCCGCCCTCCTTGGAGCCAGGGTCGTTGGGATTTGTCGTCTCGTCAGCCATTGAAGCTCCACGTCTCAAAAAAGAGGGGGGGCAGCGCCCGGGCCGGATACCAGCCTTGCAGAGCCGCCGAAGATGGGCCCGATATCAGCCCCTAAGATGAAAAAATCAAGTCAGGACACGGCTCACCAGTCGGGCCGTGTAGTCCACCATCGGTATGATTCGCGCATAGTTGAGACGCGTCGGACCGATGACGCCGAGAACTCCAACCACCTTGCGCTCGGTATCGTGGAACGGCGCCACGATCAGCGACGATCCCGACAACGAGAACAACTTGTTCTCCGAGCCGATGAAAATACGCACGCCCTCGGCATGCTCGGCAAGCCCGAGGATCTGCGACAGGTCGCGTTTGGTCTCTAGATCGTCGAACAGTTGCCGGATCCGTTCCAGATCCTCGATTGCGGTCAAATCTTTGAGCAGGTTCGCCTGCCCGCGCACGATGAGGCTCTTGCGGTCGTCGACGGTGCCGGACCATTCGGCAAGTCCCGCCTTGATCACCTTCTGCGTCAGCTTGTCGAGCTCGGCCCGCGCCTTCCCGAGCTCCGTCTCGACGGAGGCGCGCGCCTCCCCGATCGTGAGCCCGCGAATGCTCGCGTTGAGATAATTGGCAGCCTCGACCAGCGCCGACGGCGGCAGCCCGGCCGGAATGTCGATCAGGCGGTTCTCGACATTCTGATCCTCGTCGACAAGCACCACCAGCGCCCGCAGCGGATCGATGGGAACGAAGTCGATGTGCTTGAGGCGGGCCACCTGCTTTTCCGCCAGCACCACGCCGGCGCAGTGCGAGAGACCCGAGATCATCTCGCCCGCTTCCCTCAGCACCTGATCGAGCGACTTGCTGCGCTTGACGGCGATCTGCGCCTCGATCTGGCGCCGCTCCTCCTCGGAGAGGTCTCCGACCTCGAGCAGCCCGTCGACGAACATCCTGAGCCCCGAGTGCGTCGGCAACCGCCCCGCTGAGGTATGCGGCGCATAGATCAGCCCCGCATGCTCGAGATCGCTCATGACGTTGCGGATCGACGCCGGTGAGAGCGCCATCGGCAGGACACGCGACAGATTGCGCGAGCCAACCGGCTCGCCCGTCGCCAGATAACTGTCGACGATCTGCCGAAGAATGGCGCGCGAGCGCTCGCTGAGCTTTTTGATCTCGGACTGAGCTTCGGACATCGGCAGATTTCGCACTTTCATCGACGCTGGCGCAAGGAGCCTAAAAATGGCGGACCGGCTCGTCAATGCAAGAGCCGCCGAGCCCACTGGTAACCTTGAGCACCGCCCCAGGGCGGGCATGTGATTGAGGTTGATCCGGCAAGGCCGCTCCCGTAGGGTCGCGCCAAAGCACGGCCGGGTGGACGGGGAGCGCGCCCCACGACCCGGCGGCACGCCATCCGCAACAATATAGAGCTAACATGCGCCCGTCCAAACGCCAGCCAGGCGAGCTTCGCCGCGTTTCTCTCGAGCGCGCCGTATCCATGCACGCCGAAGGCTCGTGCCTGATCAAGTTCGGCAATACCCACGTGCTCTGCACGGCCAGCCTGGAGGAGCGAATTCCGCCGTGGCTCAAGGGCCAGGGTCGCGGCTGGGTGACTGCAGAGTACGGCATGCTCCCGCGCGCCACCAGCGAGCGCACGCGCCGCGAGGCGAGCGTTGGCAACCAGTCCGGCCGCACGCAGGAAATCCAGCGTCTGATCGGCCGCGCGCTCCGCGCCGTTGTCGATCTGCCGAAGCTCGGCGAGCGTCAGATCTCCATCGACTGCGACGTCATTCAGGCCGACGGCGGGACGCGCACTGCCGCCATCACCGGCGCCTGGGTGGCGCTCTACGATTGCATCCAGTGGATGAAGCTGCGTGACATGGTGAAGGACGGCGTTCTGCGCGACCACGTCGCGGCCGTCTCCGCAGGCCTCTACAAGGGCTCGCCTGTTTTGGACCTCGATTATGCCGAGGACTCTGCGGCGGATGCGGATTCCAACTTCGTCATGACCGGCGCCGGCGGCATCGTCGAGGTGCAAGGCACGGCCGAAACCGTGGCCTTCAGCCAGGAAAGCTTCGACCAACTGATGGCGCTCGCGAAGAAGGGCATCGCGGAACTCGTCGAGCTGCAGAAGCTGACCGTCGCCTGAGGCGCGGCGGCAGACAGAGCGCATAGACCGCAAAACATGCGGTCTGTCGCCAGCGTCGCCCTGCCCGAGAAAAGGAGCTCCATGCTCACTGGACACATGGCCCTGACCGTTGCAGCCCTATTCACCGGCGCGGCATTCTACATCAACTTCGCCGAGCAGCCGGCGCGCTTGACGCTCGACAACCGCGCACTTCTGACCCAGTGGAAACCGAGCTATGCGCGCGGGTTCGCGATGCAGGCCTCCCTCGCCGTCATCGGCTTCCTGCTGGGCGCCGGAACCTGGTGGCTCACGGGAGATTGGCGTTGGCTTGCAGGCGCCCTCGTGCTGCTCGTCAACTGGCCATTCACGCTGTTCGTGATCATGCCGACAAACTATCGTCTCAACATGACTCCCCCGGAATCCGCCGGTCCCGTGACGCGCGAGCTGATCCAGAAATGGGGCGGCCTCCACGCCGTGCGCACCGTCCTCGGGGCCGTTTCCACATCGGTTTTCCTATGGGCGCTCAACTGAAAGTCTTGGAAACTGTGCTCTACGCGCCGGATCTTGCCGCCGCCGAGGACTTTTACGGACGCGTGCTCGGCCTGAGCATGCATGCGAAGGCCGAAGGGCGGCACGTCTTCTTCAAGCTCGAGAACCAGATGCTCCTGATCTTCAATCCCGATGCCACCAAAAAGCCAGGAGCAGGCGCGCTGCCCGTGCCCAACCATGGCGCCGAAGGCCAAGGGCACGTCTGCTTCGCCGCCGACACCGCCCAGCTCCGCGAATGGCGCCACCGCTTCGCCGACGTTGGCGTTCCCATCGAGGCTGACTTCGAATGGCCCGGCGGTGGCCGCTCCATCTATGTGCGCGATCCCGCTGGCAACTCCGTCGAATTCGCGGAACCGAAGATTTGGGGGATCGAGGCATGAAGCAGCTCGAACCCGGCAGCCGCCTCGTCGTCGCCAGCCACAATCCCGGCAAGGTGTGGGAGATAAAGCAGCTGATCGCCCCCTACGGCTTCGATGCCATCTCTGCCGGCGATCTCAAGCTCATCGAGCCCGAGGAGACGGAGCCGACGTTCGAGGGCAACGCGCGCCTCAAGGCACTCGCCGCCGCCGAGGCATCGGGCTTGCCGTCGCTCGCCGACGACTCGGGCCTCGAGGTCGACGCGCTCGGCGGCGCACCCGGTATTTACTCCGCCCGCTGGGCCGGCCCCGGCAAGGATTTCGCCCTCGCCATGGAGCGCGTCCACGACGCCCTCGCCGAGAAAGGGGCCTGGGACGGCCTGCCGCCGCGCGCAAACTTCATTTCCGTGTTGTGCCTCGCCTGGCCGACCGGCGAGCACCGTCTGTTCGTCGGGCGTGTGTTCGGCACGCTGCGTTGGCCGGCCCGCGGTGGCAACGGTTTCGGATACGATCCGATGTTCGTGCCCGACGGCGCAAGCCAGACATTCGGCGAGATGGAGCCGGAAGCAAAATACGCTGTCTCCCACCGCACGCGCGCGTTCGAGGCCTTCAAGCGCGATTGCCTGGAGCACGTCCCGAAAGCCAATGCCGCCGCCGGAAAAGGACGCGACCTCGAAGGTCTCGAGGCCGCCGCCCGCAATCTGTCGACGCAACTGGAATTGGCACGCTTTGTCGCCGGCCTCCGCGAGGATCTGGCCCGCAACGGCGCCTCCTGGAGCGCACACGATATCGCAACCTTCCTCGCCGCCCTTGAAACGGCGGTGGCTTCGACCGACGTTCCCGACGCAGAGCCGCGCTGGCGCACGCTGGCGCGCGCCTTGCTTGCCGCCAGCCGATAGAGGACAACGGCAGGCGGCGAGTGGCGAACCATAACCGGATCGAAATCGATCCGGCATAGAGAGCACCGAGCGACGTGTCCCACGACGAGCCGGGTTTCGGCGTCTACATCCACTGGCCGTTCTGCGCGCAGAAGTGTCCCTACTGCGATTTCAATAGCCATGTCCGCTTCGGCGGGTGGGACGAGCCGCGCTATCTGGCGGCCTACAAGCGCGAGCTCGATCACACCGCGCACCTCATCGCGGGCAAACCGAGAACCGTCTCTTCCATCTTCTTCGGCGGCGGCACACCCTCCCTGATGAAGCCGGAAACGGTCGCGGCCATCCTCGATCATATCGGGGCTCTCTGGCCGGTCGCACCCGGCGCCGAGATCACGCTCGAAGCCAATCCCGGAAGCGTGGAAGCCGCCCGCTTCGCCGGCTACCGCGCAGCCGGCGTCAACCGGGTCTCGATCGGCGTGCAATCTCTGCGCGACGCCGACTTGAAACGCCTCGGCCGCATCCACTCGGTCGACGAAGCCAAAGCCGCCGTCGCCATTGCACACCGCACCTTCGACCGCGTCTCCTTCGACCTCATTTACGCGCGCCCCGAGCAGACGCTCGAGAGCTGGCGCGACGAGCTCGCCGAAGCCCTCGCCATGGCGAGGGGGCATCTCTCGCTCTACCAGCTCACCATCGAGCCCGAGACGCGCTTCGCCGATCTCTACGCTAAAGGCCGGCTCGTCATCCCTGCCGCCCAGGACGCTCACGACCTTTATGAGCTGACACAGGAGCTGACCGCGGCCTCCGGCCTCGCCCAATACGAAATCTCGAACCATGCGCGCCCCGGCGAGGAGAGCCGGCACAATCTCCTTTACTGGCGCTACCACGAATACGTGGGCGTCGGACCGGGCGCCCACGGCCGCCTGAACGCGCCGGACGCCCACCTCGCGACGATGACCGAGCGCAATCCCGAGCGCTGGCTGGCGCTCGTCGAGGAGAAAGGCCACGGCATCGCCGACACGGAGAGTTTGTCGCCGGCCGCGCGCGCCGACGAAATGCTGCTCATGGGCCTGAGGCTCGACGAGGGACTGGACCTCGACGCGCTGGCCCGCATCGGCGGTGTGGCACCCCGGCCTACCGTCGTCTCCGGCCTGATGAGCCAGGACCTCATCGAGCGGCTTCCCGCGCGCGCTGCTTCGAGCGAGCCGGGCCTGGACGAGATCCGCGCCTGCCTGGGGCCGGGCCTCGCACCTGCGGGCGTTGCACGGCCCGCACCCCTCGGCCGCATCCGCGCCACCAAGGCCGGCCGCTTCCTTCTCAACCAGCTCGTGCTCGAATTGTCGGCAGGCTTCGATCCCGTGACGCCCGCGCTTCACCACGACGAATGCGCCGCAATGGACAACCGGCCTGCCGCCCACTAATCAGCCACAGGCACACCTTTCTGGGGGGAGCACGCAAGCGATGATGCGGCGGCTGTACGATTGGATGATGGCGAAGGCCAACTCTTCCCGCGCGCCTCACGCGCTCTTCTGGGTGTCGTTCATCGAAAGCTCGTTCTTCCCGATCCCGCCGGACGTCATGCTGGTGCCGATGGTGCTGGCAAATCGGCTCAAGGCCTGGTGGTACGCAACCATTGCCACCATAGGCTCCGTCATCGGCGGCGTGTTCGGCTACATGATCGGTTACTTTTTCTTCGAGCAGATCGGCCAGCCGATCCTCGAGTTCTACGGCAAGGCCGAGAGTTTCGGCGAGTTCACGAGCTGGTTCAACGAATGGGGCGTCTGGATCCTGATCATCAAGGGCATGACACCGTTTCCATACAAGGTGCTGACCATCACCGCCGGCGTGACACACATGCCGCTGATCGAGTTCATGGTCGCGAGCGTCATCGCCCGGGCCATGCGCTTCTATCTCGTCGCCGGCCTTCTCTACTTCTTCGGCGATCCGATCCGCGACTTCATCGAGAAGCGCCTGAGCCTCGTGACAACCGTATTCGTCGTCTTGCTGGTATTGGGCTTCATCGCCATTAAGTACGTGTTCTGAATCACGATCGCTCGGGCCTGTCGGGCCGGCGCGCGAACCATCGTCTCGTCAAGAGATTGGGCCTGGAGCGGAGAGTATGCTGACATTCGATACGCCCGAGCGCAGCGCTGCGTACCGCTACGGCGGCCTCACCCTTTTCCTTGCGGCAGCGGTCATCCTGACCGCTCTCGCCTTCCAGTACCTTGGCGGCTACGCGCCGTGCCCGCTGTGCCTGATGCAGCGCTACGCCTATTACGCCGGCATTCCACTGCTGTTCGTCGCCATGGCGCTTGTCGCCGAGATGCCTCGTCTCGCCGGCTTCATCTTCTTCGCCGTCGCCCTCGCGTTCCTGGCCAACGCTGGGCTTGCTGGCTATCACGCCGGCGTTGAATGGAAATTTTGGCCGGGACCGGACACCTGCGGCACCGCATTGCCGCTTCCGACCGACGCGTCGGATCTCCTCGGTAGTCTCGACTCCATCCGCGTCCCGCGCTGCGACGAGGCGGCGTGGACCTTTGCCGGCCTCTCCATGGCGGGCTGGAACGTGATCGCCTCGCTGGCGGCCTTCGCGCTCGCCCTCAAGGCCGCCTTCCTTGCGGCAAGCGCGCGGGATTGATCCGTCCGCGTTTTCAACGCCTTCTGGTTATCAACAAGAGACGCCGGTCGAACAAATATGTTGGCCGCTGAAGCTCTTGCGCGATAGCCGTGTGGCCGCATCGCATCTTGTCAACATCATATCGCGCAGAGGCCAAGTTTGCGCCTTCGCGTGGCCACAGTGTCACGGTTAATTGGTCTCATTCGCGGAACACAAAAGGAACTTCTGTTGTGAGCGTACCGCGGTGGGAAGGGAAGTCGAGGTCAGGTGAGTCCATGCTGCAACAGCAGCGGGATGTGCCGCCGGAAACTGCAACCTCCCCAGTGTCGAGGCAAACGAGAGACGAGCTCCCCCGCTCCGTGCTCGAGTTTTCAACAAGTGTCCGTTCCGTCGTTCGGAACCCGTTGAGTGAGCGTTGCGTCAGTAGCGTACCGAGTGCCGTTGCGTTGCGTAAGCGTGAGTTGCGTACCAGTGAGTGGCGTACAGGCGTACCGAGAGTAACTGCGTACCCCCCTGCATCCCCCAGAGACACGCTTGTCGGCGTGTTCGACAGAATGAAGCGAGCCGCTCGGACGAAAAAGTTCGTGTGTATCTCCGAGCGGCTCGCCACCCAATCGTAGAGTTTGCGTCCCCTGGCGTAGGCGTGAAAGCGAGAGCTTTGACGCGCGCGTTCTGCCGGGCCGCGTAGCAAGTGTGAGTGAGAAAATGCCGGTTGAAGAGAGTGCGTGGCGTTCCTTGAGTGATGTTGTCGGTTGCGTTCTCGAGGCAGCCCGTGGTGAGCGGACAGCCCCAGCCGCCGAAAGCATCGGAAAATAACACGGGCCGCGGTCGAAGCCCGGGGTAGTGCGTAGCTCGACCATGAGATTTAGGAGGCCAAGCCTATCGCTGGCCTCCAACGAAAAGGCAAGCATACCGAGCACCTGACGAGCAGTCCCAGTTGGTGCCGCATGAACCGGTCGCGCGTAGTGGCACTGAAGACGCCGGTGTGCTTGCCCCCCTTTGCGTAGCAGTAGAATTGAGGAGCGATCGATGATCCCCGCACATATCAATCCGCTAGAGTGGCATCAGGCCGTCGGCATTGCGCGCCAGTCCTGCGCGCGCTTCTTCCGCGA
Organism: uncultured Hyphomicrobium sp.; assembly: GCF_902826555.1. Classification (GTDB taxonomy): domain Bacteria; phylum Pseudomonadota; class Alphaproteobacteria; order Rhizobiales; family Hyphomicrobiaceae; genus Hyphomicrobium_C. The sequence goes on from NZ_CADEFI010000009.1 coordinate 27,047, forward strand.
CGGCGGAACGGCCGAGGATGCCATGCGCGCCTTCGGCGCAGATGTGACGTCCCCCGACGCTGCGGATTGGGGAAAGGCCGTCGAGGCCATCGCCTTCACGCTCTGCGCGCGCGGCCAGAAGCGGGCCGCTTGAACCAGGCGACCGGCCGGAGCTTAGAGGCCCCGGTTGAGCCTGCAGGGCACGCGCTCCCGCGTGCCCGTTGGTTACACGTTAGACCTTCCAATCTCTGGCCCCGGCAACGGGGCCTTTTTTTATGCGAGCCACACCGCCAGCCCGTGACTTGACTGTCGTCCTCGGACTTGTCCCGAGGATCCAGATCTCAGCGGACCATTGGGGGTGAAAACGGCGGTTGCCGCAAAACCCGCTTCCAGGCCCAAGGCCTGGGATGACGGCAAAGCCGAGTAACCGAGCTAAGGCTCGAGTTCGGTATCCCAGTAGAGATAGTCGAGCCAGCTGTCGTGCAGGTAGTTGGGCGGGAACAGCCGTCCGTTGCGGTGCAGTTCGAACACCGTCGGCCGGTACGGCATCTGATGCGGACGCATGCCCGCATCCCACGGCATCGCACCACCCTTCTTGAGGTTGCACGGCGCGCACGCCGTCACCACGTTGTCCCAGCGCGTCTGGCCGCCGCGCGAGCGCGGGATCAGATGGTCGAACGTCAGGTCCTCGCGCGAATTGCAGTACTGGCAGGAGAACCGGTCACGCAGGAACACGTTGAACCGCGTGAAGGCCGGGTAAAGCGCTGGTTTGACGTAGGTTTTGAGCGAGACGACGGAAGGAAGCCGCATCTCGAAACTGGTGCTCCGGACCGTACGGTCGTACTCGGAGACGATGTTGACGCGATCCAAAAAGACAGCCTTCACCGACTCCTGCCAGCTCCAGAGCGACAACGGGTAGTAGCTCAGGGGCCGGAAGTCGGCGTTGAGAACCAGTGCCGGAAACGACTCCGGCGTGGCAGCATGAGCATTCACAAGCTTGCTTCCAGTCGGTTCTTGTCGAATCGGGGCGTCACCCCCGCTTTCGGGTGCGGATACTAGCGACGCGTGTCAGCTCTGTGAAGGCCCCCGCCCACAGGAGAACTTTCTGCGTCGGATCAGTAAGATGATCGTGATTTATACGGGAAAAATGGCCGATCGGATGACCGCGCGGCCTCACGAATCGCGATGCGCGTAGAACGACCAGAGCAGCCGGGCGGCAACCCCACGCCAGGGCCGCCAGCGCTCCGCGATCTGCTCGAGCTCGCCCGCACTGGGTCTCGTACCGAGCCCGAATGCGCGCTGCGCCGCAACCTGAAGCGCAAGGTCGCCGGATGCAAAACCGTCGGCATGGCCAAGACAGAACAGGGTGTAGATGTCAGCCGTCCACGGCCCGATGCCGGTGATCGCCAGGAGACTGGCGCGCAACTCATCATCCGCCACCGGCGTCTCCAGATCGAGCGCACCGCTCGCGATCGCTTCCGCCGCGGCACGCAGCGTCCTGACCTTGCCCACGGACAGCCCCGCCCCTCTCAGCGTTCCGACGTCCATCGCAAGCAGGTTCGGCGCATCGAACGGGTCGACGGCGAGAGCCGTGCGTTTCCAGATCGCATTGGCGCTCGCAGTCGAGAGCTGCTGGCTGACCACGACCTGCGCCAGTCCGACAAACCCGGAGACGTGGCGGCGCAACGGCGGATCGCCGACAAGCCCGTGCACGCGCTTCATCACGGGACAGAGCTTGCCCAGCGCCCGGGCACCCGCGCGGATGTCTCCGTCGGTTTCGATCACGCGCGGGCGACCGCGCGAGACGGTTCGCAGAATTGCTTTTTGTGGACGGGCTTGCTTCGGCATGGCTGGAACACGCTCACCGCTTTTCGTTCTCCACATGCCAAAGTAGGGTGAAGAACGCGAGATGAGAATGTCTCGCCTTCAGGTGGTGAGGTGGTGTGATGCGGCACAACCGGAAAGGGCGCTGGTCGAGAAATGCAATGATCCTCGGTTTGGCGGGCGTTGCCCTGACGCTTGCGACCGGCAGCCAGGCAGCACGCGTCAAGCTCGCGCAATGGGAGACCATTCAAAGCGAGCGCTACGGCTTCATGATCGCCTACCCCGGCTCGGTCTTCATGCCGAGCCAGAGCGTATCCGCCGAGGACGGCCATGTCCTCGTCTCCCGCGATGGCGGCGCCCGTCTCCTCATTGGCGCCTTCGACAACGAGGCCGCTGCGACACTCGCCGAATATCGTGACCAGATCCTGAGCGAGAACTACAGCGGCGCCGATCTCGATTACGCACCGGTCAAGAAGCGCTACTTCGTCGTTTCCGGCACGCGCGGCACCATGCATTTCTACGAACGCGTCAGCTTCACCTGCAACGGACGCTACATCAACAGTTGGGCGCTGCTCTATCCGGTCTCCGAGCGCCACATCTATGATCGCATCGTCGAAGCCATCGCGCCCACCTATTCGCCTGGCGCCGGCCGGACCGGGCAATGCGATTGATCGCACACACATGGGACACGGCGAGCCCAACATGACCACGCGGCCTGTCCTGCGTTTCGCACCCTCCCCGAACGGCGAGTTGCACCTCGGCCACGCGCTCTCCGCCCTCGTCGGCTTCGACATGGCGGAGCGGCTCGGCGGCCGCTTCCTCGTGCGCATCGAGGACATCGACACCACGCGCTGCCGCGAGGAGTACGTCTCGCAGATCTTCGACGATCTCGCCTGGCTCGGCATCACATGGGAGGAGCCGGTGCTGCGCCAGAGCGAGCATTTCACCACCTACGGCAAAGCCGCCGACTGGCTGCTGAAGCTCGGCCTCCTCTACCCGTGCTTTGCCACGCGATCCGAAATCAGTGAGGCGACGGAGACCGCGCCAACCCCGCCGGCGCTCGATCCAGACGGCACGCCGCTCTATCCTGGGCTTCACAAGCACCTGCCGAAAGAGGAGATCGCCGCACGTCTTTCTCGCGATGAGCCGTTCGCATTGCGCTTTCACATGGACCGCGCCCTCGACGCGCTTGAAGGCATCACGGGCAAGCGCCGTATTTCGTTCCGGGAGCTGGACGAGCAGGGACGCGCGGAGACCATCGAAATGGATCCCGCCGACTGGGGCGATGCCGTCATCGTGCGCAAGGATGTGCCGGCGAGCTACCATCTTGCCGTCACCGTTGACGACGGGCGCCAGGGCGTGACGCACGTGACGCGCGGTCGCGACCTCTATGCGGCGACGAGCCTGCACCGCCTCCTGCAAGTGATCCTCGGCCTCCCCGAGCCCATCTATCACCACCACCGCCTGTTGACGGATGCCGATGGCCATAAGCTCTCGAAAAGCGCCGGCGACACGTCCCTTCGCCAGCTTCGCGAAAAAGGCATGAGCAAGTTGCAGATCCGACAGCGCGTGGGATTGCCGCCACAGAACGTCGAAGGGAATCTTTCGTAAACCAATTTTTACGATGGTAGACCATCGGGTTGTCACCTAGACTTTAGAAACTGTTTACTTTCTCGTTTCAGGCCTCTCAGGTGAAGAAGCAGCCGCGCAAGCCACGGCAGAAAGCTAATCAGCACCGCACGAGAAGCGATGTGGCTGCGCCGAGGCGCGCATGGACGCCACCCAGAAAACCCCATTTCGAGGACGTTCTCGCCACCGCCGGGCACGCGGCGGTCTCCGCGAGGCGTGCGCTCGCCCGCTTCGCTAATGCGGGGCGAGCAGACTTTAGACGCCTCGCCCGTCGCGTCGCGCCGACCGAGCTCGGTCTCAGTTTGCACCGTCTCCGTGCCGAGGCGCGCGCTTTCTCCCTCCCCTATTCGCACGACGAGCGCCAAGCCCTGCTGCTTCTGTTTCTGCCGTTTCTGCTCGTCGCGTCCGCCATCGTCGTCCATCAATCCGTGCGCACGCTGCAGAGCTACCTGACGGCCGTCGCCATTCCCGACGTCGAAATCGCACCTGTCCGCCCGAGCCTCACAGCCGAGATGCCGCCCGCGCCACGACTTGTCGCCCGCGAAGCAGCCCCCATCCGCACCGCCCTGGCTCCCGTTCGCTCCGAGAGCGAAGCCCGCTCATTGCCAGGCCCGTCGCTCACACTCACACCATCGCCGATGACCGCCATGACGAAATCGGCTTTGGCCCCCGAGATCGTGCTGGAACCGAGCGCAGACAACACCGCACTCCCGCAAGCCGTCGCTGCGAGCCCTGCCGTAGCGCCCGCCGAAACCCGTCTTGCACTGCTCGCGCCCGCCGGCGACCTCCACCGGAGCATCCGGCCGCTCACACCCGACCCCATCGACTCCTTCGAGGCCGATGAGGGCGGAAAGCCCATTCGCGCCGGAATTTGCTCGATCGACGACGCCAAAAGGACGGCAACGCCGGTATCGTTCGTGGCCCGCGATGACGCCCCCCAGAGCCTCGGCGCCGAGACCTTCGGGCTGCGTCTCGCGCAAGCCGCCGAAGCCCAAGCCGGCGCCTTCGTCATCTACAACGACGCCTATCGCAGCATCTCCTATCCCATGGGCGACGTGAACACGCTGTTCGGCGTCTGCACCGACGTCATTGTGCGCGCCTATCGCGCGTTGGGCCTCGACTTGCAGGCACTCGTGCACCAAGCCCGCGCCGGCAGCGGCGACACCAACATCGACCAGCGCCGTACCGAGGTCCTTCGCCGCTTCTTCGCGAAGGAAGGCGAGAGCCTGCCCGTCACCACATTCCCCGAGGACTACCGCCCCGGCGATATCGTCACCTACTACCGCCCGCAGAACCAGCGCACGCGCGCCCACATTGCCATCGTGTCGTCTGTCACGGCACCGTCGGGACGGCTGATGATCGTGCACAATCGCGGTTGGGGCCCGCAGCTCGAGGATGCGTTGTTCGTGGACGAGATCACGGGCCACTTCCGCTATCGCGGCCCCGCCACGACGCGGAACGCCGCTCGCGCGGACAACAGCGGCGTGAGCCCGGTCATCGGCTCGGCTGCACCGGTCCTGCCGGCCTCGTACCCCGCCTCTCGCAGCCCGCCCCGCGACGCGCGCAACCCATAGCGGCACGACGCCTCCGAATTGTATCGGCCAGCCTTTCCGTTAATCGATCATTAGCCATACCATTTCAGGATTGTTTCGTTTTCGCGGGCGCCGAGAAAACGAGACGGCATGAAAACGCGCTTGCCTAAAGGTGCGAATAAGCTCAGCTTTCGACCGCCCACCGAAATGCCGCGAAACCACGCCGCGCCGCAAATGCGCACCGCGTTCCGGATTCGCGTCGCCTCGAGCAGGAATGGGATTTCCGAATGCTTGGCTTCCGCATCAATCCGCCCGGGCCGTTCTGGTTCGAGGATCTGATGTTTTTCGTCGTCGACGAGGCTCGGCGACTGCCGAAGCGCGCCAACGCGGTCGCCCGTGGCATTCACCGGCTCGCCGGCAAAGCCGCCGCCTTGGATCTTCGGACGCTCCTGCAACGTGGCAAGGCGGCAGAGCCGGTCGCCCCGGCCCCCGCAATCGCGCTGCACCGCGAGGTCCCGCCGCTCGACGAGCCCGAGGCCTGGGCCCTCGCCACCGAGCCGCTGACGGCCGCCGGAGCCGGGGCGCAGACGGCAGTTGCCATGCACAAAGCCGCCGCAGAGCAGCTGGATGCCCTGACCTATGTCCTGGATCGCATGCGCGAGGAGCTGCGGCCGATGATGACGTACGCGCCCTTCAAGGACGACAACATCCAAGTTCTTCACGATCCGGCAGCGCTTGAGACCTCGATCGAGGCGCTCCTCGAGTTGTCGCGGCAGAACGAAGCCACGCGTCCTAAGAGCCGCGTCAGAACCGCCGCTTAGACGGTCTGGATCCCCTCTCTACCGCGCTGCCGTAGCCCTGCCGTCGGGCGCCACCATCGGCGCCGGTTCGAGCACGTTGCCTCCGAACGTCTGCAGCTCGAGCACCGCCAGTCCGCGTTCCGGCGTCCCGTCCGACCGCAGGCGGATACTCCCTTCGACACCCGTAAATCCAGCCGGACGCGTCAACGCTGCCGGCGTGAACCGTTGCCCGGGTTCCGCCGACGACAACGTGATGGCGATGCTGACCGCATCATAGGCCAGACTCGCGAGCTTGGGCGGCGACTGCCCGAACGAGCGCGAGAAGCGCTGCGCGAAGTCCGTCCAACCATGCGGATCCGAACCGGGATACCAGCCACCCACGAAGGCACCGTTGCGCCCGGCACTCGGAAAATCCCAGCCGCCCGTGCCGAGCAATTGAATGCGCCCTCCGCCAATTCCGGCGTAGGTCAGAACCGGATCGATCTGCGGCAGCATCTCGGGCCCGGCCGCAATCAGGACGGCGTCGATCGGCGCCGCCGTATCCGCGCTTTGCTTCACCTCGTCCGCGAGCGCCCGCACCGGGTCCAACATCGCGTTCGCCTCGAGCGGATAGCGGCCAACCGAACCGACCATGCCGCCGCTGCGTTGCACCGCCTGCCGAAACGCCGGTTCCACCACCTGACCGTAGGCATCGTCGGGCACCAGAGCCGCAAACCGGCGCTTGCCGCGGCTCACTGCATAGGCAACGACGCGATCGACCTCCTGTTCGGGCAGCACGCTCATCATGTAGACGCCGTTGCCGGCCACGCGCCTGTCGTTGGACAACGTCAGCACCGGCACGCTCGATTTGCGTGCAACCGGTGCGACCGCGCTCGTCGCGGCACCCGTAATCGGCCCGACGATGATTTCTGCGCCCTCGCCGATGGCCTCTTGAGCGGCCTGCGCGGCACCCTCGGGCGTCCCCCGGTCATCCTTGACGATGAGTTGAACGAGCGCGTTGTCGAGCTCGAATAGCGCCAGCTCCCCCGCCTGCTTCATGCCCTTGGCCGTGACGGCCTGCGGCCCATAGCCCGAAAGCGTGAGCAGCATGCCGATGCGAACCGGCTTTTGCGGTTTACCGTCGGCGAGCGGAGGTTTCTGCTCACCCAGCGCCGATGTCGAAGAGGACGAGCCGTTGAGATTGGTGGCACAGGCCCCCACGAGGCCGGCCGCAAGGGCGGCCACGCCGGCACACACGATCTTCCGCCACAGGCTCGTCACGCAGGAAGCCCCATGACCACTCGGATACGCTCACGATCTGCTCGTGTGTTGGAGGTTCTGGTTACAGGCTCAGCTACCGGCGGTGAAGCGAAATTTGTTGCACGTGTTGAATAAGTCCTGGCTTTTCCCCGGCTGAGGCGGGAAACAGGAAAGCCGCGACACTGTCGCGCACAACCCATCCAAGGCGTGCCGATGAGCGATGAGGAACCGGAGAATTCGACCAACGATGCGCCTGCGACAACGGCTAGGGTCGCATTCGAGATCGAGCGCCAGATCGGCCTGCCCCTGGCTCCCGGCCTCTATCTCGTCGCGACGCCGATCGGCCACCTGGCCGACATCACGCTACGCGCCGTGGCCACTCTTGCACGCGCCGACGTGATCTACTGCGAGGACACGCGCCACAGCCGCACACTGCTCGCACACTACGCCATCCGCGCGCCCCTCCGTCCCTACCATGAGCACAACGCCGACGAGCAGCGCCCCCGCGTTCTCAAAGATCTCGACGATGGCCGTGTCGTCGCCCTCATCAGCGACGCCGGTACACCGCTGGTATCCGACCCTGGCTTCAAGCTCGTGCGTGAGGCGACCGCGCGCGGCCACTTGGTCACGGCCATTCCCGGTCCCTCTGCCACCCTTGCGGCGCTGAGCGTTGCGGGGCAGCCGACCGACGCCTTTTTCTTCGCGGGATTTCTTCCTGCCAAAGGAGGTGCGCGAAAATCTCGGGCCGCGGAGCTCGCGGCCGTCCCCGGCACGCTGGTCTTTTTCGAAGCACCGACCCGGCTGGCTCAGACGCTCGCCGATCTTGCTGCTGTACTCGGAAACCGCCCGGCCGCGGTGGCGCGCGAATTGACCAAGCTGCACGAAGAGGTGCGCCGCGCGCCGCTCGCGGACCTTGCCCAGGACTTCGAGAGCAATCCGCCCAAGGGCGAGGTCGTGATCGTCGTCGCCCCGCCCGGAGACATCGAGGTCAGCGATGCCATGATCGAGGCGAAGCTGACCCCCGCTCTCGAAGACCTCAGCCTCCGCGACGCCTCCCGCGTTGTCGCCGACGCGCTGCACATTCCCAAGGCGCGCGTCTACGATTTGGCCCTTGCCATGAAACGCGGCCCGCGGAGCTGATCGATGACCCTCCGCCCCGTGCCGACCGCGAGCGACAGACGGCGGGAGGAGCGGCGGGTCCGCAACCGGAGGGGTTCGCGGGCGGAATGGATGGCGGCGCTCGCTCTACGCCTGCGCGGCTATCGCATCCTCGGCAGACGGCAAAAAACCCCACTCGGCGAGATCGACATCATTGCCGTCCGCGGCCGCCGCCTGGCATTTGTCGAGGTCAAGCAGCGGGCCTCGCGGGAGGCCGCCGAAGCGGCCGTGACCGCCACCCAGCGCGAGCGCATTCGCCGCGCTGCCGGCCTCTGGCTGGCGCGTCATGAGCGCTACCAGCACCACGACATCGCCTTCGACCTCGTATTCGTGGTCTCCCGGCGCTGGCCCGAGCACATCGAGAACGGGCTTTAGGCGGCCCACCACACTCAAAGAACACGAAGATGTGTGATTGCAGGGTCTTCCCGGTCGCATCCGTGATGAATTATACGCTACACTATAACATGGGGACCATGCGAAACCCAATCGAGGCATGTGGAGGAAATCACGATGAGAAAGTCGACTGTCGCGCTGATGTTGGCCACCGGGGCCTTGTTTATTGGAGCCGGGACGGCCTCAGCCGCGAGCCTCGTCTCGGCCAAAAAGCTCGAGATCAACGTCGACGAGACGAAAACCGAGGCCGAGCGCAAAGCGCTATGGGAGAAGGTCGGCGGATGGTGCGCCATCAAGGACTGGCACCCGGCCGTAGCCGCCTGCGAGGAGCGCAAGGAAGGTGATGATACCTTCCGCACGCTGACTTTGAAGGACGGCGGCAAGATCGACGAGAAACTCGTAGACACCGGCGCCACGAGCTACCGTTACATCATTCTCACGAGCCCGTTCCCGGTAAAGAACTACGAGGCTCAATTCTCGGTGACGCCCGATGACGACGACCTCGACGAGATCAACGTCGTCTGGAGCGCCACCTATGACGCTGCCGACGGTAAGGACGACAAGGACGCCCGCGCAACCATAGACGGCGTCTTCAAGGCCGGCATCGACAGCATCAAGGAAAAGTACGGCACAAAGGGCGACGACGACGACAAGAAATAGCGTCGAGACCGCATCACGATTGAGCAATGCAAAGGGCGCGATCCTCGCGGATCGCGCCCGAATTCGTTCGCGACATGAAACCTTACTGCGCGGAAGCCGTCACGGCCTTGCCTGCCTTCGCCGCGCGCCGGCGGTTGACCTCCGCCTGCGAGACCTCGCCCGCGCCGATCAGCGCACTGACGCAGCGCTTCGACAACTGCGCACCATGGGAGCGCATGCACTGGCGCACAGCCGTACTACCCACCGGGTGCTGGCTGCAGTAGGAGTAGTAATCCGAGGCGCAGGCGAGCTTGACGCCGAGGCTCACAGCGCCGGCCTGCGAGGTAAGCGCACCCGTCAGCACGACAGCGACGAAGGCGGCGCGGGCAGAGGTGGACTTGATCAGGGTCGACGGCGTCATGGCGATCTCCATTGGCCTTGCATGACGCAGAACGTACTTGGATGTGCAGGCGCTCGCTGTCTCACGGGTGACTGGAATTAAAATGAACGCCTCAAAGTTAATAAAGCGTTGAGACGTCCTGCCAGAATTCGGAAAGAGCAGGACAAAACGAAACGAGAGGAGGAAGCACATGAGCCGCCTGTACGGACCGCAGCACAGGGAGTTGCAGGATCATTTCGCGAGCCGGGCGATGGCCGATCGGATCGAGCTGATCGCCGCCAAGACGGAGATCGATGACCTCGCGCGCGGCTTCATCGAAAGCCGTGACATGTTCTTCCTCTCGACCGTGGACCACCAGGGCCGCCCGACGGTCTCTTACAAAGGCGGCGCCCCGGGCTTCGTACGGGTCATCGATCCGCAGACCATCGCCTTCCCCAGCTACGACGGCAACGGCATGTACTTCTCCATGGGCAACATCGCCGCTCACGCGGAGATCGGCTGCCTGTTCATCGATTTCGAGAAGCCGTTCCGGCTGCGCCTCCAGGGCCGCGCCGAGCTGGTGAAAGACGGCGCCCTGCGTGCCCACTTCAAGGAAGCGGAGCTCGCGGTAAAGGTCACGGTCTCCGACGTCTGGATGAACTGCCCGCGCTACGTGCACCGCTACAAAAAAGAGACCACGTCCCGCTACGTGCCGCGCGCCGAGACGGAAACACCGCTCTGCGAATGGAAACGCATCGACGGCCTGCAGGACATCCTGCGGCCCCACGAGCTCGCGGCCGTCGAAAAGGCGGGCCACATCAGCCAGGACGAATGGATGGGTCACGTCCTCGCGGGCGACGACAAAGTCTGAGCCCGCCATCACCGGGCAACGTGCTTTTCGTTCCACGCGATCTTGTCACGCACCGTCAAGATTAACGGCGCGTACGCACTGCTGGGCGTCGTCCCGCACAGACCCGCGCCGGTGACGAGCACGCGACCTTGCACGCATATGGGCATCTCGTGCTAAGCCTTGGCCGATCTTGAGCCTTCCCGAGAGCACGTCCATGCCCCTTCGCGTTGCCTGCCAGATGGACCCCATCGAGCGGATCGACATCCGCGGCGACAGCACGTTCGCCATCCTGCTCGAAGCGGAGCGGCGCGGGCACGAGATCTTCTACTACACGCCGCAGAACCTCGCCCTCAACGGCCGCGACCTGATCGCCGCCGGTCACGCCTTGAGCGTGGTCGACAAGATTGGCGACCACTATCGGCTTGGCCGCCACAGCCGCGAGAACCTCGCATCCTGGGACGTCGTGCTGCTGCGTCAGGATCCGCCGTTCGACATGGCCTACATCACCACCACGCACTTGCTCGAGCGCATCCACCCGAAGACGCTTGTCGTCAACGATCCCGCGCACGTACGCAACGCGCCAGAGAAGATCTTCGTGCTCGACTTCCTGGACCTGATGCCCGCAACCCTCGTCACGCGCTCGATCGACGACGTTCTGGCCTTCCGCCGCACGCACAAGGACATCATCCTGAAGCCGCTCTACGGCAACGGCGGCGCCAGCGTGTTTCGCATCCGCCCCGAGGATACCAACCTCGGTTCGCTCGTCGAGCTGTTCCAGACCGTGTTTCGCGAGCCGTTCATGGTGCAGGAGTATCGCGCCGAAGTCCGCGACGGCGACAAGCGCATTATCCTTGTCGACGGAGAATACGCCGGAGCCATCAACCGCGTGCCGGCCGAAGGCGAAACCCGCTCTAACCTGCACGTCGGCGGCACGGCGGCAAAGACGGAGTTGACCGAGCGCGAGCGCGAGATCTGCGCCCGCCTTGGCCCCGAGCTCAAGCGCCGCGGCTTGATCTTCACCGGCATCGACGTCATCGGCGGCTATCTGACCGAGATCAACGTCACGTCGCCCACCGGCATTCGCCAAGTGAAGGCGTTCGGCGGTGCCGACATCGCCGCCCTGATCTGGGATGCCATCGAGGACAAGGTCGCGGTCAAGGCGTCTTGACGGCAGCTGCAAACGGGTGCCCGGCGCTCCAGCGCGAAGCCGGAGCGCCGAAGCGCGATCAGTAACGCACCGTCAACTGCGCCGACCCGATGTGGGCCAGGAAGTCTTCGCGAATATTGGCGTCGTAGTTGAGCTGGAACGTCGACTCCGCCCCGACCTGCGCCAGGAGACCCAGGCCAATCGCCGCTGAATCGCGCCCGACGCCAGGCCCAGCGGCCGAGAACGTCGCGCCGCCGGCGGCGAAGCTCGCGGTCACATCCTGCGCATCGTCCGCGAACTCGTGCAGCCACAAGGCGCGCGCCTCGAGCACGGTATCGGCGGCAACCGGCACCAGCGCCTTGACGCCGAGCCCCGACACCAGCGAGTCGTTGTCCTGGTCGTCGACGGCGAGCGCCATGCCGGCGCCGCTGGTCTCCGTATAACCGTCCTGCCGCAGGTTGGAGTATGTCAGCGACGCGACCGGCGTCAGCACGCTGCCGCCACCGACACGCATCGGCACCCCGACCTCCAGCGCAGCATTGTATTGCTGGCCGTCGTGATCGCCCTTGGCCACGTCGTCCAGCGGCACGCTCAGAACGCGCGACGTTTCGTAGTCGTGCCAGGTGAAGCCCGTGCGACCCGTCGCATACCAGCCCGAGCCCTTGTACGAGCCGTAAAGTTCGACCAGATAGCTGTCGATGCTGGTATTGTTCTGACGCGTATCGCCCTCGCCATCAATCTCCGTGTTGGCATACCCGACGGCCACGCCGACGCGCACGCCCGGAGCCGTCCAGTTGTCGTAGCCAGCGAGAATGCCGTAGAGGCGTGCATCGTAGCCATCGACGTGCTCGACCTCGTCCTGATTGAAGCCGACACCGAAGGCACGGCCCCAGAGCGCATTGCCGCCCGCGGACGGACCCGCATCGACGCTCGCCGTGGGTCCGCCGAGGCTGGACCGGTTGGGATCGCTTTGCTTCATGCCGAGACCCGAAGGCTGCGCGAAACTGCCGGCCGAGCCCGTCGCCCCCACCGACGAGAGGCGTGCATCGATATGCTGCCCCGTCGCCTGATTGAGAAGAATCGCAGCCTGCTGCGTGGCGTAGTTGGTCTCGGGCTTCAGCTGCTCGCCCGCCTTGCGCACGTCGTCGTCTTCCGTGAGGTTCTGCACGGCCGCCGCCAAAGCGTCCACATCGGGATCGCTGCCGTCAGTAGCCATGAGAGCATTGAGAGTGGTGATGCCGGGGTTCGACAAGCCTTCGACAACCGACGCGTCGGCGACCGTCGACCCGACGACCAGCGACTTGTTCAGGTTCTTGTCGATCGCCCACGTGACGAGGACGGTGTTGCCTTCGACTCCGGGAAGTTTGTCGCCATAGAGCTCTTTGGCGACGAGGAACCACTCGCCGCTGTGAACGGCATGGTCGATGATCGGCGTCACGGTTGTCTTCGTCGATCCGCTCGCGCCATCCGCCGAGATCGTGCTGCTGCTGCCGTCGACCGCAAGGCCGGTCACGTTCCAGCCGGCCATGGCGCCGTCGCCGATAGCGAGCCGGCCCTTGATGTATCCGCTCTGATCGGACGGCGCGTCTTTGCTCGAGTTCGCGCCCGATCCCGTGATATGCGGCTTCAGGTCGACCGTCTGCGGCGTAATCGTCACATTGGAGCCGGCGGTGCTCAGCAGCGTGGCGTCCAGATATTGATGGTTGACGGTCAGGATGCTGAGGTCCCGTTCGAACACACCTGCGTTCTCGAACGTGAAGTGGCGGTCGGGATTGTCCTCGACCAGCTTGGCAACGGCGTTTGCAAGCGCCGCTGCATAAGTCAGTCCGGTGTCCGACGTGAAGATCTCGGGCGCGCCGCCCTCGTCCTCCTCCTCCTCCTCTCCTTCGTCCTCGCCAAAGGCTGCGCTACGCCCCGCGACGTAGACGCTGTAGGGATTGCCGTTGATTTGCCGTCCGGCAACATCGCCAAAGTTGTTTGCGTCGAGGTAGTTCGTGACGCGCCGCATGTCGACGATGACATTGCCGTCAATGGTGGCACCCGCGTTGTTCTTCAGAACGTGGGCGCCATTTCCGTAGTAGAGATTGCCGATGAGCGTGCCGTTGTTCTCGATCTCGCTGTCGCGGCGGTCGACTATGCCACCAGGGGTATTGGAATTCGGGATCGCCCCATTCGCACCGTTGATGGTGATGGGATCAGCACCAAAACCAATGCGTCCCATGACCGATAGGCCATTGAGACCCGTTACGATCACGTTGCCGTTGATCGTGCCGTTGTTCTCGATGAATGATTTTCCGAAGCCCGCCTCGCGCCCCGTGCAGACGTTAGGCGACGTGCAGTTGGCAACTTCCCCATCGGGCATGTGCTTCAGCAAGCGACCGTCCCACGTCACAATGGCGGCGGCCGACCCGGTCGTTCCTGGCGTGTTGGTGAGCGGATCGGGCGCGACCTCGTAGCCGGAAATCGTGCCGTTGTTCACCAGCTCGAAGGAGTTCGAGCGCGTGAAGATGGCTGCAGTGTATTGGCCGGTCGCCTTGATTGTCCCGTTGTTCGTGACGTTGTGGTCCCTGATCTCCTCTTCGTTGTTGTACACGCCGGCAGCTGCAGCCAGCGTACCGGGCGTTCCTCCGGCATGCGCCGTGGCAGTGATGGCGCCGGCACCGTTGACGGAAATGGAATCGAGCTGTCCGCGCTGCACGGAAATCAACCCGTCGTTCACCATCGTCACTTCGTCGGCATCATTCTGGACGAAGACGCTGGCCGCCTGCCCGAGCCCGTTGTGGATTGCGCTGATCGATCCCGTGTTGAAAAGGGTGAACTCGCTGATGTTGTCGGAGTCGCTGGCCTTGATTCCGTAGATCGCGAAATTCTTGTTGGTGTTGCTGACCGGATTGACCACCACGCCTGTCATCGGGTTGGTCACCACGCCCAAGGTCGCGGTGATATTCGCCGTATTGGTCAGGATCGCTGTTCCCTCCTCTCCCGGCGCGGAGGTGGCCTTGACGCGGATCACCTTGTTGCCCGTGGCACCGTTGGCGGCGTTTCCGGTGTCAGGATCCGTATTGGCGGTCGACCCGCCGAAATCCCCGGTGGTATCCGTCGAGAAGGTCGACGTATCGGTGCAAGTGAAAAGCGATGAGGTGTCCCCGGCACCGCTCGAGACGCAAGCCGCCATCGCCGGATGAGAGACGGTAATGCTTAGCGCGAAGGCAAATGACGCCGTAGCGGCAGCGAGAGCAAAGCGGCTGGAAGTCGTGAACGCAAAACGAGTCATATCCTCCCCCATCGACAGATGTTGGTGCTTGCATTTTATTGTTTGATGTCTGAGCGGTTAGGCGCGCAGGGGCGCCCTAGGCCTGGAGCCCGTTAGGGCCACGGCAATCGCAACGGCGGCTCGGGAGATCGTTGCAAAATCGTCGGGGTGACGGTGACGTCGACAACGCAATACATAGCCCCTCCCCTTGGGAACCCATGCGCCAAAGCGGAGAGACGCTCCCCATCGGCAACTGACTTCCTCGTTCGTCACGCATGGCAGCCGAAGCCCAGGACATGCGGAACACAATAACATTTCACGCTTTGCACACTGATGGTCAGGCTGAGTAATGAGAATAGGATTTGTTCCCGACCTCGGTATTGCTCCGCTAGGAACTTTCCCGATGTTGCCATACGGTGACATCGCGGATCGCACCCATCCGTTCTCTGAGCACGTGCAACATTGCAACGGCCGACGAATTGTTTACTGACTACGTAGACAATTCGATGCCCCCATGTATGGTCGTTTATGTCAGCGTGACTATTAGCCAGCGTACCGTGGGATCGGCACCCAGCCAGCCAACCTCCGTCTGACAAAACGGGATTTGTCGGCTTGGGGGGCTGAATAATGAAACTCTTTGTTGGACGTTTGCGCACCGCTGCGCAGATGACGACGTGCGCCGCTGCACTTTTCGCCAACGCCGCTCACGCTCAGAAGGCCGCTGAGCCTGCCCAGACGCCGGCCGAGCTGCCGCCGTTGGAGGTGACGGCGAAAAAGGCGCAAAAAACCGCTCCCGCAAAGAAAGCACAGGCAAAGGCTGCACCGAAGGCCGCACCTCAGCCGGTCCAGTCCGCTTCCCAGGATGAGGATCGCTCGGGTCTTCCGAGCGGCGTCGCTCCGGTCAAAAACTATGTGGCCAAGGACGCAACCACAGGCACCAAGACCGATACGCCGCTTCAGGAAACGCCCCAGTCGATCTCCGTCGTCGGTGCCGAGCAGATCCGCGACCAGGGCGCGCGCACGATCCAGGAAGCAATCCGCTATGTGCCGGGCGTGCTTGCGGACGGCTTCGGCTACGACAGCCGCGGCGACTACTTCTACATTCGCGGCGTCGAAGGCGCGCATTTCCTCGACGGCATGAGAACACCTCTCGGCTACAACCGCATCCCGCTCGATCCGTTCACGCTCGAGCGCGTAGAGGTGCTGCGCGGACCCGCTTCCATGCTCTACGGTCAAAGCTCCTCCGGCGGACTCGTCAACGGCATCTCGAAGCGTCCGCAGGAAGACGCGCACCGGGAGATCACGGTCGAATACGGATCGTTCGATTTCAAGCAGGTCAAGACCGACATGACCGGTCCGCTGACCGAGGACGGCAAGTGGCTGTACCGCATCGTCGGCGTGGCGCGTGATGCCGAGACGCAGGTGGACTACGTCGACAACAACAACCTGATGCTGGCTCCGTCGATCACCTACAAGCCGACCAACGACACCAGCATCACGCTGCTGACCAGCTTCCAGGACTACGAATCGGGTTCGACCCAGCAGTTCCTGCCTCACGAAGGAACGCTCTATCCTAACGCCACGTACGGGCGCGTACCGCGCAGCCAGTTCCTCGGCGAGCCCGGCGACTACTACGAGACCGAGGCGCAGTCGGCGTCGCTGCTGATCGATCACAAGTTCAGCAAGGACCTGATCCTGCACCACGGCGTGCGCTATGGGCATACGGAAAACGCCTACGAATCGACCTATCCCGCCATCCTGGGAGCCGGACGGATCGCGACCATCAACTCCGCGCTTAACGGCGCAATCCTCGATACGATTTTCCCGGGCTTCGGCTTCCCCGCTCCTGCCGACGTTCCGTTCAGCGTCCCCAATGCACCCTTCCTCGACGCCGCGCATACGCAAATGGCGCGCGCGCAGACGGTGCGCTACACGACGACGGAGATTGTGACCTCGGATACGAACCTCACCGGCAAATTCGATACCGGTCCCGTCTCTCACACGTTGACCGGCGGCTACGATCTCATGTGGTACGACACCCACGGACAGACCACGCCGATCCTGATCAACAACCTCCTGCAGTCGGACATCCTGTCCCCCGGGTTCAACACGTTGCTTACGCCGTACGATGCCCTGATTCAGTTCTTCTCTGGTGGCGCGGCAAACGCAGCATCGGTCGCACAAGGACTGACGCAGGCCTTCGGCGGGCAGAAGCCATTCAACATCTTCAACCCGCAGTATGGACAGAACTCCCCGGTCTTCGAATTCGGAAACGTCACTTACGCGAACGGCATCCCGATGACACCGTTCGGGCAGGAGCAGATCCAGAACGGCATCTATCTGCAGGACCAGCTCCGCTTCGGTCCGTGGATCGCCGTGCTCGGACTGCGGCACGATTGGCTCACGATCAAGAGCCGTGGCCAGCAGGACGAGGAAGAGACGGCGACCACGGGCCGCGCCGCACTGATGTACGCTTTCGACTTCGGTCTCACGCCGTATGTCAGCTATTCGGAATCGTTCACTCCGATTCCCGGTACCCCCATTGTCGAAGACTATACGGACACGACTTTCAAGGCCGCGAAGCCGATGGAAGGCGAGCAAGTCGAGATCGGCTTCAAGTTCGCCCCCCGCGGCACTCCGTTCATGCTCAACGTTGCCGCCTACGAGCTCACGGAATCGAACCGCATCGTGCAGCCCGACATCCTGTTCGAAGCGCTGCAGGGCGCCTCGGTCCGCGTGCGCGGCGTCGAGGTGGAGGCGGCCGGCAGGGTCACGGAGAACTTCAAACTGATCGGCACCTACGCCTTTACCGACGCCATCTACGAGAAGTATCACCCGCTCTACGCCTACAACGAGGGCACGGCCGTCGAGGGAATCCCCCGCCATCAGGCGTCGCTGTGGGGCATCTACAGCTTCAACGACGGGTTCCTCAACGGCCTGTCGCTGGGCCTGGGCGTGCGTTACGTCGGAGAGACGTCGGACGTCGGACAGCGGCTCGCGGCTCCGACCTATTCGTCGACCGAGCTCTTTGAGGTCACCACGCCGTCCTACACGCTGGTCGACGGCATGATCGCTTACGAGACAGACGACTGGCGCTGGCAGCTTTCGGCGCAGAACATCGAGGACAAATATCACGTGGTATCCTGCACGGCCGATCGCGGCGACTGCGCCATCGGACAGGCCCGCACCGTCATCACCGGCTTCACTTACAAGTTCTGACGTTTGAAGGAACACCCAACGGCACACGAGAGGTCGCCGACCATTGAGCCTTGAAATTCTCGATCGCGTCGCAGTGCTTGCGATCGCCGGCGGCCTCCTCATGGCTGCCGGCGTCGTCATGCTGCGCGCGCGCTGGCTCGCCCGCGGCACCGGCGGACGTGTCTACCTGATCGGCGGTTGGGCAGCAGTTCTCTCCGCGTTCTTTGCCTTCTCCGAGGCCTCCGGCGCAGAGCTCGGCACGACCTACGCCCTCGGCGCGCTGTCGGTCGCGGCCTATGCCCTGATCGCCATCACCTTCGAGCAACGCGACGCCAAACGCCGCGAGCCGCGCGAGCCTGCTCTCGACCCGGAGGAGCGCCCGACCAACTGGCGGCGCGGCATCGGCAAGGCTCTGCTCGCCATCGTACTCGCCGGGATCGCCTCCATCGGCATCGGTGTCGCGTTGGCGATCTATCTTCCGCTGCCGCCGGCAGACCGCGCCGTCATCGGCGGCCTGTTGGTGCCGATCCTGTGGGGCGGCGGCATGGCCTGGACACTCTGCGACCCGCGTCTCGTGCGCGCCACCGTCATCTTGCTCGTCGTCTCTGCGCTAGGCTACGGCGTCGCCTTCCTTCCCAAGGTGCTGTCATGATGCAGGACGTCGCGTCCCAAAAGCCGCGCAAGCGACAATTTCTCCCGCCGCAATTCGTGCGCGCCATGCTGGCCGGACATTCCGCGCTCGGCATCGCCTTCGCGGCGCTGATTTACGTCGTCTGCCTGACCGGAACCCTGGCAGTCTTTCTCCATGAGCTGCAGCGATGGGAGCAGCCGGATGCTCCGGTGATCGATGATCCACTGACGCCTGCAGCCGTGACCAACGCCCTCGATGGCGTCTATCAGAAAGCGGTCGCCCTGAATGCAGCCCACGACGTCTTCCTCATGGGCCCCGGACCGGTGCAAAAGCGATTTATTGTCAGCTTCCATGATCACGATTCCGGCCTCGAAGGCGAATGGATCGCTGATACCGGTGGCAACCTCGCAGTCGAGCACAAGGCCCCCTGGTCGGAATTCGTCGGCGAACTCCATATGCACCTGCATCTCCCGCGCACCTGGGGCCTGTTCCTCGTGGGTCTGACGGGCGTGACGCTGCTCTCGTCCCTCGTCTCGGGGCTGCTCTCGCATCCCCGCCTCTTCAAGGACGCGTTTGCGCTCCGATGGGGCGGCTCACGCCGCTTGCAGGAAGCCGACCTGCATAACCGTCTCGGTGTCTGGGGCCTGCCGTTCCACGTCGTCGTCTCCACCACCGGCGCGCTCCTCGGCTTGTCCACGCTCATTGTCGGCGTGCTCGCGCTCGCAGCTTATGACGGCGACTCCGAGAAGGCTTTCGCCACCATCCTCGGGCCCATGGCAACCGAGGACGAGACCGCCGCACCACTCCCAGACCTCGCAGCCATGATCCGCCAGGTCCAGGCCCAGCATCCCGGCGCCGAATTCGCGAGCGCCAACATCGGCCACATCGCCAAGAAAGGGCAGGTGGTGCATCTCGGCATGCGCACGTCAGGCCACCTCGCGATGTCGAACAGCTATTATTTCGACGGTACCGGAAAACCGCTCGGCGACGGCGGCCTCGAGACAGGAAGCATCGGCCAGCAGATCCTCGGCGCGCTGCAGCCCTTGCATTTCGGATGGTTCGGCGGCTTTCCCGTCAAGATCGCTTACGGCATCCTCGGCCTGGCACTGACCGTCGTCACGCACACGGGCATTACCGTCTGGCTGGCGCGGCGGCGCGAACGGGGGCGCCCTAGCCCGCATTGGGAAAAAATCTGGACGGCCCTGGCCTGGAGCCAGCCGCTGGCCCTTGCCGTTGTCGCAATTGCAATCTTTGCCGGCGCCGAGAGCCTCGCCGTCACGGCCTATCTCGTCACGACCCTCGTCAGCATGGTGGGATCTCAGGCAGCAAGCCAAGCCACGACGGCCGGGCGCATCATCCGCTTGTTGGCTGCGCTCGCGATCCTCGCCGCACTCGCCATGCATGCCCTCGCCTGGGCAGATCGTATGACGGACCCCACCGCGCCCTGGGTCAGCGCAGCCTTCGCCGCAACAGCGCTCGCCTTGCTCGTCTCGGCCGTTCGGCCCTGGCCCCGGTCTCGCGCCGGAGCCGCGTGATCCTCACTCGGACTTGACGAGGCGGAGAAGCGCGACGCCATCCTCACCGAGAAGCCTGAGGAACGTCCCCTCGATCTCGAAGCTGCTGGTCCTCTCGAGGGCTTGGAGAAACTTGCGCTCCTGGTCCATGACCGCAGGCGGACACATCTTGCGGCTCGTCGCCAGCGGCCCGAATGCGATCTTGGCGTCCTCGATCTTGGCCATGCCGTTGAACCGGTTGCAACCGCCCGACCCGCTCGCGCGCCCCGCGGCGTCGATCACAAGCGTCGAGGCGACATTGTCCACGACACCGGCTCCACCGATATCCTCCGCAAGCCATGTCACGCCCGCAATCTGGATATCCTCCTCTGCACTCGCGGAGGGGCCGGAAAGCGCCAATGCCATGAGCGTTGTCACCGCCGCATATTCGAATGCTCTCATTGCAACTCTCTCCCTGGACGAGACACCGCCACCCCTGCGACAATTCAATTTAGGAATCGGCTACAATCATGTCGTATCCATTATGAGGGTAAATACGAAGCGGCGGCCGCCTTGTGTCGAGCTGCCCGCCGCACCTGCCACGCGACGGAGACCGCCGACGATCCGACCACGATCGCTTTGGGCCGCATCAGCTCCGACGATCATCGGTCCCATCTAGTGCCGACGATCCCGCCGCTCCTTGAAGGAGGAGACGGAGAAATGGATCTGTCCGCGCAGAGGTCGGCAAAGCCGCCCTCACCGACCTTCCGTGAGCTGTTCACCCCGAAGCTCGTCACGCTGCTTCGCGAGGGCTACGATGCGAGAACTCTGACCGCGGACGCCATTTCCGGCCTTACGGTAGCGATCGTCGCACTGCCGCTCTCCATGGCCATCGCCATCGGCTCTGGACTATCGCCCGAAAAAGGCTTGTTCACAGCCATCGTCGGCGGCTTTTTGATTTCGGCTCTCGGTGGCAGCCGCTTTCAGATCGGCGGTCCGGCCGGCGCCTTCATCGTACTCATTGCCGCGATCGTCGAGCGCCAGGGCTACAATGGCCTCGTCCTTGCGACGCTCATGGCTGGCCTCATGATGATCGCAGCCGGATTTCTGAGACTTGGAACCTATATCAAATACATCCCGCTCCCGGTCACGGTGGGCTTCACCGCTGGCATCGCCGTCATCATCTTTGCCAGCCAGCTGCGAGAGCTTCTCGGCCTCCACATGGCAAGCGAGCCGGCCGCACTGGCTCCGAAGCTCACCGCCATCTGGTCGGCCCTCGGCTCGATCAACCCGGCCGCAATCGCCATCTCCGCGCTCTCCGTCGCCACCATCGTCGGCCTGCGCCGCTGGCGCCCCAAATGGCCGGGTATGTTGATTGCAGTCGGCTTGGGTGCGGTTCTGACGGCCATGCTGGGGCTCGAGATCACCACCATCGGCTCCCGCTTCGGCGACATTCCGCGCATGCTTCCCGCGCCCCACATTCCGGCGTTCGACCTGGCCAAGTTGCGAGCCGTCTTTCCGGATGCGATCGCAATCGCACTCCTG
Organism: uncultured Hyphomicrobium sp.; assembly: GCF_902826555.1. Lineage (GTDB taxonomy): Bacteria > Pseudomonadota > Alphaproteobacteria > Rhizobiales > Hyphomicrobiaceae > Hyphomicrobium_C. Next base: position 48,736 of record NZ_CADEFI010000009.1, read on the forward strand.
GGCTCCATCGAAAGCCTGCTCTCCGCCGTCGTCGCGGACGGCATGAGCGGCCGCCGTCATCGCTCGAACTGCGAGCTCGTTGCACAGGGCGTCGCCAACATCGCATCCGTCACCTTTGGCGGCATGTGCGCCACCGGCACCATCGCGCGCACGGCAACGAATCTCCGCGCCGGCGCCCGCACACCCGTGTCCGGCATGTTGCACGCCGCATACCTGTTGCTCTTCCTCCTCATCGCCGCGCCGCTCGCCGCCTACATCCCGCTTGCGGCCCTCGGCGGCGTGCTCGCCGTCGTCGCCTGGAACATGGCCGAGAAGCAGGAATTCGCGAGCCTGCTTCGCTCCTCCTGGGGCGACGCCACAGTCCTTGTGGCGACCTTCCTGCTCACCATATTCGAGGACCTGACTGTCGCCATTGCGGTCGGCGTAACGCTCGGTGCGTTTCTGTTCATGCATCGCATGGCCGAAGACGTGGAGGTCGCCACCGGCAGCCCTCTCGTGGCGGAGGATGCGGCCGACGAAACCGGCGCTTCGCGGGCCAGCTACGATCCCGCCGAGTACGGCAGCGATGTTCTTGTCTACCGGATCTCAGGCGCCTTTTTCTTCGCCGCCACGTCGTCGGTGCGTGCCGTGCTCGACCGCATCGGCGAGCATCCGAAGACCTTCGTCCTCGACTTCGACGACGTGCCGCTCGTGGACAGTACCGCCGCGAAATCCCTCGAGGGATTCGTGCATACGCTGAGCCGTGCCGGAACGCGTGTCTACTTCACATCTGCGCGCCCTGCCGTCCGCCGGACGTTGCTTCGCGCCGGCCTGCGCACCCCGCTTGTCGCCTACGCGCCGACCATCGCCGACGCCGTCGAATCCGCACGCAAATCGTCGGCCCCGAAACAGCCGTGACGACGGACGGCACACGTCCGACCGATGTCGCGACGGATTAGTGCGTTCCTGACGTTCTCTCTACGGATCACCAGCGTGCTTCCGGAAAAACTTGTCCCGGCCAAGGCCGGGATGGGAAACAGGGCATGGCGAAGCCATGCACCGACCATGTCCGATGAGAAGCACGCCCACATCGTCGGGGGACGTATCATGTACGGCACCATCGCCACACTCGCGTTTGTCGGCGTCGAGGCGCGCGCCGTCGAGGTGCAGGTTCGCATCACCCCGGGCGCGCAGGCGTTCATGATCGTCGGCCTTCCCGACAAGGCCGTCGCCGAGAGTCGCGAGCGCGTGCGTAACGCGCTGCATGCCGTCGGCCTCGGCCTCCCCTACAAGCACATCACCGTCAATCTCGCCCCCGCCGATTTACCGAAGGAAGGCAGCCACTTCGACCTCGCCATCGTGCTGGCCCTCATGGTTGCCATGGAAGCCATCGCGCCGGACGCCATCGAACGCTACGCGGCCGTCGGCGAGCTGGCCCTCGACGGCTCGATCCGCCCAATTCCCGGCGCGCTGCCGGCCGCCATTGGCGCCAACGCGATGACCAAGGGTCTCATCTGCCCCGCCGAGTGCGGACCCGAGGCCGCCTGGGCCGGGGAGGACACCGACATTCTGGCCGCGCCGCACCTCCTCTCCCTCGTCAATCACTTCAAGGGCCTGCAGACCCTCTCTCGTCCAAAGCCGGCCCTTGACCGCGAGCGAACCGCACTCCCCGACCTCCGCGACGTACGCGGCCAGGAAAACGCCAAGCGCGCACTCGAGGTCGCCGCGGCCGGCGGACACAATCTCCTGATGATCGGCCCGCCGGGATCCGGCAAATCGATGCTCGCAGCCCGCCTGCCGTCGATCCTGCCGCCGCTGTCGCCCGAGGAGATGCTCGACGTCTCGATGGTCCACAGCCTCGCGGGCGAGCTGATGGGCGGCAAGCTCTGCACCGAGCGCCCGTTCCGATCGCCGCACCATTCGGCAAGCATGGCAGCACTCGTTGGCGGCGGCACGCGTCCGCGCCCCGGCGAAGCGAGCCTCGCACACCTGGGCGTGCTCTTCCTCGACGAGCTGCCCGAGTTCCAGCCCGCCGTGCTCGACGCATTGCGCCAGCCGCTTGAAACGGGCGAGCTGATCATCGCCCGCGCCAATCATCGCATCGCCTATCCGGCGCGCTTGCAGCTCGTCGCCGCCATGAACCCGTGCCGCTGCGGCGGCGGACCGGGACAAGCCTGCAAGCGCGGCCCGCGCTGCGCCGCCGACTATCAGGCGCGCATCTCGGGTCCACTCCTCGATCGCATCGATCTTCAGATCGAGGTGCCCGCCGTCTCCGCCGCCGACCTCACGTTGCCAGCGCCGAACGAAGGCAGCGACGACGTTCGCGCTCGTGTAGCGCGAGCCCGCGAGATTCAGCGCCAACGCTTCAAGATCCACGGTGCCGCAAAGCTGCGCACCAACGCCGAGTGCGTTGGACACATGCTGGAAAAATTCGCCCAGCCCGACGATGCCGGCCTCGCTCTCATCCGCCAGGCGGCCGACACGCTGAGCCTATCGGCCCGCGGCTTTCATCGCACGCTGCGCGTGGCCCGCACCCTCGCCGATCTCGACGGCACCGAGACCGTCGCCCGCATCCACATCGCCGAGGCACTGTCCTACCGAGGGGAAACGCTGCGCCAGGAGGGGGCAACGGGCAGCAGGCAACGGGCAGCGGGGGAAAGATGATCCAGTCTTATCGGGACTTGAGAGTCTGGCAGCTCGCGATGGATCTCGCAGAAGAGGCTTACCGAGCATCTCGAGCGATGCCCGTTGCGGAAACCTACGGCTTTGTTTTCCCAAATTCGCCGGTCGACCGCTCCGTGCCTGCAAACATTGCCGAGGGCTACGGTCGCGAAAGCACACGCTCCTATATTCTTTTTCTAAAGACGGCACGCGGCTCACTTCGAGAGTTCGAGACCCACGTGCTCCTCGCGGAAAGAATAGGGCTACTGGCAAACAACGAAGCGCAAGCACTCGTGAAAAACGCCGAAACACTCGGAAAAATGCTCTACGCGCTGATACGATCCCTCAACAAAATAAAGCCGGCCGCCCCATAAAGGCGACCGGCCAAACCCAAACTGCTTCCTGTTGCCCGTTGCCGGCTGCCTGTTGCCCGCTGCCTACTAGATCCCGTACTGGATCTTCGCTGCCGTCACCGTGTTTTGCAGCAGGCACGCGATCGTCATCGGGCCGACGCCGCCCGGAACCGGCGTGATGGCACCGGCCACCTCCGCGCACTCGGCATAGGCCACGTCGCCGACCAGCTTGGTCTTGCCGTTCTCGCCCGGCACGCGATTGATGCCGACATCGATCACCACGGCACCCGGCTTGATCCAGTCGCGCTTCACCATTTCAGGAATACCAACGGCGGCGACAAGGAGATCCGCGCCACGGCAAACCGCCGGGAGGTCTTTCGTCTTCGAATGCGCAATCGTCACCGTGCAGCTCTCGCGCAAGAGCAGGGCCGCCATCGGCTTGCCGACGATATTCGAGCGGCCGATGACGACGGCGTTCACGCCCTTGAGATCCGGGATCACCTTTTTGGCGAGGATGGCGGAGCCCGTCGGTGTGCAAGGCACCAGCGTCCGCTCACCGATCCACAGCCGTCCGACATTGGTCGGATGGAAGCCGTCCACGTCCTTGTCCGGGTCGATCGAGTTCAAGACCTTCTCGGCGTTGACATGCTTCGGCAGCGGCAACTGCACCAGGATGCCATTGACGTTCTTGTTGGCGTTGAGGCGCTGCACGAGCGCCAGGATGTCGTACTCGGAGGTATCCGCCGGCAGCTTGTACTCGAACGACTGCATGCCGCACTCGACGGTCTGCGCCGCCTTGTTCTTGACGTACACCTTGCTCGCCGGATCCTCGCCGACGAGAACGACGGCCAGGCCGGGCGTCAGGCCATGGCTCGCCTGGAGCGCCTTGACATCGGCCGCCACCTGCGCGCGGACTTCGGCTGCGATGGCCTTGCCATCGATGATCTGGGCTGCCATGGGCTCTCCCTCCTATTTTCTTCGTTGCGTCTTCGTTGTCGTCACGTGAGGCCGGCCAGCCGCTCCGCCAGCCTTGCCTCGATCTCTTCCGTGTTGCCGGTGATTTCGACTGACTTCACCCGCGACTTCCCGCCCTTGGCGAGGCGCAAGCGGCCCTGCCCGACGCCCAGCCAGCCGGCCAGAAGCTTGAGCAGCGCTGCGTTGGCTTCGCCCTCTGAAGGCACCGCGCGCACCCGCGCCTTGAAGGCGGCCCCCTCTGCCGTCTCCTCGATACCGTCGATGGCATCTTTGGACGATTTTGGCGTCAGCCGCACGCGCACGATGACGCACGCGCCACCATGCCGCCAGGGCACGGAGACGGGCGCCGCCGGGGACTTGACCGCCGCCATCGTCACACGAACAGCTTGGCGATGTTGGGAAGCACGACGCTCTGCACGAAGAAGCAGCCGAGCAGCAGCACCAGCGGCGAGAAATCGATGCCGCCGAAGTCGGGCAGTGCATTGCGGATCGGTCTGAGCAATGGCTCTGTCACCGCGCCGAGGGCCTGCGCCAACGCACCGACGAAGCGGTTGTAGGGGTTAACGACGCCGAACGCCATCAGCCACGAGAGAATGACCGAGGCCAGGATGATGTAGACGTAGAGGTCTATGAGATAGCTGATAAATCCGAGCAGCTCGATCATGCGCGCCAAATCCTTGGGTGCTTGGGAAATGCCTGTCCGACGTGTAGCCGTTGGGGCGCCGGGCAGCAAGACGCGGCACGCGCCGACGCACATGCGGCGCGCGCCAAAACACCGGAACGGCGCCGCCGGGCGGGATCGGCCGGTCTGAAGACCCCGCTTTCTTGACAACCCGGAAGCGCGGACGGTAAATGCCGGCACCTTGGGCAGCGGTCTCGCCGGACATCTCGCTGGCACCCGGACGCCCAAGTCCCATGGTTAGGGGCCGTAGCTCATCTGGGAGAGCGCCGCAATCGCACTGCGGAGGTAGTCGGTTCGATCCCGATCGGCTCCACCAATTAAATCAGCAAGTTAGATATATCCTCGCTAACCGCTTCAGTCGCTCGCGCCGCGTCGGCGGGCGCGCCGAGGCAGATGCCGAGCGCGAGCAGCGTCATTAGCAGACCCGCCAAGAGCAGCAATCCGGGGAACACGAACATCGCTCCGGCCGTAGCATCGTAAGCCTGCTCGGGACGAACCGGATCGATCCGCACGGTCATCAGAGATCCCACCGGGTTCCTGACCCATCCTTCGCGTGTGTATTGCCTGTCGAGCCTCGCACAGATGCTATGCCCATCGGCGGCGGTGTACCGGACGTACGGAGTGGCGGTAGACGCAACTTTGCTGCCCAGCGCCTGGGCCAGCCAGAACCTCGCACCCGCCGGCGGCGACGGGCGGGACCGGCCTACTGATCCAGATCAACGCCGGCCCATCCCACCGATGTATTTTTCATCATGCACCGGGACAGCGACTGAGACCACGCGCGGCAACGGAACGAACAAAAGGCACTCCCGGGCAAGAAAAACAACCCGCAGCGGAGAGGAAGCTCATGATCAACCGCAGGCTCGCCTACATCATCAGGGATCAGGAGCCGATTCTCCTGCGCGGAACCGACACCGTGCAGGAGGCCAGCAAAGCTATGCGCGAGCGGCACATCGGTTCCGTGCTCGTCATCGACGAGCATGAGCATCTGATCGGAATCTTCACCGGCAGAGATGCGTTGAAGCTGCTCGCCAAGGGACAAGGCGGAGATGTCCCGCTTGCGCAAGCGATGACGCCGCATCCGGTGACCATATCGCCGGATCAGAAGGCCATCGATGCTCTGCGCGCCATGAGCGACGGCGGCTTCCGTCATATCCCGGTCGTCGAGCGCGGCCACATCTGGGGCATCGTCTCCCGTGCTGACTTCAAAGGCCAGGAGATCGATCGCCTGGACGAGGAAGAGGGATTGGCGGAGCGCATCCGCTGAGCAAGGAGAAGCAGTAATGACGATTCCGCGCGCCATGGCGTTCACGGCAGCGTTGACGCTGGTGTCGACGGCAAGCTTTGCCGGACCCGCGACGCCAAAACCAGATCCTGCAAAGGGCCGGACTTTGGCAGAGCGTGTTTGCGTCGCATGTCATGCGATTTCGAAAACCCCCGCTTCGACGGTCGCCAGCGAGGTGCCGAGCTTTCCCGCAATCGCCAACAAGCCCGGCCAGTCGATGGAAGCAATCGCCGGACGCATCGTCATCCCCCATCCTCCCATGCCCGCCATCGCCCTGACGCGCGAGGAGATCGTCAATGTCGTCGCTTACATCATGACGTTCAAAGACGCCCCGGAAACGAACCCATAGGCCGCGCCGCTTTGCACAGGCGAGGCCTCTCCCATCAGCAAGACATGGAGCACCGATGTCCAACACGCCGCACACGCTATCTGAAGAATTCCCAGGCCAGGCCGAAACCATTCACAAGCTCAAGGTGACAGATCCCCATTTCGCACAGCTGCTCAAGGATTACGACGACGTGAACGACCAAGTGCATCTGGCGGAAACCAACGTCCGCCCGATGCATCAGTTCGAGGAGGAAAAGCTGCGTAAACGTCGGCTTCAGATCAAGGACGCGATCGCCAAGGCACTGTCCGGCTGAGGCGGCACCGGCCTTACGATGCGGGATCGGAGTGCTCCGCGCTGGATGTCGCGAGAAACTCCGTGCGCACCACGTAAAATGCGCCGATCGCAGCCATAACGGCCAGCGCAAACCACGTCAGGGCATAAATGAGGTGGCTGTTCGAGAAGTGGACGCGCGTCAGTCCACCGAGCGGCCAGCCGCCCCTGTTCGGCGTCGCGTCCGCGTCGACAAAAAAAGGAGCGACGGCCGCGAGACTTCCCGCCGTGCCGATCTCGATCGGATCGCGGCGATACCAGCGATCCGCGACGGGATCGTTCTTGCGCAAAATCCAGCTATCCCGCTCCGAGATCCTGAGCAGGCCAACGACCGTCGCCGGTCCTTCGATTTGGCCCGCCGCGCGCACCGAGGCATCCCGCATCTCGTTCGGCACGAACCCGCGATTGACGATCACGGTAGTCCCGTCCTGCCGCACGAGGGGAGTCATCACCCAATAGCCAGGCCCGCGCTCGGTCGAGGCAACGACGCGCACTTCCTTGTCGTGGAGAAAAATCCCATCGAGCCGTACGCGGATATACTCGTCATGAGATGCATTGATCTCGGACCAGCGTTCCGGCCCCGGCGCCGACACTGGCTCCGCATGGACACGCGCATCCACGCGCTCGATCAGGTCGAGCTTCCACGCCAGCCGTTGCACCTGCCAGACGCCGAGCCCCGCGAAAGCCGCCGCTACGGAAATGAGGGCAAACAGCAGGATCCATCGCCGCACCGGCGAGCGGCGGACGGCTATGTCTCGCCCGGTGCCCGTCATCCAACCGCACTCCTCGGCAGCGCAGGCGACAGGCCGCCCGCTACGGCATCTGATGCATCATGTGCTCGGGCGACATCGGCATCATGTGCGTATTGAGATGGTGCATGACCCACATCGAGCCGATCAGAGCGATGAGCACGATGACAACGGTAAAGATCAGCGCCATCATCGTCCAGCCGCCTTCGGACTTCGTGTTCATGTGCAGGAAATAATACATATGCACGAAGATCTGCACGACGCCGAGCTCCAGAACGAAAACGGCCGTCACCATGTTGTTCCCGAACACGTCGCCCATGACGAGCCAGAACGGGATGATCGTCAGCACCACCGACAGCAAAAAGCCGATCATGTAGCCGCGGAAGCTGCCGTGCGCGGCCCCGCCATGGTGATCGGCGCCATCGCGGGCGGCAGCGTTTGCGGCGTTCGGAGCGGAGCTCATTGCAGGACACCCATCAGGTAGACGAACGAGAACACACCGATCCACACCACGTCGAGGAAGTGCCAGAACATGCTGAGGCACATCAGGCGCCGCTTGTTGTCCGGGATGAGCCCACGCTGCCACACCTGCACCCCGAGCACGATCATCCAGATCATGCCGAAGGTGACGTGCAGGCCGTGCGTGCCGACCAGCGTGAAGAACGACGACAGGAAGGCGCTCCGCTGCGGCGTCGCACCCTCGTGGAAGAGATGCGAGAATTCATAGAGCTCGAGCCCGAGGAAGCACCCGCCGAAGAAGAACGTGACGGCAAGCCAGACGAGCGTCGGCTTCACCCGGTCCTTGTCCATCTCCAGCATCGCGAACCCATACGTGATCGACGACAAAAGCAGCATAAACGTCGATACGAGGATGAGCTTGAGATCGAAGAGATCCGCGGGCGAAGGGCCGGCCGCGTAATTGCGCCCCAGCACCGCGTGCGTCGCGAACAGGCACGCGAAGATGAGGCAATCGCTCATCAGATAGATCCAGAAGCCGAGCATCGTGCCCCCGTCGGAGGCGTGCCCATGCTCGCCTTCGCCATGACCGTGCCCGTCGTCCTCGACGTAGAATTTTACATCCGTGGAATCGACTTCAAGCGTCGAAGCGGTATGGGCCATATCAGACGCTCCCCCCCGCGAGCGAGCGGGTTCGCTCGTCCTCGGCTTGCGTGACTTCGTCGGCAGGGATGTAGAAGTCGCGGTTGTAGTCGAACGTGTGCCAGATCGCCACCGCAGCCGTCGCCACCGCCGACACGATCACGAGCCACCAGATGTGCCAGATAAGCGCGAACGCGAGCACGACGCTCAAGCCGGCGAGAATGATGCCGGTGCCGGTGTTCTTCGGCATATGGATCGGCTGGAAGCCTTCGAGTGGCCGCTTGTAGCCGCGGGACTTCATATCCCACCACGCATCGAGATCGTGAACCATGGGCGTGAACGCGAAGTTGTAGACCGGCGGCGGAGACGACGTTGACCATTCGAGCGTCCGCCCGTCCCACGGATCGCCCGTCGTGTCGCGGAGCCGCTCGCGGTCCCGGATGCTCACATAGACCTGCATGATGAAGGCGAGGATGCCTCCGAGCACGAACAGCGAGCCGATGCCGGCGACCACGAAATACCAGTAGAGCGACGTGTCCTCGAACTGGCTCAAGCGCCGCGTCACGCCCATGAGGCCGAGCGCATAGAGCGGCATGAACGCCAGATAGAAACCGATCAGCCATCCCCAGAAGGACACCTTGCCCCAGAACGGATCGAGCCTGAAGCCGAAGGCCTTCGGGAACCAGTAGTAGATGCCGGCGAACATCCCGAACACGACGCCGCCGATGATGACGTTGTGGAAGTGCGCCACCAGAAACAGGCTGTTGTGCAGCACGAAGTCGGCGGGCGGCACCGCCAGCAGCACGCCTGTCATGCCGCCGATGACGAACGTGATCATGAAACCGACCGTCCACAGCATCGGCACGTCGAAGCGGATGCGTCCGCGGTACATGGTGAACAGCCAATTGAAGAGTTTTGCGCCCGTCGGAATCGATATGATCATCGTCGTGATGCCGAAGAACGAATTGACGCTCGCCCCCGCCCCCATCGTGAAGAAGTGATGCAGCCAGACGATGTAGGACAGGATGGTGATGACGAGCGTCGCGTAGACCATCGACGTGTAGCCGAACAGCCGCTTGCCGCTGAACGTCGACACCACCTCCGAGAACACGCCGAACGCCGGCAGGATCAGCACGTAAACCTCCGGATGCCCCCAGATCCAGATCAGATTCACGTACATCATCGGATTGCCGCCGAGATCGTTCGTGAAGAAGTTCGTGCCGACATAACGATCGAGCGAGAGCAACGCTAGCGTCGCCGTCAAAACCGGGAATATCGCGACGATCAGGATGTTGGTGCAGAGCGCTGTCCACACGAAAACCGGCATCTTCATGAGCGTCATGCCGGGGCAGCGCATCTTGACGATGGTGACGACCAGATTGATGCCGGAGAGCAGCGTTCCCACGCCGGCCACCTGCAACGCCCATATGTAGTAGTCGACCCCGACGCCTGGACTGTAGTCCACCCCCGAGAGGGGCGGATAGGCAAGCCACCCGGTCTGCGCGAACTCGCCGACGAACAGCGAGATCATGACCAGCACCGCGCCGGCCGCCGTCATCCAGAAACTGAAATTGTTGAGAAACGGGAAGGCGACGTCACGAGCGCCGATCTGCAACGGCACGACGAGGTTGATGAGGCCCGTCACCAGCGGCATGGCGACGAAGAAGATCATGATGACGCCGTGCGCCGTGAAGATCTGGTCGTAATGGTGTGAGTTGAGATAGCCCTCGCCGCCGCCCGACGCCATCGCTTGTTGCAAGCGCATCATCAGCGCATCGGCAAAACCGCGCAGCAGCATGATGATCGCCAGCACGATGTACATGACGCCGATTTTCTTGTGGTCGATACTGGTGAACCACTCGCGCCAGAGGTAGCCCCAGAGCTTGTAATAGGTGACCGCGCCGAGCACCGCGCCGCCGCCCAGAAGCACGACGAGAAACGTCGCGACGAGAATTGGCTCGTGCACGGGGAAGGCATCGAGCGTCAATCTTCCAAAGATCAGCTGTGTGAAGTCCATGACTTCGGACATTCCTTAAGGCTCGAGTGGCGAAACGTGGAGCCGGGCTCCATCGGTTGGTTTTGGCCCGGCTCGCCGGACAGCGGCGCTAGTGCGCGCCGTGCGAATGCGCGTCGTCTCCATGCATCTCATGGCCTGCATGCGGATCCTTGGGGCCCGCTTTCGCTCCTGCGCCGGCTCCATGCAACATGCCCGGCACCGTCAGCGGACCCTGATAGCGGTTGTCGTATTCGAGCCGCTCCTTGTTGCCGTGGCTTTCGACACCGGCGCCGCCCTTCATGTCGATGTGCATCATCTCACCCATGCACATCTTGGCCGGATCCACGCACATGTTGAGGATAGCGGTGTAGAGCTGCGCATCGACGGAACCGAAATGCCGGACTGGATCACGCTGCGACGGCCTCTCGATCTCGAGATATTCCCTGCGACCGAGCGTGGCGCCCTCCGCACGCACCTTCGCTACCCAGCCGTCGAACTTCTCTTGCGAGAGCCCATGGAAGGCGAAGCGCATATGCGAAAAGCCGTGACCGCTATAGTTCGCCGAGAAGCCTTCGTACTCGCCCTCGCGGTTGATGACCGCGTGCAGCTTCGTCTCCATTCCGGTCATGGCGTAGACCTGCCCGGCGAGCGCGGGCACGTAGAACGAGTTCATGACCGACGAGGCAGTGATCTTGAACGAAATGGGCACGTCGACGGGTGCCGCCAGCTCGTTGATGGTCGCAACCCCATAGTCCGGATAGATGAAGAGCCACTTCCAATCGAGCGCCACCACCTCGACGGTCAATGGCTTGATACCGGCCGGGATGGACCGCGCAGCGTCGATGCGGTCGAGGGGCCGGTAGGGATCGAGCTTATGCGTCGAGATCCAGGTGATGGTGCCGAGCACGATGATGATGGCCAGCGGTGCCGACCAGATGACGATCTCGAGCCGCGCCGAGTGATCCCAGTCCGGCGCATAGTCGGCGCCCTTGTTCGAGGCGCGATACTTCCACGCGAAGTAGATCGTGAGCGCCATCACCGGGACGATGATGAGCAGCATGAGGATCGTCGAGATGAGGATCAGGTTCGCCTGCTGAACCGCAATGTCGCCGGACGGCTGCATGACGACCATGTCGCAGCCGCCCAGGAATGGGATCAGCAAAACGAGAGCCGCCGTGAGAAGTCGCCTGTGGCCCGTCGCGTCGTATGCCCGCATGATGCCGCCGATTGATTTGGATTTCGCCGCCTTAGGAACATCAGCCGCGGGTCGCGAAGAATGTGATTTTTCGTCACTGCGTCGTACGCGCACACGACCACCACCCCCCTCATTCCAATTGCCATCCGGAATGGTGTAGCAATGGCGGACGACGACGCCTCGATTTGTCGACGTGCTGCGTCAGGGTTATCAGAGGCGGGCAAACCGCCAGAAGGAGACGGGCAGCATGACCGGCAGCGTGAGACAGGCAGGAGCGGCGGCGGCAGGCGCGCATTCCGACAACCCGGAAGCCGCAGCCAGCAGGATTGCCGGGGCCGTCGTCTTCGCCCGCACGACGGAGTTTTTCGACTTCTTCGTCTACGGCATCGCCTCGGTGCTGGTCTTTCCGAAGGTCTTCTTCGCGGCGCCCGACCACCTGACGGGCATGCTTTACTCCTTTGCCGTCTTCTCCCTCGCCTTCGTCGCGCGACCGATTGGCACAGTGCTCTTCACCGCCCTCGACCGCGAGTTCGGCCCGACCGTGAAGCAGACGGCCGCACTGTTTCTGCTCTGCGGCTCGACGATGGCCATCAGCTTCCTGCCGGGCTACACCGAAATCGGGCTCGCCGCCCCGCTCCTTCTCGCGATTTTCCGCGGCGGCCAGGGCCTCGGACTCGGCGGCGCATGGGATGGCCTGCCGTCACTCCTGGCACTCAATGCACCTCCGCAACGGCGCGGTTGGTATTCGATGATTCCCCAGCTTGGTGCCGCCTTCGGTTTCATGCTGGCGAGCGGCCTGTTCATCGTTCTAACAACCATGCTGAACTCCGACGATTTCCTGGCTTGGGGATGGCGCTTCCCGTTCTTCGTCGCCCTCGCGCTCAACGTCGTGGCGCTGTTCGCACGCCTGCGCCTGATCCTCACGCCCGAGCTATCGACCCAATTCCGGGACAAGGAGTTGCAGCCGCAGCCCGTCTTCAAGACCTTGCGCGCCCACGGCCGCGAGGTACTGATCGGCGCCTTCATCCCACTTGCCAGCTACGCACTGTTCCACATCGTCACCATCTTCCCGCTGAGCTGGACCACGCTCTACACCACCGAGGCCGCGTCCGAGTTTCTCACCGTCGAGCTGATTGGCGCGGTCATCGGCGCCGTCTCCATTGTGCTGTCGGGTGTTCTGGCGGACCGCATCGGCAGACGCCGGCTCCTCGTCATCGGCGCCGTCGCCATCGCACTGTTCAGTTTCTTCACGGCCCCACTCATCAACGCAGGCTCGGGCGGCCGCTATGCGTTCGTGCTGATCGGCTTCGCTCTTCTCGGCTTGTCTCTCGGACAGGCCAGAGGCGCGATGGCATCACGGTTCAGCAGCACCTATCGCTACACGGCGTCGGCTCTGACGTCCGACATCGCCTGGCTGATCGGCGCCGGCTTCGCGCCGATCGTGGCCCTTGGCCTGTCGAGCCGCTTCGACCTCACGTTTGCCGGCTATTACCTGCTGTCCGGCGCCGCCTGCACGTTGCTGGCACTCGCGATCGTTCAGCGAACCGATCCACCAGAAGAGAAGCCGACCCGCTAAAATTGCATGGCAGATCGCGTCTGGGAGCAGACACGCCAGACAACCAATTGAGTCAGATCACAAAAATGCGCAGGCATGCTTTTTTAGCATACCTGCCATAACGCCGCCCGCGTTGCCGGAAAAATCGATTTCGCACATGCACAACCTTCGTTTCCCGAGGGGGTTCGTCGGATATGTGGTGCAATGGGCAAACCTGAATTCGTCGGCAAGAAATCGAAGGCCGCAGGCGGCTGGGGTGCGCTCAAAAGCTGCGGCAAGAAGCTCCTCGCGAGCGGCGCACCACTGACAGGCGCCGCCGCCATGCTGAAGGCCAATCAACCCGACGGTTTCGACTGTCCGGGCTGCGCCTGGGGCGATCCCGAGCACGGCTCCTCGTTCGAGTTCTGCGAGAACGGCGTCAAGGCCGTCGCCTGGGAAGCGACCGACAAGCGTGTCCGCCCCGACTTCTTCAACAGTCACACCGTCACCGAGCTGCGCCGCTGGACCGATTACGAGCTCGAGCGCGAAGGCCGCTTGACGCATCCCATGCGCTACGACGCTACGAGTGACACTTATCTTGAGACCACGTGGGACGCGGCCTTTACCGAGATCGGCGCCGTCCTGAATAGCCTCGACAGTCCCGATCGCGCCGAGTTCTACACCTCCGGCCGCGCCTCGAACGAGGCCGCCTACGTCTACCAGCTTTTCGTGCGGCTCTACGGCACGAACAACTTCCCCGACTGCTCCAACATGTGCCACGAGGCGAGCGGCGTCGCGCTGGAGCAGGCCATCGGCATCGGCAAGGGCACCGTCGTTCTCGAAGACTTCGAGAAGGCCGACGCCATCTTCGTCATCGGCCAGAACCCGGGCACCAATCATCCTCGCATGTTGGGTGACCTGCGGCGCGCCGCGCTCCGTGGCGCCAAGGTCGCTGTCTTCAATCCCGTGCGTGAGAAGGGCCTCGAGCGCTTCGCCGATCCGCAGGACAAGATCGAAATGCTGACCGGCGGCTCGAAGCCGATCGCCAGCGAGTATTATCAGGTGCACCTCGGCGGAGACATGGCCGCCGTACGCGGCATGGCGAAAGCCGTGTTCGCGCTCGACGAAGCCGCACGTGCCGCCGGCAATCCCTCGCTCCTCGACCACGGCTTCCTGGAGCAGCACACCTCGGGCCTGGAGCATTATCGCGCTGCCGTCGAAGCCACGAGCTGGGACGACATCGAAAGCCAGTCCGGCCTGTCGCGCGCCGAGCTCGAGCACCTGGCCGGGATCTACGTTTCGTCGGAGCGCACGATCTGCACCTGGGCCATGGGCGTCACGCAGCATCGCCATTCCGTCGCCACCATCCGCGAGATCGCCAACTTCATGTTCCTACGCGGCAACGTCGGCCGTCCCGGCACCGGCCTCTGCCCCGTGCGTGGCCATTCGAACGTGCAGGGCGATCGCACGGTCGGCATCAACGAGAAGCCATCCCGCGCCTTCCTCGATTCTCTCGAGAAGGAGTTCGGCGTCTCGATGCCGCGCCGCGCCGGCCACAACGTCATCGGCGCCATCGGCGCCATGCTTGATGGCTCAGCCCAGGCCTTCATCGGCCTCGGCGGCAACTTCGCGCGCGCCACCCCGGACAGCGCGCTCATCGCCAAGGCCCTCCGCAGCCAGAAGCTGACCGTCAACATCGCCACCAAGCTCAACCACTCGCATCTGTTGCCTGGCGAGGTGAGCTACATCCTGCCCTGCCTCGGCCGCACCGAGATCGATCGCAACGCCAAAGGCGTGGCCCAGATCGTCACCGTCGAGGATTCGATGAGCATGGTGCACGGCTCCGGAGGCATCAATCGCCCGGCCTCCCCGCAGCTGCGCTCCGAGATCGCCATCATCGCCGGCATCGCTGCGGCAACTGTCGGCTCGGATGTCGTCGACTGGGCGGCGCTATCGCAGAACTACGACCTGGTCCGCGACCTCATCGCCCGCACGATCCCAGGATTCCATGGCTACAACGAGCGCGTCCGCAAGCCGCGCGGCTTCCGCCTCTACAATGCCGTCGAGCACCGCGTGTGGCACACGCGCACGCGCAAGGCCACCTTCTCCTCCGCGCACCTTCCCCGCGAGACAGAGCACCAGCAGGCTTTGGGCGAGCACGGCCTGTTCGTGCTGCAGACCTTCCGCTCCCACGACCAGTATAATACGACGGTGTACGGCCTCGATGACCGCTATCGCGGCGTCTATGGCGAGCGGCGCATTGTGTTCGTCAATCCCGACGACCTCGCCGAGATCGGCGCCGAATCCGGCGACCGCATCGATATCGTCGGACACCATGAGGACGGCGTCGAGCGCATTGCCGAAAGCTTCCGCGTCGTCTCCTATGACCTCCCGCGCGGGTCTGTCGCCGGCTACTATCCGGAGCTGAATGTCCTTGTGCCGCTCGCGAGCGCAGGCATCGAGAGCGACACGCCGACCTCGAAATCGGTTCTTGTCACATTTCGGCTTGCAGAACAGCGCAAGGCAGCATGAGCGCGTCCCCGGCAGCCGACATCTCCGAAGATCGGATTCTCGAGACGATCGCCGCAATACGCGCATCGGCCCCGGAAATCACGCCCATCGGCGGCGGCCTCATGGCCGCTCTGCACCTCGGCATCGCCAAGGACAGCCGCACATTCTCCCGCCTGCTCGGAATTGCGCATGCGCTCGTGCTGCGCGAGATCGCCGATCTGACTGAGCGCGACCGCTTGATCAGGGTCGTTTACCGCAACAGCCGCACGCAGCGCACGGAGTTCGCCTTCACCGAGAGCGGCGAGGCGCTTGTCGAGCAGGCCACCGCGGCATAGCGCAGGGTGGTCTAAGTGGCTCGCGCGAGCCACGCCCGCCAGCCGCCATACGACGTGATCTCCGTCGCCCCCTCGAGCGCGTAAGGCTCGCAAAGAAAACCCTTCACCCGGCTTCCATCGGCGAGTTCGAGCGTGCCGATCCCGAGCGGCGGCGGAATGAGCGCGACGAACGATCCGAATCCCGCCTCGTCCATCTCCCAGATCTCGACTTCGATGCCACCCGCACCTTTGCGGTCGAACACCAGGCCCGGCTTGGCCGGAACCGTACCGGCGAGCGCATAGAAGCTGTAGCCCGGCGCCGTGCGCGTCGTGCGGACGAGCCGCGCTGCCCGCTCCTGAAGCTGCCCGTTGAGCGCCTGCCCCGTGAGGTGCGCCCCGACAACGGCCACCGCCACGCGTCCGGTCGCGCCCGCCGGCTCAACCGGCTGAGTGCCGTCGAGGCGCGCCTCGGTAGCACCGAGCTTGAGGTCGGACAATGAACGATGCAGCGCATCGCCGACGGCCGCGATCCGCCCATCCGCGAACGCGCGCCCGACGATCGTGACGCCGAACGGCAAGCCGTTGGAGCGGAATCCGACAGGCACGGCAAGCGCCGAGAGATCCATCAGATTGACGAAGTTGGTGTACGTGCCGAGGTTGGAATTGAGTTGGATCGGATCCGCAAGCATCTCCTCGATCGTGTACGTTGTCCCCGTCGTCGGCAGCAGCATCGCATCCATCTTGAGCCACTCGGCCTCGGCCGCCCGTGAAAGCTCGGCGAGCCTGTAGAACCCTTCGAACGCGCCCACCGCCGTCAGTCCTGCCGCGCTACGGATGATCTCGCCCACCACCCTATGCAGCGCCTCGGGCTTCTGTTCCGCAAACGTGCGGATGGCCGCCAGCCGCTCCGCAACCCACGGACCCTGATAGAGCAGGCGAGCCGCATCCTGGAACGGCGCGAAATCGATCTCGACGATCGTCGCCCCACCCTGCGCCAGCCGCTCGACGGCGAGGTGAAACAGCCGCTCGGCCTCGCTGTCCCCGAAAAACGACAGCGCCGTCGTTGCCGGCACGCCGATGCGAAGCCCCACCGGAGCCGCTTCGACTGCGAACGGCCGCGCCGGCGCGCGGGAATAGGCGTCCTCGGCGTCGTACGCAGCCGAGCTGGCCATGACCCGCGCCGCATCTGCGACCGTCAGCGCAAAAATCGACACCGTATCCTGCGTCCGGCACGCAGGCACGACGCCGCGCGCGCTGAGAAAGCCCTTGGTCGGCTTCAGCCCCACGATGTTGTTGAACGCCGCCGGCACGCGCCCGGAGCCCGCGGTGTCGGTGCCGAGCGCGAACGAGACCAGCCCTCCCGCGACGGCGACCGCCGATCCCGAGCTAGATCCCCCGGAGATATACGCCGGATCGAACACGCTCGCCGGAATACCGTAAGGCGACCGCGTGCCGTTGAGCCCCGTCGCGAACTGATCGAGGTTGGTCTTGCCGATGACGATCGCACCCGCCGCCTCGAGCCGCGCCACGACCGACGCGCTTCGCTGCGGTACATACGCGAAATCCGGACACGCACATGTCGTCGGCACGCCGGCGACGTCGATATTGTCCTTCACCGCAAACGGGATTCCGTGCAGCGGTCCCTTCGGCGCGCCGGCGGCCTTTGCAAACGCCTGCTCGCGCGGCACGAGCGAAATCCAGACCGGACGCTCACCCGCCGCTTCGATACGCCGGTAGACCTCGGCCACAATATCAGCAGGCGTAAACCTGCCCGCGGCATAGCCAGCCTTCAGCCCATCGATGTCGAGCGACTGCGACGCCAGGAGCGACGTCATTGCGCCGCCTCCGCGCCCTCGTCCACGATCACGACCAGAGTCTGACCGAGAGCCACAGGCCGCCCCTCCGCGCAGCGAACCTCGCTCACGATGCCACCCGAGGGGGCATGCACGCTCATCTCCATCTTCATGGACTCGACGACCACCAGAAGATCACCTTCTTTGACCCGAGCGCCCTTGCTGATCTCGACCTTCCACACCGCGCCGGGAACCGGGCTTGCGACCGCGATGGCATTGTCGGCCAGCGCATCTTCGCCACCGTCGTCCAACGGCGCGTCACTCACGACTGCCCCGGTTTGATCGCTCGCTTGCCAGCGCGACCGCTCCTCTTCGAAGGCGTTTTGCTTGTGCGCCTTGAAAGCGGCAATCTCCTCCGCATTGTCCGCCAGGAATTTTCGGTAGTCGGAGAGCCTGAACGTCGCCGGCTCGATCCTGAGCCCGACCTTGCCTTGCAGAAAGCCGTCGCGAAACGTTGCAAGTTCCTCGGCCGAGACGGGGTAGAAGCGGATCTGATCGAAGAAGCGCAACAGCCACGGCTTGTCGGCATCGAACTCCGGCGTGATCCGATACGTGTTCCACACTTGCACCGTGCGCCCGATGAACTGATAGCCGCCCGGCCCTTCCATGCCGTAGATGCAGAGGTAGGCGCCTCCGATGCCGACCGCATTTTCCGGCGTCCAGGTCCGCGCCGGATTATACTTCGTCGTCACCAGCCGGTGACGCGGATCGATCGGCGTCGCCACCGGCGCGCCGAGATAGACGTCACCGAGCCCCAGCACCAGATAGCTCGCGCCGAACGCGATACGCTTCACATCCTCGATGCTGTCGAGCCCGTTGATGCGTCGGATGAACTCGATGTTCGACGGGCACCACGGCGCATCTGAACGCACGGACTGCATGTACTTCGCGATCGCGAGCTGTGTCGCCGCGTCGTCCCAGGAGAGCGGCATGTGCACGATGCGGCTCGGCACCTCGATGTCGCCGACATCTCCCATCGCATCCTCGATGCGGAACAGCTCGCCCAGGAGCGTCGTCAGCGGCAGCGCGCGGCTGTCATAGTGTACCTGCAGCGAGCGGATGCCGGGCGTGAGATCGATGATGCCGGAAATGCCCTGCCGCTCCAGCTCGGTCATCAGCACGTGCACACGGAAGCGCAGCTCGAAGTCGAGCACGATCGGCCCGTATTCGACCAGCAGATACTTGTCGCCTGCGCGCCGGTAGACCACGCGCGGCAACGATCCCCGCTGCGGCCGCGTGCCGACGATGCAGTCGTCGGCACCCAAACGTTTGACGTCGACCAGAGGCGCCGTCGCGACCGGCGCTAGAGACGCCACCTCCTGGTCCTGCACCAGCTCGCGCGCCCGCGCCTCGAGCGGCGAGAGCTGCTGGAACTGCACCTTGTCGCCGGGCCGCAGCTGCCCAAGCTTCCACAGCTCGGCCTGCACGATCGTTACCGGACACACGAAGCCGCCGAGCGATGGACCATCCGGACCGAGGATGACCGGCATGTCCCCGGTGAAGTCGACCGCGCCGATGGCATAGGCGTTGTCGTGGATATTGCTCGGATGCAGACCTGCCTCCCCGCCATCGGCACGCGCCCACGTCGGCTTGGGTCCGATGAGACGCACGCCCGTGCGGTTCGAGTTGTAGTGAACTTCCCACTGCGCCGCGAAAAATGTCGCGATGTCATCCTCGGTGAAGAAATCCGGCGCCCCGTGCGGCCCGTAGAGAACCCCGACGTCCCACGTGCGCGTCAATTCGGGTCTGAGCGCCTCCGCCAGCGGCTCGGCCGCGCTCGCAGCGCTGCCCGGATCCGGATCTGCGACGTGCAGCACGTCGCCCGTGAGCAAGGCGCGCCCGCCGTGCCCGCCAAACTTGCCGAGCGTGAACGTCGCCATGCTGTCGAGATAGGCCGGCACATCGAAACCGCCGCGCACGGCGAGGTAGGTTCGCGCACCGGCTCCCGTCACGCTACCGAGCTTCAAGACCTCGCCGGCCATCACGGCAACCGGCTGCCAGAACGGCACCGCGCGATCGCCGATCTTGGCCGCCATCTCGGCGCCCGCGAGACAAACGACGGCATCGCAATTGAACTGCAGCGTCGGTCCGGAAAGCGTGAGTTCGAGTGCGGGCGCCCCCTCCGGATTGCCGACAAGGCGATTGGCGAGGCGGAACGAAAGATGGTCCATCGGACCGGACGGCGGGACACCGACGGCCCAGTAGCCGGTGCGGCCCGGCCAATCCTGCACTGTCGTCTGCGTGCCGGGTGAAAGCACCTCGATGGTTTGCGCGAGATAGGGAAAAGTCGCCAGCGTACGCGTCAGCATCTGCCCGTCAGCCAGAACCTCGGACGCTGCGAGCTGGCGCAGGTAGTCGAGGTTGGTCTCGAGCCCACCGATCTCCGTCGCATCGAGTGCTTCGCGCAGCCTGGCCAGCGCCTCCGGCCGCGTCTCGGCCCGGACAATGATCTTCGCCAGCATCGGATCGTAGAACGGCGACACCTCCGCCCCGCTCTCGACCCAGGTCTCGACGCGCGTATCCCTGGGCCACGCGACATGCGAAAGCAGGCCCGAGCTAGGCCGGAAGTCGCGTCCCGGATCCTCCGCATAGAGGCGCACCTGGATCGACGCACCTTTCGGCGCGACGCGCTCCTGGTCGAGCGGCAAGGTCTCGCCTGCGGCCTGCCGCACCATCCATTCGACGAGATCGAGCCCCGTCGCTTCTTCGGTCACCCCGTGCTCGACCTGGAGCCGCGTGTTGACCTCCAGGAAATAGAAGTCGTCGCTATCGCTGTCGTAGAGAAACTCCACCGTGCCGGCACTTTCGTAGGAGACGGACTTGCCGAGGTTGCGCGCCGTCTCCCAAAGCGCAGCGCGCGTCGTCGCGGAAAGCCCTGGTGCAGGCGTCTCCTCAATCACCTTCTGGTTGCGCCGCTGCGCCGAGCAGTCGCGCTCGCCGAGGGCGACAACACGGCCCTTTCCGTCGCCGAAGATCTGCACCTCGATGTGCCGCCCGCGCGCGACGTACTTTTCGAGGAACAAGCCGGGATCCTTGAAGTTGTTGCGCGCCAGTCGTCCGACGCGCTCGTAGAGCGGTTTGAGCTCCGCAGCCGACGAGACGAGTTGCAAGCCGATGCCGCCGCCGCCCGCCGTGCTCTTCAGCATCACCGGATAGCCGATGCGCGCCGCTTCCTTTTCCGCCTCGACGAGATCGCCGACCAATCCCGAGCCGGGCGCGAGAGGCACGCCGGCTGCGAGCGCCAGCTCGCGCGCGCGATGCTTGAGGCCGAACGCACGCATCTGATCCGGCTTGGGCCCGATGAAGACAATCCCCGCCTTTGCACAGGCCTCCGCAAAATCGGGGTTCTCGGACAGGAACCCGTATCCCGGGTGAATCGCTTCCGCGCCTGTCGCCCGTGCCGCGTCGAGGATCGCCTCGATCTTGAGGTAGCTCTGCGCCGCCGCAGCGGGACCGATCGCGACCGCCTCGGTCGCCTGCGCGACGTGCATCGAATGCCGGTCGGCTTCCGAGTAGACGGCGACGCTCGCAACACCCAGGCGATCAAGCGTGCGGATGATCCGGCAGGCGATGGCGCCGCGATTGGCAATAAGAACTTTCTTGAACACGGGTTATGCCCCCTCCGGCCAGATCAACACCTCGATGGGTGTGGGGTTGTAGGCATTGCAGGGATTGTTGAGCTGTGGACAGTTCGAGATGAGGACGATGACGTTCATCTCAGCGCGCATCTCCACGTACTTGCCCGGGCCCGAGACGCCATCCGCGAACGTCAGCCCGCCGTCCGGCGTCACCGGCACGTTCATGAAGAAGTTGATGTTGTGCGCGATGTCCCGCTTGGTGAGCCCGTACTGCTCGTTCTCGACCACCGCCAGCAGATAGCTGTCGCGGCACGCGTGCATGCTCTTTTTCTCGAGCGCGTAGCGCACCGTGTTGCTTTCCGCCGCGCACGCCCCGCCCAACGTATCGTGCCGCCCCACCATGTCGGCGGTGATCGTCATCAGCGGCCGGCAGAGATCCGACAACAGCGGCGATCCCGGACCGAGATAGACGTTTCCTTGTTCGCGAATGGTGTCGCATGCCGAGTACCTCTCATGAGGATCGTCCGCATTGAAGAACAGCGTATCGGCGGCCTGGTTGCCCTCCAGATCGACAATGCGCAGCGTCTCGCCGCGCTTCACCACATGCATCCAGTAGTTCCCGGCGAGCACCGTCTTGCGATAGATCGCGGCCGAGGGATCGAGCGCGCTTTCCTTGATCATGGCCACTCCCTCACGCGCAACCGCAGCCGGCGTGAAACAGCCGGTTGTTCTCGAACCCGCGCCCGTTCTCAGGCGCCGACAAGCGGCAGATATCGTCCGCCGACGCCGGCGCGCCGGCGAGAATCTCGAAGCGCACCGGCTTACGCGGATAGGCGGGGCTTGGATCGAGCGGATGCGGGCAGGTGTGCAGCAGCACCAGCGTATCCATGTCGAAGCGCAGCTCGACCGTGGCGCCGGGTTTCGCCGAGCTCGCATCGAAGGTCATGCGGCCGGCTTCGTCCGTCGTGACTTTGCTGAACCAGTTGACGTTGGCCGCGAGATCGCGCCGCCCCATGCCATACTTCGCCGCCTCGACGAGAAAGCTGTCGCGGCCGTTCTGCTGCCAGTCGTTGCGATGCGTCTGATAGGAGGCTTCACCCCAACGTGCCGCCACCATCGCCTTCGTGCTTGCCCCGCAGACGGTGTCGTGCCAGCCCGCCGTATCGGCCACGACCGAGCAGAAGATGCGCCCCATATCCGAGTAGAGGCAGTGCCCCTGCGTGAGTTTGAACGTGTGCTGGCATTTGAGGGTATCGGGCGCATTATAGCGCTCGAGCAGATTCTGGGGATTGTAGAACAGCATGCCGACATTGGCTCCGCCGTCCACGTCGACAAGACGCAAACGACGGTCGCGCCGCAACGTCATTGACCAGTGCTTCCCGCCCGGAAGAACATCGCTCGTGATCGTTTCCCTCAAAATCGCCGCTCCTCTCTGCGGGCGCAGTTCCCGCTGATCTGTCCGGGCCGTCCCGGGTGAGAAAGAAGCCGCGCGGGGCCGTCCCCGGCGGAAAGCCGTCCCATCAACCCGGTGCTTGACTGTCGTTGGCAGGCGCGAGCTTCAAATCGAGCTGCGCACCAGCACCCGCCGCACCGTTCGGAAGAGCTGCTGCCACCTTCTTCGGCCACACATCGAAATCGCGCGTCACGCTTGCGCCCGCTTTCGACAGGGCCTCCGCCACCGAAACGTCGTCGAGCGTCGCGCCATAGCGCTCCAGCTCCTCCGGCCGGTTGCGGGGCCGCTCGAACGCGATCACGCGCGTGCCGAGCCGGAACGCCTCCGAGAGATCGTGCGTCACCATCACGACCGTGAGATCGTTCTCGTTCCAGATGCGCCGGATCAGCACATGGATGTCGGCGCGGATGCCCGGATCGAGCGCCCCGAACGGTTCGTCGAGCAGCAGGATCTTGGGCTTGCGATTGAGCGCCTGCGCCAGCGCGAGGCGCTGCTGCATGCCGCCGGAAAGCGCCGCCGGATACTTGTCTTCGTGTCCCTTGAGACCGACGGCATCGAGCAGCTTGCGCGCTTCGGCTTCGGCCTCCCGCCGCCGGAACCCGAACAGCTTGCCGAGCAGGGGCGACTCCTCGAATTCGCGGCCGATGATCACGTTCTGGAGCACGGTCAAGTGCGGAAACACCGAGTAACGCTGGAACACCACGCCGCGGTCGGCCCCGGGCTCCGCCTTGAGCGGCACGCCGCCGACGAGAATTTGCCCGCGCGTCGGCTTCTCCTCGCCGAGCAGCATGCGCAGAAACGTCGTCTTGCCGCAGCCGGAGGGCCCGACCAGAGCCACGAACGAGCGCGGTGCGATCGAAAGCTCGATGCGTTCGAGCACGACATGGTCGCCGTACTCCTTCCACACCTTGTCGAAGACGATCGCCGTCATGCCGCGCGCGCTCCTGCAAACCAGGGAAAGGCCTTTTGCTGCAAAAGACGCAGCGCCAGATCCATGAGGAAGGCGAGCAGCGTGATCCAGATCACGTACGGGATGATCACATCCATCGCCAGATAGCGCCGCACGAGAAAGATCCGGTAGCCGAGCCCGGCGTCGGCGGCGATGGCCTCGGCTGCAATAAGGAAGAGCCACGCCGGACCCAGCTCGAGCCGCACGGCATCGATCAGGCGTGGCAGCATTTGCGGCAGCACGACGCGCGTGCCGATCTGCCACGTGGAAGCCCCGAGCGTCTGCGCCTTGATGATCTGCTCGCGCGGCAGGTCCTTCACACGCAACGCCACGTCGCGGACGAGCTTAAGCGCCGTGCCGATGACGATCAGCGCGATCTTCGCCGCATCTCCCAGCCCCATGATGATGAACAGGATCGGCAGCAACGCCAGCGGCGGCACCATGGAAGCGACGGCAACCACCGGGCCGAACGTCGCCCCCACGAGCGGCAAGAGCCCGATCAGGATGCCGACCACGAGGGCGATCAAGGTTGAAACGGCGAGTGCCGTCAGCAGAAGCGACAGGCTCGACAGCGTGTCGTTCCACATCAGGTAGATGCCGCTGCGCGGATCGGGCTGCAGCGCCATGTGCTTCACGGCTTCCGCCATGGCACCGAAGCCCGGTAGCAACTTGTCGTTGGGATTCTCGGCGAGACGCATCGCCGAACCCATCAGGTAGGCGACCAGCAGCGCCAAGAACGGTAAGACCGCAAGGGCAAAAGTCCAGGTTCGATCTGGCTTGATGTTGATGAGGCGCATCAGTCCCTCACGGCCTTCCCGGTAGCGTCAAAGTGACGGTAGGCTCAGAGCTTCCCGTCGGCCGCGGCCTGCATGTAGGTCGCATCGAAGCGCAGCTTCACGTTGCCCTTCTCCCCGAACACGCTCTTGTCGGGAAACTCGATGCCGATGGCACCCGCGGACTTGGCATCCTTGCCGAGAAGCGCCTTGTCGAACAGGAACGTCGAAACGAGCTCCGACTTGGCCTTGATGTCGGCTCCCGTCGTGAAGGCGATCGCATCCGCGGGCGTGGCGAACAGCTTGGTGGTCTTGAGCTGATCGTCGAAACCGGCAACATCCGTACCCGACGCCTTGGCCATGTGCTCCTTGGCAGCCTTGTCCTCGGCGAGCGCCTTCATCGTGTCGTACCAGATGCCCGCCAGCGCCTTTCCGAACTTCGGATTGTCCTTCAGCACCTCGGTGTTGGCAGCCATCAGATCGATGATCTCGCCCGGGATCGACGAGCTGTCGTAGACAAGCTTGGCGTCCGGAGACTCGAGAATTGTGGAGACGATCGGCTTCCAGGTAGCGACCGCCGTAACGTCGGGCGTCGCGTAGGCAGAGGCCATGTCGGCGTCCGACGTGTTCACGACCTTCACGTCCTTCTCGGCGAGCTTGACGCTCTCGAGCGCGCGCGCCAGCAGATAGTGCGAGACCGAGAACTCGACCAGGTTTACCGTTTGGCCTTTGATATCCTCGAGCTTGTCCTTGCCTTTGAGAATGATGGCGTCGTTGCCGTTCGAATAGTCGCCGACGATGACGGCGGTCGTGTCGACGCCGCCCGCGGCCGGGATCGACAGCGCATCCATGTTGGTCAAGGTCACCGCATCGAACGCGCCGGCCGTGTATTGATTGATGCTCTCGACATAGTCGTTGAACTGCTTGACCTCGATTGTGATGCCGTACTTGTCGGCCCACTTCTTCACGATGCCCGTGTCGGTGGCATAGCCCCACGGCATCCACCCGACATAGATCGACCAGGCGACCTTGAAGTCTTTCTTCTCGGCGGCATGCGCGGGCGAAAACGCGAGCGTGAGGCTCGCGGCCGCGGCAACGGCACCCGTGAGAAATCTGGAGACGGACCGGTTCATGAAAACACCCCTGTGCTGACCACAACATGAGTCATTCGCAAGGGGCTTCGAACGAACGGCGGGCGCACGACGCACACGAGGAGGCCTTCCGTTCGAGAGCCGAAGCTCCCTGCGGTATAGGTCTCCCGGGCTTTTATCCCGCCGTGGCTTCGCTCAAACCGCAAGGCCTGAGCGAGAGGACCTCTCTCGGACCAGCATCGCTGCATTCGCGCGGCGACCGGAACCCTAGAGGCATTATGCAGAGATATGCTGCACGAGCCGTGCCAGTCGAGAAACGCTTTGAAACAAGGGAATTTTCGCGGGGCACCGAGCAGGCTTGCCTGCATTTTCACCCGGATGCCATGTTGACGGGCAGGCACCGGCCGGCGCGCGCAGGCCGTAAAGGGCACGCCGGGACACCGGCGCAAGGAGGTGTCAGCCGGTGTTTTTCAGCATGAACGCCACGCGCGTAAAATTGCGCATGAGATCCGCCCTGACGTCCTCCGCCAGCCCGACGCGATCGATGGCGATCTCCATGCAGCGCAGCCATGCATCGCGCGCCTCGGCGTCGATCTCCACGTGAGCGTGCATCTCGCGCACGTTGGAATGACCGAACTTCTCCACGTAGAGCTTCGGCCCGCCCAGGAAACCCGACAGGAAGTTGAATTGCTCGATGCGCGAGTGCGCAACGCCGTGACCGCGGAGATGAAGGATATGAAGACGCTCGCCCGCGGGCTCGAACTCGACGATGTCGTAAAACGTCTCGACGAGTTGCCGCAGGCCGCTCTCCCCGCCCACGCGCTCATAGAGCACAGGAGCCTTTGACGCCGAAGCCGAACCGGAGTTCGCAGCCCCGCCATGACATGCCGCACCTGCAGTGTCGGACCTGCGCGTCTCCATGGTCGCCTCGGGACAATGCAATAAAGATGTATACTTGATACATCTTTAATCCAGAGTTGCCACATGGTCAATAAATATTCTCCTGGATCAACAGATCCCGCGCTCCGGTTGGCGAGTCCCCCGTGAAGCGCCTCACGATGGCGCTACGCGCGTTAACGCCGCTTAACCGACAACCGGCTCCGACTCAGCCAGGCTTGGCGCATCTCATGTCTCAACGAGGCTCCATGCGCGTCTTCTACCTGAGCGACCTGCACCTCGAATCCCAGGACTTTCCCTGGAAGCTTCAGAAAGGCGACGTTCTCATCATCGCCGGCGATCTCTGCCACGCGCGCGTGCTCGATCCATCGCGAACCGACAAATATGGCGTCAACCAGCGCAACCGCGTGATGCGCTTTCTCGACAAAGCGCGCGCGAGCTTCACGCATATCGTCCTTGTCGCAGGCAATCACGAGCACTACGACGGCGTGCTCGAGGACACGCACACGCTCCTCCGCAAGCACCTCGAAGGCATCCACGTCCTCGACGACGACTCCATCGCCATCGGCGGCGTTCACATGTTCGGAAGCACGCTGTGGTCGGACTTCGAAGGCCGCAGCGAGACCGCCATGAATGGCGTACGCAAGCGCCTCGGAGAGTACTTCTTCGTGAAAACGCGCCGCACGGACGACCAGGGCCGCGAGATGCTATCGAAATTCCAGCCCGAGGACGCGCTTCGCGCCCACGATGCGGCATGGGCCGCCTTGCTGCGCTTCGCTGGCCAGAACACCACAGGCCATAAAATCATTGTCACGCACCACGCGCCGAGCCGGTGCGGCCTCAACACTGCTCATGTTGGTAACGGGCTGGACGGCGCCTTCGCAAGCGATCTCGATGACCGGATCGCCCAATTCGAAGGCGTCCCCATCTGGATTCACGGCCACACGCACGTGCGGCACCGCTATCGCATCGGCGCAACCACCGTGCTCGTCAATTGTCGCGGCTTCGACGGCCGGGAGACGTCAGCGCGCAGCTTCTCGCCGGACACCAGCTTCGATCTATGACGGCTCCCGGCGGGATCAGACCGCCTTGTCCTCGCGGAAGCGGCCGAAGCTCTGCGGCGCACCTTCGCCGAACAGCATGACTTCGTAGATTTCGGGCTCCCCGCCTTCCATGCCTGGCGATCCGACCGGCATCCCCGGCACCGCCAGCCCTCGGCCCGCCGGCTTCTCTGCCAGCAGCCGCTTGACCGCCGCGGCGGGGACATGCCCCTCCACCACATAGCCGCCGATCTCGCCTGTATGACAAGCCGCGAGCTCCACCGGCACGCCCAAGCGCGCCTTGATCGCCTTCAGGCTCGGCGCATCGTTCACGGTCACGCTGAACCCGTTGGCTCTCAGATGCTCCACCCATTTATGGCAGCAACCGCAGCTGGGATCCCGGAACACGCTCATCTCGGGTAGCGTTTCGGCGCGCGCATGCGACACGGCGAGCAACGGAGCGGCGACCATGAAACCGACCACGCGGCGGCGATCGAAAGACATCGGCTTCGGATTCATGTCATACCTCGCTCCTCGTTGCCGGCATTATGATCCTGATCAACGCGCACTGCGCGCCAGAACGTCCATCAATTCATCGATCTTTTGAGTCTGCTCGGCTTTGTCGCCACTCGCCATCGCATGCGCGACGCAATGGGAGATGTGGTCGCGCAACACGTCTTCCTCGACGCGACGGAGCGCCGCTCTGACCGCCGCGATCTGCGTCACGATATCGATGCAATAGCGGCCCTCCTCGACCATGCGGCCGAGGCCGCGCACCTGACCTTCGATGCGCGAGAGGCGTTTGATGCGGGCGGATTTCGAATCTTTCGTCATGACTTGACGGATACCCCACCGGGGTATACATGTCAATACATACCCCCATGGGGTATTAACGCGACCAGCACGAGAGGAGCGTCGGCCATGGCCGGTCACGAGAAGCACACGGCGGACTCGTCTTGCTGTCAGAAAGGCGCAGCGGACAGCGGCCATGGCCATGCGCAAACGCACACCCACCATCGCGCCTCGGAAACGTCGAACGCCGTCAAAGACCCGGTCTGCGGCATGACGGTCGACCCGCACACCGCCAAGCACCGCGCCACCCATAACGGCAAACCCTACTATTTCTGCGCCGCACGCTGCCGTGAGAAGTTTCTGGCCGATCCGGCCGCCTATCTCGCCCCGGAGCAGGCCAAGCCCGAGACCGCGCCACCGCCGGGCACCATTTACACCTGCCCGATGCATCCCGAGATTCGTCAGGTCGGACCGGGCTCTTGCCCGATCTGCGGCATGGCGCTCGAGCCCGAGGTCGCAACCGCCGACGCTGCACCCAATCCCGAGCTGGCCGATATGACGCGCAGGCTCTGGATCGCAGCCGCCCTCACGCTCCCCGTGTTTGCGCTTGAGATGGGCGGCCACCTCACCGGCCTCAATCACTGGCTCGGCGGACAGGCCTCGAACAGCATCCAGCTTGTCCTCGCGACGCCCGTTGTCCTGTGGGCCGGCTGGCCCTTCTTCGAGCGCGGGTGGGCGTCGATCAAGACGCGGAACCTCAACATGTTCACGCTCATCGCCATGGGCACCGGCGTGGCGTGGATCTATAGCGTCGCGGGCACGCTCTGGCCCGACCTCTTCCCCGCGGCCATGCGGAACGCGCATGATAGTTCGGTCCCCGTCTATTTCGAGGCTGCCGCCGTCATCACGGTGCTTGTTCTCGTCGGACAGGTTCTGGAGCTGCGCGCCCGCGACCAGACCAGCGGCGCCATACGCGCCCTCCTCAATCTTGCCCCGAAGAAGGCACGGCGCGTTCGTGCCGACGGCACCGACGAGGACGTCGATCTCGACCAGATTTCGGCCGGCGAACGCCTGCGCGTCCGGCCCGGCGAGAACGTGCCGGTCGACGGCGCAATTCTGGAAGGCCGCAGCACCATCGATGAATCGCTGGTGACCGGCGAGTCGATGCCCGTGACCAAGTCTGCCGGCGACGCCGTCATCGGCGGCACGACCAACCAATTCGGCGCCTTCGTCATGCGCGCCGACAAAGTCGGCCGCGATACCGTTCTCGCCCGCATCGTGCAGATGGTCGCCGACGCGCAGCGCAGCCGCGCACCCATCCAGCGCCTCGTCGATCAGGTCTCCGCCTGGTTCGTGCCCACTGTCATCGCTGTGGCCGTGCTTGCCTTTGCGGCGTGGTGGATCTGGGGACCGGAGCCTCGCCTCGCTTACGCTCTCGTGGCGGCCGTTTCCGTCCTCATCATCGCTTGTCCGTGCGCACTCGGTCTCGCCACGCCCATGTCCATCATGGTCGGCGTCGGTCGCGGAGCAAAATCCGGCGTGTTGATCAGGAACGCCGAAGCACTGGAGCACATGGAGAAGATCGACACGCTGCTCGTCGACAAGACGGGCACGCTGACGGAAGGCAAGCCGCGCGTGGTCGCAATCCGCCCTGCGAGCGGCATCGACGAGACCGAACTCCTCCGCCTCGCGGCCAGCATCGAGCGCGGCAGCGAGCATCCGCTGGCCGCCGCCATCGTCGCGGAAGCGAACGCGCGCACTCTCCAGCTCTCCGAGCCGCAAGGCTTCGAGTCACCTGTCGGCAAAGGCGTCCTTGGTTCGATCGATGGCAAACGTCTCGTTATCGGCAATCGCCACATCATAGCGGACGCGGGCATCGACATCGCCGCCGTCGAACCCGCCGCCGACGCACTGCGCAACGATGGCGCCACGGCCATCTTCGTTGCAGTCGACAGCCGAGCCGCGGGCGTCATCGCCATCGCCGATCCGATCAAGCCGACGACACCCGCCGCCATCGCCGCGCTGAAGAAGTCCGGCATTCGCATCGTCATGCTGACTGGCGATCAGCGCACCACCGCGCGCGCCGTAGCAGCCAGGCTCGGCATCGATGACGTCGAAGCCGAGGTGCTGCCCGAGGACAAAAGCCGCATCGTCACGCGCTTCAAAAGCCAGGGCCGCACCGTCGCCATGGCCGGTGACGGCATCAACGATGCCCCGGCCCTCGCCGCCGCCGACGTCGGCATCGCCATGGGAACCGGAACCGACGTGGCCATGGAAAGCGCGGGCGTCACGCTGCTCAAGGGTGATCTCACCGGCATCGCCCGCGCTCGCGCCTTGTCGGTCGCGACCATGGCCAACATCCGCCAGAACCTGTTCTTCGCGTTCGTCTACAACGCTGCCGGCATCCCCATCGCCGCAGGTGTGCTCTACCCGGTCTTCGGGCTTCTGCTTTCGCCCATGATCGCCGCCGCGGCCATGTCGCTCTCATCCGTCAGCGTCGTCGCCAACGCGCTGCGTCTCAACCGCGTCGAAATCTGATCGAAACCCGGAGGTCGCCCGCCGGGTTTCGAGGACATTGATGGTGTCCTGGAGCTAGTACTGCTTCGGACACCAGGATTCGCCGGAGGACTTGCACGACACGGGGAAGGCCTTCGCCATCTTCTCAGCGGCGGCCCACTCGTCCTCATCGACGCCGTTGTTCACGTCCGCGTCCATCGCCGTGAAGGTCGGCGCCGGATCGAGCTTAAGCTTCGACACGTTGGCCTCGTACTCGGTACGGCTGATCCGGCCGTTTCCATCGGTGTCGAGTGTCGAGAAACTCCCCGCCCAATCGGCCATCGCAACCGAGGGAAGCAAGGCAACTGCCGTGGCAATCAAAAGGCGTTTCATCGTGTCTTCTCCCTAATGAATATCGGTGCCCGTTTTGGGCTTTCACGCCGCAGAACCTCGTCCGCGACCTGCCGATTGAGCGCGAGGACACGGCACTTCGACAAGGTCAGAGCTGGCAAAGATCCGCCGGACAACTTGCAGGATCGCCAGCGATGAAGCGGCAACGATCGGCGCGCTTTTCGACCATATGCTCCGGGAAGCCGCGTGGTGATTGGGTAACGGCCCACAAAGAAAAGCGTGAGAGATGAGGCGGGCGAGGCGGCCAATCGCGCCCCTAGGCTTGCGCCCCTCGGCAGCACGGCCTAAGTCGCAGAAAGCAATAAGCGCAACTGCACCGCAACAGCGGCCGCAGCGAAGGAGCCGGACGATGATGACGAAACTCGTGCTCGCCTCTGCAATCGGCGCTGTGGCGCTGCTGTCGGCCCCCCTCGATGCGAACGCCGGCCGGAAGAAGCCGACGAGGCAAGAGGCGCCGGCCGTCGCTCACGACTGCAAATCCTACAACGGCCCGTCCGGCTACGAAGGCAACCCGTGGTGCGACGGCGGCTGGAAGTACGCCGAGGATTGGGCACCGGGCACCGGGGGCTATCTCGACGCGTTCGACCTGCCTCAGGTCCAACGCCTGCGTCGCCGATTCGAATAACCGCCGCTGTTCCGGTCGAGAGATCGCCGCCGCCCGCATGGGCGGCGGCTTTTCTTTTACGCCTCAGGTTCGGCGGCGACTTTCGCTGGCGAGGCCACGCACACGCCGTCCGGCCTGCCGCAGCTCGTCCTCGAGCACCACGCGGCCTTCGAGCCTCGGATCGCCGACGTCGAGTTCGATCACCAGTTCGCCGCGTCCGGTGATGCGAGAGGAGAACGCCAGGTGATGCCCGCCGAAGCGGATCTGCTGGTGCGCCACCTCGAGTTGCCGATGGTCTTGCAGCATGGCCCTGAGCGCCAGCACCGCGGCGCGCTCGGCCTTACGGCCGAGCCGTTCGGCAACCGCATGCGACGTGAGAACGTGGAAGGGAAGAAAGGCGCGGTAGGTCATCGGGATCTCCTTCTGAGACACACCAACGCGCGTGCGTAATTGCACGGGCGGGCGGGGCTCTTTCGAAGGAGATGTCGCTATCTGCGCATGGCGGACATGTACGCCCACGGACGACACCCGTCAAGCGACGGAATACGCCCGCGTTCCGCGTTGGCATGACATGCCACAGGCCGGAGCGCCGGCAAAAACGAAGGAACGCCACATCGCCGTCACGGTTTTGAAGTGACTGCCGTTCACACGCCGAGATTGGAGTGACGATGAAGAAACTGAGACTGATAGGTGCGTTTGCCGGTTTGACTCTGATGAGCATAACCGCGGCTCATGCCGCCCCCGGCTTTTCGACCGCCAACGTCAACGTGAGAACAGGTCCCGACACGGACTTCCCGAGCGTCGGCGTCATTCCCGAGGGCGACGAGGTGGAGATCACCGGCTGCCTGCGCGATGAATCCTGGTGCGATGTGATCTGGGCCGGCAATCGCGGCTGGGTCTACAGCGAATATCTCGCCTTCGAGCAGCGCGGCGAGTACGTGCGCCTGCCGGATGTCGGACCTGCTGTTTTCCGCATCCCGTTTGTGACGTTCACAGCCCGCGATTACTGGGATCGCCACTATGTCGGCCGTCCTTGGTACAGCGATCGCGGACGCTGGTATTCCTACAAGGTCCGCCCTCGTCCCGGCTGGCGCGCCCCGCCTCCGGGCGCGCGCAGAGCGGGCTGGTGGCGGTCCGGCTATCATGCTCCGCAGGGCATGGCCCTGCCCCCCGATCGCTGGCGGCGCATGGAACGACGCCACGAGAGACGCGAGGATCGGCGGGACTGGCGTGAGGAACGTCGGGACGACCGCCGCGAATGGCGCCAAGACCGCCGCTGAGGGAACTCGTTCCTGGAGTAAAAAAGCCCCCGGCAATCTGCTGGGGGCTTTGTCGTTCCGGAAACGCAACGCACGTTACAGCATCACGCCGGTGCGCCTTCGCTGAACTGCGCATTGAGGCTGGCATAGAGCTGGTTCATATCGAACACCGCTCCTTCGAGATACGCAAGCCCGTTCGCATCGTCCCACACGCCGCCGCCGTCCTCGTGCACCCACACGTAGTGTCCCGCCGCGTGCCGGATCCGATAATTGATATTCCAGTTCTTTCGCTGCTGGAGACCGACGACGACAGCCGTGTCGACCGCCTCGGAGTCGTCCGGATGAATGAGGGACGCAAATGAGCGCGCCCGGTTGCCGAGCACCTCGTTGGCGTCGAAGCCGAAGCACCGCTCGAAGCCCGAGGTCAGCTCGAGCATCGTGAATTCCTTGTCGGCTCTGCACCGGTAGAGAAATCCGTTCATCCGCCCAAGAACGCTATCGAGAAATGGAGCTTCGACGCCCGGTGATAAGCTCATGCGCATACTCTCTATGTGATGAGATGGGACAGTCCGAGGCGAACTTAAAACACCAACTCACCGCTCCCCGTCAATGCGACCGAGCATCTGACGCTGCCGCGCGCGGGCATGGTGCAGCCGCACAAAAAACAGGCGAAGCAACGCACAATGAAGGATTCCCTGGACCTGCGTCGCGAGCCTTCGTACCAATTTGGCGAAACCCCACGGGTTCCGCATCGACGCGGGAAAAAATCCGATGAAGCACACGCTCGCAGTGATTGCAGCACTCCTTTTCACTCCGCCTGCAGCGGCGCAGGAAACGATCGCGTTGGCCATCGAAGGCTGGCAGCAGGAGTCCCGCTCGGATGGCATCGTCTATTATCGCTGCGCCAGCGACATTTGCGCTGCCGGCTCGGTCGTGAGCTACAAGGAACAGCCGCACCGCACCACGATCACGCTCAAGGACTTCGAGAACCACCATCGCGGACTGGCCGAGCACAACAAAGGCTCGGGCCACGTCCGCGACGCGCGCATAACCGCACCCGCCGAGCGCACGGTCGACGGCGTTCACGTGTTTCAGGTCAACCGCGAGGTGGATTGGGACGACGGCACGACCACCTTCACCATCGAGGCCCGCTTGATCGGAAGCGACAGGAGTTTTTCCCTGGTAAGCGACTCCCCCAAGCGCGAATGGACCGCCAACAACTTCGAAGGCTTCCTCCGTTCCCTGGTTGTCGTCGCAAGCCTCAAGCGTCCTTAGTCCGTCTGTGAAGACTGATACTCAGGAGCGAGGCGGCTTCCCGCCCGGGCGCTCCGCATCCCACACCGCCAGCTTCGGCTGCGCATCACCCGATGTGAGTTGCCAGAACGCCGTAAGCCGGCCGGCGTCGTGATACTCTTCCAGACGCGAGATGAGACCAGCCTTGTAGGAGATGACCTGCCGGTACTTGCCCTCGAGCACCACCGGAGTCCCGCGCCGCTCGAGGCGGTAGTGAGCTTTGGTTCTCCCGCGCACGCCGTCGAAGTCGAACGAAAGAATGTGGGAAATGCAGTGCGTCGTCCGCAGAACCGCGGCCAGCGTCTCCCCAAACGCGGCCTTGCCCTTGATCTCGACCGGCCCTCCGGACGGGTCGCCGGCATTGCACCAATACTCCATGTCGTCGGCGTACTGGGCGAGCAGCCATTCGAGATCGCCCCGCCTCCATGCCTCATGCGAGCCCTCGATAAGCTCGCGTGCTCGCGTACGGGTCAGCATTTGCTTCCGTGAATAACCAACAATACACGACAGGAGTATCGAGCGATCTCCGCAGGCACAAGAAAAACTGAACCTGCCCGCCTCCGTCCATCCTCAGATTTGAGGCGCTCCCGCCTCGATCGCGGCCTCCTCGAGATAGGTAACAAAGCGCTGAAAGGCGTCGATGTAGGCTTCGTCGAGAAACTCGTCGATACGGGAGAGCAGCCCGTCCCTCACGCGCACGCGGAACCTCACGCGCACGTCCAGTCTCTCGCCGGTCTTTCGATGCCTGTGATATCCAAGAACGGTCGCGCGGATTTCCTCGCCGTCGCAGACGAGGTTTTCAATGATGAAAGCGTTGACGACGAACGTTCGATCGATCAGCGCCAGCCGTGCGGTGACATCGGCCTTTCCGGCGGCACTCGACACCCAAGGGATTTCGAGCTTGTCGACATTGACGTTGTGAACGATGTCATCGGCCAGTAGCGCGATGACGCCGTCGAAATTCCCCTCGCTCCAGTAGCGCACGGCGAGGCGGAACACCGCGATGTCGTCATCCTTCGACACTGGCTCTCTCCAACACCCGACCAATACCTGGTCAACGGATGGCGCGGAGATTTCACCCCGCAGATTGCGCCAATGCTCGAGACGGAGACGGCCCGCCCTCAGTTCTCGTCCATCTTGAGCGCGGCGATGAAGGCTTCCTGCGGGATCTCGACCTTGCCGAACTCGCGCATCTTCTTCTTACCCGCTTTCTGCTTGTCGAGAAGCTTGCGCTTGCGCGTGATATCGCCGCCGTAGCATTTGGCAATCACGTCCTTGCGGAGCGCGCTGATGGTTTCGCGTGCGATCACCTTGCCGCCGATGGCCGCCTGGATTGGAATTTTGAACAGGTGCGGGCGGATCAGCTCCTTGAGCTTCTCGCACATGGCGCGGCCTCGGCTCTCGGCTCGCGTCCGGTGCACGATCATGGACAGCGCATCGACAGGCTCGTCGTTCACGAGGATAGAGAGCTTCACGAGCTCGTTCTCCTCGTAGCCCTTGATGTGATAATCGAACGACGCATAGCCGCGCGAGACCGACTTCAGCCGGTCGTAGAAGTCGAACACCACCTCGTTGAGGGGCAGCTCGTAGATCAGCATGGCGCGCGTGCCCACGTAGGTGAGCTGCTTCTGGCGGCCCCGGCGATCCTGGCAAAGCTTCAGCACGGCCCCGAGATATTCGTCCGGCACCAGGATCGTCGCCTCGATCCAAGGCTCCTCGATGTGATCGATCCGCACCGTATCCGGCATATCGGCCGGGTTGTGCAGCTCGATCGTCGATCCGTCGGTCATGTGCAGGTGATAGATGACCGACGGCGCCGTCGTGATGAGGTCGAGATTGAACTCGCGCTCGAGCCGCTCGGTGATGATTTCGAGATGCAAGAGGCCGAGGAAACCGCAACGGAAACCGAAGCCCAGCGCGGCCGACGTCTCGGTCTCGAACGAGAAGCTCGCGTCGTTCAGGCGCAAGCGCCCCATGGCATCGCGGAGATCCTCGAAGTCCGCCGCGTCGACCGGGAACAATCCGCAGAAAACAACCGGCTGCGCCGGTTTGAAGCCCGGAAGCGGATCCGGTGTCGGATTTTTCTCGTCGGTCACGGTATCGCCGACGCGCGTATCGGCCACTTCCTTGATCGCCGCCGTGAAGAAGCCAACCTCGCCCGGCCCCAATTCCGGGAGCATTTCCTGCTTGGGCCGGAAAATACCGATGCGCTCCACCTGATAATGGCCGCCCGTCGCCATCATCTGCACCTTCTGGCCGCGCTTCAACGTGCCGTCGATGACACGCACCAGCACCACGACCCCCAGATAGGCATCGTACCAGCTGTCGACGAGCATGGCCTTGAGCGGCTTGTCCGGATCGCCCTTGGGCGCCGGCAACCGCTCCACGATCGCCGCCAGAACGGCTTCCACGTTGAGACCCGTCTTCGCCGAGACGCCGATCGCCTCAGAAGCGTCGATGCCGATCACGTCCTCGATCTGCTGCTTCACCCGGTCTTCGTCAGCCGAGGGCAGATCGACCTTGTTCAGCACCGGAAGGATCTCGAGATTGTTGTCGAGCGCCTGATACACGTTGGCCAGCGTCTGCGCCTCGACACCTTGGCTGGCGTCGACGACCAGGATGGCCCCCTCGCACGCCGCCAGCGAGCGCGACACCTCGTAGGCGAAATCCACGTGCCCCGGCGTGTCCATCAGATTGAGCTGATAGGTTTTTCCGTCGCTATGCTTGTAGTCGAGGCGCACCGTCTGCGCCTTGATGGTAATGCCCCGCTCGCGCTCGATGTCCATCGAATCGAGGATCTGCTCCTTCATCTCGCGGTTCGAGACGTTGCCGCAGATCTGGATCAGCCGGTCCGACAGCGTGGACTTGCCGTGATCGATGTGCGCGATGATGGAGAAATTGCGGATCAATGAGGGTTCGGTCATGCGCGCGTGCTTATCACCTCGCTCGGCAGGGCAAAAGAGCGTTCGGAGCGGCCATCGACCGCGCTGAAAACAGTCCCAGGCTATATAGTCTAGAATAATTCTAATAAAAGCGGATTTGCCGAGGTAGCAATCGGTAAGGGCCGGAAATCAGGCGCATGCGGCGCCGACAGCAGTCTTGACGGCGCCATACGGCTCAGCATGAGTGGCGGCGAAAAATTGATATCGGATGGACCGAATAATGCGCTTCCCTCGTCTTGCCGTTGCCGCCGCCGTGACGGCTTTGACTTTTTTCGCGCAGCAGGCCTCGGTGACGGCCGGTGGCATCGAGTTCGGCCCCACCAGCGACAAGTCCAAACCACGGAAAAAGCAGGCGCCTCCGGCCGCCGCACCGGCGCCATCCCCCCAGACACCACCCGGCGGGCAGGCCGCTCCTGCGGCCGAGGCGGCGACCCCGCCCGCGGCCGCGACGCCCGCTGTTGTTCAGGCCGCCCCCGCGGCTCAAGCCCCCGCGCCCCAAGCCACTGCCCCGGGCCGCGTCTCGACAAAAGGTCTTCCGCCGCCGCCGGCGCCACGCAATTGCAAGACGACATGGGCCTTCGACACCTGGATGCGTGATTTCCGCCGCGAGGCCGCAGCCGAAGGCATCAGCCAGCGCACCATCTCGCTCGCGCTCGACGGCATGACGCCCGACCAGGGCGTGATCTCCCGCGATCGCCGCCAGGGCTTCTTCGCCCAGAGCTTCCTGGATTTCTCGGCCAAGCTCGCCACCCCCAACCGCGTCACCAACGGCCGCGCCCAGATCGAGAAAAACCGCGAGGCTTTTGACCGCGCGATCAAGCAGTTCGGCGTCCATCCCGCTGTCATCACGGGCTTTTGGGCGCTCGAAAGCGATTTCGGCGCCGGCATGGGCAAGCTCCCGATCATGCGCTCCCTGGTCACCCTCGCCTATGACTGCCGTCGCGGTCCCATGTTCCGCGACGAGCTGAAGGCGGCGCTGCAGATCATCGATCGCGGCGACATGACCCCCGACACCATGATTGGCTCTTGGGCCGGCGAAATTGGCCAGACACAGTTCCTGCCGACCCGCTACCTCGAGCACGCCATCGACTACGACGGCGACGGCCGGCCCAACCTCTTCTCGAATGCCACCGACATCATTGGCACCACCGCCAACTATATGTCTCATCTCGGCTGGCGCCCCAACGAGCCGTGGCTCCAGGAGGTTCGCGTTCCTGCCGAGATGCCCTGGGACCAGTCGGATCTCACCATCAAGCATCCCCGCTCGCAATGGTCCGCCTGGGGCGTGACGCAGGCGGATGGCT
This sequence comes from uncultured Hyphomicrobium sp., assembly GCF_902826555.1. Lineage (GTDB taxonomy): Bacteria > Pseudomonadota > Alphaproteobacteria > Rhizobiales > Hyphomicrobiaceae > Hyphomicrobium_C. The sequence goes on from NZ_CADEFI010000009.1 coordinate 87,461, forward strand.
CACCGCTCGAAAACGACGCGCTTCCAGCCTCCCTGCTTCTACCGATGGGCCGCTTCGGGCCGGCATTCCTGGCCCTTCCCAATTTCGACGTCTATCTGCAGTGGAACCAGTCGCTGAACTACGCCACCACCGCAGCCTACCTCGCGACTCGCATCGACGGGGCCCCGTCCATGCGCCGCGGCCGGGAAGGCATTCCTGTGTTGACCATCGACGAAGCCAAGGAGCTGCAGCGCCAGCTTACGGCGCGGGGATTCGATGTCGGCGAGATCGACGGCCTGATCGGTCTCAAGAGCCGCCAGGCCATCAAAGCCATGCAGATCAAGTACAAACTGCCGGCCGACTCCTATCCGACACCGGAACTGCTGGCAGCGCTGCGCGGCAGCTGAATCCGCCTCTCCCGCTTTACCAATCGCCCGCCAAACCCTATCAATCAGGGGCGAAGTGTTCATCATGGCCTTCGTTGGTTGCAGCGCGGGGGCGCCAGCCGACGGCCGTGTGACCATCGAGTCCGCGCGGATGCTTGCGCGGCTATAAGCATTTTCCGGCCGTGGGGACCGTCGTAGACTGCGACGGAGCGAGAAGGGGGAAGTGCCGTGCAACGTTCGATCGTGACGGGCATCGAAGAGCGCTTGGCCGAGGTTGACGCCGTCGCCGACCGCCATATGCGCTCGGCGGGCGAGCTGGAAGCGATGCTGCGCTCTCTGTATCAGCTCCTCTACGACACGGACCTCGGAAGCGCCGATCGCCGCGAGGTCGCCGCCGCGGCACCTCAACTGCTGCAACGCCTTTTCATATCCCGCCTGCGGCTGCGCGATCGCATCGCCGGTTGGCAGGCGCAACATGTGTTCTCACGCCCCGCACAGAGCGCCTTGCGGGACGTGTTCCGCATCGCCCGCTACGGCACCGACATGCTCGGCGAAATCGCAAACGGAAATGCGCGCTTTGCACCCGGCGAAAAAAGTAAGCGGGGCTTCACCGGCAAAGACTGGAACACGCTCGTTCACCCGGCCTTCGACACCAGCAAGGACATCCCATTTCGCTCCGGCGACGTCCTCTTGATGCGCGGCAGCGCCCACAACAGCGCCGCCATCGCGCGTATCGGCGATGTGGATACCCAGTTCAGCCACATCGCCATCATCTACGTGGACCCGGAAGGCAAGCATTGGGTCGTCGAGGCGCTGATCGAGGACGGCTCCGTCATCAACTCGCTCGACCACGTGCTCGATCACGGACTGGGACGCGCGGTCCTCTACCGTTTTCGGGACAACGAGATCGCAGCGCGCGCCGCGAAGCTCGCCTACGATCGCGTTCTCGCGACCAGGACGGGGACTGCACCACACATTCCCTACGATTTTTCGATGCGGCTCAAGGGACGGCGCAAGCTCTTCTGCGCCAAGCTCGTCGCCCAGGCCTATGCCGACGCAAGCAACGGCGAAATCCAGCTGCCCGCCTACAAGACGCATCTCGACCAGCGCAACAACAAGGCGTTCCTGAAAGCCATCGGCGTGCGCGCCAAAGAAACCTTTGCCCCCGGCGACATCGATCTCGACCCGCGCTTCGATCTCGTTGCCGAGTGGCAGGACTACCGGGCGACGCCGCTGCTGCGTCGCCAGGATATGATCATGACCAAGTTCTTCGAATGGATGGAGACCAAGGGCTACGTCTTCCACGAGGACTTCATCATCAAGCTGATCTCCGTCTTTGGGCGGCTGTCGAGCCACCTGTCGGACCGGGCCAAGAACCTGCTGTCGAGCGTTGTGCCGAAGGTCCCGAGCAACATGAAGCGCTCGTGCATCGCCACCATCGCCATGCTGCACAAATCTGCCGAGGAGGTCATGCCGTCGCTTTCAGCACTCGACGACGATCACGTGCGCATGACCGGCTTCCCGCTGCACCCCCGCGAAATGTTCGTTCACCTGGAGCGCTTGCGCGAAGTATCTGACGGACGCATCGGCTATCTGCGCGGCAAAGCCTGAGCGTTGGAGAACGGCCGCATCGCCACCCTCAGGCAAACGTAGAGGAAGAAGTAGAGCAACTCCCAGCTCGCCAGTACCGCAAGCTTTGCGCCGAGGTTGCCGTAGGAATCGTTCCAGACCGCATCGAGCAGAAGCAGAGCGAGCGCAGGGAAGAAGACGGCGAATGGCGCACGCCCGGCACCGCGCCAGCCGCCACCGAGTGCGGACCAGGCCACGATGTGCGCCAGCACGAACGTGAAAACGACACTCAGCGAGCACATGGCACGCTTCCTCCGCCGGACCCGATGTCCGCGGGCAGACGGTAGCAAACCCCGGTCAACCCGGATTTTAAGGCTTGCGTAAAATTCGATCGATCGCCCGCCCTGGCGCACTTTTTCAGCCAACACCCGCTTGGGCTGCGCCGAGCGGCACGCGCTGTTCAGCTTTTGTTAGGTTTTGGCGGCGGCATGGCGTCGAAGTGCGGCACGCTTTCGGTGGTGATATCCCAACGCGGCCGGCGCTTGGTGTAGAACACGAACTGCGGCTCGTACCAGTTGCTGTCGTCGAACGCGCCAACCGCGAACGTGATCATCCCCGGCCGCGCCTTGCTCGTAAGAAACAACCGCGCGCCGCATGTCGGACAGAAATGCCGCGTCAGGACGTTGCCGCTGTCGGACGGGCTGGCGAAGCTCGTCGTGACCCCGGAGACCTCGACGTCCTGCTCGAGAAACGTCGCATTCGAAGCGTGCCCCGTACCGGTGGCCCGCTGGCAGTCCACGCAATGGCATTGCGCCATGCGCAGCGGCTTGCCCGAAACTTTGAAACGCACGGCACCACACAGACAGCCACCGCTCGCGTTCACCTCGCCTGCCATCCACGACTTCCTTGCTGCGTAAGCCTCAGTGCAGTTTGACGTGCGGCTCCGTGCGGCGCGTCAGAAGCCGCGAGATCGTATCCAACGTCACCTTCCAATACCCGTGCAGCGCCGTCTCGTGCATCTTGTAGAGCGAGCGGTACATGAGCTTGGCGACGAAACCTTCGATGATCATCTTGCGACCGGTCACGAAGCCCATCAGGCTACCGACGGTGGAGTAATGGCCGAGCGACACCAGCGATCCGAAATCGCGGTACTTGAACGGCTTGAGCGGTTCGCCCCGCAGCCGGGCTCGGAACTGCTTCACGAGATGTGAGGCTTCCTGGTGCGCGGCCTGCGCACGCGGAGGAATGGCCTGCGTTTCCCCAGGCGGCACAAGGTAGGCGCAATCGCCGAACGCGAACACGTCGGGATCGCGCGTCGTCTCCAGCGTCGGCTTGACGACCAGCTGATTGGACCGGCTGACCTCGAGGCCATCGAGCTTCGCCAGCACGTCCGGCCCCTTGACGCCGGCCGCCCACACCACGAGTTCGGAGCCGATGAAGTCGCCGCTTGCGAGCTTCACGCCACCCGCCGTCACCTCGGTCACGCGCGCGCTGGTCCGGATATCGACGTTGAGTTTGCGCAGGATCTCCGTCGTCGCCTCCGAGATGCGGGGAGGCAACGCCGGCACGATGCGATCCGCCGCCTCGATCAGCGTGATCTTGATGTCCTTCTCCGGGTCGATCTTGTCGAGCCCGAACGCAACCACGCCACGCGCCGTCCCGTGCAGCTCCGCGGAAAGCTCCGTCCCCGTCGCGCCCGCGCCGATGATGGCCACGTGCAACTGCTCCGACCGGATCGGGCCGGATTGAGTGTTCGCCCGCACGCACGCGTTGAGAAGCCGCCGGTTGAAGCGCTCGGCCTGCTCGGGCGTATCGAGCATCAGCGCGTGCTCTTTGACGCCGGGCACGCCGAAATCGTTGGATACGCTGCCGATGGCGACGACGAGCGTGTCGTAGGGAAGCCAGCGGTCCGGCGTAATCTCGCGACCGTCTTCATCGACGGTGTGCGCCAGGTGCACGAGTTTCTTGGCGCGATCCAGGCCGATCATCTCGCCGTAGCGAAACTTCACGCCATGCCAGTGAGCATGCGCCTGATACTCGACCTCATGGCGGTCGGCCTCCATGCTGCCGGCAGCGATCTCATGCAGCAGCGGCTTCCAGATGTGGGTGCGCGACCGGTCGACGAGCGTGATGGCAGCCTGCCGCTTTCGAAACCAGGTGTCCCGCCCGAGCTTGTCGCCGAGCCGCGTCGCAAGCTCGAGACCGCCCGCGCCGCCCCCAACCACGACGATGTGGTGCAGGTCTGGCTTTGGCAGAATAAGGGGCTCCGCACCTTCGGCAGTCGATGTCACGTCCGCACCCATCTCGTTTCTCCCGCACGTTGGGTCAGTGCGCAGTCTCTTACCAAATATTCCTCGAGCGCGGCGACAGAATATCGATAGCTGCGATGCATCGCGCGCCGGTCTCCCAAAGCACCCCGGACACGTTCCAGGGCCCCGGGCGGCACGGCAACGCCACCCAAGGCAAAAACACCGATAGACGCCTTTGCATTAGCTGCGGATTTCGCCGCCGGTTGCTTTTTTCACGTCGGCGACGATCTTCTGCGAGATCGCTTCGATGTCCTTGTCGGTCAGCGTCTCGGAGGCGGGTTGCAGCGTAACCTCGATACCGACCGACTTCTTGCCCTCGGCCGCCAACGCCCCACCCTCGAACACGTCGAACACCGACACCGCCGAGATGAGAGCCTTGTCGGCACCGAGTGCCGCCCGCACCACATCACCCGCGGCAACGCCCCGGTCCAGAACGAACGCAAAATCGCGTCTGACGGGAAGCAGGTCGGACTGGGCGAGCGCCGCCTTGGCGCGGCTCTTCCGCTTCTCGGGCGGCAGTGCATCGAGGAACACCTCGAAACCGACCACCGGACCCGCCACATCGAGCGCCACCAGAGTCCTCGGGTGCAGCTCGCCGAAATAAGCGAGCACGGTTTTCGGCCCGAGCCTGAGGGTGCCCGAGCGGCCGGGGTGGTACCACGCCGGCGCATCGCGCGTGATCTGCGCCTTGGACGCATCGATGCCAAGCGCGGCGAGCACGGCCACCGCATCCGCCTTGGCGTCGAACACCGTGACCTCTTGCGCCTTGCCGTCCCAATGACGGCCGCCGCCCGAAGCGCCCGCCGTCCCGGCGCGAACACCGGCAGCCGAAAGATACTGGTCCTGAGGACGCTCGCCGCGATAGGCCTGCCCCAGCTCGAACAGTGCCACATCGGCAAAGCCGCGGTTCCGGTTTCGCTCGATCGCCGTCACGAGCCCGGGCAGGAGGCTCGGCCGCATGACGGCGAGATCCACCGAGATCGGGTTCTGAAGCTCGACCAATGCGCCGGTACCGAACAGCTCCGCCTGCGGCTTCGGCAGAAACGACCACGTCACCGCTTCGACGAGACCGCGCGCAGCAAGCAGATGCCGCGCTTTACGCGCGCGCTTCTGCGTCTCGGTCAGCACCGGGCGCGAGACTCCGCTCGTTCGCGGCAGGGCTGTCGCAGGAATACGGTCGATGCCCGCGATCCGCACCACCTCCTCGACCAGATCCGCCGGTCCATGGATATCGGGTCGCCATGAGGGGGGCGTCACCTCGACGACATCGCCCTCGCCCACCAGCACGCAACCCAGCGCTTCCAGGATGGTCTTGATCTCCTGCGCGGGCAGCGCCAGTCCGGAAAGCTTCTCCACGCGCCCGAGTTCGAGCACGATCGCGTTGCGCGTGTCCGGCACTTGACCGGCCACGGTCGCTTTCGAAGGTTTGCCGCCGCAGATCTTGAGGATCATCTGCGTCGCGAGATCGAGCCCCGGCATGACGCTCTCGGGATCGACGCCGCGCTCGAAACGGTAGCGCGCTTCCGTGACAAGACCTGCTTTGCGTCCCGTTGCTGCCGTGCGCAAGGGATCGAAATAGGCACTCTCGACGAGCACGTTGGTCGTCGCCTCGGTGGAGCCCGAGGCTTCGCCGCCGATGATGCCGCCGAGGCCCAGCGGGCCGCTGTCGTCGGCGATCACGCACATCGTCTCGTCGACGGAATACTCCTTGCCGTCGAGCGCCAGAAATTTCTCGCCCGACTTGCCGAGGCGCACCGTGACCGCGCCCTTGAGCTTGTCGGCGTCGTAGACGTGCAACGGACGGCCGCGATCCTGGCTGATGTAGTTCGTGACATCGACCAGCGCATTGATCGGCCGCAGCCCGACAGCCTTGAGCCGCGTCTGCAGCCACTCCGGTGACGGCCCGTTCGCAACGCCTTTGATCAGCCGCCCCGCGAACGCTGGGCACGCGTCCTCCGTCCCCTTGGCGAACGCAAGCTTGATGGCGATCGGATTGTCATAGCCGCCCTCGACGCCGGCGATGGCCTTCTCGGGCTTGAGCGTGCCGAGCCCTGCTGCGGCGAGATCGCGTGCGATGCCCCGCACGCCCGTGCAATCCGGCCGGTTCGGCGTCAGCTTCACCTCGAACACGGGATCATTGAGCCCCGCGATATCGATGTAGCGTGCCCCCACCTGCTCGGCCATTTCGGGCGCAAGCTCGATGATGCCTTGGCTCTCGTCGGAGAGCTCCAGCTCCGCCGCCGAGCACATCATGCCGTTCGAGACCACGCCGCGCACGGGCTTCTTCTCGAGCGTAATCTTCGAGCCCGGAATGTAGGTGCCGAGCGGCGCGAACACGCTGACGAGGCCTACGCGCGCATTGGGGGCTCCGCACACGACCTCGAGCAAGGGTTTCCCCTTCTCGACCTCGACCATCACCACTTGCAGCTTGTCGGCATTCGG
>NZ_CADEFI010000010.1:0-6725 GCF_902826555.1 uncultured Hyphomicrobium sp.
AGCCAGCAGATGCTGGGCTTCGATTCCAACTACGTGCCGGGCTGGGACTGCCACGGGTTGCCCATCGAATGGAAGATCGAGGAGCAGTATCGCGCCAAGGGCCGCGAGAAGCCGAACTTCTCCGATCCGGCGGCGATCAACGCGTTCCGCGACGAGTGCCGCAAGTTCGCCGAGAAATGGGTCGACGTGCAGCGCGAGGAGTTCCAGCGCCTCGGCGTGATCGGCGACTGGGCGCATCCCTATCTGACCATGAGCTATGCGGCGGAAGCGACCATCGCACGCGAGCTGATGAGGTTCGCCGCCAACGGGCTGCTCTATCGCGGCTCGAAGCCCGTCATGTGGAGCGTGGTCGAGAAGACGGCGCTGGCGGAAGCGGAGGTCGAGTATCAGGATTATCAGAGCGACGCGGTGTGGGTGAAGTTTCCGATCCTCGGCGAAACGGCCGACCGGGTTCTGCCGCCCGAGACGGTCGCTAAAATGACGGAAAAGGAAAAAACCGCCTACGAGGCGGAGCGCAAACATCGCTATGCAGGAAAGACCTTCCTCAGCGATCTCAACGCCAGTGTCGTCATCTGGACCACGACGCCGTGGACGATCCCCGGAAACCGCGCCATCAGCTTTTCGTCGAAGATCGACTACGCGGCCTACGAGGTCGTCGCCGCGCCGGACGGGAACTGGGCGAAGCCTGGCGATGTGTACGTTCTCGCCAAGCGGTTGGCCGACGACGTGTTCAAGGCCGCGAAGGTCACCGAACACAAGCTTCTCCGCGACGTCCACGTCGAGGACATCGTGACCTGCTATCATCCGCTGCGGGGCCTCGCCGGCGGGTATGACTTCCTGGTGCCGCTGCTCGACGGCGATCACGTCACCGACGACACGGGTACGGGCTTCGTGCACACGGCGCCGGGGCACGGCGCGGACGACTACAACATCTGGATCGCCAACCAGAAGGCGCTGCGCGACCGCGGCATCGATACGACGATCCCATTCACGGTCGATGCCGACGGCGTGCTGACCAAGGAAGCGCCGGGCTTCACGGGCAAGCGCGTGCTCAAGGAGAACGGCGACAAGGGCGATGCCAACGACGCGGTGATCAAGGCGCTGGCGGAAGCCGGCAACATCATCGCGCGCGGACGCTTGAAGCATCAGTATCCGCATTCGTGGCGCTCGAAGAAGCCGGTCATCTTCCGCAACACGCCGCAGTGGTTCATTGCGATGGACAAGCACTTCGAGGGCGCGGAAGGGACGTTGCGGCAGGTGGCACTCAGAGAGATCCAGGCGACGGAGTGGGTGCCGGAGGCGGGCGAGAACCGCATCACGGGCATGATCGCCAACCGGCCGGACTGGGTGGTTTCGCGCCAGCGCGCGTGGGGCGTGCCGATCACCGTGTTCGTCGCCAAGCGCGACCATGACGGCTTCAAGGAAGGCGACATCCTGCGCGACGAAACCATCAACGCGGCCATCGCTGCGGCCTTCGAGGCCGAGGGCGCGGACGCGTGGTTCGCGGAGGGCGCTGCCAAACGCTTCCTCGCGCCCAAATACGATCCTGCGGACTGGGAGCAGGTGCGCGACGTGCTCGACGTGTGGTTCGATTCCGGCTCCACGCACGCGTTCGTGCTCGACGATCCGAAGCAGTTCCCCGGCCTTGCCGGCATTAAACGCGTGCGGAATGGCGGGCCGGACAGGGTGATGTATCTCGAGGGCTCGGACCAGCATCGCGGCTGGTTCCACTCGTCGCTTTTAGAATCCTGCGGCACGCGGGGCGAGGCGCCCTATGACGTGGTGCTCACGCACGGCTTCATCCTCGACGAGAAGGGCGAGGACAAGATGTCGAAGTCGAAGGGCAACGTGCTGTCGCCCCAGGACGTGATGAAGACGTCGGGCGCTGATATCCTGCGGCTCTGGGTGGCCTCCGCCGACACGACAAACGACATCCGCTTCGGGCCTGCTATCGTGCAATCGGCGGCGGAATCCTACCGCAAGCTCAGGAACACGGTGCGCTGGATGCTCGGCGCGCTGCACTACTATTCGCCCGAGCTGATGGTGCCGCGCGCGGATCTGCCGGAGCTCGAGCGGCTGATGCTACACCGGCTCGTGGTCCTCGACGCGGAGATCCGCGCGGCTTACGCGGCCTACGACTACCGTGGCGTGATCGCGGCGCTGTCGCCGTTCATGAACACGGATCTTTCGGCGTTCTATTTCGATATCCGCAAAGACACGCTCTACTGCGAGGCCTACTCGAGCGTGAAGCGGCGCGCGGCCCTGACGGTGATCGACCAGATCTTCGGTTGCGTCGCGTCGTGGCTGGCGCCGATCCTCTCCTTCACGGCCGAGGAAGCCTGGATCCATCGCTATGGCGCGGAGAACAGCGTGCATCTCGCCGCCTTCCCGACCGTCCCCAGCTCCTGGCGCGACGATGCGCTGGCCGAGAAGTGGGAGCGCGTGCGCGACGTACGCCGGGTGGTCACGGGTGCCATCGAGATCGAGCGTGCGGCGAAGCGCATCGGATCGAGCCTCGAGGCCGCGCCCGAGATCTTCGTGACCGATGCCGCAACGCTGGAAGCGATCCAAGGGATCGACCTCGCCGAGATCTCCATCACAAGCGACGCCACGCTCGCGCGCAAGCTGGCGCCCGAAGGTGCGTTCACGCTGCCCGAGGTGCCGGGGGTCGGTGTCATCGTGCATCGCGCCGAAGGTAAAAAATGCGCGCGCTCGTGGAGGATCACCTCCGACGTGGGATCGGACGCCGCCTATCCGGACCTCTCGGCCCGTGACGCGGCGGCGGTGCGCGAACTCGACGCAAGGGCCGACGCATGACGATGACCGCCGAGGACAGCCGTCTCAAGCGCTGGCTGTGGGGTGCCGGCTCGCGCACCGCGCTGCAGGTCGCCGCGGTCGCGTTCGTCGTCGATCAGGCCCACAAGTGGTGGATGCTGCTCGTTTACCGTATCGTGGAGAAGGGGCGCGTCACCATCACGCCGTTCTTCGACCTAGTGTTCGTCAAGAACACGGGCATCAGCTATTCGCTGCTCGACCAGTCCAGCTACGGCTGGCAGGTTGTTCTTGCTTTGTTTTCCGTCGTCGTCTCGCTGGCGCTGTGGATCTGGCTGGCGGTGGCCGGAACCGGGCGGGTGATGGCCTGGGCGATCGGCCTGATCATCGGGGGAGCGCTCGGAAACGGCCTGGATCGGCTGCTGATCGGGGGCGTTGCGGACTTCTTCTCCCTGCACGCTTTCGGCTTTTACTGGTACGTCTTCAATATCGCCGACGTGGCCATTGTTGCCGGGGTAGCACTGCTCCTGTATGACTCGTTTCAAGGGAGTCGCAATGACGCCGCAAACCCGATGTAGCCCGTGCTGTGTAAGGCTCGGATCTCAATCGGCAAATAAAGGGCGCGCGATTGACTAGGACCAGGACTTCGATCGGCTGGCTGACGGGTGCGCGATTCGCGCGCGCGGTGGCCGTTTCGTGCGCGCTCGTCGTTGCTGGCTGCGCCGCGGACGATGTCGAGTTCAACGGCAAGATCTTCGACGCCGTAGGGCTCAATCAGAAGACCAAGTCGGCCGAGCCGAAAATGGTGGCGCGGACACCGCTGGTGATGCCGCCGAGCGCCGACCGTGTTCCCGAGCCGGGCCTGCCGCCCGAGGGACAGGCGCCCGAGGTTGCGGCGCTTGCCGATCCCGATGCCCAGAAGAAGACCAGCCGGGCCGAGCTCGAGCGCCAGCAGGCGGAGTACTGCAAAAAGAACTACGAGATGGCCAAGGCGCTCGGAGACAACGATGCGGACCTGGCCACCGGGCCGCTCGGCCCTTGCAAGGGCTCCGTCATCACCGCCATCAAAAACTGGACCAAGGGCGACGACGACAGCGTCGAGGGGCAAGTCGAGGAGTAGGCTTGTCCGCTGTTCCAGGATGCCAGGTTCGCAGCTTTCGATTTCCTTTACATTTCAGTCGGCTATTTCCACGCCCCACGCCGCCGTTCACCGCGACATGAACGCGATGTCATTTGACAACGCGGGCCCGTATGCCGAGATCACGTGCAGCCCCATTCTGCCCCTCCGGCCGGCGCCGGACGGCCAGGGCCCCGCAAGCGATCTCTCGCCGCCGAGGATCTCGAGGATCATATGAAGCAGTCACCGGGCGCTTCGCGCCTTTTCACCTGGATCGCCACGATCATGCTCGCCATCGCTCCGTCCCAGCTCCACGCCCAGCCTCGCACCAGCGAATTCAAGCTCGCCAATGGCCTGCAAGTAGTCGTCATTCCCGATCATCGCGCGCCCGTCGTTACGCACATGATCTGGTACAAGGTCGGTGCTGCCGACGAGCCCAAGGGCGTATCCGGCATCGCGCACTTCCTCGAGCACCTGATGTTCAAGTCGACGGACAAGATCCCGCTCGGCGAGTTCTCGAAGATCGTGGCGCGGCTCGGCGGCAACGACAACGCCTTCACCGGACACGACGTGACCAGCTACTTCCAGCGCGTCGCCAAGGACAAGCTCGAGACCATGATGGACATGGAGGCGGACCGCATGGTCAACCTCCGGCTGACCGAGAAAGAGGTGCTGACCGAGCGCGACGTCATCCTGGAGGAGCGCCGCAGCCGCATCGAGAACAATCCGGCCGCGATCATGGACGAGCAGATGAACGCGGCGCTCTACTACTCGCATCCCTACGGCATCCCGGTGATCGGCTGGGAGCACGAGATGGCGAAGCTTTCGCCACAGGACGCGCTGACCTTCTACAAGCACTTCTACGCACCGAACAACGCGGTGCTGGTCGTGGCCGGCGACGTGACGGCCGACGAGGTGCGTGCGCTGGCCGAAAAGACCTACGGCAAGATCCCCGCCAATCCCGCCGTCAGCGCCGCGCGCAACCGCCCGCAGGACCCGCCCCAGCGCGCCGCCCGCCGCGTCGAATTCTCCGACCCGCGCGCCGGCAACGCTTCCTTTCATCGCGACTACGTGGTGCCGAGCTACATGACCGCGAAGCCGGGCGAGGCGGAAGCGCTCGACCTGCTGATGAAGATCGCGGCGGACGGAGCGACGAGCCGTCTCTACAAGCGCCTGGTGGTCGACGAGAAGATCGCCTCGTCTGCCGGCGGCGCATACTCGGGCTCCGGTCTCGACTACGGGACCATCAGCCTCTATGCGGTGTCCGCAGATGGGCCCGAGCTGCTGCCCAAGATCGAAGCCTCGATCGACAAAGTGCTGGCGGAGATCCGCGACAACGGCGTAACAGAAGCCGAGCTCAAGCGTGCCCGCTCGAGCTATATCGCCGACTACATCTACGAGAACGACGATCAAGCCTCGCTCGCCCGGCGCTATGGCTGGGGGCTCGCGCTCGGACGTACGGTCGCCCAAATCGAGGGCTGGCCGGATGCGCTCTCCAAGGTGACGGTTGACGACATCAAGCGCGCGGCGGTCACCTACCTGGATCTCAAGCGCTCGGTGACGGGCTACCTCACGCCCTCGGAAGGCGACGCCCACGCCGAGCAGCCGGCGCCGAAGAGCCGCTCGTAGAGGTCATGTTCGCTCGTGCTTCTGACGGAACATCGCTGCACACTTTTCCGGAAGCACTCGTCAGGGATTACCCAATGGATATGCTTCGCCGTCCTCTCGCGCGCATCGGCACGGCAATGCCGCTCGCCTTTCTGATGCTCGCTTTCGGTCTCACCCTTACCAGGCCCGCTTACGCCATGAAAATCGAAGAAGTCACCAGCCCCGGCGGACTCAAGGCGTGGCTCGTCGAAGCGCACGAAAACCCGCTGCTTGCGCTCAAGTTCTCGTTCGAGGGCGGAAACTCGCAGGATCCGCCGGGTAAGGACGGGGTGGCAAACTACCTTTCGGCGATGCTCGACGAAGGCGCAGGCGACATCACGTCGAGCGACTTCCAGGAGCAGATGGAAAGCCTGGCGATGCGCATGCGCTTCGAGGATTCGCGCGATGCCTTCTACGGCAACTTCGAGACGCTGACGGAGAACCGCGCAGAATCGGCGAAGCTGCTCAAGCTGGCGCTCACCAAGCCGCGCTTCGACACGGATGCGGTCGAACGCATCCGCGGCCAGCTGCTCGCCAACCTCGTCTACTCGGATCGCGATCCCGAGAAGGTGGCGGCCAAGGAGTGGTTCGCGGTGGCGTTTGCCGGCCATTCCTACGCGCGGCCCTCCCAGGGCACGGCCGAGACCGTGAAGGCGATCACGCGCGAGGATCTCGAGGCCTATCGCAAGCGGATCTTCGCGCGCGGCAATCTCAAGGTGGTTGCCGTCGGCGATATCACGCCGGAAGAGCTCGGCAAGCTGCTCGACGACGTGTTCGGCGAGCTGCCTGAGAAGGCCGAGATCCTGCCCGTTCCCCTGACACAGCCGGGCAAGGGCACCGAGAAATGGATCCCGATGGACGTCCCGCAATCGGTCGCGGTGTTCGGGCTTCCGGCCATGCCGCGCAAGGATCCCGACTTCCTGACGGCCTTCGTGCTCAACCAGCTCATCGGCGGCGGCGGGTTCGCCTCGCGGCTGATGGAGGAGGTGCGCGAGAAGCGCGGGCTCGCCTACTCGGTCTACAGCTACCTGCAGCCGTTCAAGCACACGTCGATCCTCTCCGGCGGCGTGGCGACGCGCGCGGATGCAATCCAGCAGTCGCTCGACGTGATCCGCAAGGAGCTGAAGCACGTCGCCGACGAAGGGCCGACGCCGGACGAGTGGGAGAACGCCAAGAAGTACCTGATCGG
>NZ_CADEFI010000010.1:6825-89031 GCF_902826555.1 uncultured Hyphomicrobium sp.
CTCCGCCAAGCCGGTTATGCGGGATGCCATGACTCAGACCGTTCCTGTCGTCTCTTCAACCCCTTATCGCCAATCGATCGCCGGGTGCCTTGCGGGTGCCATCGGCGAACACGGGCTCACCGAATCCGAGCTCGGGTGGTGGCTCGAAAAGCTCGCGCCCGCCCTGCACGACCTCAAGGCCGACTACGCGTCCGGGCGTCTGCCGCTGCTCAAGATCGCCGAGGACACGTCCGATCTCGATCAGGCAGAGGCCGCGCTCGACACGCTCTCGGACGGCGCCGAAACCATCGTCTTCTTCGGCACCGGGGGCTCGGGCCTCGGCGGCCAGACGCTGGCGCAGCTCGGCGGCTGGAATTTGCCCGGCGTCTCCTGTTGCTCGGAGGGGAGCCGCAGGAACCGGCCGCGCACGCGCTTCTACGACAATCTCGATCCGCTGACGCTTTCGGCCGGGCTCGCACGGCTCAATCTCGCGAAAACACGCTTCGTCGTGACCTCGAAATCAGGCGGGACGACGGAGACACTGGCGCAGCTGATTGCGACGCTTGCCGTGATCAAGGATGCCGGTCTCGAAAGCCACATTCCGCAGATGTTTCTCGGCGTCACGGAGCCTGACAAGCCCGGCAAGCCGAACGGACTGCGAGCGCTGCTCGGCAGCTTCAGCGTGCCGATGCTCGACCATCATACGGGCATCGGCGGACGCTTCTCGTGCCTCACCAACGTCGGGCTCATTCCGGCGCTGGCGCGGGGGCTCGATGCGCGGAAGATCCGGGCGGGCGCGCGCGAGGTGGTGGACGGACTCGTCTCGGCATCGTTTCCGGCGGCCTTCGCTCCGGCGATCGGCGCGGCGACAGCGGTCGGGCTGTCGAAGGAACGCGGCATCCGCACGCTGGTGATGATGCCGTACAACGACCGCCTCGGCCGCTTCTCGGAATGGTACGTGCAGCTATGGGCGGAAAGCCTCGGCAAGGGTGGCGAGGGTACCACGCCCGTGCCGGCGCTCGGCCCCGTGGACCAGCACAGCCAGCTTCAACTTTTCATGGACGGACCGCGCGAGATCGCGGTGACGGTCTTGCGCGTGGCAAGCCGCGGGCAGGGCCCTGTGCTGGATGCGACGATGGCAGCGCTCGCCGGGCAGGCGTTTCTCGGCGGCAAGACCGTCGGCGACGTGGTGGACGCGCAGGCGCATGCCATCACGGAGGCTTTGACGCAGGCGGGGCGGCCGGTGCGCACGTTCGACGTCGAGACGCTCGATGAGCGCTCGATGGGCGCGCTGCTCATGCATTTCATGATCGAGACCATTCTCGCCGGGCGCCTGCTCGGGCTCGATCCGTTCGATCAACCGGCCGTGGAGCTGGCGAAGACGCTGACGCGGGAGCGTCTCGCGCGCTAACAGACCGTGTGCCCGTTCCATGGGGCGCGCCGCAACCTCAGTTGCGGCGATTTTCGATGGAGAAGCGGATGAGGTCGGACGTGCGCGGCAGGTCCAGCTTCTCCTTGATGCGCCCGCATGAATTGGCGACGGTCTTGTAGGCAATCCCGATCGCGTCGGCGATGCCTTGCAGGCTCTTGCCCTCGCCGAGCATGCGCAGGATCTCGATCTCCCGGTTGGTGAGCTTGCGCAACGGATCCTCGGAGCGCACGCTGCTCATGACAAGCTCACCGGCCATGCTGCTGTCGAGGTAGCGCTGCCCTTCGGCAACGCGCTGCACGGCCGTCAGGAGCTCGTCGCTGCCTGCGCTTTTGCATACGTATCCGTAGGCGCCGGCCTTCAATGCGCGGTTGGCATAGATGGGCTCGGCGTGCATCGAGAACATCAGGATGCGAAGCGAAGGACTTTCGATGCGAAGCCGGCGCAATAGCTCGAGCCCGCTCGCGCCTTCAAGATTGATGTCGAGGATGACCACATCCGGGCTTTCCTTGCGTGCAAGCGTCAGAGCCTCGTGGGCGGTCGCCGCTTCAAGCACCGCGTAGCTCGGGATTGTCGACAGGAGGCGTTGCACTCCCTGCCGAACGACGGCGTGATCGTCGACGACGAGTATCTTCATGTGCTTTCCCTCGTATCTGCCGATCCGTCTAAAGCGGCAAAACTTTCCCGTATTGGCAGCCGGACATCCACTATCACCCCTGCCCGATCATCCCGATTCCCGACTTCAACGGTTCCTCCGAGCGCGGTCACGCGCTCGCGCATGGCGATGAGGCCGAAGCCGCTCGACAGGCTCGCGGGCTTGAGGCCGCCGCCATCGTCGCGAACGAGAACGCTGACGTTCTCCTTGGCGTCATGCACGGCGACATCGATCTCCGTGGGGGCGCCGTGTTTCAGCGCGTTGCTGATCGCCTCGCGGACGATGCCGTGAATGACTGCGTCCAGTTTCTGGCCGTAGCTGCGGTCCGTCACATCGACATTGAACGCAACATCGGGGTTGCGGAGCTGCCAGGAGGCGACCAGCGTTTCTATGGCGTTGGCGAGACCGAGTTCCAAGTGCACGGCCGGGCGCAGGCGCCCAAGGATCGACTTCACATGCTTTTTCATGTGGGTCACGGCATCGCGAATGGATTCCACGCGAGCGGTCAGCGCGTCGGGGGCGGTCTGGTCGTTCTCCACCATTTGCCGGATGCTCGATGCGTCGACATCCACGGCGAACAGGAATGGGCTCACCTCGTCGTGCAGGTCGCGCGCGAGATCAGCGCGCTCCTCCTCCTGCACGGTGGCGAGCTGATCGTTGAGCTGCTGGTTGCGCCGCTCCATGTGGCCGAGCCGGCCCGCCATCTCGTTGAAGCCGGCGCAGAGCTTGGCAAGCTCGGTCGGGCCACCTTCAGCGACACGCACCCCATAGTCGCCGCCGCCGAGCTGCTCGAAGGCGGCCGACAGTTTCGGCAACGGCTCAAGCGCGCGCCGCAGGGTGATATAGATCAGGATCGAGACCAGCGCGCAGAAGCCGAACAGAATGGCGAGCTTGAGCAGGAAATCGTCCCAGACCTCACCGACCTCGCCGCGCTGCTCCGCCTCCAGCTCGATCATGCCGTAGGTTGTCAAACCTTCGGGTAGTGGTATGCGAATGACCTCGGGCGGCCGGGCAATGAGGCTGTAGAACCATTCAGGCAACTCTTCGGCCGGTGCGACGAAACTCGAGATGCGGGCGCCGATCGGCTCGGGCTCGACGAAGGTGGCTTTCACGTGCCGGTTGCCGTCGAACACGCGGACGAGACGCACGAGCTGCATGCGAGGATCGTCATCGTGGGCGATCTCCTGCACGACCTTGCGCACCGTTCTCTCGGCGATCGAGAGGGCGGCGCTGACTTCGGTCTCGACCTTGTTGGCTGCCTGCCAATAGGTGATCAGGCCGCTGAGAACGAGGCTCAACACGAGCACGATGGAGATGTTGCGAATGATGGTCGCGCTCAGGGATTCGGATTGGCGCGGTCCGAACGGATTGGCGTGTCTCATCTGCTCGATCAGTCGCGACATGGCTCTATCCGGCAGCCGGCACCGCGATGGCGAGCGCCCCTGGCAAAGGGAACGATCACCCGGACAAAACGGGAAAGGTGCGGTGTGTGTCTCATGCAGACTTGGAATGTAACAAGGTAACATCTCCTATGTTATAAATTGTCGGATCACGCAAGGGCCGGCCAGCACAATTGCGGCTTTTGGGTCAACGAGCCGGCCAAGGGAAATGCCGGGCCCGGACCGCCGCAGGCCGACCGCACGGCATCTCCCGGAAGATCAGGGCCCGGGCGGGTCGTTAACGAGCCACCGGACCCGGAGCGGATAGGGATCCGCCAAGAAAAAGCCCCCGAACCGCGGGGGCTTTTTCCAATGAGGCGCGAAGGCCGGCAAGGCAGCTATTCGGGCTCGGTCGGCACACGTGCGCTCGGATTGGATCCGGCGTCGGGATCGGCCGGGTTGATATTGCTCGGTGCCATTTGCTGGTTCTCGTTGGTGTTGGGATCGGCCGGGATGCCTGCGGGGCTCTGGTACCCCAGGCCTCCTTCACCGGCACCGGCACCCTCAGCGGCCGATCCGGTTCCGGGTGGCGAGGTCGGAACACGTGCCTCAGGATCGGCGCCGGCCGCGGGATCGGTGGGATTGCCGACGCTCGGGCCCGGCTGCTGGTTCTCATTGGTCGTAGGGTCGGCCGGGCTACCGGCCGGTGATTGTGCGAAAGCGGACGCTGTTCCAAGCGTCAAAGCGAGTGCCGCGAGCAGGGATGTGGTCTTGGTCATGGTCCATCCTTCGTTGTTGCCGTTGGTCCTCCCTCTCAACGAAACCCGCCCTTCGCCGGCAAGTTCCGCCGCAAGTCGTCAGCGAGATATCGATGGCGCGGCACCGGGCATGTACGACGTCGATTCGTCGTCGGGCAATGCATTGCCACTCGCGGCGCTCCGTCCCTCCTCGGATCGTTGCAGCTGCTCCATACAGACGGCGATTCTGGAGGGGATTGTCTGCTCGTCCTGCTGATAGATCCTCCGCAACCGCGTGCCGAACGTCCTCGCCATCTCCGTCCCAAAATTCCGCTCCATGGCTCGTCTCCGTGTGCCGCTTTCTTTTGGAGGCGTCCCTGTTGTTGCGCCTAAGCTTCCAATCGAGACCGATGGGCGACGGTTCCTCGTGAAACATTGCAAATTTGTATGCTGGCAGCGGGCTTTGCGTTTTGGGGCTAGATCGGGCTGGGCGCGGAACCCGCCGCGGCTGGCGGCGTTAAATTACCCATGAAGCACACCTCCGATGCACATGATCCGAAGCCATCGCGCCGGCCTGTGCTGCCAAGCCAGCCGGCCGAGCCGCAACGTCCCAACCCGCCGATCGAGCCCAGCGGTGATACGGAATTGCCGGTCGACGCTCCGCCCGAGGAGGTGGAACGACATCCGGATCCCCGATCCCGTGACACGCTTTGACCCAACGCGGCTCGCTGTCGTGAAAGCGCCTCTCTGCAGTAGCTCCGCCGCTCCGGTCAGATGCGCGTCTTGTGGAGGTACACCTCCGCCGCCGCTGCGTCCTGCCAGCCGGTGATGCGCGCGTCCTTGTCGGTGAAAAGGGTGGCGTTGAGGAAGAAGGTTTCGAGCTCCGCCTTGACGCGGTCGGTGAGCTCAACGCCGATCTGAAGCACGTTGCCGCCTTCCCAGGCCGGAGCCAGGATGAGGCGCGGGTTTCCGACGCGGCCTTTCGATCCTTTCTGATCGATGGAGACCAGGGCCAGACACCGGCAGGGCAGCACGGCTCCCGGGAAGCTCGCGTGGCTGTGCAGGCAGAGCGCGTCGACCGGATCGCCATCCTCGCTCAGCGTGCCGGGCACGAAGCCCCAATCGAATGGATAGGTGACGCCTGCAGCAAGGCTGCGGGAAACGGTGAAGATCCCCTTTTTCTCATCGAGCTTGAACTTGATCGCAGAGCCGCGCGGCGTTTCCACCACCATCTGCACGCGCCCCTTGGCGTCGAAAGGCTCAAGCTCGAGCAACGGCGACATGCGTACTCCGACTGGCATCCACATTCCTCATACCACGCCAATACGGACGATCGATGTCTGGATTGGCGGAGAGGAGATGATCAACGCGCCTTCTCATCGCTCGCGGCCGGTAGATCGGCGGGCGACTCCTCGGGCGCCTCGGAATTCTCCATCTTGGACGTCGAGTAGCTGAAGAAGGCGACTGCGACGAGTGCCAAGAGCGCTCCCCAGATCAACAATTTCCTCATTGCGTCCTCGCCTCTCCGTTTTCAGCGCACGTTTCCAGGATGCACCCAGCGCAGAACTTACGCTTCCGGTTTTTCCTTTCGGAGCGGAATGGAAAAACTTTGATCGGCGCAGACGACCGGGAAGCCATTAGGTCTGTGTCAAGTGCGCGAGACTTGAGCTATACATCTTCGATTATCGAAATTTGTCACAAGTACAATATTTGGGTCGCGTCGATTTGTGGAGGTCGGGCATGTCTCTCAAAGCACGTTCAGATCGCTTGTTCAAATTGGAAGCCGTACAAACTCAGAAGCCGAAGCGTAAGCTTTTCGATCGCATCGTTGCACCAAGCCTTTCTCAGGAAGAAGCCTTTCTGGCCATTCTGATCGGAGCGTCGCGGGCCGACGGCACGGTCAGTCCCGAGGAGTCGCAAGAACTCGCCGCCCTGACGGGCCGGACGAAGACCCTTTCGAGCCTTAGCGTTGCGCGTGTTTCGGATATCCGCCGGAAGATCGAGCAGATGATCGACCGCGACGGTCTCGACAAAGTGCTCGGCGCGGCCTGCAATGCAATTCTGAATGACGGCGGCAGGGATCCCGAAGACGTGCGCACCAAGGCGGAATCCATGCTGGCGCACGCAATCGATATCGTCTTTGCCGATCGCGAGCTGCACGAGAATGAGCAGGACTACATTGAGGAGCTCGCGCGCCAGCTTGCGATCTCCGAGGACCGCGTTCGCGAGATCGCATCGGTGATCGAGATCAAGAACGCGTTCTAGCGTAGCGACACAGTGGCCGCTTCGGCGCGCGAAACCGAAAGGCCAGAAGAATTCGGCCCGCCCACGGCGGGCCGAATGAGACGGGAGAAGGGGCTCAAGCGCTTGAAAAGAATGGAGCGGGCGAAGGGAATCGAACCCTCGACATTCAGCTTGGGAAGCTGACGTTCTACCTCTGAACTACACCCGCGCGCGCCGTGAGGGGCGAGGCTCAGACAGATACAAGGCCTGCCTCAAATCCGCAAGGCGGCTGGCGACAGCGGGTCCCTCGCACAGACATCGCGCATCCTGACGCACGGCATGTGGTCGCGGCGCCTCGAACCGCGAAACGGCGGGCTTTTCAGGCCGGTTTGCGCGGTCACGCCTGCGTGACTCGATTGTGCGGCGCACGTCGGGGAACCGGCGACGAGCGGCGGGATTATTCGTGCACAGCTACCGCAGAAGGTGGCAGCAATGCATAAGGAGGAATCAATGTTCCTTTCCAAGAAGGTGCTCATGAGCGGCATCGCCGTCGCTGTGCTGGCGACCCCGGCGCTGGCCGAGGATCGGTCCACGGGCAAGCAGAAAGAGCAGTACATCTATCAGCAGAGCCAGGAGCAGGGGCTCGGCGCCGAGAAGGGCGCTATTGGCGCCACCAAGCCGAATTCCGGACCGGGCGTGCAGGGCGCACCCGATACGCGCACGGGTCCCGCAACGCATGCGCCCGGCGGCTCGGCGGCCGGCCCTGATGCCGGCGCCTCGTCCTCTGGCGCTTCGTCCGGCGAGGCCGGAATGGGGAACAACGCGACCCAGCCCAGCCAGGATTCGAGCGGCGTGCAGGGGTTCCCTGACACGCGCACAGGCCCGGCGACGCGCAGTCCCGAAGATGCCTCGAAAGGTGCCGGCTCGGCTGAGTAGCCGATCGGGATCGTAAACGAGCCTGGGGCGCCGGCGAAAGCCGGCGCCTTTTTCGTGGCACCGCCGGTCCAAGCGAGTTTCATAGCCGTATTGCAATCCTTCGCTTTAAGGGGCATGACCCCCGCTCCGAGTTGACACTTGTGCAAGGACATCCGCTTCATGACCGACACGGCTATCGTCGTGCCCGCCGAATGGGCGCCTCAGACCGCGATCTGGACGGCCTGGCCGGCGGACGCATCCGAGTGGAATGACGATCTCGCTTCGCCGCGCGCCGATGTGGCGGCGCTGGTCAAAACGCTTGCCGAGACCGGCAACACGGTGCGTGTGCTCGTCAACGGCGACGAGGCTGCCCAATCGGCGCTGGCCGCACTCGGCACGTCGGCCGAACTCGTGTCCGCCAAGTACGGGGACATCTGGCTGCGCGACACGGGTCCGATCTTCGCGTTCCGCGGCGACAAGCGCGTGGCGCTGCGCTTCGACACGAACAGCTGGGGCGGAAAGTACGATCTGCCCGACGACTCGACCGTGGGCGACCGGGTGGCGGAGCTCGCGGGCAGCGTCATCGAGCGTTTCGACTTCGTGCTCGAAGGCGGCGCGGTGGATCACGACGGTGAGGGGACAATCCTTGCCACCAAGCAGACGCTTCTCAACCCGAACCGCAACGGATGGACCGCGGAGCAGGCGGAAGCGGCGCTTGCCCGATTTGGCACCAAGACGGTGATCTGGGTCGACGAGGGCCTTCTCGGCGACCATACGGACGGCCACATCGACAACATCGCGCGCTTCGTCGCGCCGGGGCGCGTCGTGTGCCAGGCTCCTGCCGGGGACGACGATCCCAATGCCGCCGTTCTCGATGCCATCGCGCGCCGGCTCGCCGAGGCGACGGATGCAGCCGGGCGCAAGCTCGAGGTGATCCGCATTCCCGGCGCCGGCCTCTACCGCAATGCGCTCGGCGGCGTGTCGCCCGCCTCGCACATGAACTTCATCATCGGCAACGACGTGGTGGTGGTGCCGGTCTACGGCACGCCAACGCAAGAGGCGGCGCTGCAGGCCTTGCGCGAGGTGTTTCCGGACCGCAAGGTCGTCGGTGTATCGTCGCGCGGCCTGCTCGGGGCAGGCGAAGCGGGCGGGGGATCGTTCCATTGCATCACGCAGCAGGAGCCTCGTGAGACTCTGAACCCGGAGACTCGAAACGTGGGGGCTGGGGCATGAAAGGGCGCGGCATGAAGAAGCGCAGCATCACGGTCGCCGCCATCCAAACGGCGTACGGGCCGGACCTGGACGAGAACATCGAAAAGACCGAAGCGTTCGTGCGCGAAGCCGTCGAGCGCGGCGCCGACGTGGTGTTGCCCTCCGAGCTGTTCCAGGGCATCTATTTCTGCACCAAACAGGATCCGAAGTGGTTTGAGACGGCGTTCCCGGTGGACGAGCATCCGTGCGTGAAAAGGCTCGCGAAGCTCGCCAAGAAGCTGGACGTCGTGATCCCGATCTCGTTCTTCGAGAAGGACGGGCCACGCTATTACAACAGTGTCGCGCTGGCGGATGCGGACGGCGAGATCCTCGGCGTCTATCGCAAGAGCCACATCCCGGACGGGCCGGGCTACCAAGAGAAGTACTACTTCCGGCCGGGCGACACGGGCTTCAAGACCTGGAAGACGAAGCGCGGGCACATCGGCGTCGGCATCTGCTGGGACCAGTGGTATCCGGAAACCGCGCGCGCCATGGCGGTGGCAGGGGCCGAGGTGCTGTTCTACCCGACGGCCATCGGGTCCGAGCCCTATGATGCGGCGCTGGACACGCACCTGCAGTGGCAGCGCGCCATGCAGGGGCATGCGGTCTCGAATGCGGTGCCGATCGTGGCGGCGAACCGCATCGGCCTCGAGGACAACGACGGCGTGAAGCAGCAGTTCTACGGCCACTCGTTCATCGCCGACCATCGCGGCGAGCTGGTCGAGAGCCTCGGCGCAGCCGACGAGGGTGTGCTGGTGCAAACGTTCGATCTGGCACTGATCGAGAGCTATCGCGCGGACTGGGGCTTCTTCCGCGACCGGCGCACGGATCTCTACGCAAAGAGCATCGTCTGAGCCGCGCGTTTCGCGCACTCACCAGCACTCGCTCGTTGCACATGCGGATGCTTGCGTGGATCCCGACCGTCCATGCGGAACATGGCTGCGCCATGATGCCGGGATGACGTTGAATGTCGACCAGCGGCTGTAGAAGACCGCCATACCCGCACGGGCGGATCGCAACTTGGCTGCGATGGCGTGGGTGCGATGGCCTTGTCGTCGAGCGAACTGGCTGAAGGCCTCTCAACCAGCTCGCCCTCCTCTTTTCCACTCCCTCTCGCCATCCTTGCGCAGGGGATGGCGTGACGTTCACGCGTTTCTTCTTATTCGGCCGGGGCCGGGACAGCGGCGGCTTCGGCGGCGGCACTCGCGGCTGCGATCGCTTCCGGTGCGATCTCGGCCTCGGGCTTGTCGTCTGCCGCTGCTTCGACGGCTTCGGCAACGGCTTCCTCGGCTGCAGCTTCCTCTACGGCCGGAGCCGCTTCGGCAACTTCGGCGCTTTCGGGTGCCGCCTCGGCAACGGGCTCGGCCGCTGCTTCCTCGGCAACCGGTTCCGAAACCGATTCTGCGACAGCCGGGGCTTCCTCGGCACCGGCTTCCGCAGGTTCGGCGGTCGCTTCGACCGGTGCGGCGTCAGCGGGAGCATCGGCAGCTGGCGCCGCCTCTGACGTGGCCTCGGCCGCAGTTTCCGCAGCAGGGGCCTCCTCGGAGGCTTCCGAAGCTGCCTCGACAGCAGCAGCGGGTGCGTCCGCTCCTTCGCTTGCCTCGACCGGCTCGGCGGCCGCCACCTCGGAGGCTGGCTCCTCGGCGGCCGGAGCTTCCTCCGCGACCACTTCGACAGCTGGCTCCTCGGCTGCGGGTGCCTCCTCGGCGACGGGCTCGGCCGATGCCTCCAACGCAAGGACCGGCTCGGCGAGCGCTGTCCCGCAATCGGCAACGGCATCCAGCTTTCCGACGTCGGCCGCGGGGGCCGGCGCTCCTTCCACGAACTCACTCATTTGTCTTGCGACATGCACGATCGAGTCGGCCTTGCAGCCGAGCTCCATCGCCATCCGCAAGCAGGCAAATCTCTGCTCTTGGAGGTTCATGAGAACTCCATTTTTTGGGGTTTGCGATGTCAGTGGCGTTGCTTGGTGCGATGCAAACAACGAAACCATCATACTGCTTCGTTTATCTTGCCGCTACCCAAGAAAGACTTGGGAACAACAATATTTCTAAGTAAAATCATCACGCTAACGCATGAAGTAAATCGAGCGCGCGATTCGCGACTTAAGCCGTTTGCGTGAATCAAATTATGAAGACGCGACTCCTTTTCGCCGCCTTTGGTGCGTGTGCGGGCCATCTCTCGCGCTCTTCGCGGCCGCGAGGCTTCGGACATCTTTCGGCAGGGTAAACCCTGGTGACGGGTCTCTCGCCTGGGCAGGCCGGCGTGTGCTAGGAAGCGCGACCTCTTCCCTCAATCCGCCCTCGCCACGCCCATGTCGCAACGCGCCGCCACAGCCGAAGCCTCTGTTGCCCGTCCCGAATGGACGCGGGCACGGCGGATCGTGGTCAAGATCGGCTCGGCACTTCTTGCCGACCGCGAGACGGGCACGCTCAAGCGGGAATGGCTCGCTTCTCTGGTCGACGACGTGACCGAGCTCGCCAAACAGGGCAAGGACGTGGTGCTGGTCTCGTCCGGCTCCATTGCGCTCGGACGGCACAAGCTCGGCCTCCCCAAGGGGCCGCTGGAGCTCGAGCAATCGCAGGCCGCGGCGGCGGTCGGACAGATCAGCCTGGCGCACGCCTACCAGGAGCTGGCCGCCAGGTCCGGACTTACGGTGGCGCAGATCCTGTTGACGCTCGGCGACACCGAGCAGCGGCAGCGCTATCTCAACGCCCGCCACACCATCGAGACCCTGCTGGAGCTGCGCGCCATCCCCGTTGTCAACGAGAACGACACCGTGGCCACGGCGGAGATCAAGTACGGTGACAACGACCGCCTTTCGGCTCGCGTCGCCGGGATGGTGTCGGCCGATTGCCTGGTGCTGCTCTCGGACATCGACGGGCTTTATACGGCACCGCCGAACGAGGATCCGGACGCGCGACACATTCCCCTCGTCACGGAGATCACGCCCGAGATCGCCGCCATGGCGGGCGATGCCGGCACCGAGCTATCCAAGGGCGGCATGAAGACCAAGATCGAGGCGGGGCGCATCGCGACGGCTGCCGGCACCAACATGGTCATTACGACGGGCAAAGTGCTCAACCCGCTGCGGGCCATCTCGGAAGGATGCAAGGTGACCTGGTTCCTCGCCAAGCAGGATCCGGTGACCGCCAAGAAGCGCTGGATCTCGGGGCAGCTCGAGCCGCGCGGCACGCTATTCGTGGACGCGGGCGCGGAAAAGGCGCTGGTGGCGGGAAAGAGCCTTCTGGTGGCCGGCGTCACGCGGGTCGACGGCGCTTTCGAGCGCGGCGATGCCGTGGTCATCCGCTCCCAGGACGGCCGGGAGCTAGGGCGCGGCCTTTCGGCTTATCCGAAGAGCGATGCGGAGCGGATCCTCGGCCGTAAGTCGTCGCAGATTGCGGATATTCTGGGTTACGAAGGCGGGCCAGAACTGATCCACCGCAACGACATGGCGCTCAACCGCAAATAAGCGCGTATCGTACGGCGGAAGGGCTTATGTAGTCCATAAATGCCGCTCCGGCGTATACCTTCACACCTCATTCGACGAAGTCCGAGCATGCAGAAAGCAACCGACGGCACCGAGACCACCGCTACCCTGATGCGCGATGTCGGTATCGCGGCCCGAGAGGCTGCGCGCAGGCTGGCGCTCGCACCGCGTGAAACCAAGGACAAGGCCCTCGCCGCCGCCGCGCACGCGATGCGCCGCGATCAAGCGAAGATCCTCGAGGCTAATGCCAAGGACGTCGCCGCGGCACAGGCGGCCGGCCGCATCGCCTCGTTCGTGGACCGGCTCGTGCTCAATCCGAAACGCGTCGAGGCCATTGCCCACGGTCTCGAGGACGTGGCTGCGCTCGCCGATCCGGTCGGTTCGATTCTGGCGGACTGGACGCGTCCGAACGGGTTGCGCATCCAGCGCGTGCGCGTGCCGATCGGGGTGATCGGCATCATCTACGAGAGCCGGCCGAACGTGACGGCGGACGCGGGCGCGCTTTCCCTCAAATCCGGAAACGCGGCGATCCTGCGTGGCGGCTCGGATAGTCACCATTCGAGCCTCGCCATCCATGCCTGCCTTGCGGAAGGCCTCAGGGCCGCGGGTTTGCCGGTTGCCGCGATCCAGTATGTCGAGACCACGGACCGCGACGCGGTCGGACACATGCTCTCCGGCCTCGACGGGGCCATCGACGTCATCGTTCCGCGCGGGGGCAAGGGCCTCGTGCAGCGCGTGCAGGACGAGGCGCGGGTGCCGGTGTTCGCGCATCTCGAGGGCATTTGCCACACCTACGTTGACGCCAAAGCCGATCTCGACATGGCGCGCGCCGTGCTCGTCAACGCCAAGATGCGCCGCGTCGGCGTGTGCGGGGCGACCGAATGCCTGCTGATCGACCGCGACGCGCCGGCGACCTATCTCCCGGATCTGGTCGAGGCGCTCATAGACGCCGGCGCGGAGGTGCGTGGCGATCCTGCGACACAGGCGGTGGATGCCCGCGTCAAGGCGGCCTCGCCGGAAGACTACGGCCACGAGTTCCTGGATGCGATCATCGCCGTGAAGACGGTGGACGGGGTCGACGGGGCAATTGCGCACATCGCCCGCTACGGCTCCCAGCACACGGATGCGATCGTCACCGCGGACGAGGCCACCGCGCAGCGCTTCCTTTCCGAGGTAGACAGCGCCATCGTGCTCTGGAACGCGTCGACGCAGTTCGCGGACGGCGGCGAGTTCGGCTTCGGCGCAGAGATCGGCATCGCCACCGGCAAGCTGCATGCGCGCGGGCCCGTGGGCGTCGAGCAGTTGACGAGCTTCAAGTACGTCGTGCGTGGGAGCGGCCAGATCCGGCCGGTGTGACAGCAGAGCCTCGATTAGCGGACGGACGCTTCGAGTGCAGGGGCATCAACGGTCGGAACGACCTTTCCGAACGCTATGACCTTCGTTCGATGGCCGACCCAGGCCTGGGGCGGGCGGCCATGCAGCCTTTCACACATCGCCACCGACTTTTCGATCTCCGCCTCCGGGACGAAATAGTAGTGACCGGCTTTGCTCATCACGCGGCCGAGGCCGGAAAAGTATTCCTTTGCCACCTCGAGTGCGGTCTGATCGACACAGTGATCGGTATCATTAAACTCTGAAAGCGGAATGCGCGCGCGGTCAAATTGCGCTTTGGCGGGCATACCGTCGGGGGTCGGCCCCACGAAGCGCGTGCCAACGACGAGTGTCAGCTCATCATCGGGGACGACCCCAGGATCGGTGTAGCTCTTCGGTACCGGCGTTTGGCCAAATGCAGCGCTTACGCCGGCCAGAAGCACAAAAAAGCAAACGGCCGTCGTGGATCGGGCGCTGACGCGCATGGTGTCTCTCCCAGTTCCGAAAACCGACAACAGCCGCTTCTGGAGGCAGTTGGCTGCAAAGCTTAGCAGCAAAAGCGTAACATTGGTGCGGCATGGGCTGTTGCGGAAGTTTTGAATCTCTGTAGCATTCAAAAAAAACAAGAATGGCCGGGAAATGCTGTTTGGAGGCTAGGACGTCCATTCTGACCGTCGGTGCCGTCTATGCCCATTGGTTTCCGTAGGCTCAACGACCCTCTGATGCCCCATCGCACAACGGGACGGCTCAATTGCCGGCGACGTGCCAAGACGATGTGGTGGCGCGCGGTCGCAATCTTCTTCCTGGGCTTTGCGACACCCGCTCTGGCTCAGAATTCAACGGAACCCCATGCGATCGAGAGCCTGCTGCAGTCGCAGGATCTGACCGTGCTGACTGACGTCAAGCATGGCGTCCGCGAACGGATTGCGTTCTTCTCGTCGCCAGAGCTGTTCGAGGCCATGAAACGCGCGGGCGTGCGCCATCTCGCGATCGAGATGCCGCGCGTCCTGGGACGCCAAGCGATGGGAATCGCCACAGAAGCCGATGTGGAGGCATTCGCGCAGGACATCATTCGCTCCGATCGTTGGCACTTCCTCGATCCGGACAACCCCGGAGAAGAAGCGGCGACGACACAACGCCGCGTGGCTACGGCGCTCGGCCGTCAGGTGCTGCTTTCAAAGAAGCTCGGCATCAATCCGATCTTCTACGATTTCAACAATCCGCTCGGCGGATTCACGACTTTCAACGATCCGGTCTATCGCTGCCTCGCCGAGCTCGACGATGTGACCTGGGTGCGTTACGGCCTCGATGGCAAGATCACCAAAGCCGAGCGTGACGCCGCCATCATGCGCGAACGTTTCAGCCACGACGACGAACTGGCTGAATTCATCGAAAACGAAGTCCGCGCGAAAGGAGGCGGCAAACTCGTCGTTGTCCCCGGCTACGCCCATGCGGCCATTCCCGGCGGCCTCTCCGACCGCCTCGAAGCGCGCCTGCGGACGAAGGCGGCGGTCGTGGCCGTCTTCAGGGACTCGCAGGAGGACAAGGCGTTCCACGATTTCCTCTGGCAACAATCCCGCCTGCTGTCGATCAACCTATCGCGGCCGCCGCATTTCTATTACTCGATCGCGGACGATACCCTGCGCAAGGACGAGGCGCCGGGCCGCTACGTGGCCCTCGATGGATCCGTCGATCGAATTACGCCAGCCGTCTGCTTCCAGCTGGCTCACATCGACTAGCATCTCACAAAAGGGCAGCTCGAAGCTCACCGGCCATGGGCTAGGCGGCAGCCGCGTTCGCAACGCCAAAGCGCTGGCGATAGTCGCTGGGCGACAGGCCGATGATGCGATGGAAGAGCTTGCGAAAGGCGCCGGCGTCCTCGTAGCCGACCGACCAGGCGATCTGGTCCACGGGCCGCTTGGTGAACTCGAGCAGCTCACGCGCCTTGCCGATCCGCAGATGCTGGGCGTATTCGGTCGGCGTCAGCCCGGTCGCAGCCTTGAAGCGGCGCAGAAACGTGCGTTCCTCCATGCCTGCCTGCCGCGCCATTGCGCCAGCCGTAACCGCCCGCGCCTCCTTGGCCTGCAGCCAGTGCTGAATTTTCAGAATGGCCTCGTCGCCGTGATTGAGACGCGGGGCGAAGCTGCTGTAGTGACGCTGCTCGCGCCCAGCAGGATCGATCAGCAGGAAACGCCCCGTCTCGAGCATGATCGTCGGGCCGAAGATGCGGTCGACGAGCCGCATGCCGAGATCGGTCCAGGCCATGAGACCGCCCGCCGTGATGATCTCGCCGTCCTCGATCACGATCTTATCCGTGTCGAGCCTGACGTCGGGAAATCGCTCGCGGAACGCATCGGCGAAGGCCCAATGCGTCGTCGCCGGCCGGTCCGAAAGGAGGCCGGTTGCGGCGAGCATGAATACGCCGCCGCAGTTTGCCGTGAGGACCGCGCCTTCCGTGTGTCTCTCCTTCAGCCATCGGACATAGGGCGCGGCCTCCTCGCTGCCGGCCGGCCCGGTCAGACGCCCCGGCACGATGACGATATCCGGAAAGCGCCGCTGACCGGCAGGGTACGTATCGAAACACCGCGCGATGCCCTCCGCGTCCTCCGCCCGCCAATGGCTGACGCGCAACGGCGGCCCGCCGCGCTTGACGGAGAAGTCGCTCGCGATCTGAAGCAGATCGGTCATGCCGTGCACCATGGCCGTCTGGCAACCCGCATAGAGCAAGAGCGCAACCTCAGCCTTCGGCGCCACGGCGCGGGTGGTCTTCATCGCATGCGTCCTTGTCGGATTCGACCCGAAATATGTCGGATGTCCCAATCGCAAAGCTGCCCGATCCGGCTTACCTGTTCAAGCACGGGCGGATTGGCCACCCGGCCGACAACGAGGACAGTCAGATGAGCACGATCACGACGAAAGACGGCGTACAGATCTTTTACAAGGATTGGGGGCCGAAGACCGCGCAGCCCCTCGCTTTCCATCACGGCTGGCCGCTCTCGGCCGACGATTGGGACGCGCAGCTAATCTTCTTCCTGAACAAGGGCTACCGCGTCATCGCCCACGATCGCCGCGGCCATGGCCGATCGACCCAGGTCGGCGACGGTCACGACATGGACCACTATGCGGCCGACGCGAGTGCCGTGTTCGAGCACCTCGACCTCAGGAATGCGGTTCATATCGGACACTCGACCGGCGGCGGACAAGCGACCCGCTATGTGGCCCGCTATGGCCAGCCGCAGGGTCGCGTCGCAAAGCTGGTCCTGATCGGTGCCGTGCCGCCCATCATGGTCAAGACCGCGTCCAATCCCGGAGGCTTGCCGATCGAGGTGTTCGACGGCCTGCGCAAGCAGCTCGCCGATAACCGCTCGCAGTTCTACATCGATCTGCCGGCTGGCCCTTTCTATGGCTACAATCGCGAAGGCGCGAAGCCGTCGCAGCCCATTATTCAGAACTGGTGGCGGCAGGGGATGATGGGCGGTGCCAAGGCACACTACGACGGCATCAAGGCGTTCTCCGAAACGGACTTCACCGAGGACCTCAAAGTCATCGACGTGCCCACGCTCGTGATGCATGGCGACGACGATCAGATCGTGCCGATCGGCGCCTCAGCCCTGCTGTCGAGCAAACTTCTGAAGAACGGGACGCTCAAGGTCTACGAGAAGTTTCCGCATGGCATGGCCACGACGCATGCCGATATCATCAACGCGGATCTGCTGGCGTTCATCAAGAGCTAACCCATCTTTCTCTTTTTATGACCCACCGTTGCTGATGAGAGCAACGGTGGGGGTTCCCAGCATTCGTTGGAGGAGGCTCACAATGAAAGCGATCATCATTGGCGGGAGCGGCCTGATCGGGCGCAAGCTCGCCGCCATCCTGAAATCCCAAGGTCATCACGTCGTAAGCGCTTCGCCGTCGACTGGCGTCGATAGCGTTTCCGGTGCGGGCGTTGCGGAGGCGCTGGCCGGTGCGGACGTCGTCGTCGATGTGACCAACTCGCCATCCTTCGACGACCAGGCCGTGCTCGAGTTCTTCCGGACGTCGACGCGCAATCTCCTGAGTGCGGCCGAGGCCGCGGGCGTTGCACATTTCATCGCGTTGTCGGTCGTGGGCGCGGATCGCATTCGGGACAGCGGCTATCTCCGCGCCAAGCGCGTGCAGGAGGAGCTGATCGAGGCCGGCGGCGTGCCTTACACGATCCTGCGGGCCACGCAGTTCTTCGAGTTTCTCGATGCGATCGCCGGCGGCGGAGCGCCAGCCGATGTCGTGCCGCTTTCGCCTGCGAGGTTCCAGCCCGTCGCGGCGGACGACGTCGCGGCCACTCTCGCGACCATCGTAGTCGCCGCGCCCAAAAATGGCGCTCTGGAGCTGGCTGGCCCGGAAGCGTCGAGCCTCGCGGCCTTCGTGCAATCGTTTCTCGCCTTCAAGGGCGACGCACGAAGAGTGGTGCCCGACGCCAAGGCCACATATTTCGGAGCGATCCTCGATGACAACGGGTTGGCCCCGGTCGCGAAGTTCATCCCGGGGCCCACGCGCTTTGCCGATTGGCTCCGGCACTCGCAGCCCCGTCAATAGATCAGAGAAAGGGACACGCCATGCATAAAATCGCTCTGCTTCTTGCGGCGACCGCGGCCCTCTTTTCGACATGCGCGGCGGCGCACGACACGATCGCTCCCGGCGCAAAGGTGTCTGTGGTCTTCGACCAGGAATTGCCGAACGTCCCAGGCAAGAGCCTGCGCGCCGTGCTCGTGGAGTACGAACCCGGTGCCGGATCGCCGTCGCATCGGCATCCCTCGTCGGCCTTCATCTACGCGCGGGTGCTCGAGGGCGCTATCCGGAGCAAAGTGAACGAGGAGCCGGAGCACACGTATCAAGCCGGCGAGAGCTGGACCGAGAAGCCCGGCGATCATCACCAGGTGAGCCACAACGCCAGCGACACCGCTCCGGCAAAGCTGCTGGCCATCTTCGTCGTCGATACGAACGACCGCAAGATCGTCATTCCCGACAAGTGAGGACGGCCTCCGGCGGTGGAGACGGCAGATACGCTCAGGCGACGGCGAGGTTGACGAAGCCGTTGGCGGCCAGGACGTGGTCCAGGGTCTTCTCGAGCATGTCGAGCTTGAACGGCTTCACGAGATAGCCGGTGGCGCCGGCAGCTTTGGCGGCCAGTATGTTCTCCGGCTTCGACTCGGCCGTCACAAGCACGAACGGCGTGGCCTGCGTTTCAGGGTTGAGGCGCATCGCCTTCAGGAGATCGAAGCCGCTCATGCCGTCCATGTTCCAATCCGACAGGATCAGGTCGTAGCGCTTGTAAGAAAGCTTCTCGAGCGCCTGCAATCCATTGGCGGCCTCGTCGATCTGCGCATAGCCGAGCTGGACGAGAAGGCGGCGCATGATCTTGAGCATCACCTGCCGATCCTCGACGATCAGCAGCTCGAGCGTCTTTCTTCCGTCCATGTGCTTCCCCGCGAGCAGGAGCGGTCCCTTTGTCGGGCCGATCATCGTGGTTGCTCTCTCTTCACCATTCCTGAGAGCGATTACTAAATCGTGTGTTCTCTGACTTTCGGATTCGAGTTGCATGCGCCTACGCGCCATGACGCAGGGGACGCGTACGCGCCGGCGGGGTAAACCCAAGCCCGAGAGGACGAACATGGCAACCGGCGGATACAGCGAAGAACGGGCGGATGCGCACGCGACCGGGGGGCTCCCCTCCCGGCCGCAAGCGGCTTCGCGCGCCTACCGCATCCGACGGCTCGTCCGCTACACCGCCGTCAACCTCGTGAGTCTGGCCGTCGACTACGCCGTGTTTTTCTTCGTGATTTTTGCGCTGGCTGCTCCCGTCCTCGCCAGCGTCGCAGGCTATGCGGTCGCGTTCTCACTCAATTACAAGCTGTCGCGACTGTTCGTTTTCGGCAGCGACGGATCGCACAAGACCGAAAAGCGGTTGTTTTCGGAATTCATGGCCACCGGGCTGCTCGGGATCCTGCTTACGGCCGCCGTCACGGGTGCCGGCGTCCATCTCGTGGGGCTCTCGCCGACTATCGCAAAGACGGCGGCTGTGCTCATCTGCTTCCTCGTGCTCTATGTCATCCGCAGCCGGCTGGTGTTCACCCGGATCGAGAGCCCATCTTCATCCCCATCTGGTGTCTCGATCGCTGCGATGCCCGTCCACCTCACATCCAAAAGCTTCGGGTCGCTCGCCGTGCGGGCGCCGCCAGCCGCGCCAGGCCAGCGCATCGGGTTGCTCGGAGGATCCTTCAATCCACCGCACCGGGCGCACGTCGTCATCTCCGAGGCGGTGATGAAGCGGCTCGGGCTCGACGAGATCTGGTGGATCGTCACTCCCGGAAATCCGCTCAAGGCCCACAACGAGCTGGCGCCGCTCGCGGACAGGCTCGATGCGTGCCGGCGTCTCGTCACCAACCCGCGGATCAAAATCACCGCGTTCGAGGCCCGCCTCGGCAGCGCGGCAACCATCGTCACACTGTCGTTTCTGAAGCAGCGCTACAGGAGCGTGAATTTTGTCTGGATCATGGGCGGCGATAACCTGGCCGGCTTCCATCGCTGGGCGGCGTGGCGGCGCATCGCAGAGCTGATGCCGTTCGTGGTGGCGGATCGTCCGCAATGGAGGCTCAAGGCGCTCTCGGCTCCCGCGGCGCGGGCGCTCGCCCGTTTCCGTGTTCCAGACGACGAGGCGGGCACGCTGGCCCGAAAAACGGCTCCGGCGTGGTTGTATCTGACGCTCAGGCTGTCGCCCGAATCGTCGACCGAAATCAGGGCCAGCCGCTCCCGGTCTCCCGTTTTCCGTTCTGAACAGGCGGGTTAGCGGGAAAGCCGAAGGCAATTTTTCATTCTGAAGAACGGAACGGGGCGCCGGGGTGCGACAATCCGGACTCCTCCCTATTGCTGGAGCCCTACCGGACCGCTATCTTGATCGAGCCGACGGCGTCAATCAGCGCCGCGGTGGTGGGGAAGGCCGGCAAAATGTGCGGGTCGCCGGCGTCGCAAGACATCCCGCCTCGAGCCAAGTGGGCAAACAGGATGGCCTTACTGGTGCTGCAACGGAAAGGATATTCACCCAAAGATGCGAACCGCCATTGAGGGCGCCCGCAAGGGTGCGCCTCCAGCCGAGATCGTGCCAGCGCACGCAAGCTCGGAGCCGATGCTCAAAAAGATCGTGCACTGGCTCGATGAAGCCAAGGCCGAGCAGATCGTAACCATCGATCTCAAAGGGAAATCGTCGATCGGCGATTTCATGGTGATCGCCACCGGGCGCTCGGATCGCCACGTCGGTGCGGTTGCGGAGCAGCTTCGCAAGCATCTCAAGGATAACGGTGTCGGAACCGTCCGGGTCGAAGGTCTGGAGACCTGCGACTGGGTGTTGATCGATGCCGGTGACATCCTGGTTCACGTCTTCCGTGGCGAGGTTCGGGATTTCTACAATCTCGAGAAGATGTGGTCGGCCGCTCGTCCCGGCGAGCAGACGTCGCACTGATTGGTGAGACCACTTGCGTGGTCTGGGCGGATTTAACGCCGGTCCGTGACGGCGCAGCTTGATTGTGCGTCGTCACGCAGTAGCTCGGGCGCTCCGATGCGTCTTTCCATCGTCGCCGTGGGGCGCCTCAAGGATGGCCCCGAACGCGAGCTTTATCTCAAATATGCCAAGCGGATCGATGAAGCCGGGCGCGGTGTTGCGCTTGGTCCCCTCACCCTGTCCGAGCTGCCAGAGGCGCGACAGGCGAGCGCAAACCAGAGGCGCGCGGACGAAGCTGCCCGGCTCGTGACCGCTTCGGAGAGCGCCGATTTCGCGGTGCTTCTCGACGAGGGCGGCAAGACGTTCGGCAGCGAAGCTTTTGCGCGGCTGCTGGCGCAACGGCGCGATGAAGGCCGACGCGCTATGGCTTTCCTGATCGGCGGACCGGACGGTCATGGGGACAGCGCACGCCAAAGGGCCAATTTCGTGCTTTCGCTCGGACCCATGACCCTGCCGCACGGCTTGGCGCGCATCGTGCTGGCCGAGCAGCTCTACCGCTCGGCTACCATCCTCTCGGGTCATCCCTACCATCGGGCCTGACAAATCCCGGCCGGCGCCGCATCTTGTCAAATTGCTGAACCAGGAGCGTTTTAGGTTCCTGGCGGGATGTGTCCTCAGACTGCTGCGATGACCGCTTTTTTGCGGGCTTTTCCGAAGGTTTCGGCGCGTGGACAGGTTAATGGGGAGGCCGGGCTCTGGACCGTCGCCGGTTCAGGCCCTATCACTTTTTTTAGTGGTTTGACCGGGAGGGGTAGGGATGGCGGCTCAAGACGTTGCAGCGCCGGGTTCGCTCGCTCCCGCCGACGCTTCTGTGTTCGCGATGCCGGCCAAGGATCTGGTGCAGCCGGATACGGCGCGCCCGCGCGAGCGCTTTATTCCCGTGACGACGTACGCGCTGATCGACCGTCTGACGGCGCCGCAGACTTGGCCCGGCGGCCAAGCGCGCGCGGCACGGCGCTTCTTCCGCTACCTCGAATACTGGCGTCGCCAGCAGCATGGCGTGGGCCTCGCCAACCTTCTGCAGGCTTATGAGACTTTCAGCCCCGACAGCGATCTCCTGATCACGCGGACGTTCACGCCGGACGAGCGGGCGACGCTGCAGAAGCGCGTCGTGCACGAGGTCGCGGGGATCCTGAAGCAAGCCAACTACGTGCGCATCGACCCCACGGACGTGCAATTGATCCTGACCAAGGAGTCGCATTACGGGCTCGATCTGCACGTCGACTTCACGGCGTTCGAGGAAATCCTGATCTACTACCGCGGCGCATCCAGCCGGCGCGACCAGCGCCGCTCCTTCCGCAAATTCATGCGCAAGGAAGAGTTCGACGTGCCGATTTTCCAACGGCTGTTCCTGCTGTTCAAGCTCAAGCCCTTCGAAACACGCGTTCTCGAGCTGATGAAAGAGCAGCGAATACCGCGCCGCGAGGCCGAGAAGCTCGTGCGCAACCTGCGCGCCATGATTCCGGCCGAGGTCAACGAGAGCAACATCTACCTCAAGCTGTTCAAGAACATCCCGCGCAGCGACGTGGAGATGGTGTTTCCCAACACGCGCGTGAAATTCCGGCTGTTGGACAAGCTTCGGCTCGGGCTCACGGCCAGCGGCGGCATCGGCATGGGCGTCGCCGGGGCCGCAGGCAAGCTCGCCCTCATTGCCAGCAATCCGATCGCGGCGGCCGGCGCCGTGCTCGGCCTCGGCGGTGTCGCGTTCCGCCAGGGCATGAACTTCCTGAACCAGCGGCAGCGCTACATGGTCGTCATGGCGCAGAACCTCTACTTTCACGCCATGGCCGACAATCGCGGGGTGCTGATCAAGCTCGCCGACCGTGCGGCCGAGGAGGACGTCAAAGAGGAGATGCTGCTCTACAGCGTGCTGGCCAAGGAAAGCGCCAAGCATTCGGATCTCCCGGCCATCGACGCGGCCATCGAGCAGTATCTGCAGACGAGCTTCGGTGTGTCCGTCGATTTCGATCTCGAGGATGCACTCGGCCGGCTGATCGCGGACGGACTGGTGAAGCAGGATGCCGACGGCAACTTGCGTACTCTCGGACCGGCGGCGGCGGCCCAGCACCTCGATGCGCAATGGGACGTGTTTCTCGATAATCTGCCGGATCCTACCGGCGACGAGGGAACGGAAGTGGACAGCACCGTGGTCGCGGAGCAGGCGTCGGCGGACCCCATCCCGGTTGCCGAAACCGCCGCTGACAGCCCCGCCCCGCAGCAAGCCTGACGTTCCGCCGGCATTGCGCTATGGTGCGGCGCCTGCGGCCCGACACCGGCCGTTTTTCCCTGTCTCTCTCGATATGGACGACATGACCCCTCACAAGCTGATCGCCGAGGTGGAGGACCGCGGATACGCCATGCGTATCGCGGGCGCTCTGCAGGATCTCATCGAGCCGCCGCCGGATGCGCTCACGGTGTTCGAGGACAAGCAGGGGCACGACGAGGGCGCGTCCGTGCTCTGGCGCATCGAGGCGTATTTCTCCGAACCGCGCGTGCCGCATGCGCTCCAGGCCGAGCTCGGAGAGCTGCTAGACGAGCCTGTGCCAGAATTCCTCTCCGCCGACATTCCGGATCTCAATTGGGTTGCGCTTTCCCAAGCCGCGCTGCCTCCAGTGCGCGCGGGCCGCTTCTCCGTGCACGGCGCGCACGACCGGGATCGCGTGCCTCAGGGGCCGAACGCCATCCTGATCGAGGCAGGCGAGGCCTTCGGGACGGCGCATCACGCGACGACGTTCGGCTGCCTCGTGGCGCTCGACCGGCTCACCGAGGAACGGCGCTTCAAGCGCATCCTGGATCTCGGCTGCGGCTCCGGCATTCTGGCCATCGCGGCGGCCCGCTCGTGCCCGCGGGCCTCCGTGCACGGGGTCGACATCGACCCGCAGTCGGTCGTGGTCGCACGCGAGAACGCGGCTGTGAACAGAGTGGCGGCACATATCACCTTCGTGGCCGGCGCCGGTGTATCGGCGCCTCAGATCCGCGCCGCGGCGCCCTTCGACCTCATCCTCGCAAACATCCTGGCGGCGCCGCTGATCTCGCTCGCGCCCGACGTCCGGCGCGCCGCCAAGGACGGTGCGGCTGTCATTCTCTCGGGGCTGCTGACGCGGGAGGCTCCGCGCGTGCTGGCCGCCTATCGGGCCCAGGGTTTCGCGCTTTCTTCGCATAGACGCAACGATGGCTGGTCGACGCTCACGCTCTACAAGCGCTCCTAGACTGACTTCAGGGGTCTCCATGTTTCAGACGTTCAACGCGCCGTCCGATGCTTCCGCTGTTCCGGAGCGGATCAAGAAGCTGCGTGCGCTGCTCGCCGACGAAGGCGTGCAGGCGCTCCTGCAGCCGCGCGGCGACGAGCACCAGGGTGAATACGTGGCTCCATGCTCGGAGCGCCTGCGGTGGCTCACCGGCTTTTCTGGAAGTGCGGGTCTCGCGGCGGTGACGAAGCGGCATGCGGGGCTGTTCGTCGACGGACGCTACACCGTGCAGGCGCGCTCCGAATGCGGCGGCGGGCTGTTCGAGTTTCCGGGCATGGGCCACGCGGCGCTGGTGTCCTGGCTCAAGGAAAAACTCAGGAGCGGCGACGTGGTCGGGTTCGATCCCTGGCTGCATACCGTCTCCGACATCGAGGGGCTGCGTGGGAAGCTCGCCGCTTACGGCATCACGCTGAAGCCGACGCGACGCAATCTTATCGACAGGATCTGGGGCAAGGATCGTCCCGGGCCGCCGGATGGCCCCGTGGTTGCGCATCCGGTCAAGTATTCGGGGCGATCGGCCGAGACCAAGATCTCGACGGTGCAGAAGAGCCTCAAGGAGGCCGGGCAGGATGCCGTCATTCTCACGGCTCCCGACTCCCTATGCTGGCTGTTCAACATTCGCGGGCGCGACGTGGCGCACAATCCCGTGGTGCTTGCGTTCGCCGTCGTGCCTGTCACAGGCAAGCCCGAGTTGTTCGTCGCCGCAGAGAAGGTGACGCGAGAGGCTCTCGCCCAGCTCGACGGCCTGGTCAAGATCTCACCGCCCGCCGCGCTCAAGGAGCGTGTGGCAGCGTTGCGCAAGGCCGGCAAACGCGTGCGCCTCGACTTCGACCGGGCAGCCTGGTGGCTTCACCGCGCGCTCGGAAAGAGTGCCGTGCGCGGCGCCGACCCTTGCGTTCCCTTGAAGGCGATCAAGAACGCGA
The DNA here is from genome assembly GCF_902826555.1 of uncultured Hyphomicrobium sp. Classification (GTDB taxonomy): domain Bacteria; phylum Pseudomonadota; class Alphaproteobacteria; order Rhizobiales; family Hyphomicrobiaceae; genus Hyphomicrobium_C. The sequence goes on from NZ_CADEFI010000010.1 coordinate 31,957, forward strand.
CCGAGATCAAGGGCGCACGCATCGCACACGTGCGCGACGGAGCGGCGGTGGCGAGATTTCTGGCCTGGCTCGACGGCGCGATTGCGGGCGGCGCCAATATCGACGAGATCGGCGCGGTGCGCGCGCTCGAGGAGCAGCGTGCGGGCAGCCAAGCCCTGAAGGAGATCTCTTTCGACACCATCTCGGGGAGCGGGCCGAACGGCGCGATCGTGCATTACCGCGTGACGGAGGCGACCAACCGCCAGCTCGCGCCGGGGGAGCTGTTCCTGCTCGACTCGGGAGCCCAGTATCTCGAAGGGACAACCGACATTACGCGCACGATCGCCATCGGCACGCCGACGCAGGAGATGCGGGAGCGATTCACGCTCGTCCTCAAGGGGCATATCGCCATCGCCACGGCGCGCTTTCCGAAAGGCACGCGCGGTATCGATCTCGATCCTTTCGCGCGACGCGCGCTGTGGGCGCACGGCCTCGACTACAGCCACGGCACCGGGCACGGCGTCGGCAGCTATCTCTCGGTCCACGAGGGGCCGCAATCCATCTCGCGCGGCGGCATGGCGGAAATCGAGCCGGGCATGATCATCTCCAACGAGCCGGGCTACTACAAGGAAGGCGCCTACGGCATCCGCATCGAGAACCTTGTACTCGCCACCGAGCCCGCAACGCCGGCCGGCGGTGACCGCGACATGCTCGGCTTCGAGACGCTGACGCTGGTGCCGATCGATCGCCGGCTCATCGTCAAGGAGTTGCTGACACCCGACGAGACGCGGTGGATCGATACGTATCATGCCACGGTCGCCGCGGTGATCGGACCCGAACTCGATGCGCCGACGCGGCGCTGGCTGGACACGGCGACAAAACCGCTCTGACACCTTCTCCATTCTCGAAAAAATAGAACGAGTTTCTCGGAGAAACAGAACGAGAAACGCCCGCATTTCCGCGCATTGGCGCAGCGCGGAGACGGCATCTGTCGCTGCTACATCCCATTTTCTTCATTTTCTTCAAGGCTTCACGCCGAAATTCTATTATCATTTATCAACTCTGATTCGGGCATGCCGCGGCCCAGCGCTGCATAGCCCGTTTGCCACAGCGATCGTGCGCCACGCGTACGGCGGCGATTTCGGCTGCAACACAACTTTGGGGCGTTTCATGACCGCGAGCAGCACTCTGCCCGCTCCAAACCTCATGCCCTTGATGCGCTACCGCGATCTCGCGGAGGCCATGGGCTGGCTCGAGCAGGCATTCGGTTTCGAAAAGCAGATCGCCGTCTCCGACAGCGACGGCGCCGTCATCTATGGGCAGATGATCTATCGCGGCAGCCTGCTCATGATGGGAGCCGTACGCGATACCGATCTCGACAAGCTCATGCGCCAGCCGGACGAGGTTGGGGGCATCGAGACGCAGAGCTGCTATCTGGTGGTCGAGGACGCGGACGCTCACTACGCGCATGCGCAAGAGTCCGGCGCGGAAATCGTGCTCGAGCTCAAGAGCGATGGGCTCGGGCGGCGCGGCTATTCCTGCCGCGATCCGCAAGGGCACATCTGGAACTTCGGCACCTACAATCCGGCCAAGGGCCTGACCCTCACGGCCGCCCCGCAGGCGGATGAGGTTGCATCGCCGTCGAAGGCGCCGCGCCGCAGCCGGCGCATGCTCATGAGCCTTGCCGGGCTTCTGCTTGCTCTCGGCGGCACCTGCTGGGCGTTCGGGGACAAGATCCAGGCCGATCTCTCGCACCGGATCGCGGACGCAGCCGGACAGCGGTCGGCTCAGGATGCCGAGCGCGCTTACGCGGAGCTCGTGCGCGTGCGGGGTGAGAAGCGGAAGGCCGAAGAGGCCGCGGCTCTTTCCGCCAAGGCGCTCGAGGGCGAGCGTCAGCGCCGGATTGCGCTCGAGGCCAGGTCTGGATCCTCGGGTGACAAGCTGACAGAGGCCGAAGGGGCACGGCACGCCGCAGAGGCGGCCGTCGCTACACTCCGAGAAGAGCTCCGGCGCAAGCAGGAGGCTCTCGACGCCGCCATCGAAGCCAAGCGCGTGAGCGAGGAAAAGCTCGCCGTGAAGTCCGCTTCCGCCGAACCGAAGGCGCAGGCAAGCCCGCCGGTTGCCCTGGCAGCGGAGGACAAGGGCAGCACGCAAGCCCGCAACAACGAGATCGAGACCTCCGCCACGCAGCCTGCGTCGGACGATGACAGCGTGCGCGCGGCGGCGAAAGCCGGCGCGGCGGACGGCAAGGATGGCAAGGACGAGGCGCGTGCGCCCCAGTCGAGCCAATCCAAGACCGCCCGCCCGGCGCGCACGACACAGAAGAGCAAGGGCTCGGCAGGCAGCGGCCGGCGTGGGTATCCCGAGTACGCGGTCGAGGTCGGGCACGTCTGGCCTTATAGTGGCTGGTCAAAAAGAACTACGTCTCCTCAGTAGCTTACCTCTATTTTCGCGCCTATTTTCTCACCTGTTCCCGCCGGAACAGCCCGCGCGATCTTTCTCCGCCACATTGCGTCTCGGATAGGTTGCAGCGGCTGGCCGACAGGCTTCCACTGTGGCCGGATTAGACCCGTCCGCACACGCCGGACGTCAGCCATGTGGACCAAGAAAGAAGGAAGGGGCGCGGCCATGATCTCGAGAGCTTCCATTGCGTTACTCGTTCTGCTCGTCGGCTCGGTGAGCCTCCCTGCGGGATTTGCTTCAGCTGCCGACAGCAGCGCGGCGAGCAAGGCACAGCTTCAGAAGGCGCAGCAGGCAAAAGCGCTGCGCGCCAAAAAGGCGAAGCAGCAGCAGCTGGCACGCCAGCAGCAGCTCGCCAAGCAGCAGGAAGAGCAGAAGAAGAAGGAGTGGTACGAGAACGACCGCGACCGCGGCCTCGACATCGCCTCCGAGTATGCTCCCAAGGAAATCGCCAAGGTGCGCAAGAACAACTACATCGCCAAGGGCGATACCGTGAGCACCGGCAACGGCAAGAAGGGCTGGCAGCAGTACATGAACAAGTACTACTCGCGCTAAGCCGACCCGAGCCAACTGAACTTTTCGAGCGGAGGAGCCTCACGGCTCCTCCGTGTTGGTTTTCAGCCGCCGATGAGAGCGAGCCACTCGTCCTCGGTCAGCACCTTGACGCCGAGCTTCTGAGCGTTCGTGAGCTTGGAGCCCGCATCGGCACCGGCAATCAGAAAGTCCGTCTTGGCCGAAACCGAGCCCGCGACCTTCGCTCCGAGGCGCTCGGCCTGGGCCTTGGCCTCGCTGCGGCCGACACGCTCGAGCTTGCCGGTAAAGACCACCGTCTTGCCCGTGACGGGCGACGCGACCGTCTGGGGCCGCTCATAGGGCGCGACCGTGACATGGGCCAATAGATCGTCAAATGCCTCGACGTTGTGCGGCTCCGAGAAGAAATCGACCAGCGCGTCGACCACCGTCTCGCCGATACCCTCGATGTCGTCGATGTCGTTGTAGGCTTCGCTCTCCTTGCCGGCCCTGGCGGCCGCTTCGGCGGCAGTGCGGAACGCATCCATGGTGCGGAAGGCCCTGGCGAGATCCTTGGCCGTGGTCTCGCCCACATGGCGGATGCCAAGCGCGAAAATGAACCGCTCAAGACCGATCGTGCGCCGGGCATCGATGGCGCGAAACAGGTTCTCGACCGACTTCTTGCCGAACCCCTTGCGCTTCGCCAGCGGATTTTCGCTCGCCCGATCGCGAGCTTCGAGCGTGAAGATGTCGGCCGGGCGGCGGATCAAGCCTTCCTCGAAGAAGGCCTCGATCTTCTCCTCGCCAAGGCCCTCGATGTCGAAGGCAAGGCGCGAGACGAAGTGTTTCAAGCGTTCCTTGGCCTGGGCCGCGCAAATGAGGCCGCCGGTGCAGCGGCGCACGACACCGCCCGCGGAAGGATCGTCATCCGCCTCGCGCACGGCGTGGCTGCCGCAGACAGGGCAGACTTTCGGAAACGCGAACGGCTTGGTGCCTTTCGGGCGCTTCTCCTCGATGACACGGACGATCTGCGGAATGACGTCGCCGGCGCGCTGCACGACAACGGTATCGCCGATGCGGACGTCCTTCCGCGCGATCTCGTCCTCGTTGTGCAACGTCGCGTTGGAGACGACAACGCCGCCGACGGTGACGGGTTCGAGCTTGGCGACGGGCGTCAGCGAGCCGGTGCGGCCGACCTGGATCTCGATATCGCGCAGCACGGTGGTGGCCTGCTCGGCCGGAAACTTGTGGGCGATGGCCCAGCGCGGCGAGCGGGAGACGAAGCCGAGGCGCGCCTGCAGATCGAGGCGGTTCACCTTGTAGACAACCCCGTCGATGTCATAACCCAGGGAGGAGCGGCGCTCGCCGATCTGGCGATAGAAGGCCAACATCTCCTCGGCACTGGCACAGAGGCGCATCAGCGGATTGACGGGCAACCCCCACTTGGCGAACGCCTCGACCATGCCGTGCTGCGTGTCTGCCGGCATGGCCGACACCTCGCCCCAGGCATAAGCGAAGAAGCGAAGCGGGCGCGCCGCCGTGATGGTCGAATCGAGCTGGCGGAGCGAGCCGGCCGCGGCGTTGCGCGGATTGGCGAACACCTTGCCGCCGCCCTCAGTCTGGCTTGCGTTCAAGGCCGTGAAGTCGGCATGGCTCATGTAGATCTCGCCGCGCACCTCGCAGACTTCAGGGATCTTCCCACCTTTCAGCTTGTGCGGAATCTCGCGGATGGTGCGCACGTTGGCCGTGACGTTCTCGCCTTCGGCGCCGTCGCCGCGGGTGGCGGCCTCGACCAGGGTTCCGTTCTCGTAGCGGATCGAGATGGAGAGGCCATCGATCTTGGGCTCGGCCGTGAAGACGAGCGTGTCATCGACCTTGAACGAGAGAAAGCGGCGCACGCGGGCATCGAACTCGGCGACCTCCTCGTCATCGAAAGCATTGCCCAGCGACAGCATGGGAACGCGATGGCGCACCTTGGCGAAGGTCTCGGATGCGGGCGCCCCCACTTTGGCCGAGGGGCTGTCTTCGCGCACGAGGGCCGGAAAACGCGCCTCTATCGCCTCGTTGCGCTTGCGCAGCGCGTCGTACTCGGCGTCGGAGATTTCCGGCGCATCGGACTGGTAATAGAGCCGGTCGTGATGCGCGATCTCGGCCGCAAGGCGGGCGAGATCGGCCGCCGCCTCACCCTTGGTGAGCGCGTCGACGGGGGGTGGAGCGATCCTCTTCGGGGCTTTCTTGTTCGGCATGCCGGCTACATACCGGAAAAGCGAGGCGGACGCACCGGGTGGGCACGCGCCCGCGGGCGATTAACGGCCGCTACGACGCCCTCAGCCCGGGCCGCCGAGCGAGAACTTGGGTACCGCCTTCCAGGCCTTCGTCATCCAGGAATCCTGGCTCTGCGCGGGCGCGAGGCCATCCGACTTCAGGAGCGCGTAGGCGTCCTTGTACCACTTCGACTGCGGGAAGTTGTGGCCCAGCACGGCCACCGCGGTCTGCGCTTCGGTCGTGACGCCGAGAGCCATGTAGCTCTCGGTGAGGCGCATCAACGCCTCCTCCACATGCGCGGTCGTCTGGTAATCGGACACGACGACCTTGAAGCGGTTGATGGCCGCTACGAAGTTCTTCTGATTCATGTAATAGCGGCCAACCTCCATCTCGGACGCAGCAAGCGTGTCCTCGCAGATGCGGATGCGATTGTCGGCATCGTTGGCGTATGTGCTGTCGGGATAGCGGGCCTTCAGGATCTTGAGCTGCTCGAGCGCTTTGCGCGTCGCCGCCTGATCGCGATTCGACGTGTTGATGTCGTCGAAGTAGGAGGAGGCGATGATGTGGTGCGCGAGCGGCGCGTCCTTGGTGCCGGGATGCATGACCGTGTAGCGCTCCGCGGAGGCGATGGCCTCCGGCGTCTTGCCGGCCTTGTAGTAGGCATAGGCCGCGAGCACGATGGCGCGACGCGCTTCCGGCGAATAGGGGTGCGACCGATCCAGATCCTCGAACTTGCGCGCCGCGTCCTCGAACTTGCCCTTGCTCATCAGGCGGTCGGCGTCGGCGTACATCTTCTCCGGCGGATCGGCATTGAGGATGCTGGTGGCGTCACCCGATGACGCGCAGCCCGCGAGCGCCAGCAGAGCGCCGCTCATGGCACACCAAACAACGGCCACGGCCCAATTTGGCGTCTTGCGCTTCAAAATCCCCTACTCCCGGATCGCCATCCCAGCTGGCGTTTGACTAGCATACTTCAGGGCCTGCCTGAAGACGACAACGCCCGCGTCGCCCCTGTCGTCCACGCTAGGATCACAATGTGGTTGATATGAGGCTCGCCGATGCAAACCGGCTTCATTTACAAGAGTTTGAGCCAAGCCTTTGAGGCGCCGGAACAGGCGGTCCATGCCGGCCCTGGCCACTCGGATCAGGGACGCGGATTGGCAGCCGTGCGGGCCTTATTCGGCGGCAGCCGCAACGGCGGAGCGCTCGAAAACGACCGGACGAGGCTCGCGACCCCGAGGTGCCTGCACGATGGACCACGCCGTGGTGTCCTCGAGCAGCTTCTGCAGCACCAGCGAGTTCAGCCTGTGACCGCCCTTGACGGAGCGGTAAGCGCCGAGCAGCGGATGGCCAGACAGGCTGAGGTCGCCCACGGCATCGAGCATCTTGTGGCGGACGAACTCCATCGGATCGCGCAGACCTTCGCGGTTCATGATGCGATCGTCGCCGATGGCAACGGTGTTGGTGAGGTTGGCGCCGAGCGCGAGGCCGGCCTTCCAAAGGCGCTCAACGTCGCTCATGAAGCCGAAAGTGCGGGCGTTGGCAAGCTCGTTGCGGAAAACGCCGGGGCTCATTTCCAGCGACAGGCGCTGCTGGCCGATGATCGGCGAGGGGAAATCGATTTCGACGTCCAGATGGAAGCCCGAATGGGGGGACAGCTCGCCCCAGCACTCACCTTCCTCGACGCGAATGGTCTTCAGAACCTTGAGATAACGACGCGGAGCAGAAAGCTCGCGGATGCCGACCCTGTCGATGGCCTCGACGAACGGCGCCGAGCTGCCGTCCATGATGGGAACTTCTTTGCTGTCGATCTCGATCAGGCAGTTGTCGATCTGGAGGCCGCGGAGGGCGGCGAGAAGATGCTCGACGGTGGAGACGGTGGCGCCGCTTTCGTTTCCGATGACCGTGCAGAGCGTGAGATTCTTGACGTTGCAGACTTTGGCGGGGATCTCAGCGGTGACGCGACCGCGTTTCATGACAACAAAACGGAGCCCAGTGTCGGGGCCTGCCGGATGCAGTCTCACCGAAACCGGTGCTCCGCTGTGCACCCCCGTGCCGTGAACTTGGATTTCTTGAGCAATCGTCGTCTGTCGCGCGCCAATGAATCGATTTGACATGCTGCGCCGTCCCTCGATGCCTTCCCCGGCACTCCGCCCCCACGGACGGTCTGCCACCCCCGGCCTAAGTTCGCCTGCCGCGCACCCCTTTCCCCGTTTTTTCCCTGCCAGACTACTCTTGCGGTAGGCTCTTTTTCGCCGAAGCGAACAGGCAGGTGGGTGATGCGGTTGTCGTGCGAACCGGTCGTAATAAAAAAACGATAGCCCCCGTCCCGCTGTGGGACAAATCACGCTTTCTTACGGTGTGTTACGTATCCTAAACGCGGCCCAGCAGGCTCTACATGCGGGCTCCGCGGCGGCACGCCTAGCGGCGACGTTCGCGGAAAAATACGGGAATCTCAGTGCCTTGCTCATCGCGATGCTGCGGATCGCCCGAATGGTCGTGGCGATCGTAGGACTCGTGGCCGCTGTGCGTCACCGGCTCCGCATTGCGGCTTTGCGCATACGGATCATGAGAATCACGCTGGCGTGTATCCGAATCACTTGCTCCGCGGACGCGGCCCGCGAGCCGCTCAAAAAGTCCCAGGCGCCTTTTGGGCTCCGCCGCCGGCTGGGCATGGCGTCCGACGGAGTGGGCGTCCGCATAGCCTCCGTCATCGGGCGCGTAGGTCGGGTGCGCGGGCGGCGGGACATAACTCTGGGGGGCCTCCGGAAGGCGCCGAGAGACTGGGCGGCGGACCTGGGCCGGCGCCTGAGGCGCGAAGCCGGCGTCCTGGTCGTAGCTTGCGGCATAGCCCTGCGGAAGAGGCGGCGGCGTGGCGCCATGGAGCTGGGGCGGCCCGTCCTCGATCGTGACGCTGCCCGGCCCCCTCCACGGCGTGCCAGCCCGTGCACGAGCGGGCTCCGAAGCGGGGTTTCGCGGTGCGACCGGCGGACCGGGCGGAGACTGCTGCAGGGCCTCGGTGAGGCGCTGCTGGAGATCGTGGGCGCCGCTGCGCTGATCGCGCGGATCGGGAATGAAGTTGCTGCCCGACGACGGCTGGCGCGCGCCTTGGGGCGGGCCGGAGCGGGCTGCGGGCGCGGGCTGCTTCGATACGCGCGACCAATTCTCGGGCGGCGCCGGCGGAGCGCGCTCGGCCTCGCCGGCGCGGCTCATGCCCGAGGCGACGATGGAGACGCGGATGCGGTCGCCCAAGGTGGGGTCGTAGGTGGCGCCAACGATGATGTTGGCCTCCGGATCCACCTCCATGCGCACGCGGCTCGCAGCCTCGTCGACCTCGTAGAGCGTGAGGTCGGGGCCGCCGGTGATGGACAGGAGAAGGCCCTTGGCGCCGCGCAGCGACACGTCGTCGAGCAGCGGATTGGAAATGGCCTCCTCCGCGGCGGCGGTGGCGCGGCCTTCTCCGGTGGCCTCGCCGGTGCCCATCATCGCGGTGCCCATGCCGGTCATGACGGTGCGCACATCGGCGAAGTCGAGATTGATGAGGCCTTCCTTGAGGATCAGGTCGACGATGCAGGCGACGCCCGAATAGAGCACCTGATCGGCCATGACGAAGGCCTCGGAGAAGGTGGTCTTGGGGCTCGCGATGCGGAACAGATTCTGGTTCGGGATGACGATCAACGTGTCGACGTAGTTGCGCAGCTCGGCGACGCCAGCTTCGGCGATGCGCATGCGTCGGGCGCCCTCGAACAGGAAGGGCTTCGTCACCACGCCTACGGTCAGGATGCCGAGCTCACGCGCAACACGGGCGATGACGGATGCGGCTCCGGTCCCGGTGCCGCCGCCCATGCCGGCGGCGATGAAGACCATGTGCGAGCCTTGAACCTGATGGCGGATATCCTCGATGGCCTCCTCGGCCGCCGCCTCGCCGATCTCGGGGCGCGACCCGGCGCCCAGGCCCTCGGTCAGCTCGGCGCCAAGCTGGATGCGGCGATCCGTGCTGGCAGCGACAAGCGCTTGGGCATCCGTGTTGGCAACGATGAAGTTCACGCCCGAGAGGCCGGTGGCGATCATATTGTTGATGGCGTTGCAGCCTGCGCCGCCGACGCCGATCACCGTGAGCTTCGGTCTCAGATCCGATGGATCCGGATGACTGCCCGCCATGCTTGTTTGGCCCCCGTTCACGCGCGGGAGATATCTCCACAGCGCGCGGCTTCCCGGCATTTCGCACCGACCGGCCCCCTTGCCAGCCGCTTAGAACCCCTCACGCAACCATGAGCCGACGCGCTTCAAATAGCTGTCCTGCCCGTCGCTGCGATCGCGGTAAATCCGCCGACCGGCACCTCCCTGCGTCTCCGCAACGAGCAGCCCGACGACGGTCGAGAACGCCAAACTCGAAAACGCAGGCGGCAACCCTTCGATCGCCTGAGGACCTGCTACGCGTACCGGCCGCCCCAACTCCGCGGCCATGAAATCCGCCAGGCCGGTCAGCTCGCTCGTGCCTCCGGTGAGGACGATGCTGCGGCCGGCATAGGCCGTCATCTCGCACTCCGCCAGTCGCTGCCGAAGGTGATGGCATATAGCCGTCACGCGCGGCCTGACGACCTCCGCCAGCTCGGCTTTCGTCATGTGAAACATGACGCCCTGATCGTCTCCCGCGGTGGGATAGGTGAAGGCGTCGTGCTCATCGGACGGAGCGCAGATCACTGTGCCATAAAGCGCTTTGATTCGCTCGGCTTCTGCAAGGGGTGTATGCAACGCGCGGGCGATGTCGAAGGTGATTTGCGTGCCCCCCATCGGGGCCGAGCCGGCGTTGATGAAGCGATCGTCGGCGAACATGGCGAGGCTCGTGGTGCCGGCGCCGATGTCTACGACGGTGACCCCGAGGCGACGCTCGTCTTCGGTTGCAACGGCAAGGGCGCTGGCATAGGCGGCGGGAACGTGGCTTGCGGGTTCCAGATAGCAGCGTCCTACGACCGTCAGAAGGTTGCGCAGCGGCGCCTCGTCTGCGGTCACGGCGTGCAGGTCGCAGGCGAGCTCACGCGCCGCCATGCCGCGCGGATCGCGCGAGCCCGGCATGCCGTCGAGACGCAGGGCCACCTCGTTGATGTGCACGAGCGCGCGCCCGTCCCGCTCGACATAAGCCTGAGCCGCCCGCATGAGGCGGAGAATGTCGGATTCGTCGACGATGCCGTTGGCGATCTCGGCGCGGGCCGTAAAATTGTGCGAGCTGAGGCGACCGCAGGAGACCGAGACGGCGACCTCGCCGAGCTCGACACCGGCCATGCGCTCGGCCTGGGCCAAGGCGGCGCGCGCGGCCTGTTCGGCCCGATCGAGGTCGATGATGACGCCGGCCTTGACGCCCTCGGCACGCTGATGACCGGCGCCGATGACGCGCACGCCCGACGCTTCCACCGATGCGATCAGACAGGCGATCTTGCTGGTGCCGATGTCGAGCACGCCTGCGATGCGGCTCGATCCGCTGCTGCGCCGTTTCGACTTTTCGCGCGCCATCGCCCCTCCTCGCCTCAGGAACCGGGGTTCGGCGCAGCAGTCGATGCTGAAGCGTCCGCCTCGGGGCGGATGGCGACACGGCCGGGGCCGCGGAAATCCAGCGTGGCTTGGCCTGCGGCGACGCGCTTCGCCAGCTCCGCGTCGCGCGTGATCGCTTCGAGAGCGCCGATCTCGCCGTCCGCGGGAAGCTCGAGTGTCGCCTTGTTGTCGAGCTTCAGCCTCCAGCGGCGCTCCGAAACGCGTTCGGCTTCCGCGAGACGGCCGGCAATCTCGGGGTAGCGGGCTACCGTTTCCATGAAGTCCGCGGCCTCGACCGCGGCGCCTTCACCCGCGAAGCGTGGAAGGTGCGGCAGCGTCTCGCCGTTTATGGCGGCCAGCACGCGGCCTGTCCTGTCGATCAGGTAGAGGCTGTCGGCGCGCGACCACAGCGCGTAGGGCTTGCGCTCGGTGACGCGGATGTCGAGTCGGCCGGGATAGACGCGCGTCAGCTCGGCCGTGTCGATCCAGGGCAAGCGCTCGATGCGGCTCTTCACGGCTGCAGTATCGAGGGCGGCAAAGGTCCGCACATTGGCGAGGTCGAGCGCGTCGAAGACGTCACGATCGTAGCTGAAGCGATGACCGCGGAGTGTCACCTGGTCGATCCCGAAGCCCATCACGCGCGCAAGGCGCTCGAGCTTTTCCGCGTGACCCGAATGGCGCATGGCCTCCTCGGCTGCGCCGAGCAGCAGCCCAAGGCCCAACGCTGCGAGCAGGAGGCGCGACCGCTTGCCGGCGCGCCAAGAAAGAAGCGATGTCTTGCGGGTGGAGTTCAGGTCGCGAGCGGGGGAGTGCAGGGACGCATCGTGCGCCTGCAATCGTGTGGTCCGGCTCTGGCCTACCTCGAACAACTCGCGTCCTCGACGATCCATCGCGCGAGCTCGCCGAACGACCAGCCCGCATATGCAGCCAGCTCCGGAACCAGCGAGGTCCCGGTCATGCCCGGCTGCGTGTTCACTTCAAGGCAGATCAGCTCGCCAGTCCCCCCTGCCGTATCGTCGAAGCGGAAGTCCGCGCGCGACACACCACGGCAGCCCAGCGACGCATGCGCCGCCAACGTGTATTTCCGGATCAACTGGTAAACATTCGGTAAAATATCGGCCGGAAGCTCGTGCTTGGAGCCGCCAGGCGCGTACTTGGCCTCGAAATCATAGAAGGCGAGGCCCTTCTGCGGGACGATCTCGATCACCTCGGTCGCGAAATCGCCGATGACGGCGCAGGTCAGCTCGCGACCCGGAATGAAGCGCTCGACCATGACGATCTGGTCGGCCGGTCCACCGTCGCGGATCAGCTTGGCCCAGCCGTTGTCGCCGGGACGGACGATGAGGACGCCGACGCTCGAGCCCTCGTCGACCGGCTTCACCACGTAGGGCGGCGGAATGGCGTGCGCCTCTGCGGCCTGCGCCCGTGAGACCAGCTTCGCCTCGGCGACCGGAACACCCGCCGCGCGCATGACGAGCTTGGCGTTCTCCTTGTGCATGGCGAGGGCCGAAGCCAGAACGCCCGAGTGCGTATAGGGGATGGCCATCGTCTCCAGGATACCCTGGATGCAACCATCCTCGCCCATACGGCCGTGGAGCGCGTTGAAGCAGACGTCGGGGCGCACCTCGTCCAGGCGCCTGGCGACGTCGCGGCCGACATCAATGCGGGTGACGCGATAGCCTTCGCCTTCGAGGGCCGTTGCCACAGCCTCGCCCGAGCGCAGGCTGACGCTGCGCTCGGCGGAGAGCCCGCCGAACAGCACCGCGACATGCGCGAACGTGCGCTGCGGCGCCTCGCCCAACTTTCCGGTCATGATGCCACCCGATCCGCCAGCGCCTCGCCCACGGGGCGCCCGTCGCGCGGAAGCCCGAGGCGGATGATTTCCCATTCCAGCGTGACGCCCGATTTGGCCTTCACACGCGCGCGCACCGTCTCGCCCAGGCGCTCGATATCCTCGCCGGTGCCGCTCTGATCATTGATGAGGAAGTTGCAGTGCTTCTCCGACACATGCGCGCCGCCAACGCGGAACCCGCGGCAACCGGCGTCGTCGATCAGCTTCCAAGCGCTGGACCCGGGCGGGTTCTTGAACGTGGAGCCGCCGGTGCGCTCCTTGATCGGCTGGTTCTTCTCGCGGTAGTCGGCAACCTCGTCCATCTCGCGCAGGATCGCCGCGGGGTCGCCGGGCGCGCCCGCGTAAAGCGCCTCGGTGAAAATCCAGTCGGCCGGCACGGCGCTGTGGCGATACGTGAACCCCATGTCAGCGAGCGAAAGAACGTGAACGTTGCCTTGCGGATCGACGGCGCGCGCCTCGACCAGCGTATCCTTTGTCTCGCGCCCGTGTGCGCCGGCATTCATCCGTAGTGCGCCGCCGATGGAGCCTGGAATGCCGCGATAGAAGGCGAGGCCGGCGATACCGGCGTCTGCTGCCGCGCGCGCAACCTTCACGTCGGGGCAGGCGGTGCCGGCGCGGAGGCGATGGCCGGGCTCGACTTTGATTTCCGCGAAGCCGCGGCCGAGGCGGATGACGACACCGGGAACGCCGCCGTCGCGGACCAGCAAGTTGGAGCCGAGGCCGATGACAAAGGCCGGCAGGTTCTCCGGCCTGTGCTTCAGGAAATAGGCGAGGTCCGCCTCGTCGGCGGGAGTGAAGAGCACCTGTGCCGGGCCGCCGGCACGGAACCAGGTGATGTCGGCGAGCACGACGTTGGCGGCGAGACGGCCGCGCAGCTCGGGCATGCGCTCCTTCAACTCGGCGGTGATGTCGGGGAAGGTCAACTTAGTGGGCGCTCCCGGCGCGGCGGGGCTCGGCGGCAGCCAGCCACTCGGGTAGCGCGTGAGCCCATTCGGTGGAGTTGCCGGCCCCGAGGCAGATCACCATGTCGCCGGGCCGCGCGACGCGGCTTACGACTTCCGACAGTTCTCGCGGGTCGTCGATGGTGGAAACCTCGGCGTGGCCCGTGGCACGTATGGCGTCGGCGAGCGTCTGCGGGTTGATGCCGTCGATGGGCGCCTCGCCGGCGCTATAGAGCGGTGTCACGACCACACTGTCGGCAGCGCGAAAGCAGGATGCGAACTCGCCGAAGAGGTCGCGCACGCGTGTGTAGCGATGCGGCTCGACGACGGCGATGACGTTGCCGCGGGCGCCGGCACGAGCGGCTTCGAGCACGGCTGCGATCTCGGCCGGGTGGTGGCCGTAGTCGTCGAAGATCTGCACGCCGTTCCATGTGCCCGTGAGCTGGAAGCGACGCTTGACGCCCGAAAAGGCTGCGAGCCCCGCCCGGATGACGTCGTCGGAAAGTCCTGCCTCGGCGGCGACAGCGATGGCCGCGAGCGCGTTCAAAGCGTTGTGCTGGCCCGGCATCGGCACCGTCCAAGCTCGAATGGCGCGCGGCCCACCCTTTACGCGGGCGCCGAGATCGGCGTCGATGCGTGTCGTGTGGCCATCGCTCTCGACTTTGCGCAGGACGAGATCGGCGTCCTCCAGCGTGCCGTAGGTCAGCAGGCGGCGCCCGTCACTCCGCAACGCGAGGCGTTGGACCATGTCGCGCGCGACGGGGTGGTCGATGCAGGTGACGGCGAGGCCATAGAAAGGAATGTTGCGGAAGAAGGCTTCGTATTCCCGGTGCATGTTCTCGACCGAACCGAAATAATCGAGGTGCTCGGGATCGATGTTGGTGACGACACCGATCTCGGTGGGCAGGCGCGTGAAGGTGCCGTCGCTCTCGTCGGCTTCGACGATCATCCAGGATCCCGTGCCGAGACGCGCATTCGAGCCCCAGGCGTTGATGATGCCGCCGGTGATGACGGTCGGATCCAGCTTTGCGGTTTCGAAGATGGTGCTGATCAGCGAGGTGGTCGTTGTCTTGCCGTGGGTGCCGGTGACCGAGACCGTCGCGTAGAGGCGCATCAGCTCGGCCAGCATCTCGGCGCGGCGGATGATCGGCAGTCCCTTGGCGCGGGCGGCGACGAGCTCCGGATTGGCCGGCTTCACCGCAGTGGAGATGACCACTTGTCCGGCGCCTTCCAGGTTCGCCGCATCGTGGCCGACGAACACGCGCACGCCCTTGGCGCGCAGGCGGCGCACGTTGGCCGACTCCTTTTGGTCGCTACCTTGAACGCTATAGCCTTTGGCGAGGAGGATCTCGGCGATGGCGCTCATGCCGATGCCGCCAATGCCGATGATGTGGAACGGCCCGATGTCACGGGGCATCTGCATGCGTGGTGTATCCTATTTCGTGCGGCCCCGAGAGTAGGTCGCGTCCGAGGCGCCGTCCGTGTGACGTATCGTCAAAGCCATGACGCTCTCGCCTAAGCCCGGCGCTTCCCGATCACGTCCTCGACGAGATCGGCGAGCAACCCTACGGCCCCTGCCTGACCCTGGGCTTTCGCCCGGGCCGCGGCGGCGGCGAGCTTCTCGGGTTGCTCGAACAGCTTTCCGAGCTCCGTGGCCAAGCGCAGCGGCGAAAGATCCCTCTGCTCGATACACCAACTGCCCCCCGATTCGGCAAGATTGGTCGCGTTTTCGAGCTGATCACTGTCGAGAGAATGCGGCAAAGGTACGAGGATCGACGGGCGTCCGATGACGGCCAGCTCGGCCACGGAGGACGCTCCGGCACGGGCAATGACCAGATGGCTGCCGGCCATCGTCTGGGGCAAGCCTTTGAAAAACGGGGCGATCTCAGCGTCTATACCGGCGGCGGCGGTTTGTGACGTCACCTCCGCCACATCCTCCGCGCGGGCCTGCTGCACGAGCTTCAAGCGCTGGCGGACGGAGGCCGGGAGCGTGGCCAGAGCCGGCGGCACGGCTTCCGAGAAGAAGCGCGCGCCCTGACTGCCGCCAAAGACGAGAAGGTGCAAAGGGCCGCCCGGATCGAGCGGCGGATAGGGGGTTTTCGCCGCCTCGATGACGGCGTCGCGGACCGGATTGCCGGTGAAGCGCGCTTTTCCGGCGAGCGGGCCATCGAGCTTCTTCGTCTTGCGGAACGATGTGGCGACGGCGGCGGCGTGGCGTGCGAGCGCGCGATTGGCGCGCCCGAGCACGGCATTCTGCTCGTGAACGATGGACGGCACGCCCAGCATGCGCGCGGCGACAAGCGGCGGGATGGTGGGATAGCCGCCGAAGCCCACCACGGCGGCCGGCTTCAGGTTGCGTAGCAGCTTTCGCGCCTTGCGGATGCCGCGCAGGAGCGTGAAGCCGGCGCGGGCGAGCGCGATCGGGTTCCTCTTGCTGCCCGGAGTCGCCGACGGCAACTGATAGACAGAGCGAGCCGGAAACCCGGTGCCGTAGCGGTCGCCGCGCATGTCGGTGACAAGGTCCACCGGGTAGCCGCGGCGGCCGAGTTCCTCGGCGAGCGCAAAGGCAGGGAACAGATGCCCGCCGGTTCCGCCGGCGGCAAGCAGGATGGGAGGCAGCTCGCGCGTCACGTTCGGGGCTCGTTGGTGGCGGTCGATCGGGAGTTGAGGCTCGGAAGGCTTGGCATCAATGCGGGCTTTTTGAGGCGGTCCGCGTCCGGACGATGGCGGGTGAGAGCCAGCAGCATACCGAGTGTCAGCGAGATGGCCAGCATGGACGAGCCGCCGGCCGATAGAAACGGCAGCGTCATGCCCTTGGCCGGCAGCAACCCGACGTTGACGCCCATGTTGATCAAGGCCTGGAAACCGAACATCAGCGCAAGGCCGACCGTACCGATGCGCGTCGCCGGATCGGGCTCACTCTCGGCGTGGCGGAGCGCACGAAAAACGATGAACGCGAACAGGAGCAACAGCGCGAGGCAGGCGACGGCGCCATACTCCTCGGCGACGACGGCGAAGATGTAATCGGTGTGGGCGTCGGGGAGCGACGTCTTGATGGTGCCTTCGCCCGGGCCACGACCGAGAAAGCCGCCCTCGACGAAGGAGCGAATGGCCCGCTCGCCCTGGCTATAGTCGCTGCCTGTCTGCGGCCCGAAGAAGCGATCGAAGCGGGAGGCCACGTGCGGAAAGTAGAGGTAAGCGCCGTAGAGACCGCCCGCACCCAGTACGGCAGCCAGCGCTGCGCCCTTGATGGCGGCGCCAGAAACGAAAAACATGGCAATCCACACTGCGGTCACGAGCATGGTCTGCCCGACGTCCGGTTGCACGACGAGCAAGGACGCGAAGGCTGCAAACAGAATGAACGCAAGCGGACGGGCCGGCATGTCGGGACGACGCCGGGCCTCGGCGAGCAGCCAGGCCGAGACAACAACAAAGGCGGGCTTGGCGAACTCCGACGGCTGCACCGAATGGCCCTCGATGGAAAGCCAGCGACGCGCGCCGTTGATCTCCTCGCCGAAGACGTACACCGCGATGAGCCCGAGCATGGAGGCGGCGAGCACGACGAGCGACAAGCGACGCACGGACGGAGGCGCGAGAAGCGAGACGGCCAACATGATGGCGACGCCCAAGGCCGAGAACAGGACGTGGCGCTCGACGAAGTAGTAGGCGGGGAGGCCCTTCTTCAAGGCCACGGCGGGACTCGCCGCGATCGAGAGCACGAGGCCGGTCGCGACGACGATCAGGATGGCGTAGAGCAGGACGTGGTCGACCGTGAACCACCATTCGGCGAGCCGGCTTCTGTCGGCGCGCGAGAATTTCATGGGCGCGCCTTTTCGCCGGCCAGCTCGGCGACGAGGCGCTTGAAGGCGTCGCCGCGCACCTCAAAGTTCTTGAACTGGTCGTAGGAGGCGCAGGCGGGCGAAAGGAGCACAACACTGCCCGGCTTGCCCGCCTCGAGCGCATCCGCCGCGGCGCGGCGTACGGCGACATCGAGCGTGCCACTCCGCTCGAAGGTAACGGCGCCGCCCAAGGTGGCCGCAAACTCCTCCGCCGCCTCGCCGATCAAGTAGGCTTTGGCGATGCGCGGAAAATACGATGCGAGCGTCGTGATGCCGCCGGCCTTCGGCTTGCCGCCCGCGATCCAGTAGATGTCACCGGGGAAGGACGCGAGCGCCTTCTCGGTGCTATCCGCGTTGGTGGCCTTGCTGTCGTTGATGAAGTCGACGGGGCCGATTTTCATCACGACCTCGAGGCGGTGCGGCAGACCGGGGAAGCTCTGCAGCGCCGCCTGCAGGTCGCCCGACTCGCGGAAGCGCGCGGGCAGGGCCTCGACGGCGGCAACAGCGGCGGCGGCGTTCTGCCAATTGTGCGCGCCGCGGAGCGTCGCGATGCCATTGAGGTCTGCGCGCTCCCGATCGTGCTCGAAAAGCTTTGCGTCGTGCGCCGAGATGCCGTCGGCGACGGCACCGCGCACCGAAATGCGGCGCACGTTCGTGCCTGCCTCTTGAAGCCTGTCGGCAATCGCGATGCACCAGTCGTCATCGACACCGACGACGGCGGCGTCTTGCGCCTTCTCGACGAGGCGGCGCTTCACCTCGGCGTAGTGCTCGACCGTCCCGTGGCGATCGATGTGGTCGGGCGTAACGTTGAGCAGCACGGCGACGGTCGGATCCGCACTCGGCGCGAGGTCGATCTGGAAGCTCGACAGCTCGAGCACGTGAATGCGATTCACGGCCGGCGGCTCGAGCGTCAACACGGCGCGGCCGATGTTGCCGCCCATCTCGACGTCGTTGCCAAACTGGCGGAGGATGTGCGCAACGAGCGCGGTGGTGGTCGACTTGCCGTTGGTGCCGGTGATGGCGACGACGGGAGACTGCGGGCAAACGGCGGCGCGCTCGCGAAAGAACAGCTCGATGTCGCCGATGATCTCGATGCCGGCGGCCTGCGCTTTCACGACGGTCCAATGCGGCTCGGGATGGGTGAGCGGCACGCCGGGCGCCAGAACGAGAGCCGTGAACCCGGACCAGTCGGCCGTTGCGAGATCGACGAGCGTGGCGCCGCTGTCGGCCGCCGCCTTGCGGCCCGCCTCGCTATCGTCCCAGGCGGCGACGCTGGCACCTCCCGCTTCCAAAGCGCGCACGGTGGCTGCGCCCGAGGCGCCGAGCCCGAACACCGCAACGGAGCGATCCTTGAAGGTCGTCACGCGAATCATGAGGTGAGGCTAGCCGAAATCAGCGGAGCTTCAGAGTGGCGAGGCCGATCAGGGCCAGGATGACGGCAATGATCCAGAAGCGGACCACGACGGTGCTCTCCTTCCAGCCCTTCTGCTCGTAGTGGTGGTGGAGCGGGGCCATGCGGAACACGCGCTTTCCCGTGAGCTTGAAGGACGTCACCTGGATGATGACGGAGAGCGTCTCCAGCACGAAGAGGCCGCCGACGATGGCGAGCACGACCTCGTGCTTGGTGGCGACGGCGATGGTGCCGAGGGCACCACCCAGCGCCAGCGAGCCGGTGTCGCCCATGAAGATCATGGCGGGCGGCGCGTTGAACCACAGGAAGCCCAGGCCGGCGCCGATCAGAGCACCGCAGATCACCGCCAGCTCGCCGGTCCCCGCGACGTGGTGGATCTGCAGATAGCCCGCGAACTTGTAGTTGCCGATCAGGTAAGAGATGAGGCCGAAGGTGGCAGCGGCGATCATCACCGGGACGATGGCGAGACCATCGAGGCCGTCGGTCAGATTGACGGCGTTTCCGGCGCCCACGATCACGAACATGCCGACGATGATGAACATGGCGCCGAGGTCGAGCAGCGCCGTCTTGAAGAACGGCAGCGCGAGCTTGCCGGCGAGGTCCGGCACGGACAGATCCATGATGACGTAGACGGCCGCCGCAGCGACGGCCATCTCGAGACCGAGCCTCGCCCAGCCGCCAAAGCCGCTCGACTGCTGCTTGGTCACCTTCAGGTAGTCGTCGTAGAAGCCGATGCCGCCATAGGCGAGCGTGACCAGAAGCACGACCCAGACATAGACATTGGCGAGATCCGACCAGAGCAGCGTTGCGACCGTGACGCTGGCCAGGATCATGAGCCCGCCCATGGTCGGCGTGCCCTTCTTCGAGAAATGCGATTGGGGGCCATCCTCGCGGATGGGCTGGCCCTTGCCCTGCTTCAGGCGCAGGAGATCGATGATGCCGGGACCGAACAGAAGCACGAACAGGAGGGCCGTGAAGATCGCGCCGCCCGTACGGAACGTGATGTACTTGAAGACGTTCAGGATGCCGATCTGATCGCTGAAGGCCACGAGCTCGTACAGCATGTCTTCCCTTTCCCTCGTTTCCGAGGCCCCCCGCGCTACGCGCTACTCAACTTCTTCCGCAGGGCCTCAGCGAGCGGGCCCATGCGGCTGCCGTTCGACCCTTTGATCATGATGACGTCCCCCGGCGCGAGCGCCGCGAACAGCCGCTCGCTCAGGGCATCGGACGCCGGGGTCCAGGCTCCTTGCTTTTCCGGCGCGAGGACCGCGAAAAGGTGCGCCATGTTCGGCCCACAGGCAAAAACCAGATCCGTGCCCGCAGCGTCAACCGCTTCCTTGAGGGCGGTGTGGTGGGTTTTCTCCTGCACGCCCAGCTCCAGCATGTCGCCAAGCACGGCGATGCGACGGCCAAACGCGGCCCTCGGCACTGTGCCGAGCACGGCGAGGGCCGCACGCATCGACGCGGGATTGGCGTTATAGCTTTCGTCAATCAGGAGAATTTTGCCGCCATCTAGCACGAGTTCGGTGCGGGTGCCACGGCCCGGCGGCGGGGCCAGCGTGGCCAGCGCGGGCAGCGCTTCTTCGACGTCGGCACCGGCGGCATCGAGGGCGGCGGCAACGGCGAGTGCGTTGCGCGCGATGTGGATCCCCGGCACCGCGACACGGAACCGGAGCGGCCGTCCACCGATGTCGACCTCGATGGCGGTTCCTTCGGAGGAGAGCTCCAGCACCTTGGGGCGCACGTCGGCGCGCGCGTCCTGGCCGAAGGAGACGATGCGCGCGCCTTGGGCCTCGGCGTGCTTTCGCAGCAGCTCGAAATGCGTGTTGTCGCGATTGATGATGGCCGTGCCTCCCGGCTCGAGCCCGGTGAAGATCTCGGCCTTGGCCTCCGCTATGGCCTCGACGCTCGGAAACTGGGCGAGGTGCACGGGCTCGACGGTGGTGACGATGGCGATGTGCGGCCGGACCATGCCGACGAGCGGCGTGATCTCACCCGCATGGTTCATGCCGATCTCGAAAATGCCGAAGCGGGTCGCGGCGGGCATGCGCGCGAGCGTCAGCGGCACGCCCCAGTGGTTGTTGAAGGATTTGTCGGCGGCGTGTGTCGGGCCGACGCGGGATAGCGCCGCGCGCAGCATATCCTTGGTGCCGGTTTTTCCGGCACTGCCGGTGACTGCGATAACGCGCGCTTCGGGGCGGAGGCGCGCCCGGGCAGCGCGGCCGATGGCTTCGAGGGCATGGAGCGTATCCGGCACGCGGATCAGAGGCCCGTCACCCGGCTGCGCTCGATAGCCCTCCGACACGAGAGCGGCGGATGCTCCCGCCGCGAACGCCTTGCCGACGAAGTCGTGCCCGTCCCGCTGGTCCTTGAGCGCAACGAACAGATCCCCGGGCTCGAGGGTGCGGGTGTCGATGGAGAGGCCGGTGATGGGCGTCCCGGTCGCGCTTTCGGGCCGGCCGTTTGCGGCACGAACGAGATCGTCAAAGGTCCACAGGGGGGCACTCGACATCAATCGTGCTCCAAGCGCCTTCAATGAGACGCCCTCTTGTTGTTTATGCTCAGGGGTTTAGCAACGCTTGGCGCAGGCAATCGTGATCCGAGAACGGCAACACCCTCTGACCTACGATCTGGCCGGTTTCGTGGCCTTTGCCGGCGACGAGGACGACATCCCCCGGCTGCATCATGGCGACGGCGGCACGGATCGCCTGACCGCGATCGCCGATCTCGGTTGCCCCCGGTGCCGCGGCGAGAATTTCCGCGCGGATGGCGGCCGGCTCCTCCGTCCGCGGATTGTCGTCAGTGACGATGGTCACGTCGGCGCGCTCGGCGGAAATGGCCCCCATGATGGGGCGTTTGCCGCGGTCGCGATCGCCTCCACAGCCGAAGACGCAGATGAGCTTGCCGCTGACGAACGGACGAACGCCGTCGAGGGCAGCCTCCAAGGCCTCGGGCTTGTGGGCGTAGTCGACGACAGCGAGGCCGCCGTTCCTTTCGCCGACGATCTCGAGGCGGCCCTTGACGCCGCTCACGGCCGCAAGCGCGGGGATGACGACGGCCGGATCCTCGCCAACGGCGAGTGCGAGCCCCACGGCGACCAGTGCATTCGCGGTCTGGTAGGTGCCGATGAGCGGCAGGCGGACGTCGTAGGTGCGCCCCGCATGCACGATGGAAAGCGCCTGCGTGAATTCATCCCGGGCCAGGCGCGCGAGACGCACCGTATCGCCCATGGCGCCGACCGTGACGACCGGCAGCCCGCGGCGGCGCGCGACAGCGACGACATCCTCGGCGCGTGGGCCATCGACGTTGATCACCGCAGGGGCTCCGTCGGGCAGCAGCTCGTCGAAGAGGCGCAACTTGGCGGCAAGATAGCTTTCGACCGTGGGATGATAGTCGAGATGATCGCGGCCGAGGTTCGTGAAGGCGGCAGCGGCGATCTTGACGCCATCGAGCCGGAACTGATCGAGGCCGTGGGACGAGGCCTCGAAGGCCAAGTGCGTAATGCCTTCGTCGGCGAGTCCGGCCAGAGTCTCGTGGAGTGTCACGGGGTCGGGCGTGGTGAGAGAGCCATAGACGGCGCCGTCCGGCTTCACGACGCCGATGGTGCCGAGTGACGCGGCGCGACGGCCTGCGGCCGCGAACAGCTGGCGCGTGAACTCGGCGACGGATGTCTTGCCGCTGGTGCCGGTGACAGCGACGGCGATCTCCGGCTGGCGCCCATAAAAGCGAGCGGCCGTCAGCGCCAGTGCGCGGCGCGGCTCCCTGGCGCGCAACACCGGGACGGACAGAGCGTCGGGAACCGCCGCCCCCTCTCCCGCGAGCACGGCGACGGCGCCTTTCGCCACCGCATCGGCAATGAACCTTGCGCCGTCCGCCTTGGTTCCCGCGAGCGCGACGAACAGCGCACCCGGCGTCGCCCGGCGGCTGTCGGCCGTGATACTGGCCACATCGATGCCGTCGGCGCCCGCAGGTGCGGCGACGATCCCGGTATCCGTCATGAGCGAGGAAAGGCGCATCTCGTCCCGGCCGAAGGGAAGACTTCCACGCTTCTAAGGTCGGACGCGCGAGGCGTCAAACGCGGCGCAGGTGATTGTCGAACTCGGCGCCGGCGAAATTCACGGTCCGGGCCAGGCCATCGCCGTCAAAGCGCACCACACCCTGGCCGGTGCTCATGGCAAAGGCCGCGGCGGAGCTGCCGACCGTGACGCCCGAGCTATCCTTGATCTTGATCGTGCGGGCGATTTTTCCGGTCTCGGTGTCGAAGTACACGACCTCACCCGCCAGCGGGGCCGAGGCCGCAAGCAGCCGGCCGTCGCCGCTCACAGCCACAGCGCCGATGTAGCCCTTGAGCGCAATGCCGAGCGGGTCCGCGGTTTCCAGCACCGCGATCGGCTTGTCGAGCCCGACACGGCCGACGAGAGCCGGGGCGTCCTCGAGGCTGCCAAGCCACTGGGAGCCGAACCAGATGTCGCCCTTCGGCGTCTCCGCAAGGTGGCGCAGCGACAAGAGGTTGATGGAAACGGGCAGGCCATGGCGCGCCTTGAGAGCACCGGTCGCAGTATCGATGAACGTGACGTTGGGTTGCATGTCGGCAACGCCGATGCTCTCGCGGCCGGTCGCAGGATCGTTACCGAAGCCGCCGTTGGCGACGGCGAGCGTGCGGCCGTCCGAAAGCAGAATCGCCTCGTGAGGGCCAACACCGTAAGAGGGGAACTCGCCGACACGGCGCCAGCCGCCGGTCGCGTCATAGATGCCGATCATCCCGTCGCCGGTGTCAATGTCGTGCTCGGTGGCGTAGATCAGACGTCCATCGCTGGCGAATACGCCGTGGCCGTAGAAGTGCCGATCCTCGGGCGGCGCGAAAACTTCCGGCTCGCGCCGGCCGTCGACGTCGAAGGCCAGCGCGAAGAATCCCGGACGGCGCGCGAAGATGACGGCACGACGGGTCCCATGGTGAACCGCAATGTCATGTCCGCGCGCGGACATGGGGATCTCGCGCAGGATGCGTCCGTCTTCGCCGATGACGAGCACGGCATAGGTGCCGTCCGCCAAGCGGGCGCCGGACACATAGGCGGTGGACGCGCTCGCCCCGTTCAATCCTTCGGCCGCGAGCGCGTGATGCGCAGCGCCAAGCGTCACCAGCGACCCGATCAGGAACTGGCGGCGGTCAATCGCCATCGAGCTCGTTGAACCCCATGACGATGTCAGCGTTGGGCGCCAGCTCCTTGACGATAATCTGGCGGATGCCGGAGAGGTCGAAGCGCATCTTTCGCAAGGCGTGAAGATGGGCTTCGGATCCGCGCTCGTTGGCGCGCAGCTCGTCGAGCATCTTGGCGTCGGCGAGCAGGCTGTTCCAGGATGTCGGCAGAAAGTTCGTCATCCACGGCTTATCGACGGGCACGTAGGCATCGAGACCGATCGAGTCGTAAAGCTCCTTCAGGGATGTGAGGGAGGACGCGAGATACTCGCCTGTCAGGTGTGAGGATTCGAAGGCGAGGCGTACGCGTCGCGGCGGCGTCGCGGTGACCGCCGTCAGCTCCGGCATGATGAAGCGATCGCGGCAAAGCTCGATGCCGGCCACGAGGGCCTTCATCACCTCGCGCACGGTCTCCGAGGAGTCTTTATAGAGTTCATTGTCGGAACCCGGCGTCACCATCTTCATGCGGAAGCCGTCGGGGCCGATCCAGCCATCGCGGATCTCGCCGGCCACGGCATGAACGTTGGCGGCAATGGCGGTCGCAAGGGCACAGCGGTATTTGCCTGCCTCGTCGGCCGAAGCGCCGAGGGGCGCCTTGTCGTCGTAGAGCAGGATTTCGAGCGCAGTGAGCCCCTGTACGGCAACGCTTTGCGTCGCGAGCGCGCCGGGCGCGAGCAGTTCCGGCTTTCTGGCCGCCACGAGACCGTTCAACTGGCGGAACGCAAAGCCGCGCGGATCGGGCCAGAAAAAAACGCGCTCCAGACGATGCTCGCGGGTGGCGGGTCCGAAGCGCACGAAGTCGAGACCGCTCCAGGCGCGAACTGTCTCAGCGAAGGCGGCCTTAGCAGCCTTGAGGGAGACTTCGTCGCCGCCCGCCTTACAGACCGCGTCGACCTTGGCCGCAAGCTCTCCCGTCGTCGTGGTCAGTGCTTCCGCGCGCGGAACGATGAATTTGTCGATGGTATCGAGCACCATCGTGGCGTGGGACTTGCGGATCGGCAGTGCATGAGCGGGCCACCGCGATGCGCCGACGACGGCTATCGGCGCCAGAAGAAGGCCTACAAAGAGCAGATGGGACGGCCGGTAAAAACTCACGCGTCACTCCTCGCGGGCGATCAAAGCCCTCGATGTTTATGCCGGACAAATCCCATGGGAAAGGGGGGACGACACTGCAGACCCAACGGCAACCAACGGGTCACTCGACCGTTTCGACCGCGGCATCAGGCGCCATCGCGGGCTGCTTGGAGCGCTGCTGCTGCAGGCGCAACAGGCGCTCGCGCGTCGAGAAGCTGCGATAAGGGCAGACGAGGCCACGCGCTTCCAGGTCCTCGAGCTTGGCGTAGATCACGTCGACCGCGAGCGGCGCGCAACCGCAGCACTGCATACGCTTCTGCATATAGCGGTAGACGACGCCAGGCGTCGGGATCGGCGCCTCCGGCTCGTTCAGGATATCCAACAGCGCGAGCTCGATATCGAAATCAGAGACTTGCTGGCAGGAACAGACGATCATGACGATGTTTCCTGCCGCTCTACTGTCTCAACGCCGCGTCATTGTTCGCCGCCGCATATGCCGCGGCGTTGACGATCAATCCCGGCGAAAGCACTTGGTCGAGGCCGCGCATGGTGACGGCGAAGCTCTCGGCGTGATGGACAACCTCGTCGATCAGCGAGCTCTCGATCAGCGCGAAGGCGCAAGCGCGCATGGCAGGGCACGTGTTGTGCTGGCAGGCCGCGATCATGGAAAGCGCCAGGCTCTCATCCCGGCAGAAGCCGTCGCGGTCGCCGGCGCAGACCTCGATCTCGCGCCGTGCAGCCGCGCTCACGGCGCGCACCCAGGCAGAAAGCTCCGAGACTGCCGTGCGGGCCGCGTTGGGACCGAGCGCCTGCGAGTAGATGCGCCACGCGTCCTCCCAGCGGACGATATCGCCGGATTTGTAGCCAGACACCCAATAGCGGAACCCGAGGCCAATCAGGCGCTCAGCGCCGCGGGCGCCGGGGATGGCGATGTCGATGATGGGATCAGCCGGCCGCAGCACGGAGACATTAGATCTGCGCATGACAGCAGACCTCCCGCGAGCGAAGCCGAGATTGAGCGATGTGTGAAGGACTTGCAGGCACGCCCAACGCGTGCGTCACCCTCAGAGGGTGCAAAGCGAGAACCATCGATCAGGCCTTCCTATTGTCGGGGTTCAAGGCCCCGAAAAGGATATGTGCACAGACTGCAGGTAAGCAGTCTCAGGTCGGTAAGCAACCTCTTTCGGCCCGTCGAGTCAAGTGTCCCAAAGACGCATTATATGACTGGAATCATTCAAAAGTTTCTTTTGAAGAGTTCCAAGGTACAGAAACCGGATCAGCCGTGACCCGCCGGCTGACGGCGCGTGCTGCTTCCGGCCACCGCCAAGGTCTTGGTGCGGCGCTGCGCTTTCGCCTTCGGACGCGCCGTAGACGATGCCTCCTTGCGCTGAGCTTTGATCATCTGCTCGAGGGTGTGCTCGTCGAGCACGCTGATGAAAGCGCCCAGGGCATTGTCGAAAAGTTGATCGAGCGCAGCGAGCTGGCCTTGTGCGCCAGAGCGCGCGCCTTCCTCCTTCTCGATCTCAAGGTTCAAGATCTCCATGGCACGCACCACGTCACCGATGCGAATCTCGGATGCGGGCCGCGCCAGCCGGACGCCACCGTGGCGGCCGCGCACGGCGCGAATGAAGCCGGCACGCGACAGGAGATGAACGATCTTAAAGGTGTTTTGCAGCGTGATGTCGCGACGCTCTGAAATCTCTGCGACCTTCACGAGATTGGGGTCGGCAACCGCACAGTCGAGCAGGATGCGAATTGCATAGTTCGTCGTTTTGCTCAGGCGCATGGTTTGTCCAGTTCTCTGCCCGCGGTTGGCGGCCCTGCTGGGGCCTCGCGTTGATCGTTCAATTCTAACCTAACCTAGACTAATTCCAAACTGGAGCCTACATCAAGAAATTGTCCGTTCATTTTCAAATGCTTGATCTTGATATTCCGGATGCAACGCTCAACTGTCCCGGGAATCGACACGCATTCTTGACTGCCTTCGTCAATAAGTTTAGACGCTTTGGCCGCGCTTGCCAACCGAGGAGACCTTTTTTGTCAAAGACATACACAGGCATCCTGCGGAACTGTCTTGCGGTGGCGATGGCCGCCTTGACCTTCGGAGCGGGCCCTGCGCGGGCAGAGGCTCCCGCAACGAAGGACGTCCTCGCGACCTACGGCAACATGGCGGAAGCCGTATACGGTGACAGCCTCACATCCGCACGCACACTGAAGGCCGCCATCGACACGCTGATCGCGTCGCCGAGCGAGGAGACACTCGCGGCGGCGCGCAAGGCGTGGATCGCAGCGCGCGTGCCCTACATGCAGACCGAAGCGTTCCGGTTCGGAAACCCGGTCGTCGATTCCTGGGAAGGGCGCGTGAATTCCTGGCCGCTCGACGAGGGCCTGATCGACTATGTCGCCGAGGCCTACGGAAGCGACAACCCGGAAAACGAGTACTATGCCGCTGACGTGATCGCGAATACGACCCTGAAGGTCGCCGGCAAAACTCTCGACGCCTCGAAGATCGACGCGAAGCTCATCCGCAGCCTGCACGAGGCGGGCGGCGTCGAGGCGAACGTGGCAACCGGCTACCACGCCATCGAGTTCCTGCTTTGGGGCCAGGATCTCAACGGCACAGAGCCCGGAGCCGGCAACCGGCCAGCGACCGACTACGACCTCAAGGCGTGCACAAACGGCAACTGCGACCGGCGCGCGGCCTATCTCTCGACCGTCACCGACATGCTGATCGAGGATCTCGACTGGATGGTGAAACAGTGGGGCGCCCAGGGCGAAGCCCGCAAAATCATCACGCAAGACGAAAAGGCCGGTCTCACGGCGATCTTCACCGGCCTCGGCAGCCTTTCCTATGGAGAGCTGGCGGGCGAGCGCATGAAGCTCGGCCTCATGATCCACGACCCGGAGGAGGAGCACGACTGCTTCTCGGACAACACACACAATTCCCACTACGGCGACGCACTCGGCATCCGCAACGTCTACCTCGGAAGCTACAAGCGCATCGACGGCAGCGTCATCTCGGGACCGAGCGTTTCGGATCTCGTCAAGGACAAGTCTCCGGAAACGGACGCTCGCGTGCGCTCGGCGTTGGATGCAACCATGGCCAAGATGACGGCGCTGGTCGAGCGGGCCGACAAGGTCGAGCACTACGATCAGATGATCGGGCTCGACAATGCCGAAGGCAACGCCGTGGTGCAGGCCGGCATCGATGCACTCATCGCTCAGGCCAAGGAGCTCGAGCGGGCGATCGCCGTGCTGGATCTCAAAAGCATCAAGTTCGAAGGCTCGGACAGCCTCGACGCCCCCGACAAGGTGGGCGCGGGCAAGTAGTCTCAGAAGCGCTGAGACAGTCCGGCAAAGACGTTGATATCGTCGGCGGCTTCCGTCACGCCGACGTTGGCGCCGGCATCCAATTGCAGATGATCGGTGACGGCATAGGTGAAGCCGCCGTCAATCGTAACGATCGTCTCAGCGCCGCTCTCCGCACTACGCTCGACGAAAGCTTCCACGTAGAGTCCGAGCCGCTGTGTCAGCTCGAAGCTAACGGTAGCTGAGTTAACGAAGGTCGGCTCATAGCCGTTTCCATCCTCGCTCTTGAGGATATCGACCTCGGTCATCAGCCCGAGCCCCATACCTTGTCCGAGATCGACAGCCAACGGGACGATAACGCCACCTTCCACGTCATCGTCGAGGCTCGACACGGTATTCGTCGGCAGCTTGACGAAGGGCATGATACCGAGCGCGGTTTTTCCGCCGTCGTTGCCCCAGATATTGCGTTTGAGGCGCACGGTAACGTCGCCGAAGCCATTCTCGTCCCGGGTGACGCTGCCGTGCGACGTGCGGACGTGGCTGTAGGCGCCATAGACGATCTGCAGGTCCGTGTCGTGCGCGAGCCCGACCTTGAAATTGAAGGGCAAAACGTCAAATGCGCTGGTCGTCACACGGTCGGTGCTGTCGTGCGTATAGGCCACGAGATCGGTCTCGATCTGAAAGCGACCTGCGTCGACGGTATAGGGGCTCTCGGTCTTGTCCGGCCGATCCGTCGACATGTCCCTGAGTTCCGAGTCCGGCGTCGGATGCATGAGCGTATACCGGCTCTTGTCCCCTGCCGCGGCGGATGTGGCCAGGAGCAGGACGGCGCCACTCAAACGACAAGCCGCCTTCGAGATACCCATGCCGTCCCCGCCCCTTGTTGCAAATGATTCCTAATAAGAGATCGCATGAACCATCCGCGTCCGCAATGGTTTTTGCGAACGATTCGCATCTGGCACCGACGCGTTGCGTCGATGCCACTGCCGGCTGCGAAACCCTCTGGCGGGGGCCCGCAACGCTATCCGCGACGCGCCGTCGTCCTTGAAGTCGCAAACAGGCGGAATTAACTGGCCTCGAAATGATAAATCGGTTTGGCTCCGGCGCATGTTACCGCGATGGGATCGCACTGCGCAGCGGACGCGTCTTCAGCTCGAGATCTCTAGAATGCCGCGCCAAGCCGGACTGCCCTTTTGGACCATTGCGTTCGCGGCCTTCGTACCGCTGGCGGCGGGAGCCGTCTCTCTCATTGCTGCGCCCGCCGTGGACGTCGCCACCGGGCTCGAGCCGGGCGAGGAGATGCCGGGCGGGACGGCCACCTCGCGCGAAAACGTCACCGACCGCGACGCCTTCTCGCACTTCTCGCACGGCATCGGCTTCGAGGGCGAAGCACGCTTCAAAATCGGCAATGCGATCTTCCGCAGGCTCTGGGTGGCGGCGCCTTCTTCCACGCAAGCCTCGGATGGGCTCGGACCGCTTTACAACGCGCGCGGATGCCAGAACTGCCACCTGAAGGACGGGCGTGGGCGGCCGCCCTTGGCCAACTGGCCCGACGAGACAGCGGTCTCGATGTTCCTGCGCCTTTCGATTCCGCCTGAAACGGCGGAGCAGAAAAAGCTTCTCGCGGAGGGGCGCGTGAGCAGCATCCCCGATCCCACGTACGGGGGGCAACTGCAGAACATCGCCATCCAGGGCCACGACGGCGAAGGGCAAATGCACATCGACTATGCGGATGTGCCGGTCACCTTGGCCGGCGGCGCGGTCGTCACGCTGCGCAAGCCCAGCTACTCTGTCGTCGATCTCAAATACGGGCCGTTGCATCCCGGGGTGATGCTGTCGCCGCGCGTGGCGCCGCAGATGATCGGACTTGGACTGGTGGAAGCCATCCCCGAGGCGGACATTCGCGCCGGAGCCGATCCGGATGATTCCACCAAGGATGGGATTTCAGGACGCACCAACGAGGTGTGGTCGCTGTCGCAGGGAAAAGTCATGCTCGGCCGGTTCGGATGGAAAGCCGGGCAACCGACTATTCTCGACCAGAGCGCCAGCGCTGCAGCCGGCGATATCGGTCTTTCCAACCCGCTGGTTCCTTATGCATCCGGTGATTGCACCGAGGCCCAGCCGACCTGCCTTTCGGCACCGAACGGAAACTCACAGCGCCAAGGAGGCTACGAGCTTTCGACCGAGCTGCTCGACCTCGTCACCTTCTATTCCGAAAATCTCGCCGTGCCGGCGCGGCGCGGCGCGGGCGATGCGGCGGTGCTCGCAGGAAAGGCGCTGTTTCACAAGGTGGGCTGCGCGGCCTGTCACACGCCTTCGTTCACGACCGGCGAGGCACCTGGGCAGCCGCACCTCAGCAAGCAGCTCATCTGGCCCTACAGCGATTTCCTCCTGCACGACATGGGCGCGGGCTTGGCCGACAACCGGCCCGAAGGTCAGGCGAACGGGCTCGAGTGGCGCACGGCGCCGCTCTGGGGCGTCGGACTCACCGAGACCGTGAGCGAACACACGTTCCTCTTGCACGACGGGCGGGCACGAAACGCCGAAGAGGCGATTCTGTGGCACGGCGGAGAGGCGCAAGCGGCGCGCGATGCCTACGCGGCGCTTTCCGCAGAGGAGCGCGCGTCACTGATTGCGTTCGTCAATTCGCTCTAGCCCGTTACCTAACCGGCTGCTCCGCGAATGTTGCGCGTGAGCGGTGCCACGACCTCCGCCATCAGGCGGTCGGTGTCCGGTGTCCAGCCGTAGAGCCAGTCGTAACGGCGCATGAAGCGATCCGGCGCGATACTGGCGAGCGCGATATTACGCGCGGCCGCCATGGGGCCACCCAGATGATAGATGACGCCATTCGTCCGCGAGGCCTTGGCGACACGGCGCGCGCGCAACTCCCGAACTTGCGCATAGGCTTTGAGGGCACGGACGGGATCGGTCGGACATGCGGCCAGCGCGTCGGCGACGACAACGGCATCCTCGAGCGCCAAAACGCCCCCCTGGGCGAGAAACGGGAGCACCGGGTGAGCGGCGTCGCCGAGCAGGGCCGTGCGGCCTGCCGCCATCCCCGGCCAACGCGACAATTTCATCAGCGACCATCTGCGCCAGCTCTCGGGCCGGTCGAGCAACTCGCGCAGAACCGGGGCAAAGCCCGCTGTTCGCCCCGAGACCCAAGCGCCGTCGCAGGACGTGCTCCAGTCCTGTGCGACCCGATGATCGTCGAAAATCGCAACCAGCGCGACAGCGTGCCCGGCGCTCACCGGATAGTGCACGACATGCACGTCGCGGCTGAGCCACAGGTGAACCTCGGTGCGATGCAGCTCCTCGGGCACGTCGTCGATGGGCAGGACGGCGCGCACGGCACACTTTCCCGTGTATGACGGCGCCGCGCCTTTGAAATGTCCGGTGCGAAGACCAGACCACGCGCCATCCGCGACGATCAGCGCGTCGCCGCGCGCGCGGTCGTTCTGGGCCGATGTCGCCGTCACGGTGTCGGCGTCGTCATGCACGTCGGTGACGTCGAAGCCCATGCGGATCTGGATCAGGGGTTCGCGCTCAGCCGTCGAGAGCAGGGCATTGTGCAGGTCGCGCCGGTGCGCCACCCAGTAGGGCGAACCGTGACGCTGCGCGATCCAGCGGCCGAGAGGGAGCGTGCCAATGGGACGCGCCGTGTTGGCGTCGAGAATTCGCAGCGCATCCGGTGCCGTCACTCGCGCCTTGAGGAATGACGCGGCGCCAAGCTCTTCAAGGATGCGCGTCCCGTTGGGGCCGATCTGAATGCCGGCACCGTCCTCGCCGAAGATCAACCGGCGCTCGAGCACGCACGAGGCAATGCCTCGCCGGGCAAGCGCCAAGGCCGCCGCGAGGCCGCCGATGCCACCGCCTACAATGAGGATCTTTTCGAGGTTTCCGCTCGGAGCCACCGGAGCTGATGTCATGTAACGCCGCCGATGCCGTGCTAGGCCGTAGCCTCGCCCGCCAACGATACGAGGCAATCCCGGGGATCGCTCTCGTTCTCGAGAAGACGCGGGTCATGGACGTAGAGCGTGGAGCAATAGGGGCACAAAATCTGGCTGTCGGCCCCCATATCGAGAAACACGTGCGGATGATCGTAGGGCGCGCGTGCCCCCATGCACTGCAGCTCCCTGACGCCGACGAAGATCTTCTCGGCTCCGACGTCGTTGGCAAAATGGGGCGTCGTGACCTTGGCCATGGAATTTCTTTCGTCTCGTTCAAATCATTGTCGGCTCAAAAACGAGGCTCAACATAGCCGCGCACGACGCGAAATGATAGGCCAGGAAAAACGTCCGTGCGCTGGATCCTTAACAGAGGCTTTTGTCTTGCGCGCGGACATTGTAACCGAGTGGTGTTCGCTGCCACCTTGCGCTGCAGTCCATGCGCGCGAGTTGCGCAAAACTCTAATCCCGCTGACACGAGTGCTTCACGATGCGTCCACGCCCACAGATGAAAACCTTCGATTCGGACGGCGTGACAATCGCCTACCTCGACGAGGCGCCGGCGAGCCCGGACGCGGAGCCGGTGCTGCTCATCCACGGCTTCGCCTCCAACTCGACCGTCAACTGGGTCGACTCGGGCTGGGTCGCCGACCTCGTGGCCGCCGGATATCGCGTGATCGCGCTCGACAACAGGGGGCATGGGCGGAGCGACAAGCTTTACGGCATCGAGGACTATGGCGCTCCGCTGATGGCCGAGGATGCACGACGATTGCTCGATCATCTCGAAATCCCGCGCGCGCACGTGATCGGCTATTCGATGGGCGCGCGCATCGCGGCGTTCCTGGCGCTCGCGCATCCGGACCGCGTGCAAAGCCTGGTTTTCGGCGGGCTCGGCATCAATATGGTGCGCGGCATGGCCGGAACCGGACCGATTGCGCATGCGCTCGAGGCGGCAAGCGTCGAGGACGTGAAGAATCAGGCGGCGCGTACGTTCCGGGTCTTCGCCGAGCAGACCAAAAGCGACCTCAGGGCACTTGCAGCTTGTATCCGGTCGGCGCGCGCGCCGATTACCGCGGAGGCGGTCGCGACGCTCAAACCCCCGGTGCTGGTCGCCGTCGGCGAGCATGACGTGGTCGGCGGGCCGGCGCCCGATCTGGCAGCGCTCATCCCGGGCGCGGAAGCGTACGTGATCGAGGGGCGCGAGCACATGAAGGCGGTTGGCGACCGCACATTCAAAGCGGCGACGCTGGCGTTCCTTGCCCGCCATCGCCTCTGAACCTGCTGTCGAAAGGCGGGGAGAGTCACAAGGCCCCGGTCAGACAGGGGGTGCTCGTCGAGGGAACATCGTGGGGGATGCCGAGCGAGCAGCTCTGTCTACGGGCCGGGGCCTCGACGCACGAAAAGGGTTCGACGCCTACGCATACAGTGCCCGTCTTTGCAGGCCCGGCGCATCCTCTGAGAGGGAGGGATGCTTGACGCCAGACCCGATCAGCGCCGCACACAACGGACATTCAGATTGTAGCAAACACCCAAACAGTTGGACCGCCGATTCATCCCCGCATTATCTTTTCTCTGTGGATAACGGCGATTTCGTTGCCGAAAACCGACGCACCCTGAGCGGGACGATTCACGCCGCGTCCGATAGGAGACGCGACGATCGGAGCTTTTTCCTGCGCTGCCGATTCACGCCGCGTCCGATAGGAGACGCGACGATCGGAGCTTTTTCCTGCGCTGCCGATTCACGCCGCGTCCGATAGGAGACGCGACGATCGGAGCGCTCGGACCCGAAACGATCATGGTCTTTCCTGGACCGATGATTCACGTTTCGGGCTGATAGGGCCCGAAACAATCACGGTCCGGCCTAAGAGCCGCCGCAGGCCCGGCCGGAAAGAGCCGCGAATATCTGCGAAGGGATTTGCCGGGAGGATGGGACATTTACGGTTCGTTATCCCTAATCGGCCTACTGTCCCGACGTCATGCGTCTCAGTCGCGTTCTGGTATTGCCGGCTCTCATACCGGCTCTGATCTCCGGATGCAGCTCCGGACCGAATTTCGTCGCCAAGCTCGAGCCTTGGCGGGCGAGTGAAGAGAATTCCTGCATCGCCTCCGGCGTTCTCGCACACACGACCTTCATCGCCAGCCGTTCGGCTCTCGGTGGCCCCAGCGTCTGCGGGACCGAGCGCCCCTATGAGCTTTCGGCCGTCAACGACGGGCGTGTCCGTCTCAAGCCCGCGGCGCTGCTCCGATGCCCGATGGTGCCCCAGGTCGAGCGCTGGATCCGCGAAACCGTGAGCCCGGCGGCGGGCTACTATTTCCGGTCGGAGGTGGTCGAGGTCTCGATTGCCGGGTCTTATTCATGCCGGCCGATGAACCACGTGTCCGGTGCCAAGCTGTCCGAGCACGGCTATGCCAACGCACTCGACGTCTCGGGCTTCACGTTGGCGGACGGGCGCAAAATCAGCGTCAAACGCGGCTGGAACGGCAGCGAGGCGGAGCAGGCCTTCCTGCGCACCGTGCATCGCGGCGCCTGCCAATGGTTCACGACGGTGCTCGGGCCAAACCACGACCGCGCGCATAACGATCATTTCCACGTCGATCTGGCGCGTCACGGCGGCGACGGGCTCAAGCGCATCTGCAAATAGCGGGGCGTAAAGGGTGCCGAGCGGCGTCAGGCCCCCTTGCGCTTGGCAGGGCCGCCGGCCGTCTCAGGGCCGTCGTAGGTGCATCGCGCCGGCGCCTCGACCTTCCACATCAAACCGCCTGGCGCGTAGTCGACCGTGACTTTGGCGTCGAGCGACTTCTCGACCATGGCGACCATGATCGTATATCCGAAGCCGCGCCGCTCCGGCGGTTTGACCGGCGGTCCGTCCTCTTCGGTCCATTGAAGGACGAACTCCCGCGCCTCGCCCGAGCCGCGCATGGTCCAAGACACCTGCACCTTGCCATTCTCGTCCGAGAGCGCACCGTATTTGCTGGCGTTGGTCACAAGCTCGTGGAGCGCCATGCCGATGGCCTGAGCAGCGGGCGGCTGAAGACGGATCGGAGGGCCCGAAATCTCGATGCGCGTCCCGATCAGCTCCCTGAACAGCGCAAGCTGAGAGCGAACGAGATCGGCGACGCGAACCCCCTGCCAGTTGCTTTCGATGAGCAGATCCTGGCTGGCTGCGAGGCCGACGATGCGATCGGAAAATTGGCGCACGAACTGCTTGGGATCGTTCGAGGGCATCTGCCGCGCGATGGCCTGCACAACCGCCAGCATGTTCTTCGAGCGATGGTTGACCTCGCGCATCAGAAGCAGGATCTGCTGCTCGGCCTGCGCGCGCAGCTCGGCGGCCTCGACGAGCGCGGTGCCGATGGCGTTGGCCTCGGCGACGACGGTCGGCTCAAAGCTCACCGCGCGACCTTCGCCGAGCGCTTTGGCGGCACTTTCCGCCATATCGAGGGGTTGCGTGATGACGCGCGCGACGCCAACGGCTCCCGCGAGGCCGACGCATGTGAATGCGGCGACGATGAGCACGTAGCTGAGAAGCGCGTCGCGGGCCGCTGCATCGACCATTGCGGTGGGGACGGACACGTAAACCGTCCACTCGGCGACCTTCGAGGGCGCCGTGCCCCACTTCACCTCCCGCCCCTCCAGATCCTTGCCTTGAAGCGGCTGCTCGACGCGATCGGCACGCGTGGCGTCGGATAGGGGCTTGCCGACGAACCTGTCATGATAATTAGTGCGGGCAATGACGATGCCCTGGCGGTCTACGATCGTCGCTCGCCATTGGGCGGGCGTTTTCTGGCGGTCTAGCAATTCCTTCATTAGATTCGGCTCGATCGAGAGCGAGAGGACATACCGCAGCTTGTTCTTGCGAACCACGGGCACGCTCACGGCCATCACGGCGCGCTTCGCCACATCGCCTATGACGACGTCGGACACGTAAGGCTTCTTCTCGGTGAAGACCTCGTCGTCGAAGCCCGTGCTCTTCGGAAGATCGGAGCCAAACGGCACGCGCGTATTGAAGAGCTGCTGGCCGTTGGTGTCACGCAGAAAGGCGAACAGTCCGCGCGAGCTCAATGCAGCCTGGGCTTGCCGGTACACCGTCGCGAGATCGTCCTCGGCGAGCGCAGGGGTGGTTGCCAGCGACTCCAGCACCGCAACGTAGCCGTTCAGTGTCTGGTCGAGATCGGCGGCGATGCGCTCGGCGGTCAACCGCGCTTCGCCAAACAGGCGCGAGCGCTCCGATGTGGTGAGCCGGGCGGCCTCCATGCCAAGCAAGGCCAGCAGGGGCACGGCAAGCGCGATGATCGACAGGGCGAGCAGGAACGAGACGGGCCACGGTGGGCGCAGGGAGAAGGAGCGTTCCATTCCGTTGGGGATCGTCCAAGCCGACGGGGGCCTGATCTTTACACCATCCCGCGTGCCTGTTGTAAGAGGCTCCGAATTCTGAATCTCGCGCTCGCTCTTGATCCCCAGCCGCTAAGCTCCCGTAGAGTCTAGGAATTTTCTTCCCTTACCGAGCATTTACTCCGCAGGCGTCTCGATGCCAGCGCGCACGACCTGTTCCGTGAGCTTGGGAGAGCAATACTCGATGAAGCGAAACGCGTACCCCCGGAGATAGGTTCCACGGCGAATGGCAACGCGGGAGACGTTGACCTCGAACAGGTGGTCGGCATCGATCAGGCGCAGGCCGGGGTCGCGCACGGGATCGAAGGCGCGCGATGCGACGATGCCTATGCCCAAGCCCAGCTCGACGTAGGCCTTGATAACGTCCGCATCGAGGGCCGAGAGAACGATGTCCGGCGCGATGCCAGCTTTCTGAAAGGCCCTGTCGATCTTGGAACGACCCGTAAAGCCTTCGCTGTAAGTGATCAGCGGCCAATCCGCGAGGGCTTCGAGCGTCAGCTTATCTTTGGTGTCCAGCGCATGGCCCGCGGGGACAATGACGCCGTGATGCCACGAGTAGTAGGGGAACGCGGCAAGCTCCGGCGCATCCTGCAGGGCTTCGGTGGCGATGCCGATATCGGCCTGGCCGCTGCGCAGCATGGAGAGGATCTCGCCCGGGCTCGCCTCGTGCAGGACGAGGTTGACCTTTGGAAAGTGCTTCTTGAACTCGGTCACGACCGGAGGCAGCGCATAGCGCGCCTGGGTGTGGGTGGTCGCCACGATGAGCTGACCGCGATCCTTGTTCGAGAACTGCTCGCCGAGCTTTTTGATGTTTTGTGTGTCGAGCAGAATGCGCTCGACAATGGAGATCAGCTCCTGACCGGGCTCGGTCAGCCCCAGAAGCCGCTTTCCGCGACGCACAAAGAGCTCGACGCCGAGTTCGTCCTCGAGGTCCTTGATGTGCTTCGAGACGCCGGATTGCGACGTGTGTAGAGCAGCGGCGACGTCCGTAAGATTGAAGTTGCGCTTCACCGTCTCGCGGACGATGCGCAGTTGCTGGAAGTTCATGGATGTGGCTCACCAAAAAGGACGGTACGCCCATGTCGCGGGGTGCAGGGGTCGAAACGGAAGGCCGCGCCAGACAGCGTAACGAAGGCTACTAGGGAGGCGGGCGCGCTACAACAAGGCGCCCGGTGGAGATCCGTGGACGAGCGTCAACACCGACACGATGCGGACCGCATCACGAGCCGGGCGTGGTTTCGCTGCGCCTCGTTCTTCTCCAAGCTCACCACCATCATCCCCTGCATGTCTCGCCAGACGTGACTTACTTCTGGTCCCCGAACAAGCTCAGGCGCTTGCTCTTGATGCGAACACGCTCTCCAGTCGAGAGGCCAAGCGCAACCAAGTCGTCCGGCGTGACCTCGACCTCGAAATAGTCCTTCTTTCCCTCGCGGGCCTCGCCGTTGGCAAGCAGCTCGACGCGGGTGATGGCACCGTTGGTGAGGATCCTGTTTACACGCGCTGCAACGCCCTCGCCACCCTCGCCTTTGACGATTTCCGTGTCATGCGGACGAGCGAACGCAACCACGGAGCTGCCATCGCTGAGATCCGTGCGTCCGTGCGGAAGGAGGTCGTTGCCAACACGCACATAGCTTCCTTCGACCCGCCCCCGGAACTCGTTCACGGTGCCGATGAAGCCGTAGGCAAACGAGGTTGCGGGCTCGTTGTAGATCTCACGCGGCGAGCCGATCTGCTCGATGCGTCCCTTGTTCATGAGCACGATGCGGTCCGCGACCTCGAGTGCCTCTTCCTGGTCGTGCGTGACGAACACCGACGAGATATGCAGCTCGTCGTGGAGACGGCGCAGCCAACGCCGAAGCTCTTTGCGCACCTTGGCGTCAAGGGCGCCGAACGGCTCGTCGAGAAGCAGCACCTGCGGCTCGACGGCGAGCGCGCGGGCAAGTGCGATGCGCTGGCGCTGCCC
This sequence comes from uncultured Hyphomicrobium sp., assembly GCF_902826555.1. GTDB lineage: Bacteria > Pseudomonadota > Alphaproteobacteria > Rhizobiales > Hyphomicrobiaceae > Hyphomicrobium_C. The sequence goes on from NZ_CADEFI010000010.1 coordinate 70,626, forward strand.
GCCGGACAGTTGCGAGGGGAAACGATCGGACAGCCAGTCAAGCTGCACCAGCTCGAGCAGACGGTGCACACGCTCGCGGATTACCTTCTCCGGCGGACGCTCGGATCGCGGCTTGACGCGCAGGCCGAAGGCGACGTTCTCGAACACGGTCATGTGCCGAAACAGCGCGTAGTGCTGGAAGACGAAGCCGACGTGGCGTTCGCGGACATGCTTGTCGGAGGCATCCTGACCCGAAAGGATGACCGCTCCCCGGTCGGCATGCTCGAGGCCGGCAATGATGCGCAGAAGCGTGGTCTTTCCGCAGCCCGACGGACCGAGGAGAGCGATGAGCTCGCCGCGCGGCAAGTCCAGGGTGATGTTGTCCAGCGCTTTGAACGCGCCGAACGACTTCGAGATGTTGCGGACCTCGATGCTCATAACGTCTTCTCCTCGGACGTGCTCAAGCCCGCCCGCCACTCAATGTAGGTTTTGATGCTCAGCGTTACGAGTGCCAGAAGCGCGAGCAACGACGCCACAGCGAAGGCGGCCGCGAACTGGTACTCATTGTAGAGAATCTCGACATGCAGCGGCATGGTATTCGTCTCACCCCGGATATGACCGGAGACGACGGACACGGCGCCGAACTCGCCCATGGCGCGCGCGTTGCACAAGATGACGCCGTAGAGAAGGCCCCATTTGACGTTGGGAAGCGTCACGCGCCAGAACGTCTGCCAACCGGAGGCACCGAGCGTGATGGCCGCCTCTTCCTCGTCCCTGCCCTGCGCCTGCATCAGCGGGATCAGCTCGCGGGCAACAAACGGGAAGGTCACGAAGATGGTGGCAAGCACGATGCCCGGCACGGCGAAGATGACTTTGATGTCGTTATCGCTGAGCCAGGTGCCGAACCAGCCCTGGGCTCCGAAGATCAGGACGTAGATCAAACCCGCGACGACGGGAGAGACCGAGAACGGCAAATCGATGAACGTGATCAGCAAGTGCTTGCCGGGGAAGTCGAACTTGGCAATAGCCCAGGCCGCCGAGACGCCGAAGACGATGTTGAGCGGCACCGAAATCGCCGCCGCGATCAGCGTGAGCTTGATTGCCGATAGCGCATCGGGCTCCACAAGTGCGGCGAGATAGGCTTCCCACCCCTTGCGGAAGGCTTCAACGAAGACGGCGACGAGCGGTAGAAGCAGGAACACGGCGAAGTACGTGAGCCCGATGCCGAGAACGGCGACCTTCACCCAGGCCGTGTCGCGGGTTGCGAGATTGGCTTCGAACCTGGTCGCCGAACCCGAATGGGGCGCAAGATGTGCAGCAGCTCCGGCCATCAGGCTGATCTCCCCGAACGCCGTGCGGTCCACGCCTGCAGGCCATTGATGATGAGCAGAAGAATGAACGAAACGATCAGCATCACGGACGCGACGGCGGTGGCGCCTTCATAGTCGTACTGCTCGAGCTTGGTGATGATCATCAGCGGGGTAATTTCGGATACGAGCGGAATGTTGCCGGCGATGAAGATCACCGACCCGTACTCGCCAACGGCGCGAGCAAATGCGAGTGCAAACCCCGTCAGGAGCGCGGGCACGATCGCGGGGAACACCACGCGACGAAAGGTCTGCAGGCGGCTGGCGCCAAGGCTCGCGGCCGCCTCTTCAAACTCCGCGTCGAGATCCTCGAGGATGGGCTGTACGGTGCGAACGATGAACGGCAGGCCGATGAATACCAGGGCGACGAGCACGCCGAGCGGTTTGAAGGCGACCTCGATGCCGAACAGAGACAGCGGCTGACCGAGCCAGCCGTTCTTGGCATAGATCGCCGTCAGCGAGATGCCAGCGACCGCCGTTGGCAAGGCAAACGGCAGATCGATCAAGGCGTCGACCAGTTTCTTGCCCGGGAACGTGTAGCGCACGAGGCCCCAGGCCAGCATCAGCCCAAAAACGACATTGATGGCTGCCGCGAGCAGCGAGGCGCCAAAGCTCAACTCGAATGAGGCGATAACACGTGGACTGGTGACGGTTTCGACAAACCTCTCCCAGCCCGCGCCGGCCGCCTTGATGAAGACAGCAGAGAGCGGGATCAGGACGATGAGCGACAGGTAAGCGAGGGTAAATCCGAGCGACAGCCCGAATCCCGGCAAAACTCTGCGAGCGCGTGTGTAAGCCATCGAAGCGCGTCCCGCTCAGTGTGCGATCGTCAGAGCGACAATCACGGAGACAGAACACAGCAAAGCCGTCCAGGAGATGAGCTTTTCGACGTGGATCTGTTTCGATGACAAGGTGTGCCCCCCGAACTCTACACGGCACCCTAGGGGCCGGTCTTTAGAACTAAAACGAAGAAGAACTTGGATGCTTATTCAATTTCTTGGATTAGGGGCTTGCCCCTTCATGCGCTCGGCGTGGTGACGACGAGGTAGGCCCTTGCCAGCGCGGGGCCTGTGTTTTCAATGACATAGACGTTAGACGCCTCGAAGGTGATGGCGTCGCCTTCGTCCAGGATCACGGAGGCCTCGCTCCCGACGGTCACGGCAAGACGTCCGGCCGACACGACCAGGTTGTGCCGGGTGCCGATGTCGGCGGCCGGAAAGCTTTCGCGGTGGCTGGCCGCGAAGGTGAGTTCGAAGAAGCCGGTCGAGCGCTGGCGGTGTCCCGGCGACAAACTCCGGCTTGCGTAGCGGCCTTCGCTTGCAACGAGGACGCTCGCGCGATCGCGATGGATGACGACGACACTCGGCTCGCTCTCGGTCGCCACGAGAGTGGCAACCGGAACGCCGAGTGCGTCCGCCACGCGCCACAGGAGGCTCACGGTCGGCGCGCTCTTGGCTGTCTCGATCTGGCCCAGCATGGCGCGGCTGACGCCCGACAGCTCCGCAAGGCGCTCAAGCGAGAAACCCTGGGCCTTACGCAGGCGGCGGAGATTGGAACCGACGATGGCGGGAACATCGCGCGCGGTGGCTTCAGAGGCGCGGTCGTTCCCGACCTCACTTTCGTCGGGTTCTGCTCTGGGCATGGAGATCGGGATCGCTGCAATCGTTTTCATGCCGACCAATGTAGCGGCGTGCGTTAAGCGAACGAACGAAGAAGAAATGATGATCTTATGAACGCGGACGCATAGACGCCGACGGAGGCGCCATCTTGCTGCAGCGGCTCACGAAAAAGGGCTGCCCTGGGGCAGCCCTTTCCGTTTCATGATCTCGGGAGAAGGCCGAGGTCAGAACTTGATGACCGCACCGGCCTGCACGAGGTCCAGATCCTCGATGGGCGCGTCTGCGATGGGCCCTGTGGCAACGCCACCCACGACTTCACGCACAGTCAGGTCGGCCTCGACGTGGCGATACGAGAGGTAGAGCACCATTGCCGCAGCATCGATGCCTTGGGCGATGCCAGCACCATAGACAGTCAAGCCCGTATCCCAGATGGCGGCTCTCGAGCCGGGCGCGAACGGATTGACGGCATCGTCGTCGGCAAGCGTGCGATTCTGCGAGCTGCCCTCGTAATCGAAGTATTCGCCGTAGATGGTCGTCTTGCCGAGGGAGTTGAACTTCTTCTCGATACCGGCCTGCACGGCCCAGAACGCGTCCTTGTCGTCGGGATTGGTGCCGACAAAAATCTCGGCGCCAGACAGCACGTCGTCCTTCTTTTGGCCGGCGCCGAAGTTCACGAAGATACCCGTCGCCTCATGGATGATGCTGATCGAGCCGCCGACTTGCTGGCAATCCTCGTCATGAGGCGCGCCGCCGCCGCGCGACGGGCACTCGATCTTTGTTTCCGGGCCATCAGTGATCTTGCCGTAACCGATACCAGCCGCCAGCTTAAACCCGGCGAACTCTCCAGCATATCTGAGCGCGATATCCCAGACATCATCCTCGCCCCAGGACGCAGACGCGGTGAATCCTGCGAACGTCGGGCTCTCGTATTTCACGGTGTTTTGGCGGCGATCGCCATCACCTGGCTGGTCGCCAGAGTCACCCAACAAATTGCGATAGCTGCGAGCCGAAAGGCCGCCATCGGTCGAGCGGAGGAAGAGACCGAGGCCGGTATCCTCGACGTCCGAATACTTGGAGAAGTCCTTGGTCTGCGTCAGGTTGGTTTCGGTGATGGCGTCTGTCGCGTCCGCCTGCTGGCCGACGGACACACCGCCATAAGTTTTGCTTTTTAGATACCAATAGCTGTCGCGCAGATCGAATCCAACGTCGGTAGGGTTGCCATCACCCTCGTCGTTGTCCTGCGTAAAGCGCTTCGAGTTCGCGGTGCGGATGCCGATCTCTATGCGGTAGCCGGCTTCGAAATCCGAATTGATCTTCGCCTTGCCGCGAAAACCAAACCGCGTGCGCGAGTTGTCATTGGTGACGACGTAGGCGTTGTCCTCGACGCCATCGTCCCAATAGATGATCGACTCGTTCACCTGACCGTAGACCTCGAGCGAGACTTTCCGGTTGCCTTTGCGGGCGGTCGTCGCCTCGAGCTCCGCGATGCGCTCCTCGAGATCGGCGCAGCAGTTGCCGCCCAGATCCGCCGCGCTCGACGGCACGGCCCCTGCCAAGGCGAGCAAACCGGCGGCGACAGCGACCCACTGCCGACGTCCCATCCATACCCCAACACCAACCATCAAACTTCTCCGTTATGTTAGACGTGCATCTGCAATAACACATTGAATTTACATACATTTTCGCGATTCATGCGCCGGAACTCAAGTGCGATGCGCACTCAATACTCGCAATCCCGTCATGATGTGGCTGCGGCGCTACGCAAACTGAGCACAAAGCCACGCACGTCATCCGCAATCGTGTACTAAAAAGCCCCCGCACGCATGGCGCGCAGGGGCAAAAAATTGCTCGCTTCTGAGAAGCAGCCACTCGCCGTAGAATCAGGCGGCAGCCGAAGGACGCTCAAGGAATCCAACGATCGTCCGGCCTTCGACATGTGCCGTCCGCTCCGCCGCCACATTGCGCCCGCTGATGTGCTGCAGCAGCACAAGCCCGAAGGGCCAAGGCCCGTAGCCGGAGTCGGCGTTAATGTGCCCGGCTTCGCCGACATCCACCAGATTGGCGCCCCATCGAATTGCGAGCGCGACGGCGCGCTCGATGGACAGCCATGGGTCGTTCGACGAGGCGACGATCGTTGCCGGGAAGCCGAGGCGCCCGGCAGGAAGCAGGTCGGTCACGCCGAATTTTTCGGGATCGGCCGGGGCAACGAGCAGCGCGCCCACAATACGCTCGCGATAGTCCTCGGCCGCCTGAACAGCGGCGAGCGCGCCGAAGCTGTGGGCGGCGATCAAGATGGGGCCTGGATTGCGCGAGATGTCGCGGCGCACGCGGCTCGACCATTCGGCGAGATTGGCGCGCTTCCAGTCGGCCTGGATGACACGGACGGCGTCGGGAATCTGGGATTCGAACCAAGTCTGCCAATGGGCGGAGCCGCTGGAATTCAAACCCGGAATGATGAGTGTCGTGGCCATGATGGCGATCCTTGCAAAGCTGTCAAATATCGGATGTCGGTGGAGCTCATTTCGAGAGCTTCAACAGAGATCCGCGGCGGGCTTTGCAGGACGGGGGGTGGCGGAACGCGATGCCGCGGCCAGACGTGACGGCGCGAGCGCGATCACCCACCATGCCGTGGAGACGGCCAAGACCGCAGCAGCTGCTGTCGCAAGCATCAAGCCGGTCATGGGTCTCGTCTCCGTGGGAACCTGAAAATCCATCGCCGCCTCCGGCTCCTCAGGAGAAAAGGTCTCCGGAGGCGGCGATGCTCTCTGTGTGAGTTAGCTCTTGGAGCTGTAGATCTGGTCGAACACGCCGCCGTCCTTGAAGTGGACTTCGGTCGCCTTCGTCCAGCCACCGAACACTTCGTCGATGGTGAACAGCTTCACGGGCGAGAACTGAGCCTTGTACTTCTCAGCAGCCTTGGCATCGCGCGGGCGATAGTAATGCTTGCCGGCGATGTCCTGGCCTTCCGGCGTGTAGAGATAGTTCAGGTAAGCCTCGGCGAGCTTGCGCGTGCCCTTCTTGTCGACAACCTTGTCAACAACGGTGACAGACGGCTCAGCGAGGATCGACACCGTCGGCGTCACGATCTCGAACTTGTCGGGACCAAGCTCTTTGGTCGCGAGATAGGCCTCGTTCTCCCACGAGATGAGGATGTCGCCGATGCCACGCTCGGTGAAGGTGGTGAGCGAGCCGCGAGCGCCCGAATCAAGCACCTTGGTGTTCTTGTAGATCTTGGTGACGAGATCTTTCGCCTTCTCTTCGCTGCCGCCGTCCTGCTTCAGCGCATAGCCCCAAGCAGCAAGATAGTTCCAGCGCGCGCCACCCGAGGTCTTCGGGTTCGGCGTCACGACCTCGACGCCTTCCTTGCCGAGATCAGCCCAATCCTTGATGCCCTTGGGGTTGCCCTTGCGGACGAGGAACACGATGGTCGACGTGTAGGGAGCGGAGTTGTCCGGGAGGCGCTTCTGCCAATCGGCCGGGATCAGGCTGCCCTTCGTGGCGAGCTGGTCGACGTCGCCAGCCAGCGCGAGCGTCACGACGTCTGCTTCGAGACCATCGATGACCGCGCGGGCCTGCTTGCCCGAGCCGCCGTGCGATTGCTTGATGGTGACGTCTTCGCCTGCGGTCGCCTTCCAGTGCTTGGCGAACGCAGCGTTGAACTCCTGATAAAGCTCGCGCGTCGGATCGTAGGACACGTTCAAAAGCTCGGCCGCGTAAGCCGCAGCCGAAAGACCGGCGAGGCTGACCGAAAGGCCAACCGCGAGCGCGGCGCGACGGGTGAAACGGACAATCGACATGGTAGGAATCCTCTTTGGTAGGCTTAACCGAGCCGGCAACCTAAGCGGGGCCTGCGCAGCGACGAACGAAGAAGAAATGCTGAGCTTATGAACACCCTTGCCGAACATATTGGCGCATTGAATCGCGCCGCGGAGCCAAACGGAGCATAAATTTCCTCTCCTGACGGATGGCGCCATTTCGGCTTCGCGCGTTCTCGCCGATGCAAAGAAAGCCCGCGCAAACTGGGGGCTGCGGGCGGTTGCGACGACTACCCAAGGCAGCCGCCAACGCGTTGCCGTTGATGCTGTTCACATCCGGCGCGATCGGCCCTCTCATATAACGCCGCTAATGCCAAACCGATTGAATGCTTCTCATTTCTTGTTATTTGACCCTTGTGGCGGATCGCGGCTTGATGAGGCTGCGACGCGATCCTGCGCCGCCGCGGTGATTTCGAGTTCACTTGCGCCGCGTCATCAAACGCTAAGGAGAGCAGCCAAATGACCTTCTCCCATCCGGCCCACGACACTTCGATATGCGAGGCTCGTTCGGCTTGTTTTGTGTCGCGCATCTCGCTTCGGTGTTGTTGCTGCTGATCGCGGGCCCCGTGCCCATCGCTGCAACCCTTCTCACAGCTTGCGAGTTGAGCCCGCCGAAAGGCGGAAAAGGACACCTCATGTCAGACGCATACATCATTGAAGTCGCCGACGAGACCGCCGGCATCGTCGTTCGCCAGAACAGCGAAAAGAGCTATCGATTCCACGCCTCGCTGCCGCGCTACTATCCGCTCGACGGCAAGATTTTTTCGGCTCCGCGCGATGCCGAGCGGGCTGCACTCGCCCAGTTCGGCCGCGGCGGAAAGCAGAAAGCGAGGGCGGCGTAACTCTCTTCACCCGTCGCCACGCGTGGCGACGGGTTCTCGTTTCTCCTCGCGTCACGTCCGTCACACCACGCACTGCACCTCGCACTCCCTGGACCTCGGCGGTCACGCCATCGTTTCTGGCCGACGGTTCTCCTCAGGCCGGTTCGCAACAGCGAGCCGGCCTCTTTTCCGATCAGGGCTCTCACGAGCCTCACTTCAGCAAAGGGTCACGACATGTCGAATTTTCGCAATCTCGTTGCCGGCCTCGGCCTTGCCGTACTGGCACCTCTCGCGGCGCATGCGGCGGAGACCACGCTTCTCAACGCGTCCTATGACGTCTCGCGCGAGCTCTACAAGGAGATCAACCCGGCTTTCGTGACGCACTGGAAGAAGGAAAAGGGCGCCGACGTTACGGTCAACCAGTCGCATGGCGGCTCGACCAAGCAGGCTCAAGCCGTAGCGAACGGCCTCGAAGCCGACGTGGTGACATTCAATCAATCCACCGACCTCGACTTCCTTGCGGACAAAGGCGTGATCGCCAAGGATTGGAAGACCAAGTTCCCGAACGAGGCCGCTCCCTACACGACGACCACGGTCTTCATTGTGCGCAAGGGAAATCCCAAGGGCATCAAGGACTGGAGCGATCTCGTGAAGGACGGCACTTCCGTCGTCATTCCGAACCCGAAGACGTCGGGCAACGGCCGCTACTCGTATCTCGCGGCCTGGGGCTACGCCCTCGAGACCGAAAAGAGCGACGATAAGGCGAAAGAGTTCGTCGCGAAGCTGTTCGCCAACGTGCCGGTGTTCGACGGCGGCGGACGCGGCGCGACGACGACCTTCACCCAGCGCGACGTCGGCGACGTGCTCGTGACCTTCGAGAACGAGGTCGACCTCCTCAAGACCGAGTTCGGCGACAAGTTCGACGTCGTCTATCCGACGCTCAGCATCGAGGCCGCGCCGCCGGTTGGCATCGTCGAAGGTGTCGTCGCCAAGCGCGGCACTGCAGAACTGGCCAAGGGCTACCTCGACTTCCTGTATTCGCCGGAGGGCCAGAGCATCATCGCCAAGCACGGCTTCCGCCCGCGCAATGAGGCGGCACTCGCTGCTGCGAAGCTGCCGACCATCAAGACGTTCAAGGTCGAGAACGTCTTCGGATCGTGGGCCGACGCGCAGAAGAAGCACTTCGCCGACGGTGGCGTCTACGACCAGATCACGACCAAGAGCAACTGATGCAGCCTTGCTGATCGAGCCCGGTCCCGCCAACGCGGGGCCGGGCTTTTCATTGCGCGGAATTTGCTCAGCACTTCTTCTTGGTTCGCCGCGGGCAGGCCCATTTCTAACATCGTTGCCGAACTCTCCGTCATTTTTATGCAAGAGGCCCATGCCGTGAGCTTCAACATCGATCGTGTCGTCACCTCGCTCAGAAATGCCCGTAGCGTGCTTCCTCGTACCGTCGATAAAACAGGACGCGTGCTTCCACTGCCCTCGCCGCGCGCGGTTTCCGAGGCCATCTCGGATCTCACCTCATCGCTTTTCCCCCGCCGCTTCGGCGGTGCCAGAGCGAATAGCAACGAGGCCCTCGACTATTTCGTCGGCCATACGCTCGGCAGGGCGCTCGACGTGCTGCAAGGGCAAGTGATCCGCGAGCTCGCCTTCACGGCTTCGCTGTCCTCCGAAGGACTCGTGGATGCGGACCAGACATCGCGCGTCATCGTGCAGGAGTTTGCCGATTCGCTACCAGCGATTCTCGAGGTCCTCTACACCGACGTGCGCGCAGCCTACGACGGAGATCCCTCGGCAAAGAGCCAGGACGAGGTGCTTCTCAGCTTTCCGGGCGTGCGGGCCATCATCTATCACCGGCTCGCGCATGCGCTGTACAAGCTCGACCTGCCGATCATCGCGCGCATCATTGCAGAAAGCTCGCATTCGCAGACCGGCATCGACATTCACCCCGGCGCCGAGATCGGCGGCAGCTTCTTCATCGATCATGGAACGGGCGTCGTGATCGGTGAAACGGCGATCATCGGCGAGCGCGTGAGGCTCTATCAGGCGGTGACGCTCGGTGCCAAGCGCTTTTCGGTCGACGAAAACGGCGCGCTCGTCAAAGGCCAGCCGCGCCATCCGATCGTCGAGGACGATGTGGTCGTCTACGCGGGCGCCACCATTCTCGGGCGCGTCACGATTGGGCGCGGTTCGGTGATCGGCGGCAACGTGTGGCTGACACGCAGCGTGCCCCCCGGCAGCAACATCGTGCAGGCGCAGGCCCGCAGCGACGTGTTCGACAGCGGCGCTGGAATATAAATCTCTTATTGACTTGTATAGCGCAATGCGCGATGCGTCATTTGCCGCCTTTGAGGCATAATATTCTCCAATATAACAGCATAAGGGGTTAACATGGCAGACGAGGAGCAAACAGCATTAGGCGATGTCGCCGCAAGGCAATTGGCCAATGCCACCAAAACCGTTCCGCAAATGCAGAGCATCACCCCGCGGTGGCTCGTGCATTTCCTGAACTGGGTTCCGGTCGAGGCTGGCATCTATCGCGTGAACCGCGTGAAGGACGAGAGCAGCGTCGAAGTCGCCTGCTCGCTGCGCGATGAGCGCGCGCTCCCCAACACCTACGTCGACTACATCGAGAACCCGCGCGAATACATGCTGTCGGCCGTCAACACCGTGCTCGACATCCATACGCGCGTCTCCGACCTCTACTCGGTGCCGCACAACCAGATCAAAGAGCAGCTCCGCCTCACGATCGAGATCATCAAGGAGCGGCAGGAAAGCGAACTCATCAACAACAAGGAGTATGGCCTCCTTGCCAGCGCCGCATCAGCGCAGAAGATCAAGACGCGCGGTGGCGCACCGACGCCCGACGATCTCGACGAGCTGATCGCACGCGTGTGGAAAGAGCCGGCGTTCTTCCTCGCCCATCCGCTCGCCATCGCCGCCTTCGGCCGCGAGTGCACGCGTCGCGGCGTCCCGCCGCCGACGGTCAACCTGTTCGGCTCTCCGTTCCTCACCTGGCGCGGCGTTCCGCTGATCCCCTCCGACAAACTCGAAGTGAAGAGCGGAAAGACCAACATCCTGCTCCTCCGCACCGGTGAGTCGAAGCAGGGCGTCGTCGGCCTCTATCAGCCGGGGCTGCCGGGCGAGCAGAGCAAGGGTCTCTCCGTCCGCTTCATGGGCATCAACCACAAGGCAATCGCTTCTTACCTCGTTTCGCTCTACTGCTCTCTCGCAGTTCTGACGGACGATGCGCTCGGTGTTCTCGAGGGCGTCGAGGTGGGCAAGTATCATGAGTATAAGTGACTCCCCCAGCCCGAGCCCGGATCCGGCACGGCACAACCCGTCGCTCGGCGGCGCCGGAATAAGCCCGCAAGGGCTTAGTCCGGGGTACGGTTTTCCGGACGAAGCCTTGCTGACGCGGCTGGCGAACGAGGCATTCTCGTCTCCTCCCGGCTCGCCTGCGGGCTTCCTTCCCGGCGTTCCGCCCGCTGCATCCCCGCAGGGACTGGCGCCCGACGTCTCGACGGCCAACCCGACGCGGAACAATCCGTCGCTCGGCGGCTTCGGTGCGAGCCCGCAAGGGTTTGCTCCGGGGTATGGACTGCCGAACGAAACTTCGCTGGCACGGCTTGCAAGCGAAGCCTTCTCCTCAACGCCTGGCTTACCTGCCGGCGTATCGCCGGGCATCCCCAATGCGCCCGTCGCCGCGCCGCCGCAAGTGCTGGTGCCGGACGTTCCCCTCGCCACGCCTCCGTTGCACGGTGCCGTGCCCGGACCGGCAGGACTTTCGCTTCCTTACGAGGCGGAGCTCAAGGCGTTGCTGGGCACGCTGGCTCCGGCGCAGGAACCCGAGCACGGGATGGAGCTGGTGCCCGATGTTTCGCTCGGCGGCACGCCGCCGTCCGCGGGGACAGTGGCATCCTCTTCGCCATCTCCGCAGCCGGTCCCGCTTCCGTACGACGCGGAGCTCAAGGCCCTGCTCGGCACGATCGGCGGCGAAACCCGCGTTGCGGATCCGACGAACGGCGGCTCGTCCCTCTACTTCCTGAAGGACGTCGGCGGCGCTTCGGCAGACCCGGGTCGCGCAAGCGGCATCGGCGTTCCGGGCGCCTCGGGGCCGGGCATCCAGTCGGAGTTCGCGTCGGCGCATCCGCCGTTCGACGTGAATGCCATCCGGCGCGATTTCCCGATCCTGTCGGAGACTGTCAACGGACGTCCGCTCGTGTGGCTCGACAACGCGGCCACCACGCAAAAGCCGAAGGCGGTCATCGATCGCCTCGTGCACTTCTACGAGCATGAGAACTCGAACATCCACCGTGCAGCGCATGAGCTGGCCGCGCGGTCGACGGATGCCTACGAAGGAGCGCGCCAGAAAGTCCAGCGCTTCATCAATGCGCCGTCGATCGACGAGATCGTGTTCACGCGTGGCACGACGGAGTCGATCAACCTCGTTGCCGCGACTTTCGGGCTGAAGCACGTGAATGAGGGCGACGAAATCGTCATCACGCACCTGGAGCATCACGCCAACATCGTACCCTGGCAGCAGCTTGCACTCGCCAAGGGCGCGAAATTGCGCGTCGCACCGGTGGATGACCGCGGCGTCGTGCTGCTCGAGGAGTATGGAAAGCTCCTCAACAGCAGGACCAAGCTCGTCGCGTTTACCCAGGTCTCGAACGCCCTCGGCACCGTCACCCCCGCCAAGCAAATGGTGGAGATGGCGAAGCACGCGGGCGCGCGGGTTCTGCTCGACGGCGCACAGTCGGTCTCGCACATGAAGGTCGACGTGCAGGAGCTCGGGCCGGACTTCTTCGTCTTCTCCGGGCACAAGCTGTTCGGACCGACGGGAATCGGCGTGCTGTGGGGCAAGAAAGACCTGCTCAACAGCCTGCCGCCCTACCAGACCGGCGGCAACATGATCCAGGACGTTACCTTGGAGCGGAGCATTTTCCACAATGCACCCAACCGCTTCGAGGCCGGCACCGGCAACATCGCCGACGCCGTAGGCTTGGGCGCGGCAATCGACTACGTGGAGCGGATCGGGCTCGAGAACATCGCTCACTACGAGCACAGCCTGATGGTGTACGCCACGAAGCGGCTGCTCGAGAACGTGCCGGGGATCCGGATCATCGGCACCTCTCCCGAGAAGGCGGGCGTGATCTCGCTCGTCCTCAAGGGCGTGCCGAGCGAAGAGGTTGGCGCACGGCTCAACAAGTACGGCATCGCCGTACGGTCGGGCCATCACTGCGCACAGCCGATCCTACGCCGTTTCGGACAGGAGACGACGGTCCGGCCGTCGTTCGCGTTCTACAATACGTGCGGTGAGATCGATCTCCTGGTCTCGGCGCTGCGCGACATCCAGCGTGACGCCGGGCAGTCGTATCTCTGATCGGCACCAAGACGGTAGAAAAACGGCGGTCTCACAAGCGTGGGGCCGCCGCTTCTTTTTCCGCTACACGCAAGGTGGCCTCTCCGCCTTCGTCCGCGAGAGCAAGCAGCAGGTCGGCATGACGCGGCTCGCCGGGCTTGCACCAGCAGGCGAGGTTTTTTCCCTCGAGCTCATGCAGGCGCTCGCGCACGAGTGCCATGCCTTTGAGCGATGTCCGCAGCCAGTGCGCGTAGGCCTCGACCGCCCAGGCCTTGCCGAGATAGCGCTGATGATCGAAGGGAAACGGGTTTCCCCACTTGCTGCCGCGGCCCACATAGACCGTGTTGGGCGGCATGCGCCAGCCCTTCGCTCTTTTGCGCTGGATGCGTCGCGGCTTCGTCACGCAGCCTCCACCGGCCAAATACTCTCTCGAAGGCGAAAACCTACGAGACTTCGGCGCGCGGTGAAAGGGCGTTGCGGCGGCACATCGACAGCTTCATTTCCTCTGCTGAAGAAGCACGCCGGCGGCGATGGCGGCGACCATAGCCGCCGTGAAGGCGACGGCGCCTGGCGCCGCGAGCGGCAGCGAAACCAATGCGGGGCCGGGACAAAAGCCGGCCAGTCCCCAGCCGATACCGAAGATGGCCGCGCCGATCAAAAGCGTGCGATCGATGGGAGCGTCAGCGGGCGGAACATGAAAAGCGGAATCGGCGAGGGGGACCGTACGCCGGCGCACCAACCAGAACCCCGGCGCGGCGACACCGATGGCGCCGGCCATCACGAAGGCGAGGCTCGGATCCCAGGTGCCGGCGATGTCGAGAAAGTTTTGCACCTTTGCGGGATCGACCATACCGGAGAGGATCAATCCGACGCCGAACAACAGTCCGGCGGCGAGAGACGCGATCACGCCCATGGCCAGTGTCCCCATTCCGAAGTTCGCCAGAGTTTGAGGCCAGGTTCCAGAGCGAATTTCTCGATCATCACACTAGCCTCCCACCACGTGGCGCGCGACGTAGACCGTCGCCACCGCCGTCGCCATAAAGATCGCGGTCGCTGCGATCGAGCGCCGAGATAGGCGGGCGAGGCCGCAGACGCCGTGGCCGCTCGTGCAGCCGCGCGCGGCAAAGACACCAGCGCCGACCAGAAGCCCCGCCACAACCGCGAGGCTCAAGCTGCCGGTCACGGTCTGGTGGACCGCTTCGCCGGACACGAACGTCCAGACAGCCGGCGCAGCGAAAAGCCCGATCAGGAACGTGCCGGCCTCGACCGGTGCCGTAGCGCCGTAGGGTGGAAAGAGGCGACGCACGATGCCGCTAATGCCGGCGATGCGCCCGGTGACCAGCAACAGCAGAACGGCGGATGTGCCGATCAGAGCGCCGCCCGCGAGCGATGCCCAAGGCGTGAAGTCGGTTGGTGTCATCGATGAACCTCGACGAACGAGCCCCGCCGCCCTACTTGAGCGGCGCGTCGGCACCAAACTTGTACTTCACACCGAAGGTGGCCTCAAACTGATACATGCTGATCTCCACGGTGTGCGCGGGATCATAGACGAACGGGTTGGGGAGATCGCCGCCCTTGACGGACTCTTCGGGAGCGTAAAGGCCCGCGAGCTCCACCGACCATGCGCTGTCGATCTTGTACTCGAGACCAGCCGTGATGTGGTGCTGAACCACGGCCGGCGCCAGGATGTTGAACTGCACGTCGCGCGAGGAGATCGGGTTGGTGGCGTAGGAGTAGCCGGCGCGCAGCGTCAGGTCCGGAGACGTGCGCCACTCGACGCCGAGCTTCACCACGTCGACATCATCCCAACCGAAGCCAGGCCCGTCGTCCGACCCGAGCTGATGGCCGAGGAGAAGGTTGGTGGACGGGTTGGCGATGGAGGCAATCGAGCCGAACCAGATGTGGCGATAGTCCGCAAGCAGGGTGAGGTTCGGCGTCACGTCGACGGCAATGCCGGCCTGGATGCTGGCTGGAATGTCGAAACTGCCCTGCTCGGCGAACAGGCCGCGATACTTCTCGAACTCCTGCGACCAGATGGGCGAGTTGCCTGCCACACCGAGGCGAACGCTCGGCGTGACGGCCCACTCCACACCGCCGCGCACGCCGAAGCCCCACGACACGTCATAGCCGTTGTTGGTGACGGCATCGGAATCGATGGAGAAGCCGGGCTGCGTGAATGCGCCGAGGCCTTTGAGCTTGATCTGCTGACGCGCGATGATGGGCGCAACACCAACGGACACGCCGGGAGCGATCGTTTTGGCGACGGCGACCGAGATCAGAGCTTGCTGCAGGTCGACGCCCAACGCGCCACCCAAAAAGACGCCGTCGAAGGGAAGCGGGGCGCGCGACACGCCTGGATAGTCCGTGTTCATGCCGCCGCTGCCATAGACCGAGACGCCGATGACGTCGAAGAACGAGTCCGGGCCGAGCCGGTAGCTCGCCGAAAGATTGGGGATCGCGAACCAGTTGCTGTCGCTTTCGACTTCACCGTTCGGCGTGAAGCTTGGAAAAATTCCGCCACCTTCGAACTCGCGGCGCGGGCTGAAGGCTGAAACGGCGGCGGTCACCTCGTTGCCCGAGTGAACGAGGCCGGCGGGATTGAGCGAAATGGCGGTCGAGTCGCGACTGTCCGCTGCGCCTGCTCCTCCGAGTGCTTTGTGGCGTGCGCCGTAGCCATGCTGGAAGTAGCCTTCCGTTGCATCGGCCGCCGACGGCAGCGTCAATCCAAATGCCACGACGGCGAGCGCCGACCTGATCAGAGACGACGGACGAACAAACATGTAATCCCCCACGTACAAAACCCCTACGTGGCGAATGCTAGATTTTCGGATGCGCGCCTCGAACGAAGAAAAACTGCGGAGCTTTTCCGATTCGCTCTCGGCGAGAACGATCGACGGTGGCGCGTGCCACGGCAACGACACACTACGTAGTATGCTGATCGCCGATATCCTGGAGAGACTGCTTCATGAAACGGATTACGTGGCTCTGCCTTACCGCGATTACAGTCTGCTTATTCGTGTCGCCGGCAGAGCGAAGTGATGCGCATGTGGCCGCTCCGCGTTTCAAAGCGGTCGCCTTCGACTACTTCGTCATTTTCAATCCGAATTCCGTGGTGCCGACTGTCGAGAAGGTTTTCCCTGGAAGAGGCCTCGAGTTCACGAAGGCATGGCGCGCCAAACAGTTCGAGTATGGCTTTCTGCGCTCGATCACAAACCGGCACGAAGACTTCTTCAAGGTCACCGAGGATGCGCTGACCTATACCGCCGAGGCGATGAAGCTCGAGTTCTCGCCTCAGGCCAAGCAGGAGCTTCTCAACGCCTATCTTACGCTCACGCCGTGGCCTGACGCCATCGAGGGGCTCAAGACGCTCAAGGCATCCGGCGTGCGGATCATCACGATTGCCAATTTCAGCTCGAAAATGCTGCGCGCCAATGCGGAGCACGCCGGCATCGCCGATCTCTTCGACGCGTTGCTGAGCACCGAGGAAAACCACACCTACAAGCCCGATCCGCGCGCCTATGGGCTCGGGCTCGAACGGTTGGGATTGAAGAAAGACGAAGTGGCGTTCGCCGCATTCGGTGGATGGGATGCCTACGGCGCCAAGAGCTTCGGCTTTCCGACCTACTGGGTCAACCGCTTCAACTTGCCGGTCGAGAAGCTCGGCATTTCCGCCGATGGGACTTCGCACGACTTTGCCGGGCTTCTCGAATTCGTCCTCAACTAAAGATCGGCCTTGATCGATCAGGCGCCCTGCGGCGTCGGGAACAGATCGCTCGAGAAATAGCGCTCGGCGGACGACGGAGCGAACGTGACGATAGTCTTGCCGGAGAACTCCGGACGTTTGGCGAGCTGAAGGGCGGCCGCGATATTGGCGCCCGTCGAGATACCGCCCGGGATGCCTTCCAGCTTGGCAATGCGCCGCGACGTCTCGAAAGCCTTGTCGTTCGAGACCGTGATCACCTCGTCGATGAGCTTGGTGTCGAGGACGCCCGGAACGAAGCCGGCACCGATGCCCTGGATCTTGTGCGGGCCCTTCTGTCCGCCGGAGAGAACCGGGCTCGCGTCGGGCTCGACGGCGATGATCTTGAGGCCGGAGATGCGCGGCTTCAGCACGCGACCGACGCCGGTGATGGTGCCGCCGGTACCGACGCCTGCGACGACGGCATCGACCTCGCCGCCGGTATCCTTCCAAATCTCCTCTGCGGTCGTGCGCTCGTGCACCAGCGGATTGGCGGGATGGTCGAACTGGGCCGGGATGACCGCATTCGGCAACTCGTCGGCCAATTCCTTGGCGCGAGCGATCGCGCCACCCATGCCTCCCGCCGCTGGCGTGAGCACGAGCTTGGCGCCGAGATGGGCGAGAATCTTGCGCCGCTCGAGCGACATCGATTCCGGCATGACGAGGATCAGCTCGTAGCCGCGTGCGGCGGCGACGAACGCGAGCGCGATGCCGGTATTGCCGGAGGTCGGCTCGATCAGCACCGACTTGCCCGGCTCGATCTTGCCCTGCTGCTCGAGGCTGTCGATCAGCGACACGCCGATGCGATCCTTGACCGAGTTGAGCGGGTTGAAGAACTCAAGCTTGAGCAAGATGCGCGCCGTGACGTTTTCTTCGGCCTGCAGACGGTTCAGCGCGACGAGCGGGGTATGCCCGATGGTCTCGGTGATGTTGTCGTAAACGCGACCGCGGCCCCAGGAGGTGGTGGCGGCAAGCGTCTTGATGTCCAGAATCTCGTTCATGGCGCGCGGAGCTCCGACTCGCAAAAGATGTCAGCTGTGCGGGAAGCTAAGCGGCGGGACGCAGCGTCCTAACGAAGAAAAATCGAATTACTTATTCGATGCCGATGGCAACCAACGGCCGGGCAAATCTGCACAAAATGTAAGGTGGACCGCGTGCAACGCGTTTGTCGTGCCGCGCATTGAGCGGTTGAAGCGGGCGGGCCGCGTTTCCGTCGTCGGCACCCTCAATCGCTGTGCTCGGGCTGCTTTCTTCGTCCAATCGCAGGAGCTTGCCATGACCGACCATTTGAAACCCGACGAGATTCCCGGTGGCGAACTCCCCCGTGCCGTCTACAGGACAGTCGGAGCAGCCTTTGCCTGGATGATGCTTGCGGCCTGGCTCGCCTTCGGCACCGCGCGCGAAGCGGACTTCACGCTCGCTTTCGCCTCCCTGCTGTTCCTGGTGTTCTTCGGCGTCCTGCTTTTCATCGTGACGACGGCCCGGCATCACATGACGGCGCCACGCGAAACGCTCGATCATTTCCTGCAGTCGGACGTGGACACCGCGAGCGGACCGTTGCCGGGGCGCGCGGCGTGGATCGAAATCGCGGTCATCCCGCTGGCCTTGGCACTTGCGGCGACGGCAATCGGACTCGTGTTCGTATTCACGACCTGAGCCGCCTCGGGTCTACAAAAACAGTTGGTGCGGACGGTGGGA
>NZ_CADEFI010000011.1 GCF_902826555.1 uncultured Hyphomicrobium sp.
ACCGTCGCCAAGGAGATCGAACTCGAGGACAAGCTCGAGAACATGGGCGCACAGATGGTCCGTGAAGCGGCCCAGAAGACCAACGACCTGGCCGGCGACGGGACGACGACCGCATGCGTGCTGACGCAAGCCATCGTGCGCGAAGGCCTCAAGGCCGTCGCCGCCGGCATGAACCCGATGGACCTCAGACGGGGCATCGACCAAGCCGTCGCAGAGGTGGTGGCCGAGATCGGCAAGAAGGCGAAGAAGGTCAAAAACTCGTCGGAGATTGCCCAGGTGGGCACCATCTCCGCCAACGGCGAAAGCGCGATCGGCGCCATGATCGCGGAAGCCATGCAGAAAGTCGGCAACGAGGGCGTCATCTCCGTCGAGGAGGCCAAGAGCCTCGACTCGGAGCTTACCGTCGTCGAGGGCATGCAGTTCGACCGCGGCTATCTCTCGCCCTACTTCATCACCAACGCCGAGAAGATGATCGCCGAGCTCGACGAGCCCTACATCCTCATTCACGAAAAGAAGCTCTCGGGCCTGCAACCCCTGTTGCCGGTGCTGGAAGCCGTCGCTCAGACGGGCAAGCCGCTGCTCATCATCGCCGAGGAGGTCGAGGGTGAGGCTCTGGCTACACTCGTCGTCAACAAGCTGCGCGGCGGACTCAAGATCGCGGCCGTCAAGGCCCCGGGCTTCGGCGATCGCCGCAAGGCCATGCTCGAGGACATCGCGGTGCTCACGCGCGGGCAAACCATCAGCGAAGATCTGGGCATCAAGCTCGAGAACGTGACGGTCGACATGCTCGGGCGCGCCAAGCGCGTCACCATCAGCAAGGAAGACACGGTGATCGTCGACGGCGCCGGCAAGAAGAAGGAAATCGAAGGCCGCGTCAGCCAGATCAAGGCGCAGATCGAGGAGACGACCTCGGACTACGACCGCGAGAAGCTGCAGGAGCGTCTGGCGAAGCTTGCCGGCGGCGTGGCCCTGATCAAAGTCGGCGGCGCCACCGAAGTGGAGGTCAAGGAGCGCAAAGACCGCGTCGACGACGCTCTCAATGCCACCCGCGCGGCCGTCGAGGAGGGCGTGGTGCCGGGCGGCGGCGTGGCGCTGCTCAAAGCCACCAACGCCATAACGTCGAAGGGTGACAACGACGACCAGACGGCCGGCATCGCGATCGTACGCAAGGCGTTGCAGGCGCCGATCCGGCAGATCGCCGAGAACGCCGGCACCGAAGGCTCGATCGTCGTCGGCCGCGTGCTGGAGAGCAAGGGTGCCAACTTCGGCTACGATGCGCAGGCTGGCGAATACGGCGACCTGATCGAGAAGGGCATCATCGATCCGGCCAAGGTCGTACGCACGGCGCTGCAGGATGCCGCGTCCATCGCCGGACTTCTGATCACGACGGAGGCCGCAATTGCGGAGGCGCCGAAGAAGGACGCCGATCACAGCGCCGGCGGCATGGACATGTAGTCAGCAGATCTCGCATTTTCGGACACTTTCGGCGCCCGTGGAGACAGCTCTCCGCGGGCGCTTTACTGCCTGCGCTCCAGGATATCCGGTTGGGCTCGATCCATAAGAGTTTCCTATCGAGTCGATATACCAAATATATTTGCTCTTATGACCTCGGCCCTTTAATTGTCTGGAACCCCTCTAAACAATGGGCGGCCTGCTCCTGTTTCGGATCAGCAGTCACCGCCCGGAGGCGCCGCATACCAATGACCTTTCGCTTCGGGCCGGTACGCGTCGAACGACGCCAGCACGTGCGCAGTCTCATGCTCGCACCCAACGCAAACGACAGACGATAATTCCGGAACACCTCGACAGACGTACAAGACACGATCGGAGAGCACGATGGACGCAAAGACCGACGACAAAGGCCCGGGCAAGTGCCCGGTTTCTCATGGCACCGGCGGAACGCAGAACCGCGATTGGTGGCCGAACCAGCTGCGCGTCGACCTGCTCAACCAACACTCATCCAAATCCGATCCACTGGGACAGACGTTCAACTACCGCGAGGAGTTCAAGAAGCTCGATTACGAGGCGCTGAAGAACGATCTGCGCCAGCTCATGACCGAATCGCAGGATTGGTGGCCCGCCGACTTCGGCCACTATGGTCCGCAGTTCATTCGCATGGCTTGGCATAGCGCCGGCACCTACCGCACGGGAGACGGCCGCGGCGGCGGCGGCCGCGGCCAACAGCGTTTTTCTCCGCTCAACAGCTGGCCGGACAATGTCAATATTGACAAGTCGCGCCGCCTGCTTTGGCCGATCAAGAAGAAGTACGGACAGCAGATTTCCTGGGCGGATCTCTTCATCCTCACCGGCAATGTGGCGCTCGAGACGATGGGCTTCCGCACCTTCGGGTTCGCGGGCGGACGAGAGGACACCTGGGAACCGGATCAGGATGTCTATTGGGGGCGGGAGACCACCTGGCTCGCACTCAGCAACAATCCCCACAGCCGCTATTCGGGCGAGCGCGATCTCGAAAATCCGCTCGCGGCTGTTCAGATGGGCCTGATTTACGTCAATCCGGAAGGCCCGGACGGCAATCCCGATCCGGTGGCGGCCGCGAAGGACATCCGGGAAACGTTCAAGCGCATGGCCATGAACGACGAGGAAACCGTCGCGCTCATCGCCGGCGGGCATACGTTCGGCAAGACGCACGGCGCAGCTGCCGAATCCTATAAGGGCGCGGACCCCGAGGCCGGGGATCTCGAAGCGCAGGGCTTCGGGTGGACCAGCAATTTCGGCACCGGTCACGGCGCCGATGCCATCGGCAGTGGTCTCGAGGTCACCTGGACGCAGACGCCCGCTCAGTGGAGCAACTTCTTTTTCGAGAACCTGTTCAAGTTCGAATGGGAGCTGGAGAAGTCTCCCGCCGGGGCCCATCAGTGGGTGGCCAAGGACGCCGGGGACGTCATCCCCGAGGCGCACGATCCGTCTAAGAAGCGCAGGCCGAAGATGCTGACGACCGATCTGTCGCTGCGCTTCGATCCGGCCTACGAGAAAATCTCGCGGCGTTTTCTGCAAAATCCGCAGGCGTTTGCCGAAGCTTTCGCGCGCGCATGGTTCAAGCTGACACATCGCGATCTCGGACCGCGTTCGCGCTATCTGGGTCCGGAAGTGCCGAAGGAAGAGCTAATCTGGCAGGATCCGGTTCCCGCCGTCGATCATCCGCTGATCGACGCCGCAGACGCCGCCGCGCTCAAGGCCAAGGTGCTGGCTTCGGGCCTCACCGTCTCCGAACTGGTCGGTACCGCCTGGGCCTCGGCCTCCACCTTCCGCGGCGGCGACAAGAGGGGCGGCGCCAACGGTGCGCGCATTCGCCTTGCACCGCAGAAGGAGTGGGCCGCCAACCAGCCCGAGCAGCTCGCGAAGGTGCTCAAGGTCCTGGAACGCATCCAGCTCGAGTTCAATCTCGACCAGAGCGGCGGCAAGAAGATCTCGCTCGCCGACCTGATCGTGCTGGCAGGCAACGCCGGCGTCGAACAGGCTGCGAAGGCGGCCGGCCATAGCGTCTCGGTGCCGTTTACACCGGGCCGTACGGATGCTTCGCAGGCGCAGACCGATACCGAATCCTTTGCGTATCTCGAGCCGGTCGCGGATGGCTTCCGCAATTACCAGAAGGCCCGCTACGCCGTACCGGCCGAGGCGCTTCTCATCGACAAGGCACAGCTATTGACGCTCACCGCGCCCGAGCTGACGGTGCTGATCGGTGGTCTGCGCGCGATCAACATCAACGCTGGCGGTTCGACTCACGGCGTTCTGACCGAGCGGCCCGGCACCCTGACCAACGACTTCTTCGTCAATCTCCTGGATATGGGAACACAGTGGAAGGCGGTTTCCGAGACCAAGGAGGTGTTCGAGGGTGTTGACCGCAAAAGCGGCGCCAGGAAATGGACCGGCACCCGCGTCGATCTGGTGTTCGGCTCGAACTCGGTGCTGCGCGCTTTAGCCGAGGTCTATGCCAGCGCGGACGCACAGGACAAGTTCGTCCGCGACTTCGTCGCGGCCTGGACCAAGGTCATGAACGCCGACCGCTTCGATCTCGCCGCCTGATCGCGGGGCGACCTCTTAAAAACAATCAGGGCGGCGTTCCCGGAACGCCGCCCTTCGCTTTATCGCACCGGAATTTTACCCCGCATGTCAGACAAACATCCCGACATGCTTGGAAACGCGTCCGTATGCTTTGCAGATTGATCCGTGCGCACGCCATTTCTCGATGATTGCAGGCGTTCGTTGCGCTTACGCAACAACAAACATTACTAAATTTGTCGACATTCATCGCCCCTTCGGATTAGTTGATATTAATAGTCATCTTTTCTGGGGGTAGACGTGGGCACCGTTAAACTGACGATTTCTACACTGGCGTTGGCGGTTGCAGCCGGCTGGACACAGCAAGCTATCGCCCAAGAAGCCGCGGCCACACCGCCGGCCGCAGCGGCAACGGAAGAGATCACCGAGCTGCCGGGGCTGGTCGTCGAGGCGCCAGCCAAGCGCAACATCAAGAAAGAGAAGCTGCGCAAGAGCGCGCCGCAGCAGACCGGGCTGGCGGCAGTCCCGGCAGGCGCGGCTCTCGAGCAGCAGGTTGTCGAAGGCGAGAAGATCGTCCGCACGGTTCGCGACACGACGACGAGCGTCGGCGTCGTCACGGGCGAGGAGATCGAAGAACGGCAGATCCGCGATCTCGATGCGGCGATCGAGCAGACCGCCAACGTGATCACTTCGGAGGATCCGAATACCGGATTCGTGATCCGCGGTTTGAATTCGGAAGGTCAGACGGGGCTGCAACATATCTCCGCTGTGCCGCTGATCGGCGTCGTTGTCGATGGCGTGACCCAGAACCCGGACGCGGTGCGCCGCGGTGCGCGCGGTCTCTGGGATGTGGAGCAGGTGGAAGTGCTGCGCGGCCCGCAGTCGACGCTGCAGGGGCGCAACGCGCTCGGCGGAACCGTCATCGTCAAGACCAACGACCCAACTTACAAACTCGGCGGTGTTGTCGAGGGTACGATCGGCACCAATGACCTCTATGGTGCAGGCTTCGTCCTCAACGCTCCGATCGTTTCCGGTCAATCGGCATTTCGCATTTCCGGATACAAGACGGAGCATGACCGGGGCATCAGCTATTCGGATCCCTACAATGAACAGTTGGGCCTCGATGCCTACGACACGCTGCGCGGCAAGCTCCTGATCGAGCCGGACAGCCTGCCGGGGTTCAGCGCACTGTTCACAATTGCACGCACCAATGACGAGCCTGGCAGCGCCCAGGTATCCGGCCCGAACTTCGGTCGCCGGCTTGATGCGAGCTCTGACTTTACCGATTTTCGTGAAGGGTCCGCCGACAACTATGCGGCCGACATCTCCTACGAGTTCATGCCCGGCCTTACAATTCGGAGTGTGACTGCATTTGCAGACACGGAGAACACGATCAAGACTGCGCCCGGCGCGGCCTTCAGCCGTTACGGTGACAATACCGATGCTACGGACTTCACCCAGGATCTCAGGCTCGAGATCGACAACAGCGGCAACGGGATCTCCGGCGTCGTCGGTCTTTCATACGGCCACCTGAAGCGAGACAACTTCGGGCATTCAACTGCCAACCTGGACTATTTCTACACTGGCTATGGGTTTCCCAACCATCCGGTTCTGTTTGGCACCGGAACGTACGGGTCCGAGACGACCAATCTCGCGGCGTACGCCGATCTTCGCTATCGCTGGGATCGATGGTCGTTTAACGCGGGTGGACGCCTGCTGCGCGACACCATCGAGACTTCAGAAGACAGCAACAATTTGAGCACGACCGACGCAGACTTGTTCCAATTCATCGTGACAGGAATTCCGGTCTACGATCCGTACAATGCCAAGACAAAGGCGACGTTCGAAGAATTTCTGCCGAAGGTGGGAGTCACCTACGATCTGACTTCAAATCAGACGGTTGGCGCGACCTATAACAAGGGTTATCGAAGCGGATACGAGCAAGTCATTCGGACATTAAAAACGACCATCGTCTCGACTGTCGATCCAGAATTTGTCGACACCTATGAGCTGTCTTACCGGTCGAATTGGCTAGGAAAGACGCTGGATTTCAACGCCAACGTTTTCTACAACGAGTATGCGGATCAGCAGGTCGCGGTGCTTACTGACACTTACGCCGTTCAGGCGATCTTCAACGCAGCCAGCTCGCATTCTTACGGTGCCGAGTTGGAAGCTCGTTGGAGGCCGATTCCCGCGTTGCAAATCTTCGGCTCGATCGGACTTCTAAAAACAAAGTTCGACGACATCGTGCTCGGTCCGGACCTCGACGACGATTATTCGGGCAACGAGTATCCGGAAGCCCCGGCTTTCACCTTCTCCGCCGGCGCCATGTATCATTCGCCAACCGGCTGGTTCGCCGGCGCCAACGTGCGCCATGTCGACGGCTATTACAGCTCGGGCAATGTCGCCAACTTCGACACGGGTTACGTCGACGCCTACACAGTCGTAGACGCCGAGTTGGGCTGGGAGTGGGAGAGCTACACGCTCACGCTCTTCGCCAAGAACCTGTTCGACGAGCAGTACCTCACAAGCGTGAACGAGGTGGATGGCGGACGTATTTCGCCAGCCTATGGCTTCATCGGTGACGAGCGCCAAGTCGGGTTGACACTGAGAGCGGAGTACTAAGGCGCAAGCACTGCCGAGTTGAAGAAGTCCCGGCTCCCTGATGCGTGATTAAATCCATCGAGCAATCATGCATCAGGAAGCCGGGACTTCTCATTCCGCCGCGTCCTCGGTGAGGAAGCCGCCGGACTGGCGGGCCCAGAGGCTGGCGTAGAGGCCGCCTTTGCGCAGAAGCTCGATGTGCGTGCCCTGCTCAACGATGCGGCCCTGATCCATGATGATCAGGCGATCCATGGCGGCGATGGTCGACAGCCGGTGGGCGATGGCGATGACCGTCTTGCCCGCCATTAGCTCGGACAGGCTTTCCTGGATGGCGGCCTCCACCTCGCTGTCGAGTGCGCTGGTCGCTTCATCGAGCACGAGGATTGGCGCGTTTTTTAACAGAACGCGGGCGATGGCGATGCGCTGGCGCTGGCCGCCGGACAGCTTGACGCCGCGCTCGCCGACGTGGGCCTCGTAGCCGCGCCGGTTGCTCATATCCTCGAGCCCCTGAATGAACTCGTGGGCGTGCGCGCGCTTGGCCGCGGCGATGGCCTGCTGCTCGCCCGCCTCGGGACGGCCATAGAGGATGTTGTCCATGACCGAGCGGTGGAGCAGCGACGTATCCTGCGTCACGAGGCCGATGGAGGCGCGCAGGCTCTCCTGCGTGACGTGCGAGATGTCCTGGCCGTCGATCAGGATGCGTCCGCCTTCCACGTCATAGAAGCGCAGGAGCAGGTTGACGAGCGTCGACTTGCCGGCTCCCGAGCGGCCGACAATGCCCACTTTCTCGCCCGGCTTAATGGTCAGCGAGACCTCATCCAACACGCTTTTCACCTTGCCGTAGTGGAAGCGGACGGTGTCAAAGCGGATCTCGCCCTTCGGCACCTCGAGTGCGCGCGCATCGGGCCGATCGATGACCTCGTAGTCGCGCGAGATGGTCTGCATGCCCTCGTGCACGACGCCGATATTCTCGAAGATGCCGGCGACCGTGAACAGGATCCATCCCGACATGGCGATGATGCGGATGGAAAGCGTCATGGCAACGGTGATGGCGCCCATCGACACCGCGTCGCGGCTCCAGAGCCAGAGTGCGAGCCCGGCGACGGACACCAAGAGAGCGCCGTTCAGCGCGTAGAGCACGAACTCCATGACGGTGAGGTTGCGGTTTGCGGCCTGATGGCGCTCCAAATGGCCTTGCATCGCCTCCTTGGCGTAGGCCTCCTCGCGCTCCGCGTGGGCGAAGAGCTTGACAGTCAGGATGTTGGTGAAGCTGTCGACCACGCGGCCCGTGAGCCAGGAGCGCGCCTCGGAGGCTTCCGTCGAAAGTTTCTGGATGCGCGGCACGAAATGCCAGAGCACAACGGCATAAAGGGCGATCCAGCTCACGAGCGGCAGCACGAGGCGGGCATCGGCCTCCCAGAAGATGACAAGCGCACCGATGACGTGCACGGCCATGTACCAGATGGCATCCACGCCCTGGACGACAGAATCGCGCAGCGACGCGCCGGTCTGCATGATGCGCGTCGAGATGCGGCCCGCGAAATCGTTCTGGAAGAAGGCCAGCGACTGGCGCAGCACATAGGTGTGCGTCTGCCAGCGGATGCGCGTCGTGACCGACGGGGTGATCATCTGGTTCTTGACCAGATCGTGGGCGGCGGAGAATCCGGGCCGCGCGACAAGCGCCACGAACGCCATGACCAACAGCACCGTCGCATTCTCTGCAAAAAAAGTCTGCGGAGAGCTCGCGGCGCGCATCATGTCGACGAGGTTGCCGACGAAGGCCATCAGGATGACCTCGATCAGAGATCCGAAGAATCCGATGACGAGCAGGACGGCAAAGGGACGCCAGACCGGCTTGATGTAATGCCAGTAGAACGCCGCAATGCTCGCTGGCGGACGCTCCTTCGGGGCCGGCGCGAACGGGTCAACTCGGGTTTCAAACCAGCGGAACATCAGGCTCTTTCTAGGTGCGGTAACGTGCGTGGCGAGCCCGCGGCCGACGGGTCAGACAATGATTCACGCTTCGGAGCTTTCCCGCGCCGTCGATGCATCCCTCACCTGTCAGACAGCGCGGCGATCCGAGCGACCAGGGTCCGAAACGATCACGGTCTTTGGCGCAAACCCCTTCTCGTTTCTCCTGGGACAGGCTATGCGCTACCGATCCATCGTGCCCAAACGATGGCCCGGAACCCCACAGATGGGCAACTCGCGAGGAAATGGCAAGCATGGCCGAGACGGCAGCCGACATCGAATCCAGAAAAACTGCTGCCGAGGCGTGGTTTCAGACGTTGCGGGACGAAATCTGCGCCAGCTTCGAAAGGCTCGAGGCGGATCTTCCTGCGACGGCGCAGCTCGGCGGCGAGGCGCCGGGCCGCTTCGTGCAGACGCCCTGGCAGCGCACCGACCATACGGGGGCGCCGGGCGGCGGCGGCAAAATGAGCGTGATGAAGGGGCGCGTGTTCGAGAAAGTCGGCGTGCACACGTCAACCGTGTTCGGCGAGTTTGCCCCGGAGTTTCGCAAGCAAATCCCGGGCACCGAGGAGAACCCGCAGTTCTGGGCTTCCGGCATCTCGCTCATCGCGCATCCCCAGAACCCCAACGTGCCGGCCGTGCATATGAACACGCGCATGGTGGTCACCAGCAAATGGTGGTTCGGGGGTGGGGCGGATCTCACTCCCGTTCTCGACCGGCGGCGCAAGGAGGAGGATACGGACAGCCTCGCCTTTCACGCGTCGATGTACAGCGCGTGTGCGGCCCATGAAAAAATCGCCGACTACGCCAAGCTGCGCAAATGGTGCGACGACTACTTCTACCTGCCGCACCGCAAGGAAGCGCGCGGCGTCGGCGGCATCTTTTACGACTACCTGACGCCGACCGAGGAAGACGGCGGCTGGGATGCGGCCTTGGCATTCACACAGGACGTGGGTCGCGCGTTCCAACGCGTCTATCCGATGCTGGTGCGCGGCAACTATTCGATGCCGTGGACGGAGGCGGACCGCGAGGAGCAGCTGGTGCGGCGCGGTCGATATGTGGAGTACAATCTGCTCTACGACCGCGGCACGGTGTTCGGCCTCAAGACCGGCGGCAACGTGGACAGCATCCTGTCGTCGCTGCCGCCGGTAGTGAAGTGGCCATGAGGCGCGAAGCTCAGGTTCATCTAGCCTCGGCGAGCCCGCGATCGCTCTTGCGCTGAGTTGGGCGGGCGTTGTTCGGAAACAGGAGCGCGAACCGTCTGATCTGCTCCCGTGAGACCTCGATCGGATCCTGGAAGACCGTCCACACGAGGCCCTCGGAACAGGGCGGGGTCGTCAACGACCCGGTGTAACGGAACCCTGTCCGGGACTTTGGCAGAAGCACGGCCGGATCGAACCGCTCGACAGCCAGAACCTCGCCCCCCGCATTCAGCGGCATACAGTTGAAAACGGCATCGAGAGCGCTGTTGTGGCTTCCCTCCTTCATGAAGACGCCCACCACTGCAAGGCCACCCGCGCCTGATTTGTGAACCAGGTGCAGCTCCATGTCGAAGGCGACGCCGTCGAGCGTGTGTTCGCTCGGATGGTGAAAATGAAACTGTGCGAGATCGTATCCGGTGCCATCGATCGATACCGCGCCGCCGTCGGCTGCGGCGGCCTGGATGGTATGACCGTTGTTCGCGAGGCGGAGCGGAAGCGGGCGATAGTCGATCTCGATGCTCACCTCGGCCTTTTGCGCGTTCAAAAGATCGATGGGTGTCTGCTGGCTGCCGATCCGGCAAGCCGTGAAGTCGGGCGACAGATCGGCCCAATGATCGGGCCCCGTGTTGCCCTCGTAGGACCACCCCGGAACCCGGCGTGATCGTCCGCAATCGCCAGTCCCGGCACCGTGCAGCACGCGCAGCCCGCGACCGCATATTTCAGAAACGCGCGCCGCCCGATCGACATAGCATTCTCCTCCAGGCAGACGCGACTGTCCGCCTGCCTGCTGACGTCCCGGGACGTACAGTGTGCGCATGAAAGTAAAGACGCGATGAACCGGCGCCGTGGTGGCTGTGCCGTCAGCGGCCGGAGGCCACGTCGGCGTTGGCCTCGCGGAAGACCTCCGCAAACTCGATGGCGCCGGTGTTCGTGAGGTTGTCGTCCATGCGCTTGTCGAGGGCGACGAGAAGCTCGGCGCTCGACTTTTCGCGGACGATCGTGTTGCGGAAATAGGCGTCGCGGGCGAAGAAATTCGTCGTCGCCGCGTTCTTTGCCGCGGGGCGCATCATCTCGAGACCCGTACCGGGACCAGCGAGGTTCATGAGCTCGATTTCGGCACCGGTCAGCGCCTTCATGCCGGCGTTGTCGGCCATCTCTTTCAGCCCATACAGCTTTATGACCTGCAGCCAGGGCCCGATGTCGCCATCGAGATTGATGGCGTGAATGCCCATGCCACGGCGCGTGCGCGCGAAGGCGACGTGCTGGTCCCAGCGGTGGGGCACGGAGCGGGCCGCCTTGATCATGGCGGCGAGCTTTTCGTGCTTGTCAGCAAGCGCGCGCCGCCGGTCGGGACCGAGGCTGCGATCGGCGGACATCGCCTTCAGACGCGCGAGAAACTTGGCGCCGTGCTTTGCGAGTTCGTCGGTCGTGTTGGCGACGAGGAGCTGGGCGTAGCCAATCGCCGTCGAGATCGGCGTTCCCGTCTTCTTGATCGGGTGAATGCCCGATACCATGTCGGCGGTGCCGAGGCCGCTCGTCTCGAGCGCATAGACGCGTACGACCTGATCGCCGGTCAGTCCCAGAGAAAGGGCCTCGCGCGCATAGCGCAGCTTGAACTCGCGCTCCGGGACGCGCTCCGGCTCGAAGTCGTACTCGGCTTTGGCGTAGGACAGGAACTCGGTGATGCCGGGCTTCGGCTTCGGCGGCTCCTTCGTCTTGTCCTTCTCATCCTCGGCCTGATAGGCGTCCCAGCGCTTGGCCAGGGCCGCGGGAAGCTCGGGGCCTGCATATTTCGGCGGGAACGTGGTGACGTAGTCGGCGGCGATGACGGTCTCGCTACGGCCGCGCTTGCCGCGCCGCAATGCCTTCTTGTCGGAGACCTCACGCCAATAGGCATCGCTCTTGAACTCGTGCGTCGCCTTCGCCGACAAATAGTCCTCGAAGACCTTGCGCTCGGCGGGAGCCAGCGTCTTGGCAAACTTCTCGGAGCTACGAGCCGCGGCCGAGGCGGAACCCGTCAGCCCCGCGAGACAGAGCACCGCGCAGGCAAGTCCGGCCAGGATCGCGCGCATGGTCGGGGCTCCAGTCGGGGCGGCTGTCATGCAGGGTTCCTTCGCTCGATTCGCGCCTTGTCATGGCAGCAGAATAGGGCGTTTCCAGGGGAAACGCCCGTCACCTCCGTCGCGTTCACCAGACGAAGCGTTTGTGGCCATTCCCAACGGCGGCAAGGTGGCTT
This sequence comes from uncultured Hyphomicrobium sp., assembly GCF_902826555.1. Taxonomy (GTDB): domain Bacteria; phylum Pseudomonadota; class Alphaproteobacteria; order Rhizobiales; family Hyphomicrobiaceae; genus Hyphomicrobium_C. The sequence goes on from NZ_CADEFI010000011.1 coordinate 12,034, forward strand.
AGGACTGCCTGATGATCCCGTCATCGCTCTCCGATCAGCACGCTTTCAGCCCCGCCGGGTTCCGGGCGCTGGTGGAACGTTCGCTTTCGCGCCGGCAAGGGGACGGGGTCGAGCCCAGCGATTTCGATCTCAATCCGGAGATGGCGCCGTCGCATCTCGACCCCGATACGCTCGCGGCCGCGCGCCCGGCGGCGGTGCTGATCCCGGCCATCGCGCGCGAAACCGTCACGCTGCTTTTCACGCAGCGTACGGCACATCTTGCGGCGCACGCGGGCCAGATCGCCTTTCCCGGTGGAAAAACCGAGCCGCACGATCCGGATGCGCTTGCGACGGCGCTCAGGGAGGCGCGCGAAGAGATCGGCCTCGATGCCGGACTTGTAACGCCACTCGGAACGCTCGACCGCTATCTTACGGGCACCGGATTTCGCATCACGCCCGTAATAGGGCTCGTGGATCCCGATTTCAAACTCACCCTCGACGCCAATGAGGTTGCAGACGCCTTCGAAGTTCCGCTGCCGTTCCTCATGGATCCGGACAACTACCAACGTCATAGCCGCACCATCGGCGGGCATGAGCGACATTTCTATGCCGTGCCCTTCGGCAACCGCTTCATATGGGGCGCGACGGCGGGTATCCTCCGCAATATGCGCCAGAGGCTTTTCACATCATGATCCGAACGGTTATCGAGAACCTGCTGCTGTTCCTGCTACCAACCCTTCTCTATGTCGCCTGGGTGATGATCCGGCGCTACAGGGAAGCGCCGCAGGACGAGGAAGGCGCCAGCTCGCGCGCCGCCACTCGCGTGCTGGACGACGCGCCCCTCCTCTGGCTCTTCGCAAGCGGAGCCCTGCTCGTCATCATCACGCTCGCAGCGTTCGGAAGCTCGTCCGGGGGCAAGCCGGGGCAGCACTACGCGCCTTCCATCCTGAAAGACGGCAAGATCCAACCGAGCCAAATCGAGTAGGGCCGAGACCAATGCGCGAGGACGGTGATCAGCGGCCGCCCAGCCTCGCCGGCGCACCGTGGCTTACAAGCGCCGCCACGCTCGCCGTGCTCGAGGCTATTGCGAAGGGCGGGTTCGAAGCGCGTATCGTCGGCGGGGCCGTACGCAATGCCCTGCTCGGCGCGCCGGTCAAGGACATCGATATCGCGACCACGGCCGTGCCGCAGGATGTCATCCGGCTTGCGGCTGCGGCGGGTTTGGGTGCGGTCCCAACGGGTGTCGCGCATGGGACCGTGACCGTCATCGCGCACCACCAGCCCATCGAGGTCACGACGCTCAGGCGGGACATCGAGACCTTCGGCCGACAAGCGCGAGTGGCGTTCACCACCGACTGGGCGGAGGATGCCGCCCGGCGCGATTTCACGCTCAATGCGCTCTATTGCGACGCCGACGGAACCGTTCACGATCCGATGCAGGGATACCCGGATCTGCTGGCCCGGCGGGTGCGCTTTATCGGCCGCCCCGAAGAGCGCATTCACGAGGACTACCTCAGGATTCTGCGTTTCTTCCGCTTCACGGCGATCTATGCCGACGGGGCACCCGATGCGGCCGGTCTCGCCGCCTCGATCGCGCTCGCCGACGGTCTCGATCAGCTTTCGGCAGAACGCGTGCGCGCCGAGCTTCTGCGCCTGCTCGGGGCGCGGCGCGCGGTCGAGATCGTCGCCGTCATGGCGGATGCGAAGCTGTTCGAGCGTCTGATCGGGACAAATGCCGACGCCAGCCTGCTTGGCCGCCTCGCCGGCATCGAACACGCGCTTGGACGTGATGCAGATGCGCTGTTGCGGCTCGGCGCCCTGTCAGGCGGCGGACGCCATCTTACGGCTCTCGGCGCGCGTCTGCGCCTCTCGAACGCGGATAGCGAGCGACTGGCCCGGCTCGCTCTGCCGGATCCGGCTTTCCTACCCAACACGGACGAGAGCGAAGCGCAGGCGTTCCTCTATCGCTTTGGCGTCGAGACGTTCCGCGACGGCGTGCTCTTCGCCTGGGCGTTGAGCGGCGCGGCGGCGGACGACACCCGTTGGCGCGACCGGTTGGCGCTACCTGCCCGATGGGCAGTGCCTCAGCTTCCGGTGCGCGGCGCCGATCTTCTCGAGAAAGGCCTTGCCGAAGGTCCAGCCATCGGACGCGTCATGCGCGCATTCGAGGACTGGTGGATCAACGAAGGCTTTCCGGAGGATCAGATCCGGCTCGCGCGCGCGCTGTCCGATATCGTCAAAGCGAACCGGAATTGAAACCGCAGACGCGATCGGGCAGTCGCCGCCTGCTATTTGGCGCGGGGACCCTGGAGGCGGATCATCGCAGCCTCGATCCGGCGCCACGTGGCGGCCTGCTCGGCAGCGCCCTCCTCCTCGAAACCGCGGGCCTTACGGGCCGCCTCGGCGATGGCCTTCGTACCCTGAACTTCCATCAGTTTGCGAGCGTGCTCTTCGATCTCGATGGCGAGCATGGCGTCGTCTCCTTTGCTCGTTTCCGGTTTCGATGCCCCAGTGTTTGGACATTTGGGACCCACGCGCTCGGAGGCAAGAGGGGAGCAGACGCAAAAAAGGCCGGAGCGTCGCCGCTCCGGCCTTCGATTTTGCGTGATCGGAAGCGACGGACTTAGAAGTCCATACCGCCCATGCCGCCCATGCCACCGCCGCCCATCGGCATGGCGGGAGCGTCCTTCTTGGGCTTGTCGGCGACCATGGCTTCGGTCGTGATCAGGAGGCCGGCAACGGAAGCCGCATCCTGAAGCGCGCAACGCACGACCTTGGTCGGGTCGATGACGCCCTCGGCGATGAGGTCGCCGTAGACGCCGGTCTGGGCGTTGAAGCCGTAAGCGTACTTGTTGTTATCGAGGATCTTGCCAGCAACGACCGAGCCGTCCTCACCGGCGTTCTGGAAGATCTGACGCGCCGGCGACTGAAGCGCCTTGCGCACGATCGTGATGCCGACCTTCTGGTCCTCGTTGTCGCTCTTGAGATTTTCCAGAGCCTTGATGGCGCGGAGAAGAGCGACGCCGCCGCCAGGAACAACGCCTTCCTCGACAGCCGCACGCGTGGCGTGCAGCGCGTCGTCAACGCGATCCTTGCGCTCCTTGACTTCAACTTCGGTTGCGCCGCCGACCTTGATCACAGCCACGCCACCAGCAAGCTTTGCCAGACGCTCCTGCAGCTTCTCGCGGTCGTAGTCCGAGGTGGTCTCCTCGATCTGCGCCTTGATCTGCTTCACGCGGGCGTCGATGTCGGCCTTCTTGCCGGAACCGTCGACAACGGTGGTGTTCTCCTTGTCGATGGTCACGCGCTTGGCGCGGCCGAGCATGTCGAGCGTCACGGTCTCGAGCTTGATGCCGACGTCCTCGGAGATCACGGTGCCGCCCGTGAGAACGGCGATGTCCTCGAGCATGGCCTTGCGGCGATCGCCGAAGCCAGGAGCCTTGACGGCTGCAACCTTGAGGCCGCCGCGGAGCTTGTTGACGACCAGCGTGGCGAGAGCTTCGCCTTCGACGTCCTCAGCGATGATGAGGAGCGGCTTGCCGGTCTGAACGACGGCTTCCAGAACCGGAAGCATGGCCTGCAGACCCGAGAGCTTCTTCTCGTGGATGAGAATGTAGGGGCTCTCAAGCTCGGCAATCATCTTGTCGGCGTTGGTGATGAAGTAAGGCGAGAGATAGCCGCGGTCGAACTGCATGCCCTCGACGACGTCAAGCTCGGTCTCGAGGCTCTTCGATTCCTCGACGGTGATGACGCCCTCGTTGCCGACCTTCTTCATGGCTTCGGCGATCTTGGCGCCGATCTCGGTATCGCCGTTGGCGGAGATGGTGCCGACCTGGGCGATCTCGTCGTTGGACGTGACCTTCTTCGACTTGGCCTTGAGCTCCTCGACGACAGCCTGCACGGCGATGTCGATGCCACGCTTAAGGTCCATCGGGTTGGCGCCAGCCGCGACCGACTTGGCGCCTTCCTTGACGATCGCCTGGGCGAGAACGGTGGCAGTGGTGGTGCCGTCGCCGGCCAGGTCAGCGGTCTTGGACGCGACCTCGCGCAGCATCTGGGCGCCCATGTTCTCGAACTTGTCCTCGAGCTCGATCTCCTTAGCGACCGTGACGCCGTCCTTGGTGATGCGGGGGGCGCCGAAGCTCTTCTCGATGACGACGTTGCGGCCCTTGGGGCCGAGGGTCACCTTCACGGCGTTGGCGAGGATATCGACGCCACGCAGCATGCGCTCGCGGGCGTCCTGGGCAAATTTCACGTCTTTAGCGGCCATATCTGGCACTCCGTTCGAATTTAGGGGCTAGTTGAAGAGCGGGAAGGTGCTTAGGCGGCCTTCTTGGCCGACGACTTGCCTTCCAGGATGCCGAGGATGTCGCTCTCCTTCATGATGAGGAGGTCCTCGCCGTCGATCTTCACCTCGGTGCCGGACCACTTGCCGAACAGCACGCGATCGCCGGGCTTCACTTCGAGGGCAACGATCTTGCCCTGCTCGTCGCGGGCGCCAGGGCCGACTGCGACGACTTCGCCCTGCTGGGGCTTCTCCTTGGCGGTGTCCGGAATGATGATGCCGCCAGCGGTCTTGGTGTCCTCTTCGACGCGCTTGACGACGACGCGGTCATGCAAGGGACGGAACTTCATGGGGTTTTCCTCATGATGGAATTGGTTGAACTTCTTGGAATCACCCCGGATGGGCTGTCTTGCGCACATCGGAGTTGCATGCACCATCTGTCCGCGGGGGCGGATCTGTGATGGCGCAGCGCCTATATGTGGAGAGCTGGTAGCACTGTCAAGCACAGAGTGCCAACACGTGGCGCGCCATTGCGGTTTAGATGAATTGGCGACCGCCCTCGGCCTTTGCTTTGCCGGGTTCGCTTTTAGGAACTCAAAACGAGCATTGTCTGGACGGCGCAGCCGCGGGGCGGGCAATCGCGCATTTAGGCCGCGGGCTGATGATAAAATTCGCGTTTGCGCGCAAATCGGTGGAATGGAACGCTAAAAGCTGTGCGCCACTCGAATGAGCGGCGCACAGAACGAGGGCAGTCGAATAACGACTTCAGACTGCAAAATCGGTAATTTTCGCACCCTTGCTCAGCTTTGCGACAAGCCAATTGGGCTTTCTGCCGCGACCGGTCCAGGTCTCAGAACGATTGTCGGGATTCTGGTATTTCACGGCAACGGACTTGCCTCTGCCGCGGCCACCGAACAGCTCACCAACAGAAAATCCTGCATTTTCGGCAAGCGATGCGATTTTGTGCTTCAACTCCGAGCGCTCACGGTCCTTCGCCGCTGCCAAAGCCTTCTGGGCGCGGGCGATATGATCCGTCAGCTCCTTAACGGACATCTTGTCGTAGTTGATGCTAGCCATTCTTCACTCCGTTGGCTCGTCATTCGATTGGTCGGATGCGGCACGGCTTTGTATAAAGCCTTCGAACCGGCTGCGTGGAAAACCTACAAAAAAAGATAAATTCCGCGCACCCCCATGCTTCGTTCACGAACAATCTCAACTTCAGCGGGCGAAATAAGCGGCGAGCCGAGCGAATACAGACTGTCCGGCTGTTCAGTAAGTTCTTTTCGGGTGTTTCGTCAAGACGGAGCAAAGTTGGCGGCGCTATTCGCTTCGCAACGCATCGATGGGATTAAGCAGCGCGGCCCGGCGGGCAGGAAATAATCCGAAACATATTCCTGTCGCGGCAGCTGCCGCGAGAGCCCCGCCCAGAACCGCGGGCGAAACAAGAACCGGCCAATTTGCAACAAAAGCAATCACGGCCGACGCCGATACACCAATCGCGATGCCAATAAGCCCGCCCAGCAGGCAAAGCGAAACCGCCTCGACAAGAAATTGCATCATTATATCGCGACGCCGGCCGCCGACCGCCATTCGAAGCCCAATCTCGCGCGTACGCTCCGTTACGGAGACAAGCATGATGTTCATGATGCCGATGCCGCCGACAATGAGCGAAATAACGGACGTTGCCGCAAGAAGATAGCTCAGCGTGGTCAGGACCTCGCTTCGAGCTTTCATCGTTTCGGCGAGATTTCTTACGGAAAAGCTATCTTCAGTGCCGGCGCGGTTGTTTCGGCGCTGACGCAGGTAAGTCTCTATATCCTCCTGGACTGCCGCCATGTCGGAACTTTCGTCGACCTTGACGTAAATGCGTCCCACACGGTCGTTCTGCACCTGGCTTTTGCCGGAAACCCTCAAGCGCGCGGTCGTGATCGGCATCAGAACGATGTCGTCCTGATCGCGCCCCATGACCGATTGTCCCTTCGGCGCCAGGACACCGACCACCTCGAACGGCACGTTTCGGATGCGTATGGACGCTCCGACGGGCTCCTCTCCCGGAAAGACCTCTTTTGCGACAGTGGCACCAATGACGGCCACCTTGGCTCCGGTGCGGACGTCGTTCGGCTCGATGTCGCGCCCGGACACGACCGGCCAGTCACGCACGGTCGCATATTCCGCATGGACGCCGCTTAGAGAGGACGTCCAGTTGGTGTTGCCGCGTACGACGGGGCCCGAATCTTCGATCTGCCCGGCTACCGCGACCACACCCGGGATCTTGTCGCGGATGCCTGCCACATCAGCCTCACTCAGGGGAATGTCGGTGCCGGCTCCACCCGATCGTCCCATCACGCGCATGGACCCCGGGAAAACAACGAGCATGTTGGTGCCGAGCGCCTTGATCTGCTTGTCCACCTCGCTCGAGGCGCCGGTGCCGACAGCGACGAGGATGATGACCGAGGCGACGCCGATGACGATACCAAGCGTGGTCAGGACCGAGCGCAGGAGGTTCACCCGCAATGCCCGCACAGCGATCAGAATGCTGTCCCAGAAGCTCATGGCGTCACAGGGGGCGGAACTCCACCCTCCAAGGGAGCCGCCCCGGTGTAGGGCGTCTGGCGAATATCATCGACGATGTGTCCGTCGCGGAACGTAACGCGGCGCCCGGCCCAGAGCGCGATCTCGGGCTCATGGGTGACGACGACGATGGTGATCCCCTCGCGGTTGAGGTCGCGGAAGACCTGCATGATCTCCTCGGATGTGCGGGTATCGAGGGCGCCGGTGGGCTCGTCGGCGAGGATCAGTTTCGGGTTGTTGACGAGGGCGCGGGCGATGGCAACGCGCTGCTGCTGGCCGCCTGAAAGCTGGCGCGGGGTATGATCCATGCGGTTGCCGAGCCCAACCTGCTCGAGGCGTCGCCTTGCCATGGCCTCGCTGTCGGCGGGCCGGGGATGGGCGTAGAGCAACGGCAGCATCACCTGCTCCAAAGCAGACGTACGCGCCAGCAGGTTGAACTGCTGGAAGACGAAGCCGATGGAGCGATTCCGGAGCTCGGCGAGCTCGTCCACCGAGAGGGCGCCGATATCGCGCCCGTCGAACAACAATTGCCCCGAGGTCGGCACATCGAGGGCACCGATGAGGTTCATCACCGTCGACTTGCCCGAACCGGACGGGCCCATGATGGCGACGAAATCCCCCGCGGCGATCTCGAGGGTGATGCGGTCGAGCGCGACCAGGTCCTGCTCGCCCACGCGATAGACCTTGCTCAGCTCCCGCGCGGAGATGAGCGGGGGACCGAGTGCGGGCGCTTCCCGCGGCATGTCCGGCTCGGCGGGCCGCTCCATGATCGTCACGACTTTACATCCCTGCCGCGAATGATGACCGGCTCGCCTTCCTCGAGATTTCCACCCACGATCTCGGTGAACTGGTCGTCGGCAAGGCCAATGCGGACGTTGCGGCGTTCGGGAACTCCGGTCTTGCCGAGCACCCATACGGCCGCCGGGCGCACGGTCTCGCGGCCCTCTTTCCAGCGCTGGAACGCGGAGCGCTGGCTGTCCGTCAAAAGCGGAGCCAGGGCCTGCTCGATGCGCGAGATCATCTTCTGACGGTACTCTCCGCGATCCCGCCCAGGTCCGCCGCCGATGAAGCTCGTCTGCTCGTTGCCCGACCGCATCTCGCTGCGGAGCTGCTCCATCACCTTGCGCACCGCTTCGACCTGGGCGTCATCGAGCTGCATCTCGGTCTTGAGGCGCTCCAACATCTGGCCGCTCCGGTCGCGGCGGCCACCTGCCTCGCCGCGGTCGTCTCCGCTCGCGGCAACCTCCACCTTCGGCTTGAAGCGCAGAGCGTCGTTCGAGATGCGCAGCGCGCCTTCCCGCGTTGCGGACACGATGATGACGTTGGCGGTCATGCCCGGAAAGAGCTTGCGGCCTTCGTTGGCGGCCTCGACGATGACGGTGTATGTGACGACGCTGTTGAGCTCGGTCGCGGCAAGGCGGACCTGGGTGACGCGACCCTCGAACTGCTTGTCCGGGTAAGCGTCGACGGTAAACGTCGCAGCGTTGCCTTCAGCGACGGCGCCGACGTCGGCCTCATTCACCTGGGCCTCGATGCGGATGCGCGACAGATCCTGAGCGATCTTGAACAGCTCCGGCGCCTGCAGGCTTGCGGCCACGGTCTGGCCGGGATCGACCGTGCGCGAGATGACGGTGCCATCGATCGGCGAGCGGATATCCGCGCGTTCCAGATCGATCTCGGCTTGATCGAGTGCGGCCTTGCGCTGCTCGATCGTCGCCCGGGCGCTCATCACCTGCGCTTCCGAAACAGCAATGTCCGCCTTGGCAACGTCGCGGTCACGGATTGCGGTCTCGAACGTCAGTTGCGGCGACAGCCGCTTCTCGGCCAGTGCCTGTTGGCGTTCGACGTTGGTTTCCGCAGCCTGCAACACAGCCTTGGCTTTGTTCATCGCCGCTTCCTGATTGGCGAGCGCAGCCTCGGCGGAGGAGAGGTCGGCCTTGGCCTGGGCGACTTTTGCCGCGAAGGTCTTGGCATCGATGGTGGCCAGGATGTCTCCGGGTTTCACCTCGCTGTTAAAGTCGACCTTGACCTGGTCGACCTGACCCGAGAGCTGCGAGCCGACGCTCACCGTCACCAGGGCGCGGACAGGACCTGACGTCGAGACGATCTTGCGGATCAGCCCCTTGGCCGCGGGCTGGGTCTCGTAGACGACACCCCGGCCGGTCGACGCATTTGGCCCCAACAGCCAGATCCCTAGGAGACCGGCCAAGGCCACAGGGATGGCGAGGGTAAACAGGGAACTCAGGCGTCTTGTCATGGATTTCCGACCGGTCAGGCTCGCGAGATCGAGGCTATTACACGTACTAGAGGACGGAATTGCAGCTTACTTCCGTCGCGGTTGCCTGCCGTCGTCCAAGATCCTTTGCCGCGAGCGCAAGATTACCACAACGATGAACGGCAGATGAACGGCGCATTCAGGACGGGTTCAGCGGGCCATCCTAAGGTGTGATAACCCTGAGATCCTATCTTCCCCGGCGTGATCCACGGGGGTGCATCGCTCAGGGTCGGTGCACCCCCACCCCGCCTCCCCGGCACGCCAGCAGCGGCGCTCTTGGTCCGCTTCCTTACAGAGCTTGAATGGAACCTCCCGAGCCGTTAGGCATTGGGCGACATTGGTTTCCGCGCAACGGAGTACGCCCCGTGACCTTCAAGCTCCCTGAACTTCCCTACGCCTACGACGCGCTCGCGCCGTTCATGTCGGCCGAGACGCTGCAATTCCACCACGACAAGCATCACCAGGCTTACGTAGACAACGGCAACAAGCTGATCGTCGGATCCGGTCTCGAGGGTAAATCCATCGAGGAGATCTGCGCGGCCGCCTACGCCGGCAAAAATCAGCCGCTCGTGAACAACGTGGGGCAGCATTACAATCACATCCACTTCTGGCAGTGGATGAAGAAGGGCGGCGGCGGCAACAAGCTGCCGGGTTCCATCCAGAAGCTCGTGGACGGCTACGGTGGGTTCGACAAAGTGCGCGCCGACTTCATCAACGCGGGCGTGACGCAGTTCGGCTCGGGTTGGGCCTGGCTTGCCGTGAAGGACGGCAAGCTCGAGGTGACCAAGACCCCCAACGGCGAGAACCCCCTCATGCACGGGGCGCAGCCGATCCTCGGCGTCGACGTGTGGGAGCACAGCTATTACATCGACTACCGCAACGCGCGGCCGAAATATCTCGAGGCCTGGTTCGACAACCTAGTCAATTGGGAGCACGTCGAGGAGTTGGCGGGCTGAGGCCTGCGACGATCGCCTGAAAATTCGAGCGCGGGATCCAACGGTCCCGCGCTTTTTGTTTCAGCGGCGATACCAGCCGGCGAAGGCAGACCCCAGGGTTTCGTCCTCCGGGATCTGGATGTCGACCGAGAAGCGCCGATCCGGAATGGCAACGGGGGCGGGCACACCCCGCGGGTCGCGCAGCAGCGCGGAGATGCGCACCACCAAGTCGTGAGGGCCTGCCGCCCCAGGCGTCACGAGCCACACCCATCGTCCGAACGTTGCAGGATCGCGCGCCGCTAGCGCATGCTTGATGCTCACGAACTGGGTGCGCTCCGACTGGCGCTCGATCTCGAAGGCCTCCGAGCTGCCATAGAGACTGACCGACAGCGTTTCGATGCTTTGGCCGAGCGTGCCTTGGCCATGGCCCGTCTGTGCGAGCTGGGACAGGATCTCGCGGCCGATCGCGATCTCGACCGTCGTCGGCGCGCCGAGCCACATCGCGGCCGGGATGTGATGCACGAGGAGGCCGGCGTCGACCGCCCGCCCCAGGTCGTCGGCGGTGAGCGGAACTGCGGTTGCGCGCTGCGGCCCGGCATGACGGGGAGCGACGTTCCCCGTCTCGTACGGCGGCCGGACCGGCGCGTGCTCGGTGTGGGGGGCCGGGACGTGCGGAGGCGGATACGCCGGCGGCTGCGCCGTCAGGTCAGGCCCGGCTTCGACCTCGGGCAGATCCGACAGCGGGCGCACGCGAATGCGGGCTGCGGGCTCGCCGACGACCGGGGCCGCCGGGGCGGTGACGGCGGATTGCGCGGACCGCTTCGCCCCGCCGACGGCGGGGCTCGGAGCCCGGCGGCCAGCCGCCGGAGCCGATGGGGGCGCGCGCTGCGGGATCGGTGGCGGGACCGCTGGAGCGCCGGAGGACTGCTCCGCGACCGGTGCACCCGCCGACCGCCGTGCGGCCTCGCGCTCAGTCATGTCGCGGAGGGAGGAGGCGGCGGTGTTCATGCGCGCCACGACGCGGGCAATGCCTTCAGTGTCGCGCGGGGTGAGCATAACGAGCTTGCGGAACATCAGCGGCAGCTTCGTCAACGCCAACTCCTCGGCGCGGACGGGAACGAGCAGATTGAGAGGCATCGTCTCGCGAGCGATGTCGGCGAGGCCGGCGTTCTGTGCCGAAGTCTCGGTCCAGAGCACGATCACGGCCTCGAACTGGCGCAAACGCGAGGCGCGCTCATGGCGCGGCGTATCGGGCTCGCCGTCGAAAGAGACGAAGTGGCCACGCCCCATGAGCGCCGCCCCGAGATCCCGCGCCGGGCTCGCGTCCTTTGGCACATGACAGATGAGTATGCGTGCCATGCTGTTTCCCCAAACAACGCAGCCCCAATGCCGCGCGTCTACGCCAACAACCCGGTACGCAACACATGTCTGCCCTTAAGCGGCGGCAGATGCCCTCACCGACTACGACCCGTAATCGACTTCACGATGATGTTCTTGATGGTGGTGGCAATGGTGCGCGAGATGGAGCGCTGAAGATCCTTGCCGATCATCTCGCCCATGCCCTGACTCGGGCGGCCCTTGGGCTTACTGCCGGCGGGAGCGTTACTGCCGCCACCGCCGCCGAAAATGATGTCGCCCCATCCGCCGCCGGTCGAGCCTGCTTCCTCGGTCGCCGTATTGGTGCGCTTGGTAATGATCTCGTGTGCGCTCTCGCGATCGATGGTCTCTTCGTACTTGCCGTAGACGGGGCTGTACTCGATCACGCTCAGGCGCTCGTCCTCGGAAACCGGACCGACGCGCCCTTCAGGCGGACGGATCAGCGTACGCTGAACCATGGACGGTTCGCCTTTGTTCTCGAGCGTCGATACCAGCGCCTCGCCCACCTTGAGCTCCATGATGACGCGCTCGGTGTCGAGATCGGGATTCTTGCGGAAAGTCTCGGCCGCGACTTTGACGGCCTTCTGCTCCTGGGGCGTGAATGCGCGAAGCGCGTGCTGCACGCGGTTGCCGAGCTGGGCCGAGACCGAGTTCGGTACGTCCATCGGGTTCTGCGTGATGAAGTAGACGCCGACGCCTTTCGAGCGAATGAGGCGCGCGATCTGCTCGATGCGCTCCAGGAGAGCCTTCGGCGCCTCGTTGAACAGCAGATGCGCCTCGTCGAAGAAGAAGACCAGCTTGGGCTTCGGAAGGTCGCCCGCCTCGGGGAGCGTCTGCCAGAGCTTGGTCAGCATCCAGAGCAGGAAGGTGGTGTAGAGGCGCGGCTTCTCCATCAGCTTGTCGGCCGCGAGGACGCTGATCACGCCGCGCCCATCCGGAGCGGTGCGCATGAAATCCTTGATGTCGAGCGACGGCTCGCCGAAGAACTGATCGGCACCCTGCTCCTCGAGCACCAGGAGACGGCGCTGGATGGCGCCAACAGACGTGGTGGCCACGTTGCCGTACTTCTGGATCAGCTCCTTCGAGCGCTCGGCCACGTTGGCGATGATGGCGCGCAGATCCTTGAGGTCGAGAACCGGGATCTTCTCGTCGGCGGCAACACGGAAGGCGATGTTGAGGACGCCCTCCTGTACCTCGTTGAGCTCCAGCATGCGCGACAGCAGGAGCGGGCCCATGTCGAGCACGGTGGCGCGGATCGGATGGCCTTCCTTGCCGAAGACGTCCCAGAAGATGGTCGGATAGGCGCGCTGCTTCCAGTCGTCGCCAAGGCCGACCTCGGCGGCGCGCTTGACGAGGAAATCCTTCGGCTCGCCGACGGCGGCCAGGCCCGAAAGGTCGCCCTTGATGTCGGCCGCGAAGACGGGAACGCCGGCCGCGGAAAACCCTTCGGCCAGCACCTGCAGCGTCACGGTCTTGCCGGTGCCCGTGGCGCCGGTGATCAGGCCGTGCCGGTTGGCGAAGCGCAGCTCCAGGTACTCGGGCTTCGTGCTCTTGCCGATGAAAATCTTGCCGTCCTGAAGCACCGACTGGCTCATTCCGCTCTCCGAATAGAAACCCGACCGGTCAACTCCGCCGGTGGAACGCCGGTCCTTCATGCACCATGACTTGGGCCGACTCGGGTCGCTCGCAACCTCAGGCCCTCATTGCATGGGGCTCGTAGTATTGCAAATTCAGTTGCATGGACCTCTCCGTCAAGCTGGGGAAATGTGGGCGGCCTCCTCGCGAGGCTGTCTCGCAGCGGGATTCCTGGCCGTCGCCGAACTGTCGCATCGCGCGATTTCCGCGTGCGCAAAGCGGCTATTTTCCTTATAGAGCAAAGTATAGCGGGGTGCCCGAGCGTCCCTTCGACAACAACAATCCGATCAACGGGGTCACAAGTCACAATGACGGCCGCTGGCAGCTCCCAAGGCGATACTGCAACACCTCTGGCGTCGGATTTCGAGGCCGCAACGCGCGCCCAATGGCTGGCTCTGGTCGACAAGGCGATCAAGGGCGCCGACTTCGAGAAAAAGCTTGTCACCCGGAATGCCGACGGGATCCGAATCGACCCCATCTACGTGCGCGCGACAAGCATTCCGGCGCTGCAGACGGCCATTCCCGGACATGCCCCCTTCACGCGCGGCACCAACGAGGTCGTGCAGGGCCTCGGCTGGGAGATCCGGCAGCGGGTCAATGCGGCGGATCCGGAAGGCGCCAATCGGGAGATCCTGTCCGAGCTCGAAGGCGGCAGCAACGGCATCCTGCTCGAGATCGAAGCGCCAGGGCAAACGGGTTGCCGCATCCAGAGCGCAGCGGACATGGTCGCGGCTCTCTCCGGCATGCGCATCGACCTCGCGCCGGTCGAACTCAAGGCGGGGCTCGGTGCTGCGGACGCTGCCGCCCAACTCGTCTCCGCACTGCCGGGACTTGGCATTCCTGCCAAGTCGGCGCAGGTCTTTCTCGGCCTCGATCCGATCGGGTCGCTTGCCCGGTGGGGCACGTTGCCGGCGCCCGTACAGCAGGTGCTCGTCGAGAGCATTGCGCTCGCCGGAGAAGTCGGCGCCGAAGTTCCGAATGCACGCACGATCAAGGTCGACGCGACCGTCTATCACGAGGCGGGCGCCACGGACGCGTTCGAGCTCGCCGCGCTCGGCGCGACGCTGATCGCCTATCTCAGGATGTTCGAAGCGGCCGGCATTCCGCCCGCGAACGCGCTCAGCCAGATCTCGTTCGGCGTTTCGTCCGACACGGATCTTTTCGCGACGGTCGCCAAGATCAGGGCCGCGCGCCGTCTCATCTGGCGCATCGCCGATGCGTCGGGCGCGAGCGACGCTGCAGCGGCTCTCCATCTTTCGGCCACCGCCTCGTACCGCATGATGGCCAGGCGCGACCCGTGGACCAATATGCTGCGCTCGACGCTCTCATGTGCGGGCGCGGTGCTCGGCGGGGCGGACGCCATCACGGTGCTGCCGTTTACGGCGGCGCTCGGCGAGGCGGACGACATCTCGCGGCGCATGGCGCGCAACATCCAGATCGTGCTGCAGGAGGAATCCTGGCTCGGCCGCGTACTCGATCCCATGGGCGGGTCCTGGTACATCGAAGCCCTCACCGACGAGATGGCGAAGGCGGCCTGGGCTCTCCTGCAGGAGATCGAAGGGAAAGGCGGCATCATCGCCGCGCTCGACACGGGCTTCGTGCAGGACAAGATCGCGGCCGACGCGGCAACGCGCTCCAAGGCCATCGCCACCGGGCGGCAGGAACTGACCGGCGTGTCGGCCTTCCCACTGCTCGGCGACGACGGCGTCAAGGTCAGCCCCTTGCGCAAAGTGCCGCCCGTCAGAGGCAAGGAAATCGTGCGTCCGTTGACGCCCCATCGGCTGGCCGAGCCGTTCGAGGCGTTGCGCGACGCGGCGGACGCTCACGCTCAGAAAGCCGGCGGGGAGCTCACGGTGTTCCTGGCGAGCCTCGGCGCCATCATCGAGCACACGGCGCGCTCGACTTGGATCAAAAATTATCTGGCGGCGGGCGGCATCGGATCGCTGACCACCGACGGCTATACCTCCGCGGACGAGGCTGCGAAGGCCTTCAAGACGTCGGGCGCAACGGCAGCCTGCATCTGCTCGTCGGATGCCCTCTACGCCGAACACGCCGAGGCAACCGCCAAGGCGCTCAAGGCGGCGGGCGCCAAGCTCGTGCTGATGGCGGGGCGGCCCGGCGACAAGGAGGCGGCACTCAAGGCGGCCGGCGTCGACCAGTTCCTGTTCGCGGGCGCCGACGCGGTGGCGACCCTCAAAGGGTTACAGGAAAAGCTCGGTGTCGCGGCATGGAAGCAAACTTAGGTTTCAAAAAGCCGGCGGTTCTGGATTACATTCGTGCGACGTCGCTGAACGTTGCCAGTTTTGAGGCCGGCGAGAAATGGCTAAAGGCATGACCAGCATTCCGGACTTCACCAAGATCAAGCTCGAGGGTGCGCGCAAGACCAACGGCGTGGCGCACGAGGCTCCGGTGCCGGCCGAGAGCGACCTGTTCACGACACCGGAAGGCATTCCCGTGAAGCCGGTCTACACGGACGCCGACACGGCCGGCCTCGACTTCCTCGACACCTGGCCCGGCATCGCACCCTATGTGCGCGGACCCTACCCGACCATGTACGTCACTCAGCCGTGGACGGTGCGCCAGTACGCGGGCTTCTCGACGGCAGAAGATTCCAACGCCTTCTACCGGCGCAACATCGCGGCCGGGCAGAAGGGGCTCTCGGTCGCTTTCGACCTCGCGACGCACCGCGGCTACGACTCGGATCATCCGCGCGTGCGCGGCGACGTCGGCATGGCGGGCGTGGCCATCGATTCCATCTACGATATGCGCACGCTGTTCGACGGCATCCCGCTCGAGCAGATGACGGTCTCCATGACCATGAACGGCGCCGTGCTGCCGGTGCTGGCGCTCTTCATCGTCGCAGGAGAGGAGCAGGGCGTGCCGGCGGCGAAACTCGCGGGCACCATCCAGAACGACATCCTCAAAGAGTTCATGGTGCGCAACACCTACATCTATCCGCCCGAGCCTTCGATGCGGATCGTGTCGGACATCTTTGCGTACACGTCGGCCAACATGCCGAAGTTCAATTCGATCTCGATCTCCGGCTATCACATGCAGGAGGCGGGCGCGACGGCGGATCTCGAGCTCGGCTACACGATCGCCGACGGCATCGAATATGCGCGCGCGGGCGTGGCCGCAGGTCTCGACATCGACAAGTTCGCGCCGCGTCTGTCGTTCTTCTGGGCGATCGGCATGAATTTCTACATGGAGATCGCCAAGATGCGGGCGGCGCGCCTGCTCTGGGCGCAGCTCATCAAGCGCGAGTTCGCGCCCAAGGACGATCGCTCGCTGTCGCTCAGGACGCACAGCCAGACCTCGGGCTGGAGTCTTACCGCGCAGGACATCTTCAACAACGCGACGCGGACGTGCATCGAGGCCATGGCGGCCACGCAGGGGCATACGCAATCGCTGCACACGAACGGCATCGACGAAGCCATCGCGCTGCCGACCGACTTCTCGGCGCGCATCGCGCGTAATACGCAGCTGCTGCTGCAGCAGGAAAGCGGCACGACGCGCCCGATCGACCCGTGGGGCGGCAGCCACTTCATCGAGCGCCTGACGTACGAGCTCGCGCTCAAGGCGAAGGCGCACATCGACGAGGTGGAAAAGCTCGGCGGCATGGCGAAGGCCATCGCGGCGGGCATTCCGAAGATCCGCATCGAGGAGGCCGCAGCCCGCACGCAGGCACGTATCGACAGCGGCCGGCAAACCATCGTCGGCATCAACAAGTTGCGGGTGAAGGACGACCTGCCGATCAACTTCCTCAAGGTCGACAACGCGTCCGTGCGCGAACAGCAGGTGGCCAAGCTCACGCGGCTCCGCGGCGAGCGCAACGAGGCAGAGGCGCAGGCGGCGCTCAGCGCGCTGACCGAGGGCGCATCTGGCGGTGCCAATCTGCTCGATCTCTGCGTCAAGGCCGCGCGCGCGAAGGCCAGCGTCGGCGAGATGTCGGAGGCGATGGAAAAGGTGTTCACGCGCCACCGGGCCGAGGTGCGCGCCATCTCGGGCGTCTACAGATCGGAGGCGGGAGCCATGAACGACGACGTGGGCAAAGTCATTCAGATGGCGGCCGCATTCGAGAAGGTCGACGGGCGGCGGCCGCGCATCCTGATCGCGAAGATGGGCCAGGACGGCCACGACCGCGGGCAGAAGGTGATCGCGTCGGCGTTCGCCGACCTCGGCTTCGATGTCGACATCGGGCCGCTGTTCGCGACGCCCGAGGAGGCAGCGCGGCAGGCGGTCGAGAACGACGTGCACGTGATCGGCGTGTCGACCATGACGGCTGGGCATCTGACGCTGGTGCCGGACCTCAAAGGGGCACTCGCCAAGGACGGACGCGAGGACATCATGGTGGTGGTGGGCGGCGTTATCCCTCCGCATGACTACGACGCGTTATATGCGGCGGGCGCGGAGGCGATCTTCGGGCCGGGCACCAACATCCCGAAGGCGGCTGCCGACCTCATCACCAAGCTCAACGAGAAGTACGGATACGCGAAGGCGGCGGCGGAGTAGGTCCAATTCGCCCTACCTAACGCCGCCCGGGCTTTTGTCCCGAGCTTTGCGTTTCGGTGTGCAGATCGACCTTGGTCGATGGGTCTTTGGTCCGGGTAGCAATCGCGGAAACCGCGACCTACGTCTAGGCGCAGGAAAATGCGCCAGACGGGGAACGTTTTCATGAAAGCCATCAAGGTTTCGCGGCCGGGGGGCCTCGACCGACTGAAGCTTGCCGAGATCGGCGAGCCGCGTGCGCCGGGGGCCGGCGAGATTCGCGTCCGCCTGCATTCCAACTCACTCAACTACCACGACTACGCGGTGGCGATCGGCGCCATCCCTTCCGACGACGGGCGCATTCCGATGTCGGACGGCGCCGGCGTGGTGGAGGCCATCGGCGAAGGCGCGGGCGAATTCGCCGTCGGCGACCGCGTGGTCTCGTGCTTCTTCCCCTACTGGCAGGACGGCGAGCCACCGCACGGCAACTTCAGCCATGTGCCTGGTGACGGGATCGACGGCTACGCGCGGGAAGCGGTGGTCACGCCCGCGCACTGGTTCACGAAAGCGCCCAAGGGATGGAGCCATCTGGAGACGGCGACGCTGCCGTGCGCGGCGCTGACGGCGTGGCGTGCGCTGGTTGTGGAAGGCGGTCTCAAGGCCGGCGACAGCGTGCTGATCCTCGGCACCGGGGGCGTGGCGATTTTCGCGCTGCAGTTTGCGAAGGCGATGGGGGCGACCGCGATCGTCACCTCATCGTCCGACGCCAAGCTCGAACGGGCGCGGGAGATGGGCGCGGACTTCACCGTCAACTACAAGACTGATACCGACTGGGGCGACACCGTGCGCGCCTGGACCGGCAAGCGCGGCGTCGACCACGTGCTCGAGATCGGCGGGCCGGGGACGCTCGCGCAATCGATCACTGCGGCACGCGTCGGCGGGCACATCTCGATGATCGGCATCCTGACCGGCATCAAGGGCGAGGTGCCGACGCTGGCGCTGATGGCCAAGCAGATCAAGCTCAAGGGTATCATCGTCGGCAGCCGCCAGCATCAGCTCGACATGATCCGCGCGCTCGACGCGACCGGGATCAAGCCCGTGATCGACAAAACGTTCGCGCTTGCGGAGCTCGCCGACGCGTTCCGCCACGAGGAGCGGGCCGGCCACTTCGGAAAAATCTGCGTCGAGATCTGAGGCACGAGCGGGGCGCCCCCTCACCCTAGCCCTCTCCCCAAGGGAAGAGGGGACCCGTTGAACACCCCGCTTCGACCGGGTACGTGCTCGCCCTTCCGTGGGGCGGGCCTTCGTGCCTGCACTGGCTGAGATTGCCGACTGCGCGCGGAAAGGCGAAGGGTCGGCCAAGAAAAAACGCCGCGAAGCCGAAGCTTCGCGGCGTCTTTTGTGCGAGGCGCCGGAGGTGCCGGCTCAATCCTCTTTCTTGCGGGGCACGCTCGGGACGGCGCCGCCGGGCGATGACCGGGACGCCTTCTCCTTCTTGTCCTTCGGGCCGGGCAAGGCCTTGCGCGGCGGGGTCGCCTCGACGAGGGCGGCTTCCGTGCCCTCCTCGTCGGTCTCGTCCTCGTCTTCTTCCTTGCGCGGCTTCTTGGACGGATCGCCCGGGATGATCTCGAACGTCAGGCTGCTATCCTCGCCCTTGCCCTGGACCAGCACCTTCACGGTGCCGCCGTGCTCGAGCTTGCCGAACAAAAGCTCGTCCGCGAGCGGCTTCTTGATGTGCTCCTGGATCACGCGGGCGAGCGGACGGGCGCCGAATTTCTCGTCGTAGCCCTTCTCGGCGATCCACTTCTGAGCGCCTTCCGACAGCTCGATGGTGACACCACGATCCGCAAGCTGCGCCTCGAGCTGGAAGATGAACTTCTCCACCACCTTGGCGATGACGTCCGCCGGCAGACCCGAAAAGGCGATGACGGCGTCGAGGCGGTTGCGGAACTCCGGCGTGAACAGCCGGTTCACCGCTTCCGTATCCTCGCCCTCGCGCTTCTCACGGTTGAAGCCCATGGGCGGACGGGCCATGTCGCTCGCGCCGGCATTCGTCGTCATGATCAGGATGACGTTGCGGAAGTCCACCTGCTTGCCGTTGTGGTCGGTGAGCTTGCCGTGGTCCATCACCTGCAGAAGGATGTTGAACAGATCCGGATGCGCCTTCTCGATCTCGTCGAGGAGAAGCACGCAGTGCGGGTGCTGGTCGATGCCATCCGTCAGAAGGCCGCCCTGATCGAAACCGACATAGCCCGGAGGCGCGCCGATCAGACGCGAGACGGTGTGCTTCTCCATGTACTCCGACATGTCGAAGCGCAGGAGCTCGACGCCCATCAGGGATGCGAGCTGCTTTGCCACCTCGGTCTTGCCGACGCCGGTCGGGCCCGAGAAGAGATAACAGCCGATCGGCTTCTCGGGCTCGCGAAGACCCGCGCGTGCGAGCTTGATCGCGGCGGAGAGGGCCGTGATGGCCTTGTCCTGCCCGAACACGAGCCGCTTCATATCCTTTTCGAGGTTAGAGAGAACCTCGGCGTCGGACTTGGTGACAGTCTTCGGCGGAATGCGGGCCATGGTGGCGACGGTTGCCTCGACCTCCTTCACGGTGATCTTCTTCTTGCGCTTGCCTTCCGGCACCAGCATCTGCGAGGCGCCCGTCTCGTCGATCACGTCGATGGCCTTGTCGGGCAGCTTGCGGTCGTGAATGTACTTGGCCGAAAGCTCGACCGCGGCCTTGATCGCCTCGCCCGTGTACTTGAGCTTGTGGAACTCCTCGAAGTAGGGCTTCAAACCCTTGAGGATGGCGATGCTGTCCTCGATCGTCGGCTCCTTGACGTCGATCTTCTGGAAGCGGCGAACGAGCGCGCGATCCTTCTCGAAGTGCTGGCGGTACTCCTTGTAGGTGGTCGAGCCGATGCAGCGCACCGAGCCAGACTGCAGCGCGGGCTTGAGCAGGTTCGAAGCATCCATAGCGCCGCCGGACGTGGCACCGGCGCCGATGACGGTGTGAATCTCGTCGATGAAGAGGATCGCGCCCGGATAGTTCTCGATCTCCTTCATGACCGCCTTCAAGCGCTCCTCGAAGTCGCCGCGGTAGCGCGTGCCGGCCAGGAGGGCGCCCATGTCGAGCGCGAAGATGGTCGCGCCCTTCAACACCTCGGGCACCTCGCCGCGCAGGATCTTGCGCGCCAGGCCCTCGGCGATGGCGGTCTTGCCGACGCCGGGATCGCCGACGAAAAGCGGATTGTTCTTCTGGCGACGGCACAGAACCTGGATGGTGCGCAGCACCTCCTGCTCGCGGCCGATCAGCGGATCGATGCGGCCTTCGCGCGCCTTCTTGTTGAGATTGACGCAGTAGGTGTTGAGCGCGTCCTGGCCAGGCTTTTTCTCCTCGCCCGCTTCGCTCGACTGCTCGTCGTCCACGCCGCGCACTCCTCTGGGCTCCGACATTCCCGCCCGTTTGGCGATGCCGTGACTGATGTACTGAACCGCGTCGAAGCGCGTCATCTCCTGCTCCTGCAGGAAATAGGCGGCGTGGCTCTCGCGCTCGGCAAAGATGGCCACGAGCACGTTGGCGCCCGTCACCTCCTCGCGGCCCGAAGACTGCACATGCACGACGGCACGGTGGATGACACGCTGGAAGCCGGTGGTGGGCTGCGCTTCGGCGGTGCCCTTGTGCACGAGGTTGCCGAGCTCGGTGTCGAGATATTCGCCGACACGGGCGCGGAGCTGGTCGAGATCGACGTTGCAGGCACGCATGACGGCGGCGGCGTCGCGGTCGTCGATCAGCGCGGCAAGCAGATGCTCGAGGGTCGCAAACTCGTGATTGCGTTCGTTTGCGAACTCAAGCGCGCGGTGCAGTGAGGATTCAAGGCTCTTCGAGAAGGATGGCACGTTCGACCTACTCTTTCTCCATGGTGCATTGTAAAGGATGGCCATGCTGACGCGAGAAGTCCATAACCTGCGTCACCTTCGTCTCGGCGACCTCGTAGGTGAAGACCCCGCACACGCCCACGCCTTTGTGGTGCACGTGCAGCATGATCCGCGTCGCTTCCTCGCGTCCCTTGCTGAAGTACTTCTCCAGCACCAGGACCACGAACTCCATCGGCGTGTAGTCGTCATTCAGAAGCAGCACTTTGTAGAGCGACGGCTTCTTTGTCTTAGGGCGCGTCTTGGTGACGAGGCCGGTCTTGCCCTCCTCGCCGCCCCGGTCATTGCCCCGGTCGTTTCCGGCGCCGTTCTTCCCCGCCATTCTCAGTCCCAGTGTCATCTTGCCCGTCGTCAATTGTACTCACGCTCTCCACAAGGGGACTACACACCCTGCTGCTTCGCATGTTCGCCTAGCTAGCTTGCGCCAGCAATGCCCCTCTGCGGCCCCTCCCGCCATCGGTTCAGAGCACCAGAGCAATCTGGCGAAATGAAAGTGGGAAGTCCCACGAGATAAAAAAGGCCCGGGCTCAGCGCCCAGGCCTCATTCGTTGTCGATCAAGAGCCGTTTATCCGCCGTGGGCGGAGTGCCATGCTCATGGCGGCCTACCTCTGGAAGACCTTCTCGACAGGCTTGTAGGCGTCCTTGGCCAAGCTGGTGTACATGCCGCCGATCTTGGTCATCTGCTGCATGTAATCCTCATACGCCTTCTTGGCGAAGCTGGATTGGATCTCAAAGGCCTGCTCGAGCGATTTGGCGGAGGCGAGCTTTTCGAAGGTGGCGGTACCGTCCTCGAAAGCGCGCTTCGAGTAGTCCGTCATCTCGGCTGCGATCGCCTGCCAGCCCTTGTTCCAATCGCCGAACAACTTCAACGCTGTATCGACGTTGGTCTGGCCGAACTTCTGGAAATCCTGGAAACCGTTGATCATTGGATGCCTGCCTGCTGCTATCGGGTGGGAGACCGTAGTGTCGGCGCCGGGTGCCTTGAACATAATTTAGCCGCACCGCACCATTTTTTCAAGTCGTATACCGCGACGCAGCAATACCGGCGGGTTGCCGGCGGACAATGACCTAGACGTTAAGAAAATTGCAGCACCGCTCGGCTAGCTTTTTGCCCGGCGCTTTGCCGTTGGCGACACGGCGCTCCGGCCCCAAAGTGGCCGCGAAGCATAGGCATTGAGGCCCGGGTCGGATATGGTTGATCGTCCGGCGGACGGGTGGCTGGACACGTTACTCGATGACGCGCGCTTCAAGCGACGGCGCGGAATTGGAACGAGGGGATCTTTGACGATTTCCGTCATGCGACCGATGCTCCTGGCTCTTGCCGTATGTGCGGCGGCGCTTGCGCCCGCCCACAACGCGCGCGCGGAAGCTGCCAAGCAGGCCTCCATCATCGTCGACGCCAACACCGGCAAAGTGTTGCACGCGCAATCTGCCGACGAGCTGCGTTTTCCGGCGTCGCTGACCAAGATGATGACGCTCTACATGCTCTTCGGAGAGATTGAAGCGGGCCGCATCTCCTACGACACCAAGATCAAGTTCAGCGAGCGGGCGACCCAGGTGGCGCCGTCCAAGCTCGGGCTCGACGCCGGCGACGAGATCGAGGCGATCGACGCCATCAAGGCGTTGGTGGTCAAGTCGGCCAACGATGTGGCCGTCGCCGTGGCCGAGCATATCGGCGGCACGGAGTACCAGTTCGCGCGCATGATGACGGACCGGGCCCACGAGATCGGGATGGCCTCCACCACGTTCCGCAATGCCTCGGGCCTGCCGAACCCTTCGCAGAAGACGACGGCGCGGGACATGGTCACGCTGGGGCTCAGGCTGCAGGACGACTTTCCGCAGCACTATCGCCTGTTCTCGACCGCATCGTTCACGTTCCGCGGCAAGACACACAAGTCGCATAACACCCTGATGCGCGGCTTTCCGGGCATGGACGGCATCAAGACCGGTTACACGCGCGCTTCCGGATTCAACCTGGTGTCGTCGGTGCACGCGGAGGGTAAGCACATCGTAGGCGCCGTGTTCGGCGGCAAGACAGCCGCGACGCGCAATGCGCTGATGCGGTCGCTGCTTTACACCGCATTGGAGAAAGCCTCGACGGAGCGGACCCGCCAAGGCGGTCCGCAGCTCGTGGCACGGGCGCGTACCACCAAGACGCCTCAGTTCGCGCAAGCCGACGCCGGATGGACATCCAAAACGAAAAAGGCGGCGGCCGAGAAACCGGCCAAGGCGCCTGCCAAAGTTGCCGCGGCCACTCCCCCACCTCCGACGCCTGCCGTACGGCCTCCGCAGGCACAGGCAAAACGCGATGCGATCGCCGATGTGCTCGCCGAGGGCGATGCGTCGCCGACCGGCGGCGCATCGAACGCTGCCTATCAGGCCGCCGCGGAGCCGGTTGCCGCTCACCCGCGCCTCGACCTTCAGGCCCTGCGCGAGGCCATGACGGATGCTCCGCCTGCGGGCGGGGAGCCGACCGGGACGCTTGGGTCTCCGGCCTCGGGCCCGCAGGACATCGCGGGACTGATCCGGCACTCCATCGTCGAGGGGACCGGCGAAGCGCCCGCACATGCGCGGCCTGTCGCCGACGAAGGACCTTCCGGGCCTGCCATCGCCCGCCCGCCCGGCACGCTCGACTCGCAGGCCGGTGCGCTGGCATTCGTCTCACCGGCGCAAGCGGGCTCTCCCGCGCTCAGCGTACCGCCGTCGCATCTCAAAGGCCCGATACCGCCTTCGCAGCCCCAATTCCGTGCAGCACCGCTCGGCGCCGGCTATGAGATCCAGATCGGGGCCTACGGCACGGCCCAGGAAGCGCAGGCCAAACTCGACGGGGTGCGCGGCCGCGCCGTCGGCCTGCTCGAGGGGCATGGCGCGGTCACGTTGCCGGTACTGAGGGAAAACCGGCAGATTTTCCGCGCCCGTTTCGTCCACTTCGACGAAGCCGCCGCTTCGAACGCCTGCCTCGAGCTGCGCCGTCTTGCCATCGACTGCTTCGTCATGAAGGCGGATTAGCCGCAAACTCATTTCTCAATCGAACGGACGGCCCGCGTATCGGGGGATTCATGCTGCAAAACTGGCTTTCGGTCGCTGGGATCGGGATCGACCTGCTCGGCTTCCTGCTTCTCCTCCGCGAATGGTGGCTCGCCTTCTTCCACGAGTCGGCCACGCTCGATTTCCAGCAACGGCGCGCCTGGGAGCAATCGCTGCGTCATCACCAGCACACCCACGCCTCCGATCAGCTCCGGGCTCATCTCGACGCCTCGCACCGCATTCAGGACGAGATGGTCGAGCGCGCCGCCCGAGGCCGGCACATCGAAACCCTGCGCTCGCGCAAACGCGCCTTCGTGCTGGCAACCGTGCTGATCATCCTCGGCGCGCTGCTGCAGCTCGTGGGGCAGCTTCCGGCCGAGCTCTTCTCGCTGTTCACGGGCGCTGGTTGAGCAGCACGTCCTTGGCCTCGTTGACCTGCGCGGCGAGATAGGTCGAGCCGCCGCGATCGGGGTGCAGCTTCAGCATCAGATCGCGATGGGCGCGGCGAATCTCCTCCTCGGTCGCGCCCGGCTTCAGCCCCAGGATCTCGTAGGCCTCGTCCGGCTGCATGCGTCCGTCGTGATCGCGCATCTCGCGCTCCCCGCGCGAGACATCCTCGCGCCAGCTCGGATGAATGCGATCAAGATAGGCCTCGAGAAGCTGCGCCGACTGCGGATCGATGAAGCGGCAGTCGTGCCACAGCAGCGCCACCTCGGCGGGCTTCAGCGTGTCGAGATCGCGACCGGCGAACATACCCTTCAGGACACGTCCCGACATGGCGCCACTGTCGTGATCGAGCTCCATGGCGAGGTGCTCGGTGGTGACGCTGGACAGCTGGCCTGTGGACTTGTGCGTGGGGCCGCTCGGAGCGCCGCCGCCCCAGCCCAAGAGCCACGCGCCCAGCATGCCGAGCAGGCTCGCAGGCCCAGCGGCGCCGCGCACCAGAAAGATCGCCGCCGCGCCGAGCGCCAGAGCGCCGCCCGCGAGCCGCATCTGACGGGCCATGGCGGCCGGATTGGCGCGCGTAAAGCCCGTGATCAGGAACAGGGCCAGCACCAGCGCGGCGAGGCCGAGTAGGAAGAACTGCATCAGCGCGTCACTCTCGGCAACGGTGTGTCTCCATGCCGATCAACGGCACAGCCAGCGCGAATCCAGCGCCGATCATGGACACAACTTAGGAGCTAGCGACGCATCTGTCCAAGCAGGCGGCGAGCCCCCTCGCCACCGGGCCTGGCGAGCAGCGCCTGCAGGGCCTTTTGCCCGCCTGCCGCGTAAACGGCGACGGCTGTCAACAGCTCGCGCAGCTCAGCGGCGGAGCCGGGCCCAAAGTGGCAGTGCGCACCCTTGGTCAGGCGCGCGATCTCCTTGAAGGCGCGCGTGGCGTTGGCGTCGCCGCCCTCCTGGAACAGGAAGGCGGGCACGCCCAGCAGGGCCAGCTCGCCGGCACGGCCGGCCAGTTCATCGATCGGCTCCTCGACGGCGTCGCCGACGTAGACCAGCGCGCTGATCTTGGCTTTTTCCGACTCGCGACGGGCCTGAGACAGCACCTTGCCGATCTGCGTGAAGCCGCCGTGGCAGGCGACCTGGCGCATGAGAGCCGCAAGCGCGTCGGCGTTCGTCACCCAGCGCGAGGCGCGCGCTTCTCCGGCGCCGCGGAAGTACATGAGCTGCACCTCGAGCGAACCGATCTCCTTCACGGCGCGGAACATCTCCGATTGCAGCGCGAGCGCCATGTCCCAAGTGGGGGCGCGGCTCATGGTGGCGTCCATGGCGAACAGCAGCCGGCCGCGGGTGCCGGTCGCGGCAGGGCCCAGCGCCTTCACCTTGGCGACGAAGTCCGCCACCTCGGCGCTGGAGGCCGCGGAAGACGCCGGCGCGCCGGCACGCTGGCCGGCCGGGGTGGGCGTCGGGGTCGTTCCCGTCGTGGTATTGGGCGGCTTCGTCTCGCGCGTCATCGGGGGTCCCTGCGGGGCGATATTCCATCCTAACATGGCGAGCGCCGGGCGCGGCGGCAATGCCACCCAGGCGGGAGCCGCTTCCGGAAACCGCCGACCTGGGATACATCCAGGCGCCCGAACTCAATCATTCCGCGGACACCCATGCCAAACGAGCCCAAGACCTCCGGAAAACGCACCGGTAAACCCGCAGATGGCGAGATCGAGCTCACGGTGCGGCGCATGCATCGGCGCGACATCAATCGCGTGTGGGAGTTCTTGAAGCTCGTCTTCAGAGGCGTCAACCGCGAAACGGTCGAGTTCCAGCGGCCGCGCAGCAAGAAGCGCTTCATGGAGATCTACGAGGACGAGGGCGTCGAGCAGCTCGTGTTCGAGAAGAAGCAGGACGGGAAGCTCGCGCTGGTCGGCTACGCCGAGTACGCCTACGAGGTTGCCGGTGCCGACAGCTGGATCAATCACCGCTATTTCGAAACGCGCGGCATGCGGCCCCTGTTTGTCGAAGAGATCGCCGTGCATCCGGAATATCACGGCCTCGGCATCGGCTCGTTCATGTTCGAGCAGATCGATCATGCGGCACGCCTCCGAGGCTGCACGCACATCGTGCTCGACGTCGCGGAGAACAACGAAGAGGCGCTTCGCTACTACCGCAAGCGCAACTTTCACAAGATCGACGCGGCCATTTTCCTGTCGAAGAAAGTCGAGACGGCCGACGACCTGCTGGGACCACGCAAGTTCAAGGTTCGCGCGAAGAAGACGGGCGATTGAGGCGTCACCGTCTAACAGGCCTCCTTGCCAACAAACGCCCACGCTTCATACGGGTCAATCCTTAGGGGACGTGGACGGCGTGCCTCAAAGGCACCTTCCAAAAGAACATCGGCAATTCACTAAAGCCCTTTCTGGATGATCGGTATACGGTTCCAGGCGGAATTATGCGCAGGCCGTCGCCGGTTGGCATCTCTCCGCTCGAACTGAGGAGGAAGCTATGGATCAATCCACGCGAGATGACGGGCCAACTTCACTCAATCGCCGCGACGTCATGCGCGCTGCCGGCGCGATGGCAATCGCCGGCGCGGGAAGTGTCGCGGGCGGCACCGTTCCCACTTATGCGCAAAGCAACGGAGCTGCCAATAAAGGCGCGCTCGGTCTCAGGCTACAGGGCGTCCAGCACTTCGGCCTCACGGTGCAGAATATGGATCGCGCGTTCGAATTCTATACCGAGGTACTCGGCGGCACCGAGATCATGCGGGACGGTGACTTTCATGGGGAACGCATCCACAACACGCTGCTGACCGATCAGGAGATCGAGGCACGCGAGCGCGATGTCAATCCGCGCACGATGGGAATTCCAGACCTCCGGGGTGGTGCGCAGCGCCTGGATGTTCGCTTTATCCAGTTCGACAATGTTGTAATCGAGCTGCTGCAGTACCGCGACGCCGAGCAGCCGGCCGGCAGCGGTAGCGCATTTGCCGAGCCGCTCGACCATATGAGTCCTGCGTTTCCGCGCATGATGCACATCTGCTTTCACATCCGCGACGATGTCGATTTCAACCAATTCATCGCCGATCTCGAAGCGGAAGCGGCGAAACGCGGAATGCCCCAGGTCAGGGCCAACCGCGTGGTCACTGTGACCACCGAGCAGGACCGTTTGGCCGCGCCCCTCGAAGCGAACAGCAACGGCATCACCGAAGGCAAATCGAACGGATGGAGGCTGATCTATTGCAAGGGATCTGAAGGCGAACAGCTCGAATTCGTGCAAGCACTCGGGCCCGTGAAGGAGGTCTTCGCCAAGGGTATGGAAGCCCACAAACGCTCGCGTGGCAATCGCTAGAGGAGGGTTCATGCTGAAGCATTTTGCGCGTCTGTCGTTCGCCCTCTTCGCGGTGCTGACGACGGCTACGTCTTCCGTAGCCGAGGAACGGGTCATCCGGCTCGGCCAGGTCGGGCTGTCATTCTACGCCGTGGTCGGCGGCATCGTGCAGGAGGTGCTGGAGCACGACGGATACAAGGTCGAGGTCACGACCGGCAGTCATGGCGACATCTTTCCGAAGCTCGGCGCGGGCGAGGTCGATATCCTGGCGGCGGCTTGGCTTCCCGACGGCCACGCACCTCTTTATGCAAAGGTGAAGGACGTCACATACATTGTCGGAGAGCTGTACGGCGATGCGCGGCTCTACTGGGCAGTGCCTGACTACGTCCCTGCCGATCTGGTGCGTTCGATCGACGACCTGAAGAAGCCTGACGTCGCGGCGCGGATGGACAAGAGAATTCGCGGCATCGGCGCCACGTCCGGGCTCATGGTCGGTGCCTCGAAGATTCGTGAGGCCTACGGCTTGGACGCAGCCGGGTACGAGGTCATCCCCGGCGAAGCGACGGATTGGATCGCGAATTTCAAGCAAGCGGTTGCCGAGCAACGCTGGCTCGTCATGCCGCTTTGGCAGCCGCAGTGGATCAACGCGGCTTACAAGGTCCGCGTGCTCGATGAGCCGAAGGGCATCTACGGAAAAGGCGATACCGCCGTCCTCCTCGGACATGAAAGCTTGAAAGGCAAACTGTCGCCCGAGACCCTCGACCGCCTCAAGGGCATTACGCTCAGCATCGATGCCGTCACGCAAATGGACCTGTGGGTCAATGTCGATGGGCTTGCACCACGCGACGCTGCGAAAAGGTGGGTTTCTGCCAATCCCTTGCGGAAGGATTAGAGGCAGCGCTTAGATCTGCTGATATCCGGTTGTCCGCGCGGCCTAGCCGACGCCGGGCCCGCCAGAAGGCCGACGTTGCCGATGTGCCGATGGCCCACTAGATTGGCGGCTCCAGATCGTCAGGAGTTGTTCCGATGCAGTTGCGGTTGCGCCGTTGTTCAAGGCAGTTTGCATTCGTAGCCATTGCGTTTCTCAGCACGATCACTCCGGCGAGCGCCGCGTCATCTGAACTCATCTGCCTGAAGTCCAGTGATCCAGCATCCCTCGATGACTTGGCAATCGCCTGCTATTCCGATCAGGCCTGCACGTACGTCGAACAGCACAACGGCGAAGCGCTGCGCGACTACGATGAAACAAGCGTCGCGGCCGCGCTCGGTCGCGAAAAAATCGAGGGCATCGTGACGTCGTCAGCGCCGATCATCAAACAGATCAAAGGCTACGGCTACACCTGCGTGCCACTACCGGAATTCATCGACCAAACGACATCGGCGCATCGCGATCCGAGGAGACAATAGTGCAAAGATTGCTTTCGATTGCGACGGCCGTTGTCGCGTTACTGATCGCTGGGGCCTCGAACGCCGCCGAGCCGGAACCACCGATATTGACCATCGCGGGCGAAGTTTCGCATCCAAATCGCGGCGCGCTCGATCCCTTCCACGACGCCTTTCTCAGTCACAAGGACAAGACCTTTGCGAAGGCCTTTGTCTTTACGCGCTCGGTGCTCGCGGCCCTGCCGCAAACCAAGATTTCAACCAACGTCAAAGGCTGGCCAGGAAAAGTTGAACTCGAAGGTCCGCGGTTGCTCGATGCATTGACTGCGGCCGGCGTCGCAACGGATGCCACGATCGTTGCGACAGCGCTCGACAGTTACAACGTCGAGCTGACGCCGGAGGAGAGAGCCGCCCACGATTGGATTTTGGCGATCAACGCCAACGGCGCGCCCTTGTCGATCGGCGGTCGGGGCCCTGTCTGGCTGATCCACGGCACAGACGGCAAAGCCGTCTCGCAAGAGGAGGAAGCGACGTGGGTCTGGGCGCTGTATCTGATAGAAGTTAAGTAGCTGCGACGGGCGCGCACGTCTGACCCTAGTCGTCGCTGGGAGTGCCTTCGGTGAGCAGGCCGACGTTGCCGCCGGTGGCTGTGACGTCGGTGGTGCGCACGCGCTCTGTCGCAAAGCGCACGAGGTAGTTCGGGCCGCCCGCCTTGGGGCCGGTGCCCGACAGGCCTTCGCCGCCGAACGGCTGCACGCCCGGCACGGCGCCGATCTGGTTGCGGTTGACATAGAGATTGCCGACGCGGGCATGCTCGGCGACGTAGTCGGCGACGTAGCCGATGCGGCTGTGCACGCCGAGCGTCAGGCCGTAGCCGGTGGCGTTGATCTCATCCACCACCTTGGGCAGATGGCCGCCGGCAAAGCGGACGATATGCAGGATGGGGCCGAAGACCTCGCGCTCCAGCACGCCGATGCTGTCCATCTCATAGCAGGCCGGCGTGACGTAGGTGCCGGCGCGGCAGCCGGTCGGCAGGCGGAGGTCGATCAGCTCGCGCGCGTCGCGCTGCATGCGGACCTTGTGGGCCTCGAGCGCGTCCTGAGCCGCCTCGTCGATCACGGGGCCGATGTCGGTCGCGTAGTCGAACGGGTCGCCGACCTCGAGGGCCTCGATGGCGCCGGTCAACATGCGGATGGTGCGCGTGGCGATCTCCTCCTGCACGAAGAGCACGCGCAGCGCCGAGCAGCGCTGACCGGCACTGTCGAAGGCCGAGCGCACGGCATCGCGCACGACCTGCTCCGGCAGCGCACTGCTGTCGGCGATCATCGCATTGAGACCGCCGGTCTCGGCAATGAGCGGCACCATGTCGGCCTTGCGGTCGGCAAGCGCCTTCTGAATGGCCCAGGCCGCGTCGTTGCCGCCCGTGAAGGCGATGCCCTTGACCTTCGGCGACTTGACGAGCGCGGCACCGACGGCGCCGGAGCCGGTGAGAAGATGCAGGACGTCGGTCGGAACGCCGGCCTGGTGCAGGATGCGGATGGCGAGCATCGCCGTGACGGGGGTCTGCTCGGCGGGCTTGGCGAGCACCGGATTGCCGGCAGCGAGCGCGGCCGCGATCTGGCCGACGAATATGGCGAGCGGGAAGTTCCAGGGTGCGATGCAGGCGAAGGGGCCGCGCCCTCTCAAGTCGAGGGTATTGGTCTCGCCGGTCGGACCCTTCAGGGCGACCGGCGCGCTCATCAGGCGGCGGGCCTCGACGGCGTAATAGCGCAGCAGGTCTGCCGTCTCGCGCACCTCCGCGAGCGCCGCGGGCAACATCTTGCCGGCCTCGCGCACGAGAACTGCCATGAGCCGGGCGCGGTCGCGCTCGATCATGTCGGCGGCCAGATCCAGGATCTTGGCGCGGGCGGGGCCGCCGAGCTTGTCCCAAGCGTGAGCTGCGCGCTCGGCGCTCTGGATGGCGGCGTCGACCTCGCGCGGGGTGGCGATGCGCACGCTGCCGAGGCGTTCCCGGCGATCGTGCGGGCAGGTCAGAAGTGCCGCCTGCGGGCCGCCGATGGTCTCGATGCCGTCGACGATGGGACCGGCGTCGAACTCGTGCCCGAGGGCGGCTTCCATCTGCGCGATCAGCTCGCCGCGCGCGGTGCGTTCCGTCAGTGCGACGCCGAACGAGTTCTTACGCTCAGGCCAGAAGATGTCGCGAGGGCGCGGCAGCGGCTTGGTGGCCGTGTCGGCCCGCTCGCGCTCGGCGGTCTCGACCGGATCGCGGATGATCTGGCCGACAGGGGCCTCGTCGTCGGCGAGACGATTGACGAACGACGTATTGGCCCCGTTTTCCAGCAGGCGACGGACGAGATAGGAAAGCAGATCCTCGTGCTCGCCGACCGGCGCGTAGATGCGGCACGGGTGGCGCAGCTTGCCGGGGGCGGAGACCTCCTCGTAAAGCGCCTCGCCCATGCCGTGCAGGCGCTGGAACTCAAAGGCCGTCTGGCCCGCCGCGACGATGGCGGAGGCGACGGTGTGGGCGTTGTGGGTGGCAAACTGCGGATAGAAGGCCTTGGCGTCCGAGAGGATGAGACGCATGCAGGCAAGATAGGAAACGTCGGTGTGAAGCTTGCGCGTCAGCACCGGATAGTCTGCGAGGCCGCGTTCTTGCGCCCACTTGATCTCGCTATCCCAGTAGGCGCCCTTGACGAGGCGGACGGGAATGCGCTTGCCGCCCTGCTCGGCGAGGCGGCGCAGCCAGCGGATGGTCGGGATGGCACGCTTGCCGTAAGCCTGCACCGCGAGGCCGAGGCCGGTCCAGCGTTCGAGCTCCGGATCCCTGTAGGCGCGCGAGAACATGTCGAGCAACAGCTCGTGGCGATCCTGCTCCTCGGCATCGAGCGTCACGGCGAGGCCGCGGGCTTCCGCCGCGCGCAGGAGTGCGATGAGGCGCGGATAGAGCTCCTCCGCAAGGCGTGCTTCCTTGCCCGGCTCGTAGCGGGGATGCAGCGCGGACAGTTTTACCGACAGGCTCGGGCGGGCGAGCAGGGAATCGGGATGCGACAGCGGATTGGGCCCTGCGGCGTGACCGACCGCGTCGATGGCGGTCATGTAGCGGTCGAAGTAGCGCTCGGCGTCTTTCGCCGTCTTCGCCGCCTCGCCCAGCATGTCGTAGGAGAAACGAAAGCCGCGGGCCTCGTAAGGGGCGGAGCGCGCGATGGCCTCGCGGATGGAGCGGCCGAGCACGAACTGATCGCCTAGCAGCTTGACCGCCTGGCGGACGGCCTGGCGGATAAAGGGCTCGCCCGAGCGCGCGGCAAGGCGCTTCAGGGCCTCCCAGGGGTTGGCGCCGCGCGCCTCCCGCAGCTTGACGATACGGCCGGTCAGCATCAACGCCCAGGTGGACGCATTGACCAGCGTACTGTCGGAGTGGCCGCGGTGGCGCTCCCACTGGCCGCCGGCGATCTTCTCGGCGATGAAGCGATCGGCGGTCTCGGCGTCGGGGATGCGCAGCAACGCCTCGGCGAGGCACATCAGAATGATGCCCTCCTCGCTCGAGAGGCCGTACTCGCGCATGAAGGCGTCGACGCCGCCGTGCTTGGCAGCATCGGCGCGAGCTGACTCCACCAGGTTGCGTGCCATCTCGCCGGTGCGGCGGCGCTCGTCCTCGGTGAAGACGGCGCGCTCGATCAAGCCGCCGACCAGGCGCGTTTCGTCGGAGAGATAGTGTGCGGCAATCTCGTCGCGCGCCGGCTCCTCGCCTTCGCCGGCCCGGCGGGCAGCGAACTCGGATTTTCTCAGCGCAACCATCCCGTGTCCCGATTTCGAAGTCCGGCTCAACGCGCGGCTATGTCCCGAAGGGAGCACACCTGATTCTTCCGGCGTTTGCACTTTACCATGTGGCGCTTTGCTGTGGGTTGTACAACGGGCTCCGCAACGGTGGCCGGAAGGGCTCAGGGCCTCACACCCCCTTGACGCAGTGATCCGCTCAGCCTCACTTCACGCGCAATCGGCGGGCCCAATCGGCGGCCGGATGGCGAATCGGAGAGGCGGGTAGCGCACGTGGAGATCGTACGCACAATCAGTCATTTAAGGCATGCGGTGGGGCAATGGCGGGCGGCCGGCGATCGCGTTGCGCTGGTGCCGACCATGGGCGCGCTGCATGCCGGCCACATCGGGCTCGTCGGCGCGGCGCTTTCCATGGCGGACAAGGTGGTGGTGTCGATCTTCGTCAACCCGACGCAGTTTGCGCCGCACGAGGACCTCGACCGCTACCCGCGCGATGAAGCGGGAGACGTGGGCAAGCTCGCCGGCGCGGGCGCGCATCTCGTATGGGCGCCCGCCGTTTCCGAGATCTATCCCGACGGCTTCGCGACGCGCATCGTTCCGGAAGGGGCGGCGCTGCCGCTCGAAGGCGCGTTCCGGCCGCACCACTTCGGCGGCGTGGCAACGGTGGTGTGCAAGCTCATCCTGTCGGCGCTGCCGGACGTGGCGCTGTTCGGCGAGAAGGATTTCCAGCAGCTCGCCGTGATCCGGCAGATGGTGCGGGATCTGGCGCTGCCGGTCGCCATCCAGGGCGTGCCGACGGTGCGGGAGGACGACGGGCTCGCGCTCTCCTCGCGCAACGCCTACCTCAGCGAGAACGACCGCTACATCGCGCCCATGCTCTACAAAGCCATTTCGGAGGTGGCGCGCGGGCGCGATCCGCGGGAGGCGGCGGAGGCGCTGATCGCCGCCGGCTTCGCTCGGGTGGACTACATCGACGTGCGAGATGCGGAAACTCTGGCGCCGTTCGTGCCGGGCTCGGGACGTCCGGGGCGCGTGCTCGCTGCCGCCTGGCTCGGCAAGACGCGGCTGATCGACAACGTCGGGTTCTGATCAACTCGCCCGCTCGCGGGTGGCGAGCCAAAGGCCGCAGCCAATGAGCGCGATGCCGACGAGATTGTAGGCGTGGAGTTCTTCGCCGAGCAAAAGCACGGCCAGGATGGTGCCGAAGACGGGCACCAGATGCACGGTGAGCCCGGCCGTGTTGGCGCCGAGCAATTCCACGGTGCGGTTGAAGGCCAAGTAGGCCAGGATCGAAGCGAAGATCGACACGTAGCCGACAGCGAGCGCGGATTCGACCGAGACCGGCATGGGGCGCACCCACACGGTCTCGGCGATGTAGAACGGCAGTAGGAGCGTGGCGCCGAGGGCGAACGTGACAAAGGCAAAGCTCAGCCCTTGCACGGGCGGGCGCAAGCGGAGCAGTGCCGTATAGACGGCATAGCTCACGACCGCGGCCAGCATCCAGAGATCGCCACGCTTGAAGTCGAGGGTCATGAGCACGGCCGGATCGCCGTGCGAGATCAGCGTCAGCGCGCCCGCCAAGGATGCGGCGATGCCGGCGGCCTGCCAGCCGGTGAGCGTCTCGCGAAAAATCAGGAACGTGGCGATGACGACGACGATCGGCATCGCCGTTTGCAGCATGACGATGTTGATGGCCGTGGTGGTGTGCGCGCTGACATAGAGAAACGTGTTGAAGATGCTGATGCCGAGCGCGGTCAGCACGAGCATGACCGGCCAGTTGCGCGCCATCTGGGGCACGTCGCGGCGCAAGTGGGGCCAGGCGAGCGGGGCGATCAGGACTGCGGCCACGGTCCAGCGCCAGAACGCCAGCCCGATGGGGGGAATATGTTCGGCGATGGAGCGCGCCACAATGGCGTTGCCGGCCCAGAAGAGACCGGGCAACAGCATCAGGAACCGCGGCTCATCGGCGAGTGCGGCGAGCCATGTGCGGCGAGGCGCGGGCGTGTTTTGTTGTTGGTCTTGCATCGCTCGGTCTCTTTGGCCTCAAGCGGATCAAACTGCTTGGCACCGCAGATACCAGAGACGGGCGACGCGTAGATCACAAATCGTGTGCCAGGGCGACGTTTCGGCGCACGTGGAAGCGGGATCGCGCGTCGTGGCGCGCGATCCCGCTCCTCTTTCGCGTTTATTTCTTCAACAGGTTCATATGCAGCAATTCGCCGCCTTTCATGCGGGAGGCGAAGGCTTCGGTCTTCTCGCCTTCCGAGACCTCGAGATTGAGGGCGTCGTTGAGGGCCTGCTCGTGTTTCTTGCCGGCGTCGGCATCCTTGAGGAAGGCGTCGACGTCCGACTTGGTGGGCTGTGCGGCCTTGGTGTCCTCGCGCCGCGAGATGGCTTCGGTCGCCGCGGCGTTCAGGTGCTTCGTCCAGTATTTGCGGAACAGCGCGTTCGACGGGTAAATGTCGGCGCTCTTCAGCTCGCCATTGATCGCAATTACGAGGCCCACCACGTCGGCCTCGCTCTCTCCCTTGGGCTTCAGCTCGTCGATGTAGGCCGCCTGCGCCTTGGCCAGCTTCTCGTTTTCAAGCGCGAGCTGCAGGCTGGTCGGAGATGCCTCGGCGGCTACGTTCGAGCTCAAGCTCATGCCGAGCGCGCTCTGCATCCTGTCGACGTTGCGCCAAACCTCGCCCTGCGCGTCGGGGGCAGCGGGAGCAGCGGTAGAAAGTTGCTGTCCGACCACCGGCAGGGAATCGAGCGCCCTGTTGAGATTATCGACATCAGGTGGCGTCCGATCCGGGCTCCCGGCGTCAAGCGATTCGGAGGCAGCCGGAGCGCTCGCGGCTACCGAGGCGGTCTCGTATTTCTGGCCGAGACGCATGGCGCGCTTGCCCTCCAGCGAGGGCATGAAGCTCTTGGAGCTGGTGAAGGTGGCGACCTCCTCGTTGCCGCGCGCCGACCAACGCCCACGCTCGACGCAGTAGGACGCAATCGGCACGCGACCGGATTTCGGCGGAACGAGGATCGTGACCGTCAGCACGCGATCCTGCTGGCCGCCTTTGACGATGTCGCCGGCATGGACGAGCACGGGCTCTTCGCCGGCATTCTCGATTTCGAGCTCGCTCACCTGCTGCGTCTCGTGAACCTTGACGCGGCCTTTCTCAAGCGCCTCGTCCAGGGTCAAAGGGACAGGCCCCGCAGCAGATGGGCCCTTGATGAAGTAGATGGCAAGGTTTTCGTGCGTGATCGGCTCGGCGATCTCGCGCGCCTCGCCGGCCAGTGCGCCCGGCGCGGGCAACGCGAAGAGGAGTGTAAATGCGGGTGTAAAAAGGAACGGAATCAGAGATCGAGCGGTCATTCGTCAAATCTCCATCGATATGAAACTTTTGAAAACAACGTCGACGGATATTCCCCGTCTGCGGCGCCCGTGCGGGCGAGCGGTGACGGAACCCCGGCATTGTGGTGACCGGAACCGATTGAAAACGTGGCAAGTCGTGGATATCGCCGAGAACGCTTCCGGCGCAGCGAAGCGACTTCCGATGGGCGCCGGACGCAGCCGAAATCGTTCTCCGCCTGTGGCCGGTACGCACGCCCGGCTTGCCAAGCGTCGGCGGGCCGTGCCACCTCTCACCCGATACGACAACCCATAGATTCGGGCCCCGCGCTCGCGTCTGTATTGCGTTGCGCCGCCGGGCCACGCCTTTGCAAGGGCGAGAGGTGACGGCGCATGGCCCAATCGATCCGCGATCTCTTCTCGAGCCTGACACAAAGCATGACCGACAAGACCAGCCGCGCCCGCAAGACCAGCGACGCGTCCGAAACCTACACCGCCGCAGATATCGAGGTGCTGGAAGGGCTGGAGCCCGTCCGGCGGCGCCCGGGCATGTACATCGGCGGCACGGACGAGAAGGCGCTGCACCACCTGTTCGCGGAAGTCATCGACAACTCCATGGACGAGGCCGTCGCCGGCCATGCCGACTGGATCGAAGTGCGGCTCGACGCGGACGGGTTCCTCTCGGTGACGGACAATGGGCGCGGTATTCCCGTCGACCCGCATCCCAAGTTCAAGAACAAGAGCGCGCTCGAAGTGATCATGTGCACGCTGCACTCGGGCGGCAAGTTCGATGGCAAGGCGTACAATACGTCCGGCGGACTGCACGGCGTCGGCGTGTCGGTGGTCAACGCCTTGTCGGACACGTGCGAGGTGGAGGTGGCGCGCGGCCAGCAGCTCTACCGCATGGTGTTCTCGCGCGGCGTCGCGCAGACCAAGCTCGAGAAGCTCGGCTCGGTGATGAACCGGCGCGGCACAAAGGTGCGCTTTCATCCGGACGAGACGATTTTCGGCAAGGGCGCGCACTTCAAGCCGGCGCGTCTCTTCAAGATGGCCCGCTCGAAGGCCTATCTTTTCGGCGGCGTCGAGATCCGCTGGAGCTGCGATCCGTCGCTGATCAAGGACGATACCGCTGCGGAGGCCGTGTTCCATTTTCCGGGCGGG
Organism: uncultured Hyphomicrobium sp.; assembly: GCF_902826555.1. GTDB lineage: Bacteria > Pseudomonadota > Alphaproteobacteria > Rhizobiales > Hyphomicrobiaceae > Hyphomicrobium_C. Next base: position 49,945 of record NZ_CADEFI010000011.1, read on the forward strand.
CTCAAGGATTATCTGGCGTCCGAGATCGCGGGCCAGACGCTCGTCTCCAAAGACATCTTCGCCGGCAACGTCGAGCGCGAAGGCAAGCACGGCTCGGTCGAGTGGGCCGTGGCGTGGGTCGCCGACGAGGACGGCTTCTGCCGCTCCTACTGCAATACCATCCCGACGGGCGAAGGCGGCACGCACGAGAACGGCTTCCGCTCGGCGCTCTCCAAAAGCTTGCGCGAGTTCGGCGAGCGCGTCGGCAACCGCAAGGCGGCGCAGATCACGGCCGAGGACGTGATGGGCACGGCGGCTGCAATGCTCTCCGTTTTCATCCGCGAGCCAGAATTCCAGGGCCAGACCAAGGACAAGCTGGCGACGCAGGAAGCGCAGCGCATCGTCGAATCGGCGGTCAAGGACGCTTTCGATCATTGGCTGACGGATAGCCCGCAGCAGGCGACGCGCCTCCTTGAGTGGACCGTCGACCAGGCCGAGGAGCGCTTGAAGCGCCGGCGGGAAAAAGAGATCGGGCGCCAGACGGCGACGCGCAAGCTTCGTCTTCCGGGCAAGCTCGCGGACTGCTCGATCCAGCAGGCAGCCGGCACGGAGATCTTCATCGTCGAGGGCGACAGCGCTGGCGGCTCGGCCAAGAGCGCGCGCGACCGCGAGACCCAGGCCATTCTTCCCTTGCGCGGCAAGATCCTGAACGTGGCCAACGCCTCGTCGGCCAAACTCTCGCAGAACCAGCTGCTCGCAGACCTCATTCAGGCGCTCGGCGTCGGGACCGGGGCCAAGTACCGCGACGACGACCTGCGTTACGAACGCGTGATCGTGATGACGGACGCGGACGTGGACGGCGCGCACATCGCCTCGCTACTCATCACGTTCTTCTACCAGGAGATGCCGGAGCTGATCGAGAACGGGCATCTTTTTCTGGCAGTGCCGCCGCTTTTCAAGCTCGCGCACGGAGCGAAGTCGTTCTACGCGACGACCGTGGAGCAGCGCGACGAGATCCTGAAGCGCGAGTTCGCGGCCAATGCCAAGGTGGAGATCAGCCGCTTCAAGGGCCTCGGCGAGATGAACGCCCAGCAGCTCAAAGAAACGACGATGGACCCGAGGAAGAGATTGCTGCTCCGTGTGGAGATCGGCGACGGAGACCGCACCGCGATCGGCGAAGCCGTCAATGCACTGATGGGCTCGAAGCCGGAAGCGCGCTTCCGCTTCATCCAGGATCGCGCCGCGTTCGCGAAGGATCTCGACATCTAGACAGGGCGGCCCTGAGCGATGACGCACATTATCGCGATCGATCAGGGCACCACTTCCACACGAGCAATCATTTTCGACGCGGCGCTGCACGTGATTGCCGTCGCGCAGCAGGAGCTGCGACAGATCTATCCGGCAGCAGGATGGGTCGAGCATGACCCCGAAGAGATCTGGGCGGCCGTCGTCGCGACGGTGCGCGAGGCGATGGAGACGGCCGGCATCGCCGCCGCGGATGTCGCCAGCATCGGCATCACCAACCAGCGCGAGACGACGATCGTTTGGGACCGCGAGACGGGAAAACCCATTCACAACGCCATCGTCTGGCAGGACCGCCGCACGGCGGACGCCTGCGCCGCGTTGCGCGCACAAGGGCACGAGGCCGTCGTCACCGAGAAGACCGGGCTGGTGCTCGATCCCTACTTTTCGGCGAGCAAGATCGCGTGGCTGCTCGACACCATCGAGGGGGCGCGGGTGGCTGCTGATGCAGGCTGCCTCGCGTTCGGAACGGTCGACACGTTTTTGCTGTGGCGGCTTACGGGCGGAGCAACGCACGCGACCGATGCGACGAACGCATCGCGCACCGCTCTCTTCAACATCGCGTCGGGCGCATGGGACTCGGAGCTGACCGGGCTGTTTGGAGTTCCTACCCGGCTTCTGCCGGACGTCCGCGATTGCGCGGGTGAGTTCGGCGAGACGCTGCCCGAGCTGTTCGGCGGCGCTATTCGCATTCTCGGCATCGCGGGCGACCAGCAGGCGGCGACGATCGGACAGGGCTGCTTTACGCCGGGGATGATGAAGTGCACGTACGGCACCGGCTGCTTCGCGCTGCTCAACACGGGCGCCGAGCCGGTACGCTCGCGCCATCGGCTCCTCAGCACGATCGCGTATCAGCTCGATGGGCAGCGCACCTATGCGCTCGAAGGCGCGATCTTCATTGCCGGCGCGGCGGTGCAATGGCTGCGCGACGGGTTGCATCTCATCGAGAAGGCGTCAGAGGTCAATGGGCTCGCGCAGAAGGCGGATCCGGCCGAGCAGGTGTACCTCGTGCCGGCGTTCGTGGGCCTCGGGGCGCCGTACTGGGATGCGGACGCACGCGGCGCACTGCTGGGCCTTACGCGCAATTCCGGCCCATCGGAAATCGCGCAGGCAGCGCTCGAGGCGGTCGGCTATCAAACCCGCGACATGCTGGATGCCATGCGCGCCGACTCGCCGGCGGCAGGCGACACGGTGCTGCGCGTGGACGGCGGCATGACGGCCAGCGACGTCACGATGCAGTTCCTGTCCGACATCCTGGGGGCGCCCGTGGATCGGCCCGTGGTGATGGAGACCACCGCGCTCGGGGCTGCTTTTCTCGCTGGATATCGCGCCGGTGTCTGTCCGGATCCGGCAGGGCTCGCAGCAACCTGGCGGCTCGACCGCCGCTTCACGCCTCAGATGGATGAGGCAAAGCGTGCGCGCAAATGGGCGGGTTGGCAGGCAGCCGTCGCCCGTGTGCGGACATCGCCAGGTGCGTAAGTGCGCTCGTAGTTTGCGCGGCGATTCGACTATGAATGCAGGAGCGTGTCCTGGATCGGGATGTTCGTGACCTCGGCGTTGCGGGCGTCGATGACCCGCAATGACCAACCCTGCCACCGGTCCGTCGCGGCTAGCTTGCGTGCAACGGATGCCGCGTGAACCTTCGCACTTTCGACATACTCGAAATCCTTGCCGAGATGGTCGATGTGAATGCTCTCATCATTTTCCAAATGGAAATAGTAGCGCATGGTCAGGCCGCTCTCAGTCCGATCGATTGATTGTGGTCCCCGGGCGAGCGCGCCGAAATCGTGTGCGCGCCGTTGAGCAACGTTCAGTACTTTGCTTGGGGAAGCTTGATCGCGCGGTCGCAAAATGGGCCCGGGGACACGTGCTGTCCCCAAGCCCTTACAAGCGCGATACGATGTAGCGAGAACCTAGGCGACAGCTCCGAAGGCCGGTAGTATGTCACCGCTACTTACCGTTACACCCGCGGGCGGGCGGACCGACCAACACCTTTTCCGACAAACGTTTTTCCCGGATTTTCAACTTTGGTCTGCGGCTCGTCGTGCCGCCTGCCCGCGCGGCCGGAATTTTGATCGGATGAAGGGACATGATTCCCGAGCGCGCCCTCATCGAACGCCAGCTCGACACGATTTTCGCGTCGGAGGACTTTGTGTCGGCGCCGAAGATGCGGTCCCTTCTGCGCTATCTCGTCGATGCGACGCTCGCAGGCGATGCCGAGCGGCTCAAGGGGTACACGATCGGCGTTGACGTGTTCGAGCGAAGCGCGGAGTTCGATCCCGGAACGGACCCAATCGTGAGGGTGCAGGCCGGACGTCTGCGCAAGCTCCTCGAAACCTACTACCGCACGAGCGGCCGGGACGATCCGGTGCGAATCGAGATCCCCAGGGGCGGCTACACCGTCTCGCTGCTCACCGGCCACGCCCAGCCGGAGGCGGATCAGGCCGGAACGGGTAATGAGACGGACCCCGTAGAGGCGGTTCTCGAAATGTCCCGACCCTGGGCACGTGCGGGTCATTTTCCGCTGCTCCTGCTGGCTGCCGGATCGGTGCTGGCGTTGCTCCTGTTCTTTGGGATTCGATCTTTCGACCGCGCCGGTGCTCCAGCCGAGATCGGCACGCAGGCGGCAGATCCCGCACCCGTAAGCGACGCCATCACGCTCGCTATTCTTCCATTCACGGACATGTCGCGCGACACATCGAATGCCTCTTTCGCCGACGGTCTGACGGACGCACTCACGACTGCGCTTGCGCGGGCAAAATCCATTTCGCTCGCTTCGCGCACGTCTGCCTTCCAGTATCGGGAGGCGACCGACCTTCGCCGCGTCGGCCGCGAGCTGGGCGTGCGCTTCATCGTGGAAGGCGCCATGCAGCGCCACGGCGAGCAGATCCGTATCAACGTGCAGCTCATCGATGCCGAGACGGATGCCCACATCTGGGCGCAGGAATTCAATCGAGTGCTCGGAAACGAGTTTGCCGTGCAGAGCGAGTTGGTCACCACGCTTGCGGCCGAGCTTCGCCCCCAACTCTACAATGCCTTCAAGCGGACCATGCGAGGCCGGCCCGCTCGACCGGAGACGGCCTGGCAGCTCTACATGCGTTCCACCTGGGTGCCGGGCGAGGCGCGAAACAGCCTCGCCTGGGAGAAGGAACGCGTGGCGTTTGCGACCAGGGCCGTCAATCTGGATCCGAACCTCGGTCAGGCCCATTCCGTGCTCGCCGACAAGCTCGCCTATCTCGCGACCGTGGACCCGCCTTCCGACACGGACGAAGCACGCACATCGGCCCAACTTCACGCACGGCGCGCGCTGGATCTCGCGGCGAGTGACGCCGACGTGCTCTTCAACCTGTCTATTCACTATTGGCATTCGGGGCGGATCGCCGAGTCGCTCGAGGCGACACGGCGGACGCTCGAGCTCGATCCCAATCACGTGCTCGCGCGATTTCTCGTGATGGCAGTCCCCTATACCTGCTCGCAAGCGCCCCAGGGGGTCATCGACAGTCTTTTGGCCTTCGATGCGAACCTCTCGCCCGACAATCCCGTGCGCTGGCTGACATGGCACTGGATCAGTCTGCTCTATCTCAACACCGGCGATTTTACGCGTGCGCTCGAGGCTTCACGGCGGTCGGATCAGGTTTTTCGCACCCCGAATACGACCTACCTCCTGGCCGCGCTTCTCGTGCAGAACGGAGAGACACAAGAGGCCATCGAGAAGATTGCAAACCAAGGCGAGAACTGGCCGAACCTCGACGCGCGCCACTATGCCGACGTCACCATTCGACGGCGCTGCAAGGACGCGCCTCGGGCCGAGTTCATCCACCGCATTTTCAGCGCTCTCGCCGATGCCATCGATGCGAACCGGCGCGGCGGCTAGGAGCGACTGCCGGCGTCAGCTTCCGGACCTGGTGCCACTCGACGCCCGACCGGCGAGAACAATCCGGGTGCGCGAGGTGATGGCCACCCTCACCTCGTCCGGTTGCTCCGATACCGCCGTCGCAATGGCGCGCAACGAATGGCGCGTCTGGTGCAATTGATCGACAAGAGACAGAACGATCGGCAAGCTCTCGTGCCCGAGGCCCATGCCGTAGTGCAGATCGCAGACCAGCCCGATGCGGGCCTCGTCGACATCGTCGAACAGGTAGCCGCCGGCATTCTTCGTCTGCGGTTGGATCAGGCCAAGCTCGATCCAACGGTGGAGCACACCGACTTCGAGCTGCTTCACGCGTGCACAAAGCTCATGTTCCGTAATCATGTCCGACCTCCACGTTCTTGCCGGGGATGCTGCGGATGGCGCGCCTCCCAGTCCGCCATGAAGGCCGCGAGCTCGTCGTCTGGGTTCTCCGGCGGCACGATGGCGAGCTCGATCAGGTGATCGCCGCGGGCGCCGGCCTTGTCGCGCGGCACACCCTTGTTGCGCAAGCGCAGCGCCGTCTTGCTCTTGGCGCCCTTGGGAACCTTGACGTCAACCGGACCGTCGACCGTGTCGACCCGAACCTTGGCGCCGTTCAGGGCCTCTCCGAGCGTGACCGGCAGGACGGAATGGACGTCGAAGCCGTCGCGGCGGAATTCATCGTGCGGCAGGACCTGGACTTCGACATAGGCGTCGCCCGGCGGTTCGCCACCTGATCCCGGGCGGCCCTGCCCTTTGAGACGCAGGAGCTGGCCTTCGCGAAAGCCGGCGGGGATCTCGATGTCGAGTGTCTTGCCGTCGGGCATCGCTACCGTTTTTCGCGCGCCGTTGATGGCGTCGAGGAATTCGACCGGGAGCGTGTAATGCACGTCGGCTCCTTGCGCGCGAACCTGTTCGCCACCGCGGCCACGGTTGCGAAACAGGTCGGCGAACATATCCTCCGCATCGAACGCGTCGTCGGCGGCGCCGGCGCCGAAGGGTGCGCGGCGGTGGTAGCGCATGTTGGGATCGGCCTCGGCGTACTCGCGATAGTAGCGCCGCTGTGGCATCTCCGCTCCGCTGTCATCGATCTCGCCGGCATCAAACCGCTTGCGCTTCTCGACATCGCCCAGGATGTCGTTTGCGGCCGCGATCTCTTTGAAGCGGCGCTCGGCCTCGGCGTTGCCCGGATTGAGGTCGGGGTGGGTTTCCTTGGCGAGCTTGCGGTAGGCCTTGCGGATGTCGTCCTGCGAGGCGCTCCGATCAACTCCCAGTATTTTGTAGGGATCCGCCATCACTTGCCACGAATTGAACGATGAACGCCATCGAACTTACAGCCTCAAGCTTCCGTTGGAGATTATTTTTTGCTTCCGCTGAAAAATACAGCTCGACGCCCTTTTCTGTCATTTGCAGGATAATAGTAAGCCTATGCTTTTCCGTGTTCGATAATCCACAGCGATCCTCATTCGACTGATGACTAGTAGTCATCGTCAGCAACACACCTTATATCCCTACCTAAGTCGTTTGCTTGCGTCGCTGGGCTAGCAATATCACGGGGGATAGCATGCCAAGTGTCGAAGCGAGGTTATTGGCGCGGCCGCTTTATATGCAGGTCCGCGATGTTCTTGTTCATCGTATCGCCGAAGGAAACTGGAAGCCTGGTGCATCGTTGCCAAACGAAACACTTTTGGCTCAGGAACTTGGAATCAGCATCGGGACAGTCCGCAAAGCCCTTGATATTATGGAGGATGAGCGGATTGTAACGCGTCGACAGGGGCGCGGAACATTTGTCAGCGATTTTTCGACTCAACCGCATTTGTTTTCTAGTTTTTTCAAACGGGACGGGGCGCCCGTGATTCCTGAAAAGCGCAGAAAGTCAGTATCCAGAATTTGCGCGAACGAAGAAGTCGCTTCGCGGCTCGGGCTCAAGATCAACGACGAAGTCATCGAGATGGAGCGCGTACATTTTCACGGCCAAAAGCCTTTCTTGACAGAAATAGCTAGGTTTCCAGCGCACCTGTTCAAGACTTTGCCCGAGGACATAACGCGGTATCGTATTTCCGTTCTGGCTCAACACAATGGCATCATTGTCGGCTACGCCGAGGAGGTTGTCACCGCCGCGCCCGCATCGGCGACGGATGCGATAGACCTAGAAGTTCCGGAGAAGACTCCACTGATCTGCCTGGACCGCATTGTCTACTCCGACCGTGGAGAACCGCTCGAATGGAGATTGGCTCGATCTTTCACGCGTCATGAGCGCTTCGTCGTCAGATATCAATAGGCGCGACATGCGCCTTCACCAGGACGAGATCTCAATGAAAAATCATTATGACTGCGACGGCGCTGCCGAATCCCAGGATTCCGTAACCCGAGATTCGGTAACTCGAGCCAGGGGGCTTGCACGCCTTCTCATCTATGCACTTTTGGACGCCACCGATCTGGGCTCGGGCCGAACAGCGAAGTCCGTTCGCACGGCGATCGACCAGTTGAAGGCGGAATATGGGCTCAAGGATCATGAGATCCTCCAGCACCCCGGCTGACCAAGCGCGATTATCCAAAGCCTCGTGCATAGCTGGTGCGCGACACCACTTGGCGTTTCAGCTCGGCGACGGGCGGCACGCTGGCCACGTCCATGTTCGGCCGGGTGAAACGCTCCTTCAGCCGGGTTCGTAGAGATGTCCGGCAAAACTCGGATCGCCGGTTTTGCGGTCGCTGACAAAGATCTGCACGCTCGTGCCCCGTCGCTCCGCCCGCTGCGGCTCATTCGCCGCTGCGGCGCTGCTTTCGCGCCCAGTAGATGGCGAAGACAGCGATCCAGAAGAGGAGCGCGGCGACATCGAGCAGCGTCGAGAGCTCGCGCAGGCTGCGGTTCCAAGGTTGATCGGGAGGACCGACGAGCGCGAGGACGCCGACGACGACGCCCACGGCCAAGCAGAGGCCGACGCCAATCCACGCAATTCTGACCGCACGTCTCGTCATGGCGGCGCCCCAAAACTCAGGCCGCTCCCGGCTCGTGGCTCGTAAGCGCGAGCGGCTCGGAGCAACCTAACACGATCGACCAGCCGGCGGAATCCCTCGGCCTGTCCCGGAAATTTGCGCCAACTTCCGCAAACTACCGACCGTTAGCGCAAGTGCCCGCCGCCGTGCCCGCTTGCGCCTCAAATCCGCCAGGACGTCCCCGGACAGACGAGACCCATGTCAAAGGCAGGTCACGAGCAAGGAGCGGCTATGTCGGACGTCATTCGATCGGCGGGACGGGTGGCGCGCAGCCCCGCGTTCAAGTTCTTTCTCATTGCGTTCCTGATCCTGATTTTGCTTATCCCCCTGCTCATCGTGGCGGCGCTGGTGTCCGAGCGGGAAGGGCGCTCGCGCGAGGTGGTCAGCGATGTGGCGCGCACGTGGGGCGGCACTCAGCAGCTCTCGGGACCTTTCGTCGTGGTGCCTTACATCGTGCGCATCGAATCCAAGGAGGGCGACAAGGTTATCCAGACCACGCAGGAGCGGCGCGCCGTTTTCCTGCCCGAAGAGCTTTCGATTGCCGGCGACGGCCGCTCGAACGTGCTCTACCGCTCGATCTTCGACGTCAACGTCTACACCGCCAAGCTCACCATCGACGGCAGCTTCGCCGTGCCTGACATGGCGGATGTGGATCCGAACGCGGTCTCCGTGCGCTGGCGGGATGCGCTGTTCGTCTTGGCCCTCAGCGACGTCGCGGGCCTCAAGGAGGCCGCAAGCCTGACCGTGAACGGGCAGGAAACGCTGCCGTTCTCGCCCAGCGCCGGCCTTCCCGGCATCTACACGAGCGGCATGCACGCGAAACTTGCAGGCGCCTCCTCGATCATCGAGGGCGAGACCCCGCCCAAGGCGTTCCGCTTTCACGCCGATCTTCACTTCTCAGGATCGGGCGCGCTCGCGTTCGCTCCGACGGCCCGCGAAACGAAGGTCGCCCTCACGTCCGATTGGCCGCATCCGAGCTTCACCGGCGCGTTTCTGCCGATCGAGCGAGAGGTGAAAGCCGATGGCTTCTCCGCAAAATGGCGCGTGCCGCATCTCGCCCGCAGCGTGCCCAATGGGTGGATGCTGTCGGACGGCGGCCTGGACCGTTTCCAGCCGCACCTGTTCGGCGTGACGTTCTATCAGCCCGTCGATTTCTACGATCTCGTCACGCGGGCTGTGAAATACGGCATTCTCTTTCTGGCCGTCGGCTTCATGGGCGTGTTCGTGCTCGAGCTCCTGTCCGAGAAGCGCGTCCATTCCGTGCAGTATCTCTTCGTCGGCATCGCAATGGTGTTCTTCTACGTCCTCCTGCTCTCGTTTGCCGAGCACATCGGCTTCACGAAAGCCTATCTCATCGCCTCGGCGGCGACGGGCGGCATGCTGGCAACCTATGTTGCCAAGGCGCTCGACAACACGCGCAGCGGGCTTCTCATGGCCGCGCTGTTCACTCTGCTCTACGGATTCCTCTATCTGATCCTGCAGCTCGAGGACTACGCGCTGCTCGCGGGTGCGCTGCTCGGCTTCGGAGCGCTGACAGCCGTCATGTTCGCGACCCTCAAGGTGGATTGGTCGGGGCTGGGCGGCCCGACCTCCGACGACGTTTCCCCCGTGTCGGACAGCGTTCAAACGAACGTGGTATGAGTTGCGGGCTGGCAACCCGATTCGCAAACCTGAAAGGAGGCCGGCTGCGAAGACCTGCAATCCAAGAACGGAGCATCGGCGTGCTGCCAGCTTGGGGAAAGTCGCAGGGAGATCAATCAATGAAAATCAAAGCGCTCGCTGCCGAGTTCATCGGCACGTTCATGCTCACGGCTTCGGTTCTGGGTGCCGCGTTCTACTCGTTCGGAGCCCCCGCCGGTGCGGCGGGTATTCTCGGAGTGGCGTTCTCGATCGGCATCACCGTTCTGGTGCTCGCGCGGTCGATCGGACACATCTCGGGCGGTCATTATAATCCGGCCGTTACCCTGGGACTGGTTGCAGGCGGACGCTTCGAGATCGGCGACGCGCTTCCCTACATTGTCGCGCAGTGTCTCGGGGCCATCGCTGCGACCGCCGTATTTGCCACGATCGGCCATGCGCCCGCCACCTACGCGGCGAACGGGTACGGCAGCCTGTCGATGATCAATGCCAGCCTTTCCAGCGTGCTCATCATCGAAGCGCTGCTGACGGCGTTCTTCCTGATCGTCATCATGGGGGTAACACGCGCGAGCGCGCCGGCAGGCTTCGCACCGCTCGCCATCGGCCTCACATTGACGGCCATCCATCTGATGTCGATCCCGGTGTCGAACACGTCGGTCAACCCGGCCCGCAGCCTGGGGCCTGCGCTTTTCGCGGGTGGCGAGGCGCTGTCTCAGCTCTGGGTATTCTGGGCCGCCCCGATCGCGGGCGCCGTGATCGGCGCGCTCGCGTATCGCTGGCTCGACGAGTAGAACGTTTCCCGCGCATTGCGGCGAACGCAAAAGACTTTGAAATTGCGCTCAAAACAACGGCTGCCGTGCAAAACGGCAGCCGTTTGCCGTGTAAGTGCGACTTTTGAGCAGCAGAAAGTCCCTGTTTTTTCTTGATTTTTATGGGGGCGTGTGCGATTCCGGCTGCGGCTCGGGCGCAGGGGCTAGACCTTACGCGATCTCATTTGTCCCTTTTCGAGCTTCCAAATTCTGTATTTGCCCGCTTGCGGCATCTGCCATTCCCCTGCGCTCTCGTCGTCTCGAAGCTGCGCCCGGAGACCCACTCAATTCGAATGTGGGTCGCTTTTCCGGTTGCGTGCGCGCGCTCGAGATCAAGAGAGATCGCATGATGGAGACTTAGTTTATTGGATACGAAGACGTTCGCTGAGCTGGGGCTCAGCCAGAAGGTTCAGGCCGCGATCGCCGCGGCCGGCTATTCCTCCCCGACGCCCATTCAAGCCGCGGCAATCCCGGTGGCGGTCACGGGCCGAGACGTGCTCGGCATCGCACAGACCGGCACGGGTAAGACCGCGTCGTTCGTGCTGCCGATGATCGCTCGGCTCGAGACCGGGCGTGCAAGAGCGCGCATGCCGCGCTCGCTCATCCTGGCTCCGACGCGCGAACTCGCGGCGCAGGTGGCACAGAGCTTCGAGAAGTACGGCGTCAATCACAAGCTCGACGTGGCGCTTCTGATCGGCGGCGTGTCGATGGATGATCAGGTGCGCAAGCTCGACCGCGGCGTCGACGTGCTGATCGCGACGCCGGGACGGCTGCTCGATCACTTCCAACGCGGACGCCTGATGCTGATGGGCGTCGAAATTCTCGTCATCGACGAAGCCGACCGCATGCTCGACATGGGCTTCATTCCCGACATCGAGAAGATCTGCAATCTTTTGCCGCCGCGTCGCCAGACGCTTTTCTTCTCCGCCACCATGCCGCCGGAGATCACGCGTCTCGTCAATCAGTTCCTGCGCGATCCGGAGCGGATCGAGGTTGCCCGTCCGGCGACCACGGCAAAGACCATCACGCAAAGCTTCCGCTTCTGCCCCGAGAGCGAGGACTGGGTAAAGCGCGAGATGCTGCGCGACATGATCCGCGCGGATAACGTGAAGAACGCCATCGTCTTCTGCAACCGCAAGCGGGACGTCGCAATCCTGCTGAAGTCGCTGCTCAAGCACGGCTTCAACGCCGGCGCGCTGCACGGCGACATGGACCAGAAGAGCCGCATGGAGACGCTCGACCGCTTCCGTAACGGCGACATCACGATTCTCGCGGCGAGCGACGTCGCGGCGCGCGGGCTCGATATTCCCGATGTGTCGCACGTGTTCAACTTCGATCTCCCGTGGCAATCGGACGACTACGTGCACCGCATCGGACGCACCGGACGCGCGGGGCGCGAGGGCACGGCGCAATCGATCGTCACGACCGAGGAGCTCAAAAGCTTCAAGGACATCGAAAAGATGCTCGGAGAGACGGCGGCGTGGATCGGCGAGCCGCCGAGCGAGCAGGATTTCGCGGATGCCGGCAAGCGTCGCCGCGGCCGTGGACGCGGCGGGCGCACGGGAGCACCGCGCGAGAGCGGACGTGGCGACCGCGGTGACCGCGGGCGCAGCGAGGGCGGACGTCAGGAGGGACGGCGCACTGCCGGCCCGAGCCACGGCGGCGAGCGGCGCAACAGTGCTTCCCAAGCCAGCGCACCCGCAGAGACGAGCCGTGGCGCAGACGCCAAGCCTCCGCGTGAGGGCGGCCGCGAGCAGCGGCGTCCCGAGGCGCGGCGCGATGGCGCCAAGCCGCAGCAGCATGCGAAGGCGCCGCGACCCGACACCGCCGATCCGAGGACCGAGGCCCGCCGTGAGGAGCGTCCTGTTCAGCAGGCGCCGCGTGCAAGGCCGCCCCGGGCTCCCGATTCGGAGCCGTCGAAGGCCGCGGTGGGCGCTTTCGCTGGAAATGTGCCGGCGTTCCTCAGACGCCCGCCACGACCGGTTAAAGCTGCCAGCGAGTAAGCCTGATCCGATCTGCTGCGCTGCTTTGCGCTCGACGGGCCGCACGTCGCGCGGATGATTTTGCTTGTGCGCGCCTAGGGTTGCCGGTCCATCTCCGCGGCGAGTCTGGCAACATTTCGCAGCTCGCGGAGGTGCAACGCACAACAGCGGTGTCAAGCGAATCTTGCATCGCAGCATGCGGAAGCTGTGGAAAGGCTACGGTTCTGCCTAATTTGCAGGCGGTCCCGGCGCTACTGTCGCTGTGCATTGGAGGCGACAATCATGCGTCATCAACGGGTCACCACATCACGCACCACATCAAACGGCGCCTGCCGGGTTCGCGAATTGGGGTATGTACCGGCGCCTGATCTCATCGAAGCCGCGCAACTGCGGCGCCTCGCCAGCACCGTGCTTTCCAAATCTCCGGAAGACCTCGCCGCGCTGACCGAAACCAATCCCCTACTGGTTTGGGAATGGATCGATGCCTTCCGCAAGGAAAAGCTCGCCGCGGAAGCAGAGGCGCGCTATTGGTCGGCAGCGGCTGCGGCCCTTGCTACGGCCAAGCCGGAGGCGTTTCGCGCGGCCGCGGAATAGCAGGCGTTCCCTGTTTCAGCGGCCTCTCCTCAGACATGGGCATGCCTGACGTCGAGATTTGCCGCTGGGACCAGCTCGGGCCGGAGCCCGAGCTCGATCGCCTCACACGCGAGCTCGACGGCATTTTCTTCATGTCGAGCGCGCGGCAAACTTTTGCGGATACCGCCGAAAAGGCCGCATTTCGCGAGCGCTGGCTCGGCCGCTATCTTCGACATTTTCCGCAACTCGCCCTGGTTGCCTTGACGCCCGAGCGACGTATGGTCGGCTATCTGGTGGGAAGCCTTCAGGATCCGGCGCGTGACCCCGTGTTCGCCGATCTCGCCTTCTTTCATCGCTTCCGCGATCTCACCGCCCGCTACCCGGCGCAGCTCCATGTCAACCTCGACGCGGACTGGCGGGGGCGCGGCATCGGGGCCCGCCTCGTCGACACGTTTGCCGATATGGCTCGCGCAGGCAGCGCGCCAGGCGTTCATGTCGTGACCGCGCGCAGCATGCGTAACGTCGGCTTCTACCTCGCCAACAGATTTCTCGAGCGCGGTGCCGTCGTGATCGACGGGCGCGAACTCCTGTTTCTCGGCCGCGACCTTTAATTCGCACGCCGAATCGGTGGGGCAATCGCGCGCACGTGCGAAGCGAGCATTGAATAGCAGGCCTCGTCGGGCATAGTGCACGCAGTCCTCCGCAACCGACGAGAGTCGATGAACGACGCCACTCCTCATTCCTCCGCGCGGACATCACCTGCACCGGCCGTGGTGCTCGAAGGTGTTCAGAAGTGGTTCGGCGACTTCCATGTCCTGAAGGATATTTCCCTCGAGGTTGCCGAGGGCGAAAAGATCGTCATTTGCGGGCCGTCCGGCTCAGGTAAATCGACACTGATCCGCTGCCTCAATGGGCTCGAAACGCACGACGACGGACGCATCGTCGTCGACGGAACGGAACTCACACGCGATCTTCGCACGCTCGAGACCATCCGCTCCGAGGTCGGCATGGTGTTCCAGAGCTTCAACCTCTTTCCGCATCTCTCGGTGCTCGACAACCTCACGCTGGCGCCGCAGTGGGTGCGCGGCGTGAAGCGTGCGGATGCCGAAAAGGGTGCCCGCGCTTTGCTCGAACGCGTGCGCATCGCCGATCAGGCCGAGAAATTTCCTGGGCAACTTTCCGGCGGGCAACAACAGCGCGTGGCCATCGCGCGGGCATTGGCCATGAACCCGCGCATCATGCTGTTCGACGAGCCGACGAGCGCGCTCGATCCCGAGATGGTGAAGGAGGTGCTCGACGTCATGATCGAGCTGGCGAGCCAGGGCATGACGATGCTGGTCGTGACGCACGAAATGGGTTTTGCGCGCGCGGTTGCGGATCGCGTCGTATTCATGGACCGCGGCGAGATCGTGGAATACGGCACGCCGCAAGCGTTGTTCGAGGCTCCGCGCCACAAGCGTACGCGCGCATTCCTCTCGCAAATCCTTGGACACTGAAATGCGGGCAACCTCCTCATTCCTTTGCACGCTAAGTTTTCTCTCGGCGCTGCTGCTCGGCGCTTCACCCGTGGTGGCGCAGTCTTCGACGCTCGAAGCCGTCAAGAAACGGGGACAGCTGGTCTGCGGCGTCAACACGGGACTTGCCGGCTTCGGCGCACCTGACGACAAGGGCAACTGGACGGGACTCGACATCGACTTCTGCCGTGCCGTCGCGGCGGCGATCTTCGGCGACGGCACCCGCGTGCGCTTCGTGCCGCTCAACGCCAAGGAGCGCTTCACGGCGCTGCAGACGGGCGAGGTCGACATCCTCTCGCGCAACACGACCTGGACCATGAGCCGCGACACGTCGCTGGGCCTCAACTTCGTCGGTATCCTCTATTTCGACGGGCAGGCGTTCATGGTGCGAAAGTCGCTCGGCCTCAAGTCCGCCGATGAGCTCAAGGGCGCCAGCATCTGCGTGCAGAGCGGCACCACGAACGAGCTCAATCTCGCGGATTTCTTCGCGACGCGTGGCCTCACCTATCGTCCAGTTGTCTACGAGCGCCTGGTCGAGGTGCTGGGCGCCTATGCCAACGGGCGTTGCGACGCGTTCACGACCGACAGCTCGCAGCTGATCGCCGAGCGGACGCGACTCACCGACCCCGAAGAGCACGTGATGCTGCCGGATCTCGTCTCCAAGGAGCCTCTCGGCCCGGCCGTGCGCCAAGGCGACGCCCAATGGTCGAACATCGTGCGCTGGACGCTTTTCGCGATAATCAACGCGGAGGAGCTCGGTGTCACGCAGAGCAACGTCGAAGCGCAGCGCAGCTCCTCCAATCCCGAAATCCGCCGCCTGCTCGGTACGGAGGGCGAATACGGAAAGGGTCTCGGGCTCGCCGATGATTGGGCCGTGTCGATCCTGAGCGCCGTCGGCAACTACGGCGAGAGCTTCGAGCGCAATCTCGGACAAGGGTCGCCGCTCAAAATCGCGCGCGGACGCAATGCACTCTGGAAGGACGGCGGGCTGATGTACGCCCCGCCGGTCAGATGAGGCTAGGGCGATGACAGGCGAAGGGGGCAAACGCTGGCTCGCGCGCAAGACCTGGATCGATGCGGCTTACGATCCGAAGATGCGCGCACTGGCATTCCAGGCGCTGCTGGCGCTGGTGCTGGTGTTCCTCTTCGTCGAGGTGGTGCGCAACACGGCCGCCAACCTCGAGAAGCAAAATATCGCCTCCGGTTTCGACTTCCTGGCGCGCACGGCAGGCTTCGATATTTCGCAGACGCTGGTGCCCTACACCAGCAAGAGCACCTATGCGCGGGCCTTCTTCGTGGGTCTCTCGAACACCCTGCTGGTGGCCGTGCTCGGCATCGCGCTGGCGACCGTGCTCGGCTTCGCGCTCGGCATCGCGCGGGGATCGCCCAACTGGCTCGCGTCGCGGCTCGCCCTCGCCTATGTCGAGGTGGTGCGCAACGTGCCGCTGCTGCTGCAGCTCCTGGTCTGGTATGTGGCCGTGCTCCGGGCGTTACCCATGCCGCAGGGCGCGCTCGCGCTTCCGGGCGGGGCCTTTCTCGATACCCGCGGGCTGCATCTGCCGCGCCTCGTCGTTGAAAACGGCGGTGGGCTGGTTGCCGCGGTGATCGGCCTGTCGCTCATCGGAGCGGCGTGGCTCTGGAGGAGACGGCGCGCGCGGGCCGACGAGCCGGCCGACCCCGTGGACGTCGTGGGCCGAGGGCTGGTCGTTCTGCTGCCGGTTCTTGCGGTGCTGCTGGCGCTCAAGGCGACGCTTGCCACGCCGCAACTCGGACGCTTCAACTACGAGGACGGTCTTTCGATCGAGCCGGAGTTTCTCGCGCTTCTGATCGGGCTCTCGACCTACACGGCTGCGTTCATCGCCGAGATCGTGCGCGCGGGGCTCGACGGCGTGCCGAAGGGGCAGCGGGAGGCTGCTGCCGCGCTCGGCCTCAGCCGGAGGCAAGCGTTGCGCTTCGTCATCCTGCCGCAGGCGCTGCGCATCATCATCCCGCCGCTCACCAACCAATACCTCAACCTCACCAAGAATTCGTCACTCGCGGTCGCCATCGGCTACCCCGATCTGGTGTCGGTCTTCTCCGGAACGGTGCTCAACCAGACGGGGCAGGCGGTCGAGGTGATCCTCATCACGATGGCCGTCTATCTTGCCATCAGTCTCGCGACGGCGCTGCTGATGAACTGGTTCAACGTCCGCACGGCCTGGGCGGAGCGCTGAGGCGATGCGGATTTCAACTGCAAAGAGCGAACGCAGCGCAACCCCGTTCGAAACGTGGGGCGGAAAGCTTCGAGCGACGCTTTTCCCGACCCTGCTGCAATCCGTCGTGAGCCTCGTGCTGATGGCGTTGATCGCGCATGTGGCGTACGCGTTCATCGACTGGGCCTTCATCCGGGCGGTCTTCACCGGGAGCGACGGATCGGCCTGCCGCGTGGAGGGAGCGGGCGCGTGCTGGCCCTTCATCACGCACAAGATGAACCTGTTCCTTTACGGCCGCTATCCCGAGGCCGAACTCTGGCGCGTGCACCTCACGTATGGGCTGGCGCTCGCGGGCGTGGTGCCGCTGTTCGTGCCCGGCGTGCCGCGCAAGCCGGCGATCCTGGCCTACGTACTGCTCGTATTTCCTTTGCTCGCATTCATCCTGCTCAGCGGCGGCGTGCTTGGCCTGCCGCTGGTCCGCACGGATCTGTGGGGCGGACTTCTCTTGACGCTCGTCATCGCCACTGTGGGCATTGCGGCTTCGTTCCCGCTCGGCATCCTGCTCGCCCTTGCACGGCGGTCCGAGCTGCCATTCGTGCGGTGGACGTCGACCGCCTACATCGAGCTGGTCCGCGGCGTGCCGCTGGTGACGGTGCTGTTCATGGCATCCGTCATGTTGCCTCTGTTTCTGCCCCCCGACGTCACCATCGATAAGTTGCTGCGCGCGCTCGTCGGCGTGGCGTTGTTCTCGGCCGCCTATCTGGCGGAGGTCGTTCGTGGCGGGCTGCAGGCCATTCCTCGCGGGCAGTACGAGGCGGCGGATGCCCTCGGTCTCGGCTATTGGCGGAAAATGGCATTCGTTATTCTGCCGCAAGCCATTCGGCTGGTGATTCCCGGAATCGTGAACTCGTTCATCGCCCTGTTCAAAGACACAAGTCTTGTACTCATTATCGGACTTTTTGATCTGATCGGAATCGTCGAGCAAAGCGTGCAGGCGGACGCGAAATGGTCGTCGCCGCAGACGGCAGCCACCGGGTATTTCTTTGCTGCTGCAGTGTTTTGGATATTCTGCTTTGCGATGTCGAGGGCCTCGGCCGCGCTCGAGACGAAACTCCAGGTTGGCGCCCGTTCATGACGCGCGCAAGACATGAGTCGTCCAGAAAGCGGCATGACAACGGCAGGCCCCTGGGGTAAGGATTAGCCGCCATCGAAAACAGAATCCGGGTGGCGAGAAACTGGGGGAATATCCATGTTTTTACCGAGCGAATACATTTGGCTTGAGCCCGTGCTCATCGCCGCCGGTGTGGTCTTCGTCATTGGCTTGATCGGCAATGCACTGTCCTTCTCGAACCGTTTTGTGAATGCGCTTGTGACGGCAATCGTGTTCGCCGTGGTCTTCGGCGTGCTCTATCACCTCTCGCGGGCCGACGTGCCGCCGAGCCCGGTGGAGTTCCTGCCCGCTGACTACAAGTGGCTGCAGCCCGTTCTGATTGCGGCTGCTGTCGTGTTCGTGGTCGACCTGATCGGCAACTTCCTGTCGTTCTCGAACCGCTTCGGAAACGCGATCGTGACCGCTCTCGTATTCCTGGTGATCTTCGGCGGCTTGACCTACCTCGCCAAGGAGCAGGGTCAGCCGATCCCGACCATCACGGTTCCGGTGCCCGACGCTTCGCCCACTCCGGCGCCATAACACGCACCGACAGTGGTCCCGACTTTTGGAGGGCGGCTCGATGGGCCGCCCTCTTCGTTTTTGTTACGCGCCAATTCGCGTCGCAACGTATGCGCCGATGGCAAGCGACGAGGTGAGGCCCGGACTTTCGATGCCATAGAGTGCGACGAGATGCGGAATACCGTGCTCGCGCACCGCATGGATGGCGAAGTCGGGTGCGGGCTCGCCGCTGCGATAGATCTTGGGCCTGACGCCGACATAGCCGGGCGCGAGCCTGTCAGCGGGCAATGCCGGCCAATAACGGCGAATCTCCTTTTCAAATCGCGCGCGCCGCGTGCCGTCCGCCTCGTCGAACACCGTGCTCGCTTCATCTTGCCATTCAAGATCGGGACCGAAACGGGGTGCGCCTGCCACATCGAGCGTCAGGTGGATCCCAAGCCAGGCTTCATGCGGCAGCGGATAGACGAGGTGGCGGAACGGCGGGCGGGCGCCTTCGAGCGTGTAATAGTGGCCGCGGGCGGGGTAGGTTTCGGGAGGTTCATATCCCCTCCCCGCAACCATCTTGCCGAGCCGCGTGGCGCCGAGGCCGGCGGCAATGACGAGATTGCGCGCCGTAAGCGTGGCCCGCTCGCCGGCGCTGACGATGTCGATCTCGAAGGGGTCTCCATGGTGCGCACGAAGACCCACCACCTCCGTGTTCAGCACGACGTTGCCCGCGCCCGCGCGGACATGCCCCTCGAGCGCCACCATAAGGGCGTGGCTATCGATCACGCCGGTTGAGGGCGACAGCAAGGCCCCGACGCAGGCGACGTCGGGCTCCAGGGCGCGTGTCGCCTCGGCACTCAGGCGGGTCAGATCCGTCACGCCGTTGGCAATGGCGGTGGCCGCCAGCGCGTCCAGCCGCGGCAGCTCTTCCGCGGTCGTCGCGACGAGCAGCTTTCCGTAGCGGACATGGGGAACCCCGTTCTCGGCGGCGAACGCATAGAGGAGGCGCCGCCCCTCGACGCACAAGCGCGCTTTGAGACTGCCGGGCGGGTAGTAGAGGCCGGCGTGGATGACCTCGCTCGAGCGGCTGCTGGTCTCCTGGCCGATGGCGCCATGGCGCTCCAGGACGACGACCTCCTGTCCAGCCTCCGCCAGAGCACGGGCCACGGCCAGCCCGACGACGCCGCCGCCGATGACAACCGTCTCGACATCGGGTGTCATGAAGGGGCTCCGCAGAGGCGATTAATCGACAATGTTCTCACCTGTTCACCTGAAGTGGAACACCCTTTTTTATCAAATATTTATGCCAATTTTTCTGTGACTTATCCACAGGTTGATACCAATGTGACGACAAGTTGAACAAATCAAGAACATTTTTCCGTGCGAATCGTCTAGGCTGTTTGCCCGCTATCAATCGGAGTGCTGGCCCCATGTCCCTGCTGCAGCCCGTTGCCGTCCCCGTGTTCGATCATACGCCGGAACACGCTCATTCATCCCCGCACAAGGGCGACGAGCGCTGCCCCTGGTGCGATCAGGCGATCCCGCACGAGAAGTTCTCCGCCATTCGAGACCGGATCGCCCAGAAGGAGCGCGAGCAGCATGCGGCAATGACGGCGCGCCTCAAAGAGGACTTCGCGCGCGAAAAGGCCGAGCTTGCCGCCCGGCTGCAGACGGAGGCCAAGCTGGCGCTGGAAGCCGAGCTTGCGGCGCGTCTCAAGGCCGCCGAAGAGGCCCGGCTGTCCGCCGAAGCGTCCCGGTTGACGGCGGAGGCGGCTCTCAGCCAGCAGCGGGAGCTGGCCGAGCAGGAGAAGACGGTCGCCGTGCTCGCCGAGCAAGCCAAGGCGTTCGACGAGCGTCAGAAGCTGCAAGAGAAGCTGGCGTTGCTGCAGAAGCAGATCGAGAACAAGACGGCGCAGGAGATCGGCGAAGGTCCCGAGGCGGACCTCTTCGAGCTTTTGCGGGGCGCGTTCGAAGGCGATCGCATCCGGCGCGTGGCGAAAGGACTCCAGGGCGCGGACGTCATTCACGAAGTGATCCGCAACGGACAGGTGTGCGGCAAGATCGTCTACGATTCAAAGAGCCGCAATGCGTGGAAAAACGAGTTCGTAACAAAGCTGCGCGCGGATCAGCTCGGCGAGCGGGCGGAGCACGCCATCCTTTCCTGCAACAAGCTTCCGCAAGGGGCGCAACAGATCCACGTGCAGGACGGTGTCATCATCGCCAACCCGCAGCGTGTGCTGGCGCTGGCGCAGATCCTTCGGCGTCACGTGCTCGAAACGCATGAGTTGCGCGTCGGCAACGAGAAGCGTGACGAGAAGACGGCCGAGCTTTATGCCTTCATCACGTCAGACCGCTGCAAGCAGCTTCTTGAACAAATCACGCTGCAGGCACAGCGCATGCTCGAACTGGAGGCGGCAGAAGAACGTGCGCACCGCGTGACGTGGGACAAGCGCAGCAAGCTGATCCGCTCGGTGCAGAAGGTGCACAGCGATCTCTGCTTCGAGATCGAGCGCGTGATCGGGACGGGCGAGTGCGCCGCGGCGGACGAAAAACCGTAGGCAGGGGCTCGAGCCTCGTCGCTCTTTCAAAAAAGAAAAAAGCGCGGCCGGGATCCGGGCGCGCTTTTTTGTATCTCGAGTTTGGCTCAGGAGAGCGGCGGCGGCGTGGACGGCGTTGCCTCGACCGGTTCCGGCGTCGTGCGCGTCAATCCAGCCAGGGGATCATCCGTACGGCGCGACTTACCCTCGAAGAAGGCGCCCTGCTCGATGGCCATGGTCTGGTGATAGACATCGCCCTCGACGTGGGCGGAGCCCTGCAGCAGCACGCGCCGGCCGCGAACGGTGCCGAGCAAATGGCCACGGATCACACATTCCTCGGCAATCACTCCGCCGGTCACGCGGGCTCGCTCGCCGATCACGACGTGGGTGGCGTAGATATCGCCCTGAACCTCGCCCTCGATCTGGACCTCTCCCTTCGAGGTGAGATTGCCCTGGATCACGAGGTCGACGCCGATCACGGACGTGCCCGAACCGTTGCCGGGGCGGAACTGAGCTGCCACGGGCCTCACGCCCAATGAGGATGGAGTGGATGGTGATGTGCTGATGTTTTGCATTTGGGGCTGGGACCTGACGACGCTATCATTTTCCGACTTGCGGAATTGAGGCAGCATCCGTTGAACCTCCGCGGGTTACGCATTAAAACTTCGCGAATTCTGTTCGCTTTTCGGCTTGCAAGATTGGCTTGTTAGCCAAGCCCCCGATCGTGTGCTGCACGGCAACACACGCGTATTCCCCCCATCGCCGTCTACCACACTTTCGTATGAGGGTCATCCCATCTTCAACGCACCAAGTCTATGCATTCCGCCCTGCTGGCGCATAGTTTCTGTGCATCAGTTCGCGCAGGCGCCGGCCGGCCGAAAAAATCGAGCTCGTGAGCTCTTCGCAAATTCGTCATTAGCCTGACTTTCCCCGGCCGGCCAGCTCCGCCAGCACCGCGTCGGCGTGCCCTTTGGCAGAAACCTTGCGCCAGATGCGCTCGATCTTCCCTTTCGGAGAAATGAGGAACGTCGCCCGCTCGACGCCCATGAACGTCCGGCCGTACATCCGCTTTTCGACCCAGACGCCATAGGCCTCAGCCACCGTCTTCTCCTCGTCGGACGCGAGGTGCAGATCCAGCGCATGCTTGCATTTGAACTTGTCGTGGCTTTTCGGGCTGTCCGGTGAAATGCCGATCACGACCGCACCCGCCCGCTCGAAGGCGGCCGTCAACGCGCTGAATTCCTTGGCCTCGATGGTGCACCCCTCGGTATCGTCCTTAGGATAGAAATAGAGCACAACCGAACGCCCGCGGAAGGCTTTCAGGGACAGGCGCCCTCCACCATCGGACGGCAGGTCAAACAGGGGTGCCGTATCGCCTTCGTTAAGCATGCAGCGCCTTTCTTTCGTCGCTTTTGGTGAGCCACATCCAACGCTTGCATTGGGGGGCACAAAAGTTCTCGACGTTTCCGGTCCCGGAGCTCGAGACGCCAAGCAGCGTCACGGCACAGTCAATCGATCCGAGACGCGGTCCTGTCACTCTCTGGGCGTACAGGATCGTCCAGGTGCCGCACACCATGCAATCGGACTTGATCGACCGGAAGGGGTCCCGCAAAACCTTCGAGCGATTAGACGTGACGCGCGGCCTCGAAGTTTGTGACTTCCCCGGCCTCTAACTCGATCCACTTACCTCGTCGGCCGGAGAACGCCTGGGGATGACGACACACCGCTCCGGCAACACGCGACAGCAGAGGCCGGCTCCGCCGAGAGTGGCCGGGGACCTCCCCTACACGGCGCTGCGCCAGCGGCGCCCCGACAGCGAGACGCGCCAACGCTTCTGGCGCGCCGCCCACCTGCTCGCTCTCGTGCTCGGTCCGGTGGTGCTGTTGTCGCTCGCGGCCTCGGTGATCATCTACGTGCGCCTGCTGCATGGCCCCGTTTCGCTCAAGATGTTCGGCGACCGGATCGAAGCGAGCATCAACTCGCAGCTCGACGGCTTCGCCGCCGCCATCGACGATGCCGTGCTGACGCTGGCCGAGGATTACACGGTTGAGCTACGCCTCATCAACCTGCGCCTCAGCGAGCGGGACGGAGACCTGGTTGCGTCGGCGCCCACGGCTGCCGTGGAGCTTAACAAGGGGGCGCTCCTGCGGCTCGAGGCGGCGCCGGAACGCGTTTATCTCATCGAGCCGCGGCTGGCCGTTGCCTACAGCGAGACGCAAGGCTTTTCGCTCAGCATCGCCGAGGCGCCGCCGAGCGACGCGGAGCCGCCCATCGTTCCGCCGAGGCCCACGCCGGCGCGGCCGCCTGGGTCGGAGAGCCAACCGGGGTCCGCAGCGATCCCACCCTCGTTCCACCGCATCGACATCGCGCGCATCCTTGCCGAGGGTTCGGCGCGCGCCCGACGCGACGGCGCCCGCTCTTCGCCCATCCGCGAGATCGGCGTCCGCAACGCCACCGTCACCATCACCTACAACGGTCAAACGAGCCAAATCAGCGTGCCCGAGGCGTCGATCGATCTCGAGCACATGAAACGGCGCAGCATCATCTCCGGCCAGGCGACGTTCTCGTCGGAGCAGGGGCCATGGACGCTTGCCTTCCGCACCGACGAATCCACGCGCGGCAACTTCTTCAAGCTGACGACGACGGTGAAGGATTTCGTTCCTAGCACGCTGGCGCGGATTTCTCCCAGCCTCAGCCTTTTCGCCCTGTTCGATACGCCGATGGCGGGCGAGCTCGCGCTCGACCTTTCCAACGTCGGCGATCTCAAGACGGCCAGCCTCAGCGTCGATCTCGGCCGCGGGTTCATCAGGTCGCCTTCGCTCTCCGATACACCCGTGCTTCTCGACGGCGGACGGCTTGCGCTCAACTACGATGCGGACGCGCGCCGTCTCGTCCTTGCGCCCTCGACGCTCAACTGGGCCGGGAGCCGCGTCACGCTCGAAGGAGCGGTCTCCGGCGAGCCGACACAGACCGGCGAGCAGCAATGGCATTTTGGGGTGCAATCGATCGACGGCGTGCTCTCTGCCGAAGAGTTTGGGGTGGCGCCGATCCCGATCGAGAGCTTCAAGGCCACGGGGCGGATCATCCCCAGCGAAGGACTCGTGCAGCTCGCGGGGCTCTCGCTCAAGGCCGGCGGCGGCGAGGTGACCGCAAACGGTGAGGTGATCACCGGTGGCGGTACGCCCAGCACGCGCGTGGAAGCGGCACTTTCGCCCATGCCGGTGGCGACACTCAAGGCGCTGTGGCCCCGTGCGGCGGCTCCCGCGGCGCGCTCGTGGGTCGGGATGCAAGTGGAACAAGCGAGCCTGCAATCGGCTTCGCTCAAGCTCCTCTCGGGACGCTTCCTCGAGCCCGAGCAGGGTGCAGACGCAGGTGCTGCTCCGCCTGCGCGCGAGCGCCTGTCCGCGAAGATGGACGTCGCCAATCTCCGAATGCATCCACTGCCGAAGAGCCTCCCCATCGAGGCCGATCAAGCGACAATCAGGCTCGAGAACAGCTCGCTCGAGCTGACCATCCCACAGGCCGTCATCATCGGCAGCGAGACAAGCCAGCTGCCGCTCAAGGGCGTGCGATTCACGGTCGTGGACGTCACGCACGAGGCGCCGATCGCGGAGCTTGCGCTCAAGTCTCAGACTTCGCTTCCGATCCTGATCGATACGCTCAATCACAGCCAGCTTCATCTCACCGGCCAGGGACCGCTGCCGATCGCCGGCATCGACGGCAAGGTGGACGGAGAAATCAAGATCGCCATGCCGCTGGTCAGCGGCGGGGGCATCGTGAAGGCGGAAGGCAAAGCGCGCATCACCGACGTGAAGGGGAAAAGCAAGGAGCACAATCTCGATCTGCAGGGTGGAACCATCGAGATCAACGTCTCCGATATCGGCGTCATTGCCAAAGGAGACATGATCGTCAACGGCGTGCCGACGAAACTGCAGATGCACCGCATCCTGGATGCCGCGCCCGAGATGCAACCGCCGATCCGGATCTCGGCCAAGCTCGACAACGCCGACCGCACGCAGCTTGGCCTCGATGTCAATCACCTGGTGCAGGGCGATGTGAACGTCGAAGTGACGGTGACGCAGAAGACCGATCAACCGGCGGCCGTGCACGTGCGCGCCGATCTCACCAATTCCGAACTCCTGTTCACCGATCTGGCGTGGCAGAAACCCGCTGGCCGTACCGCCTCCCTGGACTTTGACGTCGACGCCTCGGATCCGAACAAAATCGGCCTTACGAATTTCCGGCTAGTGGGCGACAACATCGCCGTCGACGGATCGCTCACGGTGGACGACAAGCGCGAAGTGAGCGAGTTCACGTTTCCCAACTTCTCCATCAACGTCGTGTCGCGTCTCGAGGTCTCCGGGAAGATCGGCGCTGATCGCATCTGGAAGATCAAGGCCAAGGGATCGACCTTCGACGGCAGGGATCTGTTCCGATCGCTGCTGTCGCTCGGCACATCGGAAACGAAAATCAAGCCATTGCATCCGGCAAAGGGCGTGGATCTCACGGCTGAGATCGGCACAGTGCTCGGCCATTCGGATGTTTCGCTCAGGGATTACAAGGTGACGCTCTCGGAGCGTGGCGACCAGCTTGTCGCCATCGACGCGCAGGGCAACCTGGATGGCGGAAAGATCCTCATCGTGCAGATGAAGGACGACGGTCAGCGTAAAGTTACGGCCGAGACCGCCGATGCGGGACAGGCTTTCAAGATGATTGGGTTCTACCCCAACATGCAAGGCGGTCGGCTCAGGCTCGAAATGGCACTGCAGGGGCAAGGCGCGGCGGACAAGAGCGGCAAGCTGTGGGTGGACGATTTCCGCGTGCTCGGCGATCCGATCATCTCCGAGGTCTATTCGAGCGTGGAGGGCGGCAGCTCGGACGGGGGGCGGAAGCGGAAGATGGAGCGGGAGGTGTTCGAGTTCCAGCGCCTGACTGCGCCGTTCTCGGTCGGACATGGCCAGTTCGTGCTCGACGATTCCTACATCCGCGGCCCCCTGGTTGGCGCCTCGATCCGCGGCACGGTCGACTACAACAGCCGCCGCCTGAGCCTCGGCGGTACGTACGTTCCGCTGCAAGGCATCAATGCCGCCGTCTGCGACATTCCTCTCGTGGGACCGATCGTGGCCGGGTTCGATTGCCAAGGCGTGTTCGGCATCACGTACGCCATACAGGGCCCCATGGCCGCCCCACAGGTTCTCGTCAATCCACTGTCGATGTTCACGCCCGGCATCCTGCGCGTCATCATGGAGATGACCAACCCAAATCCGCAGGTCAAGCCGATGCGAGACAACCGAACGCAGCCGGCGGAAAAGAATGTGCGCGCCTCGAGCTCGGCAGCCTCGTCTGCCGACGAGCGGCCAGCGATCGCCGACGGATGGTCATCCGAAACGACAACGTCGGGGCCAAGCAAGCCGAAGAAAAAGCAATAGTGCGGCGCGTGCCCGCGTGGCCGGGGTCGAGCATCACACCGGTTTCAGGAGAACGTGCTTCTTCTTGCCGAGGGACAGCTTGATGACGCCTTCGGACGTCACGTCGGCGTCGGACAGTTTCGCCTTCTCATCTGTAACCGGCGTGTCGTTGACCTTCAGTCCGCCGCCCTTGATCTGACGGCGCGCCTCGCTCGTGGAAGCGACGAGCCCCGCGTCGACAAAGAGCGACAGGAGGCCGAGGCCGGACTTGAGACCCGCCGCGCCGATCTCGACAGTCGGCAGACCGGCAGCGAGGCCGCCCTGCTCGAAGGTCGTCCGTGCCGTGTCGGCGGCCGCCTCGGCTTTTTCGCGGCCATGCACCAGCGCAGTCGCCTCGGTGGCCAGCACCTTCTTGGCCTCGTTGATCTCGGCGCCACCAAGGGCGGCGAGCCTCGCAACCTCATCCAAAGGCAGCAGCGTAAACAGTTTCAGGAAGCGCGCGACGTCGGCGTCCTCGGTGTTGCGCCAGTATTGCCAGTAGTCGTAGGCCGAGAGCTGGTCTTCGTTGAGCCATACGGCGCCGGAGGCGGTCTTGCCCATCTTGGCGCCGGAGGCCGTGGTCAGGAGCGGACAGGTCAGCGCGTAGAGCTGGTGGACAACGCCCATGCGGCGACCGAGATCGATGCCGGTGACGATGTTGCCCCACTGGTCCGAGCCGCCCATCTGCAGATTGGAGCCGTAGCGGCGTGCGAGCTCGGCGAAATCGTACGCCTGCAGGAGCATGTAGTTGAACTCGATAAAGGAGAGCTCCTGATCGCGATCGAGACGGAGCTTCACCGAGTCCATGGACAGCATGCGGTTGACGGACATATGCCGTCCGACGTCGCGCAGGAACTCGATGTAGTTGAGCTTCGCCAGCCACTCGGCGTTATCGAGCATCAGGGCGTCGGCCTGGCCGTCGCCAAAGCGGAGAAACCGGGAGAACACCGTCTTGATCTGGTTTTTGTTGTCCTCGATGGTTTCCAGGGTAAGGATCCTGCGCGTCTCATCGCGGCCTGACGGGTCGCCGACGCGCGTGGTGCCGCCTCCCATCAAGGCAATGGGTTTGCCCGCGCCCGTTTTCTGCAGCCAGTGCAGCATCATGATCGACAGCAGGTGACCGATGTGCAGCGAGGGAGCCGTGCAATCATAGCCGACGTAGGCCACGACCTTGCCGCCCGCGGCGAGGTCGTCGATGCCTTGCAAATCCGAGCCCTGGTGGATAAAGCCGCGCTCGGTCAGGATCTTGAGAAAATCGGATCGGAAATTCGTCATGATGGGCTGCGAGGACCTTCGAGTTGTGGCGCCACCGGGCGCGAGTTGGGCTGGACCATGCATGAGGAGCGGCACGTGAGCAAGCGACAGGGCGATGTCTGGCGCGCTTTGGGCCTGATGAGCGGCACCTCGCTCGACGGGATCGACGTGGCCCTCATCGAAACCGACGGGGAGCGCGTGCTGGGACGGGGGTTCGCGG
Source organism: uncultured Hyphomicrobium sp. (assembly GCF_902826555.1). GTDB lineage: Bacteria > Pseudomonadota > Alphaproteobacteria > Rhizobiales > Hyphomicrobiaceae > Hyphomicrobium_C. Next base: position 77,932 of record NZ_CADEFI010000011.1, read on the forward strand.
CCACCTATCCCTATTCGGAGGCCTTCCGCGAGAAGCTGCGCGACGGGCTTTCGGAGGCCACGGCCCTGCGAGACCGCGCGGCGCGGCCAGGGCGCCTGCACCTTCTCGAGCAGTATCTGACGGAGCTCCACGCCGAAGCGGTCGGGCACTATCTCGCCGATCACCAGATTACGCCCGACAGCATCGATCTCGTCGGCTTCCATGGCCAGACCGTACTGCACCGTCCGGAGGCGCGACTTACGGTTCAGCTTGGCGACGGCGCACTGCTCGCGCGCCGGGTCGGACGGCCCGTCGTCTACGATTTGAGAGCTGCCGACGTGGCTGCCGGCGGCCAGGGGGCGCCGCTTGCGCCAGCCTATCATCGGGCGCTCGCAGCCGAGATCTCCGCGCGTCCGCTGGTGGTGCTGAACCTCGGAGGCGTCGCCAACGTAACCTGGATCGGACGCGACGGCACGCTGCTCGCGTTCGATACGGGGCCTGCCTCCGCCATGATCGACGACTGGGTCAAGGCGAAACTCGGCAAGGCCTTCGATGCGGACGGCGAGCTGGCTGCGGCGGGGACCGTGCACGAGGACATCGTTGCCGGGTGGCTTGCGCATTCCTACTTCGCCGGGGCACCTCCCAAATCGCTCGATCGCAACGCCTTCGATCTCGGCCCCGTAGCCGCGCTTTCTCCGGAAGATGGGGCGGCGACGCTCACCGCCTTCTCGGCGGCGGCCGTGGCGGCCGGGGTGGTGCACTTCCCGGATAAGCCGGCGCTGTGGATCGCCGTCGGCGGCGGACGGCGCAACCCCACGCTCATGCGCATGATCGAAACGCGCGTCGGCGCGCCGATCCGGCCTGCCGAGGCCTTCAACATCGACGGCGACAGCGTGGAAGCCGAAGCCTGGGCCTTCCTTGCCGTGCGGGCGCGGCTCGGGCTGCCGATTACTTTCCCGGGCACGACCGGTGTCAGCCGAGCGCTCTCGGGCGGCATTGTCGCCGAATCTTGACCCGCGACCCGATCGAAGCCGCGACATTAAGCAGAGGCGGCACTTTCGCACTGTTTCGCGCCCGTCCATGACTGCTATACACGGTCGCTCGATCCCTCACACCGTCGGCGGAGAATTTCTTGAAGCACGCCATCTTCGGCTTCACGACCCCAAACCTCGGCGACGACGTGCAGGCCATCGCGGCCGCGCTGCTGCTGCCGAAGGTCGATGCGTATGTCGACCGCGACGCGCTCGATAAGGTGCGCTTCGACGAGCCCCACACGCTGATCATGAACTCGTGGTTCGCGATCAAGCGCTATACGGCCGTTCCCCACCGCAGCCTGGTGCCGCACTATTTCGGACATGCCGTCGGCCGGCCGGAGCTTGTCAATCCGACATGGCTTGCGGAATGGCGGCGGCATCCCTTCATCGGCTGCCGGGATCTCCACTCCGTCGACGTGCTGCGGCAGAACGGCATCGATGCGCGTTTCACCGGCTGTCTCACGACCTGGATGGGGCGGCATTTCGCCCAGCCCGCCAAACGCGAGGGCGTTTTGATCGTCGACGTGCCGCCGGCGATGGAATCCTTCATTCCGGACGACGTGCGGCAAAAGGCCGTTCATCTCACGAGTGAGACCGGTGACGAACGCACCGATCTGCAGAAGCGCTTCATGGCCGCGGCCAAGCTCCTGGATGCCTTGCGCACGGCAGAGCTGGTGGTGACACGTCGTCTTCACATTGCGCTGCCCTGCATCGGCTTCGGCACGCCCGTCACCGTCTATCTCGGGGACGACGTCAAGAACCGGCGGCGCTTCTCGGGGTCGGACGCGCTGCTGCAGATGGTGCTGCACGATGGCACCAAGCCGCTCGGGCCGGAGTGGCTGGAGCCGGCTGCGCAGCAACCCACGGCCGAAATGGAAGCGGGCTTCGAAGCGCTTCGGGCGCAGCTCGGCGCGACCGGCCCGGTGGAGCGGCGCTGGAGCAGCGTTGCCGAGTTTGTGGGGACTTTCCCGGCGCAGCGGCGGCATGCGGCGAGCTTCATGCGCCAGCTGCTCGTGGCCTAAGCCAGGCCGCGCTTCCCGTCCGTCACCGCTCTCCTTGCGTCCGCTTCCCGGATCTGGTCAATCTGACCCCGTTCGGAGCGAAGCTAAACGGGGACCGGCGCATGAGCGGCCTTCTTGCACTTCTTGACGACGTGGTGGCGCTGACCAAGGTCGCGGCCGCCACGCTCGACGATGCTGCGGCGCAAGCCGTCAAGGTCGGTTCGAAGACGGCGGGAGTCGTCATCGACGATGCCGCTGTGACGCCGCGCTACGTGACGGGGCTGGCCGCCCAGCGCGAGCTCCCCATCGTCGGGAAAATCGCCCTCGGCTCCCTCAAGAACAAGCTCCTGTTCCTGCTTCCGGCCGCGCTGCTGCTGACGGTGTTTCTGCCGCAGGCCATCACGCCGCTGCTGATGATCGGCGGCCTCTATCTCGCCTACGAAGGCTTCGAGAAAGTGCTGCACTGGATCACGGGGGCGGAACCCAAGACCATCGCCACGGCGGTGGGTCTCGACGCGCAGACGCTCGAGGACCAGCGCGTCGCAGGCGCGATCCGCACGGACTTCATCCTGTCGGCGGAGATCATGGCCATTGCTCTCGCCAACATCACAGACCCGGATCTGGTGACCAAGGGACTGGTGCTCGGCGTGGTTGCGCTGCTGGTGACGGGCGCCGTCTATGGCGCCGTGGCCCTGCTGGTCAAAGCCGACGACTTCGGCTTTGCGCTCGCGCAGCGCGGAGGGGTCATCTCCGGGGCGATCGGGCGGGCGCTGGTCCGCGGCATGCCGCCGTTCCTGCAGATCCTGAGCGTGGTCGGCACGCTCGCCATGCTTTGGGTCGGCGGCGGCATTCTCGTGCACGGCCTGGCGGAGTACGGCGTGACCGCACCCGAGCATGTGATCCATGCCGTGTCCGACGCGGTGCGCAACGCCATTCCGGCCGCAAGCGAAGCGCTGGCGTGGATCGCGGGAGCATTCGGGGCGGCCATCGTGGGACTCATCGCCGGGGCCGTGACGGCGATCGTCGTCAAGATCGTGACGGCCCCGTTCGCCAAGGAGAAGGCATCGTAATTCGCGCTTGCGGCGGCTACGATGCTTTCCCGTGCGGCGGCAGCGAAGCCAGCGTTCCGTCGACGAAGGCGGAAACCACAACAAGCGCATCAAAGAGCGTGTGACCCAGGATCTCGAGGTTTTCCTCGAACAGGTCGCGCGACATGCTGCCCACCATCAGACCGTCCCACAGATGACGATCGAAGGTCTTGGAGATGAAGTAGGTCCAGAGCACCGACATCAGAAGCGTGACGATGGTCTTGTTCGAAATGAAGGGCTCGAGACGGTCGCGCGCGTGCGAAGCCCAGAAGATCAGCAAGGGAAGCGCGATGTAGAACCCGGTGTTGGTGCCGCGGAAATGCAGCTCGCGCAGGAGAAGCGCCAGTGCGAACAGCGCCAGCCAATCGAAGTAGGGCTCCGGCCGCCGCGTCGCGAGGCCGATGGCGAATACGAAACCCACGCCCAGTATGATCGGCGAAATCAGCTCTGCATGCTCCTTGTCCAGGTAGGGGGCGATGCGCGGCAGAGTGTTGAGCCAATAGATGACCAGCGCCCCCGCCGCCGGCACTAACAAGACCCAGACCGGCGTCATCCGCAGCAGACGAAGGACGGTTTCCCAGTGCCACCTGACGTTTGCGCTCAAATTGTCTGCCACCGACCGCCCCATGTCACGTTGTCACGAGGCCGATGTAACGAGCCGGCGCGGCGGTGCGTCAAGGCTGCGAAAGCCTTTCCGCGCTTACATTTGTGACAGGTTTGGCGATCGCGCCGCGCCGCGAGACCTCGTGCGCAGGAGCTAGCGGCGCCACCACCAGGTCATCCAGCGCATCCAGGTGGTCCATGGCCAGAGCGCGGACCGTGTCGCCGCCTGGGTTTCCTGCAGCGGGTTGGCGGCCGGCGCCAAGCGACGGACAAGGATCCAGCCGGCGATAAAGCCGCCGATGTGCGCCCACCAAGCGATTCCGCCGCCGCCCGGCTGGGCGAGCGAGCCCAATCCCTGCATGACCTGGGTCGCGAACCAAAGCCCGGCAAACAGCAGCGCCGGCATCATGAAAAATACGGGCAAGATCACGATCGGCTGCAGGATGTTGACCCACGCATAGGGAAAGCGGCGGGCATAGGCGGCGATGACACCGGCGATCGCTCCCGAGGCACCGAGGGCCGGCACCGGGGACGAGAAATTGAAAACGAAGTGCAGCGCGCTCGCGGCAAGACCCGATGCGAGATAGAGCGCCAGGAAGCGATCCGAACCCAATCGGTCTTCGAGGGCGGGCCCGAACACCCACAGCACCCACAGATTGGACGCGATATGCATCAGCCCGCCGTGCAGGAACATGTTGGTGACGAACGGCAGGAGGTTGGCGCGGCTTGCGTCGTGAGCCACAGCCCAGGCGCCGTCCGTATAGCGCGCGGGGACGAGGGCGAACGTATTGATGAAAGCCTCGGCATCGGCTTGCGACAGCGTCACCTGATAGAGGTAGGCGGCTATGCACAGGCCGATGAGAGTCCAGGTCGCCCTCGGTGTCGCCGTGTACGGGATGGTGTTGTTGGTCGGGATCACGGGCACCTCGTGCAGCAGCCGACGACATCGCCGCGCCTAGGCTATGCGAGGCCGGGCACGATGTTCAATTGTGCCGGTGACGCAGGTCCTGGGTGCGGCGTGCCCGGTCGAGGCTGTCTCGAGTCCTACTCGTCGTCGCCATCGTCGGCGTCGGCGGCGCCGCTGCTGCCGCCGCTGGCCGCCTCTTCACGCTCACGCTCACGCTCGCGCTCGCGGGCCGCCTCGCGCTCTTTCTCGCGCTCCTTCTGCGTCTCGCGATCCTTCAGCGCCTTGGCGAGGCGCATGTCGAGGTAACCGCCGACGACGGTCTCGAGCTCCGGCGTCTTGTCCTCGAAGAAGTGGTTGGCGCCGGGGATGATCTCGTGATCGATCTTGATGCCACGTTGCGTCTTGAGCTTGCCGGTCAGCTCGGCGACCGAGTTCGACGGCACAACACGGTCCTTGTCGCCGTTGACCATCAGGCCCGAAGACGGACATGGGGCCAGGAACGAGAAGTCGTACAGGTTGGAGGGCGGCGCTACGCAGATGAAGCCGTCGATCTCCGGGCGGCGCATCAGGAGCTGCATGGCGATCCAGGTGCCGAACGAGACACCGGCGATCCAGCAATATTTGGCGTCCGGCTTCACCATCTGCAGCCAGTCGAGCGCGGAGGCCGCGTCCGCCAATTCGCCGGGGCCGCCGTCCCAGAAGCCCTGGCTGCGGCCGACGCCGCGGAAGTTGAAGCGCAGCACCGAGAATCCCCGCTGCGCGAACGTATAGTAGAGGCTGTAGACGACCTGATTGTTCATCGTCCCCCCGAACTGGGGGTGGGGATGGAGAATGAGGGCGATGGGGCTGTCGCTGGCCGGCTCGTGGTGGTAGCGGGCCTCGATGCGGCCCGCAGGCCCATTGATGATCAGCTCGGGCATCTAAGTCCTGTTCGCTATTAAATTCGTGGGGTTGCTGGGCTCGGAACGGGGCCGCTTCGGCACGCGTAATGCGTTATCCAGAATTCACGAGATCGTGCCCAAGAGAATGCTTGATTTCCCCGCTCGGAATTTTCATATTCCGGTTGCAAGTTTAGAACGGTTCGAAAGAGAGGCGCCCCCTCGGGCGATCCACTTTCGGGCTGCACCCAGCGTGTGAGGCGGCGCACTTGCCCGCGTCTCTTAGCACACGTGGGGTGGTTGGTTGCAAGCAGTATGCGCCCTTCGCACGCGAAGGGAGCGCAACAGGGCGGTGAACGGCATGGAACTCAACACACGCGGTCGCTATGCGGTGATGGCGATGGCTGACCTCGCAAAGCACGGAGCGGGAAGCTCGGTGCCGCTATCGGCAATCGCGCAGCGCCAGCACATCTCGCTCGATTATCTCGAGCAGCTGTTCCTGAAGCTTCGCCGCGCGGGCCTAGTGGAAAGCGTCCGCGGACGTCACGGCGGCTACAAGCTCGGGCGCGGGGCAGGCGAAATCTTCGTCGCCGAGATCATGACGGCCGTCGAGGAAGGGACGCGCATGACGCGCTGCTTCGGCGAGCAATCGCTCGGGTGTCTCGAAGGCCAGAGGTGTCTCACGCACAATCTCTGGACGGCGCTCGGCGACCGCATCGAAAGCTTCCTTGCCAGCGTCAGCCTCAAGGACGTCATCGACGGCATTCCCGTCGCCTCGCCTGTTGCGGGCGTCACACCGCATGTCCCCTCGTCCGTCGCAACTCTGGAGAGACCGACGCAGTGAGCATGGCGCGCACATACCTCGATCACAACGCGACGGCACCGCTGCGTCCGCAAGCGCGCGCGGCAGTCGTGGCGGCGCTCGACGTGTTCGGCAACGCCTCCTCGGTGCATGCCGAGGGGCGGCGCGCGCGGGCATTGATCGACGAGGCGCGCGAGGCGGTGGCTCAGCTGGTCAATGCGGACGCGGGTGAGGTTGTGTTCACAAGCGGCGCTACGGAAGCGAACACGTGGGCGCTCTCGGCGCCTTGGGAGACGATCGTGCTCGCGGGTATCGAGCACGATTCCGTTCGAGCGCCGGCGACCGCGATGGCTGCGGCCCGGGGGGCGCGGGTCGTCGATATTCCCGTCACGCGCGGCGGGACTGCGGATTATGGGTCCGCGCCTCTCAACGCCGCGACGCTTCTGGTGCTCCAGCTCGCCAACAACGAGACGGGCGTGCTGCAGAATGTGGAGGCCGCGGGCCTCCGAGCCACAGAGAACGGCGCGCGGCTGCATACGGACGCCGTGCAGGCGCCGGGACGCGTCGCGATCGACTTCAAGACGCTCGGCGCGTCGACCATGAGCCTTTCGGCGCACAAGATCGGCGGGCCGAAAGGTATCGGCGCGCTCGTTGTCGGCAACGGCGTGACGCTTCCGGCGCTGTTCGCGGGCGGCGGACAGGAGCTGCGCCGGCGCGCCGGGACGGAAAATGTCGCCGCCATCGCCGGGTTCGGGGCAGCGGCACGGGCTGCGCTCGACGAGCTTGCGGGCGCGTCGCGTGTCGCCAAGCTGCGCGACCGGCTCGAGGCCGAGGTCAAGCGCGCGACGCCGGAAGCCGTCATCATCGGAGCGGATGCGCCGCGCCTTCCCAATACGGCGGCCATCGCGCTTCCCGGCGTCTCTGCGGAAACGCTGGTAATCAAATTCGACCTCGCAGGCGTCGCGATCAGCGCAGGTGCCGCGTGCTCCTCGGGCAAGGTCGCAGAGAGCCATGTGCTCACGGCCATGGGGCTGCCGCCCGAGATCGCGGGCAGCGCCATCCGCGTCAGCCTGGGGCCCGAGACGACGGAAGCTGAGATCGCGGCGTTCCTAGCCGCTTGGACACGAATTTGCGGCAGCGCCTCGCTCGCTGCGTAACGACTTCAAAAAGCCGGCCTCGGCGGGCCGCACTGTAAAGGTGGATGTGAATGGCTGCTGTTCAGGAGACGATCGACCAGGTCAAGAAGATCGACGTCGATCAATACAAGTACGGCTTCGAGACCAAGATCGAGACGATCAAGGCGCCGCGCGGCCTCAACGAGGGCATCGTCCGCTTCATTTCCGAGAAGAAGGGCGAACCTCAGTGGATGCTCGACTGGCGGCTCGAAGCCTATGCGCGCTGGCGCAACATGACCGAGCCGACCTGGGCCAAGGTCAGCTATCCCAAGATCGATTTTGAGAACCTCTACTACTACGCGGCGCCGAAGGGCACCGACGGACCGAAGAGTCTCGGGGAGGTCGATCCGGAGCTGCTCCGCACCTACGAGAAGCTCGGTATTCCGCTCAAAGAGCAGGAGGTGCTGGCGGGCGTCTCGGGCGCGCGCGTGGCGGTGGATGCGGTGTTCGACAGCGTGTCCGTGGTGACGACGTTCAAGGACGAGCTCCGCAAGGCCGGCGTGATCTTCTGCTCGATTTCGGAGGCGATCCGCGAGCATCCTGAGTTGATCAAGAAGTACCTGGGCTCGGTGGTGCCGCAGGGCGACAACTTCTATGCGGCGCTCAACGCGGCCGTGTTCTCGGACGGCTCGTTCGTCTACGTGCCGGAAGGCGTGCGCTGCCCGATGGAGCTTTCGACCTATTTCCGCATCAACGAGAAGAACACCGGCCAGTTCGAGCGCACGCTCATCATCGCGGAGAAGGGCGCCTACGTTTCGTACCTGGAAGGCTGCACGGCGCCGATGCGCGACGAGCATCAGCTGCATGCGGCCGTCGTGGAGCTGGTGGCACTCGACGATGCGGAGATCAAGTATTCGACGGTGCAGAACTGGTATCCGGGCGACAAGGATGGCAAGGGCGGCATCTATA
>NZ_CADEFI010000012.1:0-26144 GCF_902826555.1 uncultured Hyphomicrobium sp.
AGCATGCCGAGCCACTGCTTGTCGGACGCGGGATAAGCGCCGAGGCCCATCAGGGTCGACGTGATCGGATAGCCGGTCAGCCGCACCAGCTCGCGCAGGAGCTGGCTCGCCTTGGGGCCCGAGTTGATGACGCCGCCGCCGGTGTAGAACACGGGCCGCTTGGCGGAGGCCATCAGCTCCACCGCATCGCGCACGCCGGCGGGCTCCGGCTTGACGCGCGGCTTGTAGGTCTTGTGCGCAATGTTCGACGGGCCGACGTAGTTGCCGGTGGCGAACTGCACGTCCTTCGGAATGTCGACGACGACGGGGCCGGGGCGGCCCGCCTTGGCGATGTAGAACGCCTCATGAATGATGCGCGCGAGATCGTTGACGTTCTTCACCAGCCAATTGTGCTTGGTGCAGGGACGCGTGATGCCGACGGTGTCGCATTCCTGAAAGGCGTCGTTGCCGATCAGGTGCGTCGGCACCTGCCCTGTGATGCACACGAGCGGAATCGAATCCATGAGCGCATCGGTGAGGCCCGTCACGGCATTGGTGGCGCCGGGGCCTGAGGTCACGAGCGCAACGCCGACCTTGCCGGTGGAGCGGGCATAACCTTCTGCGGCGTGCAAGGCGCCGCCCTCCTGGCGCACCAGGATGTGCTTCACCTTATCCTGCTGGAAAATCTCATCGTAGATCGGCAGGACGGCGCCGCCGGGGTAGCCGAAAATATGCTCGACGCCCTGATCCTGGAGCGCCTTCATCACGATCTCGGCGCCCGTCATCATCCGTGCCATGTCACTCTCCGCCTGCCGCGCAAATAGAGACGGCCGAGGCCCGCGCATTTTCCGCGCGATCCATCTCTCGTCTCTGGTGTCGTAGGGTCGGCAACCTAGGGATGGGAGGGTGGAGCGTCAAGGTTTAGATTTAATGAAATCTATTATTCTGGCCGCTAAACTTTCCATATCTTGCGCAAGAAGCCATTTCCACGACTTCATATTGCGCGACATCCACGTCATCTGTCTTTTCGTATACTGACGCGTTTCGGCTTTGGCCAGCTCCGAGGCCTCGCTCAGGCTCAGCTTTCCCTCGACCGCGGCGGCCAGCTGTTTGACGCCCAAGGCGCGCATCACGGGCAGGTCGGGGCTCAGCCCGAGCGCGAGAAGGGTGCGCACCTCGTCGAGCGCGCCCCGGGCCACCATGTCGTCGAAGCGCGCGTCGCACCGCGCCCGCAGCTCGTCGCGCTCGCGCGAGATGACGATGGCGTGGGTCTCCTCCACGCGCACGACGGGATTGCCCGGCATCTCCTGCCAGCGCGCCAGCGACACGCCGGTCGCCTCCAAGACCTCGAGCGCGCGCACGAGCCGTTGCGGATCCGTACGCCGGAGGCGGCCGGCCATCTCGGGGTCGCGCTCTGCGAGGATCGCGTGCATCGCCGGCGCACCCTCCTCGCCCGCGCGGCGGCGCCAACGGCTGCGGATGTCCTCCGGGATCTCGGGAATGGGCGACAGGCCGTCGGTTAGCGCCTTGAAATAGAGCCCGGTGCCGCCGACGACGATGGGCACCTGACCGTCTTGCTGGGCTCTGGCAATGGCTGCCTGCGCCTCGATTGCGCAGCGCGCCGCGGAGTAGGCTTCGGCACCGGAGATATGACCGTAGAGGAGGTGAGGCGCGCGACGCTGGTCGTCCTCGCTCGGGCGCGCGGTCAGAACGTCGAGCTCACGATAGACCTGCATGGCGTCGGCATTGATGATCGTGCCGCCGAGACGCTCAGCCAGCGCCAGCGCAAGTGCAGACTTGCCCGAGGCCGTCGGCCCTGCGATCAGTATGGGTGTGAGCTTTGCCATGCGCGCTTTCTAGCCGAGCTCCTTCCATTCCGCATCGCCATCTTGCGCCGAGGTTCCTTAATGTCCTCCACGACCACTCTTGTGCTTTCGGCCGCGCCCGGATCGGGCGCCGTGACGGACGAGGTCGTGCAAAGGGTTCTGGCGATGTTCGGCCTGTCCGCGGCGCACACACGGTGGCTGGCGCCGGGGGATGCCTGGGAGGCGACGCCCCACCTCGACGAAGGTACGTCAGAGCTCCGTGCGGCAGCTCAAGGAGCCGTTGCGTCGCTGCCGATCGACGTCAACATCGTGCCGGGCGCGCCGGAAGAACGGCGTAAGCGGCTCCTGTGCGCCGACATGGAAAGCACGATCATCGAGCAGGAGCTGATCGACGAAATCGCGGGGCTGGTCGGCTGCCATGCGGAGATCTCCGCCATCACCGCGGCGGCAATGCGGGGCGAACTCGACTTCGAGGGCTCGCTCGTCAAACGCGTGGCGCTCTTCGCCGGGCTCGACGCGCAGAGGCTCGCTCCGCTTCTCGACCGGGTGACGCTGATGCCGGGCGCCGAAGCGCTTATCGCGACGATGCGGGCGCATGGTGCCCGCTGTGCTCTCATCTCGGGCGGTTTCACGATCTTTGCCGAGCAGGTCGCGGAGCGCGTCGGGTTCGATGCCGTGGTCGCCAATGTGCTCGAGATCGAGGGCGGACGCCTTACGGGCCGCGTCAAGGAGCCGATCGTCGGCCCCCAAGGCAAGGCCGATGCCTTGCGGCGGCTCGCGGCCGGACACGGGCTCGATGCGGTCCAGACGCTTGCCGTGGGCGACGGCGCGAACGACGTGGCGATGCTGGCGGCGGCGGGGCTCGGGGTCGCATATCGCGCCAAACCCATTCTCGCCGATCGCGCGCGCGCGCTTGCGAGTGGCGCCGTCGTCACGCACGGCGATCTAACCGCCCTGCTGCATCTGCAGGGATATGCGCGCGGAGAGTTCGGGGGGTGATGGCGGCTCGCGGCGCAATAATCGCAACCCGCATTTCCGGGGTGCGGCCAAAGTGTCCCAAAAAGCACACCGAGAGCGGAGCTCCCTAAGCCAACCTTAAGATTGCGTCTTCAAACTTGATCAAGGCTAACGAGGACTGGCATCAAACGGGGATCGCTCTTGTCAGACAGATCGACAATGCCGCTATCAACTGTACTGCGTGTGAGGTTTCCCGCGACCACAGCGATAGCGGCCGTATGCGCGCTAGTGGCGCTGAGTGCCGACGCCAGTGCGACCAAGTCCACCCGGTTCGGCGAGGAGACGGCGGCGCGCGATGCCGGCGAACCGCTCATGGCGATCGTGTCGATCAAGTCCCAGCAGGTCACGTTTTATGACGCCGAAGGTTGGATTCTAAAGGCGCCAGTTTCGACCGGCACCAAGGGACGCGAAACGCCAGCCGGCGTGTTCGCCATTCTCCAGAAGAACATCGACCACCGCTCGAACCTCTACGACGATGCCCACATGCCCCATATGCAGCGGCTCACCTGGAACGGGATCGCGATGCATGGCGGCCCGCTTCCAGGGTATGCCGCCTCGCACGGCTGCGTGCGGATGCCGTACGGCTTTGCCGCGAAGCTGTTCGACACGACGAGCATCGGGATGCGCGTGATTATTTCTCCGGACGACTCTACGCCTGTCGCGTTTTCTCACCCGGCGCTGCTGGTGCCGAACGCCGAGGCCGTCGCTGCTGCCCCGGCGCGTGCCGAAAGTCTCGCGCTCGAAGCCGAGGAGGCCGCCAAAGCGGTCGGCGAGACGAAGAAGCTCGCTAAGACGGCGTCACGCGAGGCGGCATCGTCCAAGTCTACGCTCCGCAAGGCGGAAGGACAGAAGGCCTCTGCCGACGCCGCCCTCGCTGCCGCCGAAAAGGCTCTCGCGAAGGCCAAATCGGACGAGGCCAAGGCGCGCGCCGAGGAGCAGAGGCTCAAGGCCGCCGCCAAGGCTACCGAAGCGGCCACGAAGCTCGAGACCATCAAGGCCGAGGTGCAGCCGAAGATCGATGCCGCAGCCAATGCAACCGAGGCCGCCAAGGCGGCTGAAACTAAAAAGGCCGACACTGCCAAAGCGGCAAGCGAGGCAAAGCTCGCGCTCGAGCCGGTCTCGATCTACATCAGCCGCGCTACACAAAAGCTCTACGTGCGGAGGAACACGCGCAAGCCGTGGCCGGACGGCGGCGAGGTCTTCGACGCGACCATCGAGGTTCCGGTCGCGATCCGCGATCCTGATCTGCCGATCGGCACGCATGTGTTCACAGCGATGGCGTCCGACGGCGCGGGCCTTCGTTGGAGCGCGGTCTCGATCGACGCTGGTGACAACGCTAAAAATGCGCTCGACCGCATCAGCATCCCGAGCGACGTGCTGGATCGGATCGCGCCGACTGCGCTGCCGCGATCCTCGATCATCGTCTCCGACGAACCTTTAAGTAAAGAAACCAACTATCGTACCGAGTTCGTTGCGGTGTTGAGCAACCGGCCTCAGGGCGGCTTCAAAACGCGCAAGCCGACACCCCCTCCCGTCATCAAGCCATGGGAAGGCGGCGGCTTCTTCAGCTTCTTCGATCAGCCGGCCCCGGCTCCTGCCCCTGACCGTCGGCGCAATCGCACCAAACAGGTGCAATCGGATTGGTTCTGGTAGGTGCGGGCGCGCCGAGGATAGGCTACGCGTTCGCCTTGTCGATGGACCGACCGGCGGCTTGCACGCCGACTTTCGTTCCGGCGTCGAGTACGGTTTCGACGAAGGCTTCGAGCTCGGGCCAATCGGTGCACTCGTAGTCCACGTCCATATCGCGGGCGACGCCCTTCTGCATGACAATGTACTTCATGACCTGGCGCTCGAAATAGTCGTACGATGATAAACGGATGGCGCCCGCCGCCAGCAGACACATGTGCGGCTTCCAACCCGTCGCGTCGAGAAAGCGGTCGACGTAGGCCTGTGCCTCCGCCTTGCCGTCGGCCATCGCTGCCGAAAGGCTCACGGAGATGAAGGCGGACTTCTTCAGGTCCAGCTCACCGGCTTGAGCGGCGATGAAAGTGAGCGCGCTGTCCTGATGATGCCCCTGGTGCACGGATGCGGCCGCGATCACGACATCGAACGACGCGATGCGCGGGACCTTCGCATCGGATCCCATGTTGTAGATCGCGACGGCGTGGCCTGCCGCTTCGGCGTGCTTTGCGACCTGCTCCGCGACTTTTTTCGCCTGACCTTCTGTCGAAGAATAGAGAACCAGGACGCTCATGGTATCGCCTCCCTTAGTCCCGCCGCGTGACCTTACGCACGCGACGATAGGCCCTGCGGAACGGTGAACGTTGATATGGATCAACGGGTGTTGCGGGCCTAAAACTTTGCCGCGGGCTATGCGCGTCCGAACACGCGGCGAATGGCGAGGCGGGCACGCGACGCCCAGCGATCAAGCTGCGGTCTGAGCCGGAGCCACGCCTGTTTCAACTCAAGACGCACGCGGTTCTTCACCATGCGCCCGTAGCGCCAGGCCCAGGAGGCGCGGATCGTCTCGAACAAGGCTTCTTTCCAGGGCATGACGAGATTGTAGATGGCCGCAAACCATCCAATCTGCATCAACGCCGGTCGCGTCAAAAGGAAGATGCGGGCGATCAGCGCCGTGGAGGCGATCTTGGCGCCGACGAACAAGAGGCCGGCGGCAATCACCTGCCCCTGGGCCACGAGATAGACGGCGAGAAGCTTCAACGGGAACAAGACCGATGTCGGCACGGCAAGCGCGGCGAGCGCGCCGTAGGGCGGCAGGCCGGCAATGAAGCGCTCGATGCGGGCAAAGATCCTGAAGCGCGAAAGATAGGCGAGCGCGTCGACCAGCGGCCGCCAGCCCCACTCCTCGAACAGCAGGACGAGGGCCGCGATCACCTGCAGCGCGAAACCCAGTGGGGCGCGGACCAGATACCACAGCGCCCGTAGGGCCAAGAGCGCGCGCACGGCCGCCCGACGCAGCAGGGCCTTCCCTGCCCGCGTTGCGGCTTTCATCTGGTCGAGGGATTGCCCCGACATCCGGTCCCCGTGCCGTGTTTGCTCCTGCCGCCAAGCTACAGGGCGGCGCTTAACGGGTCATGCACGAAGTGCCCGGCTCGAGACGGCTGCCCCTCCGGATTTTCCCTACGGCGCGACGCTTTGCCATTCTTTCCTTCTCGAGTCAGGTTTGACACGGTCGCGATGTTTCTATACTTTAACGATCAACAATATGAACCTTCCAGGGGGAAACATGACGTCACGTTTCGGGCTCGCGGTCGCAGGCGCTCTTTTGCTCACGGCATCGTTTGCAGGATCCGCATCGGCGGAGGAGCACGTCGTCAAGATGATGAATGCGAACGGCAAGGGCAAGTTCATGCTGTTCGAGCCGGAGTTCATCAAGGCCAACGTCGGCGACACAGTGAAGTTCGTGCCGACAAACAAGGGCCACAACGCGGAGATGATCCCCGGCCTGTGGCCCGAGGGTGCCGCAGAGTTCAAGGGCGATCTCAACCAGGAAGTGGTGCTCACTGTCGACAAGCCCGGCATCTATGGCATCAAGTGCCATCCGCACTATCCGATGGGCATGCTGGCGATGGTCGTGGCCGGCGATCCGACGAACAAGGCGCAGCTTGACAGCTATGCGCCTCCGGGCACGGCTCAGAAGCGCTTTGACGCGCTCAAGGAGCAGGTCGGCAAGTAGGCGGACCGAACAAGGGGACGGGCGCTCTTGGCTTCTAGAAGCCCGGCGGCTCGTCGCTCGAAGCGGCTGTCTGCGACGCAACTGCAGGCAGCCGCTGTTGGATTTGCTCGGGCGAGGCACCCGAGCCCGCCTCCAGCGCAGCGGCCAGCTCCTCGCGGGCCTTTTCGGCCTGACGCTGGCGGCTCCAGAGGCTGGCATAGAGCCCGCCTTTGCCGATCAGCTCGGCGTGCGTGCCCTGCTCGACGAGGTGCCCTTTATCGAGCACGATGATGCTGTCGGCGTGCACGATCGTCGAAAGACGGTGCGCAATGACCAGCGTCGTGCGGTTCGCCGCGACGCGATCCAGCGCATCCTGGATCTCCTTTTCCGTATGGCTGTCGAGGGCGCTCGTCGCCTCGTCGAGCATCAGAATGGGCGGGCTCTTGAGCAAGGTGCGCGCGATGGCGACGCGCTGCTTCTCGCCGCCCGACAGTTTCAAGCCGCGCTCACCCACCATGGTCTTGTAGCCCTGCGGCAGGGTGGCGATGAAGCGATCGATCTGCGCCAATCGCGCGGCCTCATGCACCTCGGCGTCGGTTGCATCGGGGCGGCCGTAGCGGATGTTGTAGAGGATGGTGTCGTTGAACAGCACCGTATCCTGCGGCACGACGCCGATGGCATGGCGCAGCGAGGCCTGGGTGACGTCGCGGATGTCCTGGCCGTCGATGGTCACGGCGCCCTGCCCGATGTCGTAGAAGCGGAAGAGGATACGCGAGATCGTCGACTTGCCCGCGCCGGATGGACCGACGATGGCCACCATCTTGCCTGCCGGGACCTCGAAAGAGATGTCGTGCAGGATCTCCCGATCGTGGTCGTAGGAGAACGACACGCGATCGAAGCGCACGGTGCCTTCACGCACATCAAGTGTCTTTGCGCCCGGCCTGTCCAGGACCTCCGGTTTCTCAGACAGGAGCGCGAACATGGTTTCGAGATCCACGAGGCCCTGTTTGATCTCGCGATAGACCATGCCCATGAAGTTCAAGGGCTGGTAGAGCTGGATCATAACGGCGTTGATCAGCACGAAGTCGCCGACGGTGTGCGTGCCCGCCATCACACCGCGCGCCGCCAGCCACATCACGAGCGTCATGCCGGCCGTAAAGATCGCGGCCTGACCCGAGTTGAGGACGCCGAGCGAGTAGTACGTCTTGACGGCCGCCTTTTCGTATCGCGCCATGGAGGCGTCGTAGCGACGCGCCTCCGCCTCCTCGTTGCCGAAGTATTTCACGGTCTCGAAATTCAAAAGGCTATCGATGGCCTTGGTGTTGGCCTCGGTGTCGCTCTCGTTCATCTCGCGGCGGATGGCAATGCGCCGCTCGGACGCTGAGAACGTGAACCACATGTAAAATACGATGGTCGCGACCAGAATGAGAACGTACGTCCAGTCGAAGTAGTAGACCAAGAGAGCCGCGACCAGCAGCATCTCGACGACCGTCGGCGCGAGCTGCATCACGCCCATGCGCACGATGAGGTCGATGCCGCGCGTGCCGCGCTCGATCACGCGCGAAAGCCCGCCCGTGCGGCGTTCGAGATGGAAGCGCAGCGAAAGCTTGTGCAAGTGGCGGAAGGTACGATTGTTCAACTCGCGGATGGCGTGCTGGCCGACACGCGTGAAGAGCACGTCGCGGATCTGGTTCAGCACCATCATCAACACGCGTCCGGCACCATAGGCGACGATCACCATGGCGACGCCGAGCGCCAAGGCCTTGCCGGCCGCTACCTCCGGATTTGCGAGGTCCGCGGCAAGCCAATCGGTCGCCCACTTGAAGGCAACCGGCACGGCGACAGTGACGAGCTTGGCAAAGACGAGCACCACGAAGGCCCCGGCGACCTCGGCCCGGAGATCCGGCCGGCCAGCCGGCCAGATGAACGGCAGCAGGCTTTTCAGAACCGCCCAATGGCTGACGTCGGCCTTGAGGCCGAGCAGGTCCGGCCGCTCGCTGCGGCTCGCCGACGATGTGGCAATGGTGGTTGGTCTCATATGGCGATCAGCCGTTCCCGTGCGCGCGTCTCGGTGTCCTCCTGACAATACGCACAGGACGACGGTTTGGAGCAGGCGGGAGGTTTAGCGCGCCCTCTCGCGCACCTCAACGGCGCTTTGGGAGCGTCCTGGCCCGCACGGCTGCGACCTCGGGGCTAACGTAGGCGCAGTCTCTGGCCAGGATAGATGCGGTCGGGATCGGATATGCGGCCGCGATTGGCGCGCACGATGAGGTTGTAGCGCTTGCCGTCGCCGAGATAGCGCCGGGATATGGCCCAGAGCGTCTCGCCGCGCTTCACGACATGAACGCGTGTGCCATTTTTCTGTGCCTGCCGCTTGCGTTTGCCCGGCTTGGCCGCCTCGCGGCGCGATTTGTGGGCCGCCTTCCACTTTGAGCTTTTGCGCACGATCTGCGGCTGCTTCTTGCGCGGAGGCGCAACGTGCTGCGACGCGCCTTCAGCGCTTGCAACGTGTGTGTGGGCGGCGTCAGCCTTGCCGCTTTCGGGCGCCTCAGTTGCTTCGGGGCGAGACTCGACGTCTTGAGCCTTGTGGGTCTGCTCGGCGTCAGCAGCCTTGCGGGCCACTTCAGCCGCCGCCACCTGACGGGCATATGCCGCCTTGGCGGCATCGAGGCGCTTCTGCTCCGCGGCGCGTGCCTCGGCCTCCTTTTTCCGTTCGGTTTCTGCGTGCTTATCGTCCTCGGCCTTGCGGGCTGCTTCGGCGGCCGCGACCCGCCGGGCATATTCCGCCTTGGCCGCCTCGACGCGCCTTTCCTGAGATTGGCGAATTTCGGCTTGCCGCGCGGTATCTCCGGTGCCGTGCACGGCGGCAGACTTGGATTCCGTTTCGGCCTTGGCGACAGGTTCGCCCGCGGCCTTCTTCGTCTCCTGGGCCGCAACCTCGGATTTCGCCGCTGCGGACGCCTGCTTCGCTGCCTCCGCGGCAGCAGTCTGGCGATCGAGCTCCGCCTTCCTCGCTTCCGCAGCCAAGCGCTGCTCCTCCTCTTTCCGGGCCCGCTCCGCCTCGGCGGCGCGGCGATCCTCGGCGGCCTTCACTTCCGCCAGGCGTTGCGCTTCCGCGGCTTTGCGAATTCGGTCGTCGTCGGCGGATTTGCGTGCGGCCTCGGCGTCCGCGACCTGGCGGGCGTAATCAGTCTTGGCGTCGGCGATACGCTTCTCCTCGGCGGCGCGGCGATCGGCGTCGGCACGGCGCTTGCGGTCCGCCAAAGCTTTGAGGCTATCCCCGGTTACGCTTGCGGCATCGGCGGCAAGGGACAGGCGGGTTGCCTCCGTCTTCTTGGTCTTGTCGAGCTTCTCCAGCTCCTCGAGCTTCTTCAGCCCCTCCTCAATACGACGGTCCAAGTTTTCCTTGATCTTTTTCAGCTCTTCCTTGCGCGCCTCGGCGCGCTTGCGCTCTGCCTCGGCGGCGGCGGCTTTCTCAGCGTCTTTACGCGCGGTTGCCTCTCGCGCGGCGACAGCTGCGGCAGCGTCGGCGCGTGCAACCGCGTCCTGCCATTCGGCCTCCGCCTTGCGGCGTGCCTCGACGAAGGCCTTGGCATCATGTGCGGTCTGGTCGGCCAACAGGGCGACGGTGCTATAGGCGAGCTCCGGCGGCGCAAGGTCGGCGGCGCGATACCCTTGCTCGATCCAGAAGGCGATATAGCCCAGCGCCGCGTCGACAGCCGTGCGCAGGGATCGTAGAAGTCCGGGGGTCGGCTGAACGGGGTCGCTCGCTGCTGCGGCGTAGCGCGAGGCCGACAATTTTCCCGCGACCTCCGACTGATACGTGCTTGCGGCGTGCTCCAGCCAGTCGCTCACACGGTCAGAGATCGTCGGCGCGGATGGGCTCTCGGCGTGCCGCGAGCCGTCCGCGCGCGCTGCGTCGCCGGCGACTGCCCCGGCCCCCAGAACAGAGATCCCGAGGATCGCGACGGACACATATCCCCCGGCCCGCCTTCTCGCATAGCCATCCCGCATCGACGCCGTTACTCCTCAACTCCCGGCGCCAGCCGTGCCGGCGCCCTCTCCAAGGTAAGCCACCGGCCGGGTGCCGGGCAAACGACTTTCCGATCTTTCATTGCCGGACCATATGGTTGCATGGGCCCGTTCACTCCATTTCGACGACGAGCATTGGCAGAGAGATCCCGCCACCCCATCTTAATTCGCATGCCAATGTCATAGTTTTCACTTCGATCCCAATTAAGGAATGCACTTGAACAACACTCCAAATCACGGGTCACCCGCCTCCGAACCCATGTCAAAAAGTCGCTCACGCCCCTCGGCACCGCAGCATGTGAACGGCGCGCCGGCCGTGCCGACGCGCGTCGGCCCGGTGCGCAGCATCTGCGTCTACTGCGGCTCCGGCCCGGGCGAGAACCCCGCCTACGTCGCGGCGGCGCGGACGCTCGGCCGCTCGCTCGGAGAGAACGGGATCCGGCTCGTCTACGGCGGCGGCGGACTTGGGCTCATGGGGGAAGTCGCGCGGTCGACACTCGAAGCCGGCGGCCAAGTCACGGGCATCATCCCGGAGTTTCTGGTCGAGCGCGAGCACATGCTGCGCGAGGTCACGGATCTGCTCGTCACGGCCGACATGCACCAGCGCAAGAAGATGATGTTCGAGCGCTCGGATGCCTTCGTCGCATTGCCGGGCGGCATCGGGACGCTGGAAGAGCTCGTCGAACAGCTTACGTGGGCGCAGCTCGGCCAGCACAACAAGCCAATCATTGTCGCCAATGTCGCCGAGTTCTGGACGCCGTTCCTGGGGCTTCTGGAGCATATGCGCAAAGAGGCATTCATCCGGCGCGGGCTCGAGGTGCGCCTCAATGTGGTCTCCGATGCGCGGGAGATCGTGCCGCAGGTCCTGTCCCTCTATCGCGAAAGAGACGTCGCGGTGGCGCCGGGTGCCCTCTCCAAGTTTTAAGCCGGCAGGTCGCTTTTATCGACCGCAACAGGTTGATTTCCTGCTGCAATCCCTTGCGCCGTGTACGGGAGGCGCGGGCCAGCCTGGCTGCGCGCGCCGCGACAGACTTTCCCAGTTGTCGCGCCGCACCTTCCGATAGCCCCAATCAGAGGCCATTTTATCGGCGTCGGGGTCAGACAGGAGGTCCTCATGCCGTTACCCGCACTTGCCGTCGCTTTGCTGGCCCTTTCCGGATCGGTCGCCGTCGCCGAGCCGTCGAAACTCACTTTTGCCGCGTCGCCTCCCGGCGGTTTGGTTCTGGTTTTCGACGACGAAGTCTACGGCGACCACGAGGACGATGGCGACGACGTCATCCGGCCGGGCGACCATGACCACGGCTACGGGGACGACGAGAACAACGACAGCGACGACTCTGCGCATGGGCCGGACGACGATGACGACGACGGATGGGATGTGGATCCGCTCAACCGCAGCGAGCGGGCCTGAAACGGCTTTCTTTCGCGGCGTGCAGTAACGCAGGGAACATCGAACCGGCCCATTTCGTTTATTTCTTGTGGCGATGCGCGACGCGCGTGGCGTATTGCGCGTCCGTATTCCGAATTCAGATCTCCGGAGGCCCTGATGCGGCTTCGTATGATGCTTATTGCGCTTTTCCCGGTTTTGCTCTTTGCAGCGGGCACCGCTCCCGCAGCTGCGGCCGACGTGCGCAAAAAATCCTATGCCGAGAGCGAGCGAAAAGTTGAGCATCGCGAGCAGGCGCGGCGCGCGCATGCGACCAAGCGCGAGCGTTTACGGCAGCGCCGGTATGCCAAGCGCTACTACTATTACCCCTTCACGTCATATTGGGGACCGTTCGCAGGGCCGCCCGGGCTTTTCTAGCGCCGAGCGTCAGTCCTTGGCGCGCTCGACGTAGGAGCCATCGGCCGTCATGATGACAACGCGCGTACCGCTGCCGATGTGCGGCGGCACCATCACGCGCGCGCCGTTCGCAAGCTTCGCGGGCTTGTAGGACGACGATGCGGTCTGGCCCTTTACGACGGGGTCAGCCTCGACGATCTCGAACGTGACGCGCGCCGGCAGCTCGATGGCGATCGGGTTGCCCTCGAACAGCGACACGTTGCACGTCATGCCTTCCTGCAGCCAGACGGACTGATCGCCAACGACATCCTTCGAGATCAGGATTTGATCGAAGGTCTCGGGCTGCATGAAGTTGAAGCCCATGTCGTCCTCGTAGAGATAGTTGTAGTCCTTCTCCTCGAGATAGGCGCGCTCGACCTGATCGGTGGTGCGATAGCGCTCTGTCACCTTCACGCCGTCGGCAATGCGGCGCAACTCGAGATGCGTCACCGGCGTACCCTTGCCGGGATGAATGTTCTCAGCCGAGATGACAACAGCCAGCTTGCCGTCGAGATCGAGAACATTGCCTTTGCGGATCGAGCTGGCGATCACCTTAACCACGGTCTTCTCCTTCAATTCCAATCGCGCCCGACGGCAACCGTTCGGGGTTGCCTCGCCTCATATCCATCCCGGGCAGGAAATCTGGGCGCTCTCATACTCTGGATCGCGGACAAGGCCAAGGCCCAAGCGCGCGGGCCGCGCCGGAACAGCCTTAAACCGCCGTTTCCAGCGCCCGGGGCATTCGATCAACCGAAGGCTCCGGCCACACCCTGCCACAGGCGCCTCGCGCCATAACCCAGCAGAATACCGGCGGTCAGAATCACGACCTGAAGGCCGATCTGACGCACCGGGCCCACGGAATTGAAGTGATCCTGGAGCGCTTGAGCCGGTCCGGCGGCTTGCTGAAGAAGTATGAAAAAGTCGAGTGCGAACAGACCGGCTACCACGACCATGAAGATCAGCAGCGTGGTCAAGAGCCCCCTGTGCAACAGGCCTTTCCACATCCAGCCGGCGCTTGCGCCGAGCGCAATCATGATGGGGGCGATCAGCACCACGCCGAGCACGCTGACGCCGAGGGTCAAGCACTGGCCGAAGTCACTGATCTGGCCCTGCTGGCCGAACACGGCGCAGATGCTGCCCATGCCGAAACCGGTCAGCCAGCTGACCAGCTCGACCAGGATAAAGAGCACGAGCGCGGTAATGAATGCCGTGCTCAGGAGATTCGGTCCCTCGACGAGCGGCGCGGCGCTCGCGGCAGCGGCCGCCTTGCGACGCGTGAAGATGCGGCGCGAAATGTCGAACAGCGGGACCGTCAGCATGTAGACGACATTCTTGATGGCATCGAGCGCGCCGGCAAGCTGGCCTTCCTGCGGGATCGAACCCAGCACGACGCCTGCCAGAACGGCGAACGTGAGCGTGACGGCGGCGGCCGTCAGGGTCGGCGTGTCGAGTGTCGATGTGTCAGCTTCGGCCATCGCGGTCATGCGTTCCCCCTTCGGCTGGCTCCGTGGAAAGAAGGTTAAGCCCGCGGCTGCGGCGTCGGCAAGGCGCGTCCCCAACCGGGTGTGGATTCGTTTGGGCCTTGAGACGTCCCCAGCGGCCTCGATATGGTGCGCCCGCGACGTCACGATGACGCCGTCCAGGAACCCGCCCGATGCCCTCATCCTCCCCATGGTGGGACGTGGACCGCCACCGTGATCGCCGCCCCGGGCTGCTTTTGCGCAACCGGATCAAGTCGGCGATCCGAGATTGGTTCACCACGCAAGGCTTTGTCGAGATCGACGCCGGGGCGCTGCAGGTCTCGCCGGGCAACGAAACTCACCTGCACGCGTTCGAGGCGGAGCTGATCGGGACCGGACTCGACCGCCGGCGGCTCTACCTCCACACCTCTCCCGAATTCGCGATGAAGAAGCTGCTCGCGGCGGGCGAGGAACAGATCTTCTCTTTCGCACCTGTCTACCGGAACCGGGAGCGCGGGTCCCTGCACGCGCCCGAGTTCACGATGCTCGAATGGTACCGGGCGGGTGCGCCTTACACGGCGCTGTGGGACGACTGCGCGGCGATCCTCGCGCTTGCGGCGGACACCGCGGGGCGTACGAGATGGTCCTTCCGCGGCCGGGAGGCCGACATCGGGCGCGGACTCCATCGCACCACGCTCGACGAAGCCTTCCGCGCCCACGCCGGCATTCCTCTGCTCGACACCTGCAGGGGCGGCGTCACCGACCGCGATGCGCTGCGTCTCCATGCCGAAGCGGCGGGGATCCGCACCGCAGGCGACGACACGTGGTCCGACATCTTCTCCCGCGTGCTGGTCGAGAAGATCGAGCCGCATCTTGGGCAGCCGTTGCCAACGATCCTCGCCGAGTACCCGGCACCGGAAGCGGCGCTGGCGCGCACCGTTGCCGGACGGCCGGAGGTCGCCGAGCGGTTCGAGCTCTATGTGGCGGGCGTTGAGCTTGCCAATGGATTCGGAGAGCTTGGCGACGCCGAGGAGCAGCGGCGGCGTCTCGCCTATGAGATGGACGAGAAAGCTCGTATCTACGGCGAGCGCTATCCGCTCGATGAGGATTTTCTGGCGGCGCTGCCGCATATGCCGCCCTCGTCGGGGTGTGCGCTCGGCTTCGAGCGCCTGGTCATGCTGGCGGCAGGCGCAACACACGTCGACCAAGTCATCTGGACACCGCTCGCGCGTGAGGGCACTTAACGTATTTCCCGCGCATGCGGCATGGAGACGGATATGACCGATACACATTCCGGCGGATGCCAATGCGGAGCCGTCCGGTTCCGCGTCGAGGGTGCGCTCGGCGATGCCTCCGTCTGTCATTGCCGCATGTGCCAGAAGGCGTTCGGCAGCTTCTATGCGCCGCTGGTATCGGTGCGTGGCGCGAAGCTCATTTGGACTCGCGGCGCCGTAAAGACATTCCAGTCGTCGAATGCGGCCCGGCGCGGCTTTTGCGGCGATTGCGGCACGCCGCTCTCCTACGAGGCGCCCGACGGCATCGCCATCGCCATAGGAGCGTTCGACCATCCGGAAACGATCGTGCCCATGGTTCAATGGGGCATCGAGGGGAAACTCCCCTACGCGGACCACATTCACGAGCTTCCGGGCGAGGTGACGCTCTCCGATCCCGACGCGGCGCCGTTTCTCGTCGACCTCGTCTCCTATCAGCATCCCGACCACGACACGGAGCAGTGGCCACCCGCATGACACATCTGCGCCAGACGCTCAGGACCGCCATGGACCTCGTCGATACGGGGCTGGTGCCGCCGCGCGCAGAAACCGAGATCGCGCGCGTGGGCGAGCGCTATGCGGTTGCCATCACGCCGGCGATGGCGGAGCTGATCGATACCAAGGACGCCCGCGATCCCATCGCGCGGCAGTTCGTGCCGGACGTGCGCGAGCTGGATCTCACGCCGGGCGAGCGCACGGATCCGATCGGCGATCACGTCAAAAGCCCGCTCAAGGGCATCGTGCATCGCTATCCGGACAGGGTGCTGCTCAAGATCGTGGGCGTGTGCCCGGTGTACTGCCGCTTCTGCTTCCGCCGCGAGATGGTGGGGCCGGCGGCGGAAGCCAACCTCACTGCCGATGAGATCGAGGCGGGGCTGGCCTACATCCGAGCGCATTCCGAGATCTGGGAGGTGATCCTCA
The DNA here is from genome assembly GCF_902826555.1 of uncultured Hyphomicrobium sp. Taxonomy (GTDB): domain Bacteria; phylum Pseudomonadota; class Alphaproteobacteria; order Rhizobiales; family Hyphomicrobiaceae; genus Hyphomicrobium_C. The sequence continues at coordinate 16,005 of NZ_CADEFI010000012.1, forward strand.
CCGGCGGCGATCCGTTCATCATGAGCCCGCGGCGCATGCGGGAGATCACGCAAGCTCTCGGCGAGATCCCGCACGTGAAGATCATTCGCTGGCACACGCGCGTGCCCGTGGTGGCGCCGGAGCGCGTAACGGCCGAGCTCGTTGCAGCACTCGCCTCGTCGCGCAAGACCGTGTTCGTGGCGCTGCATGTCAATCACCCGCGCGAGCTGGCGGCGGCAGCACGCAGCGCGATCGGGCGCATCGCGGACGCGGGACTTCCGATGGTCAGCCAGAGCGTGCTGCTCAAGGGCGTCAACGACGACGTGGCGACGCTGGAGGCGCTGATGCGCGCGCTCGTGGAATGCCGGGTCAAGCCCTACTATCTGCATCACGGAGATCTCGCGCCCGGCACGGCGCATTTCCGAACCACGCTCGCCGAAGGGCAGACGCTGATGGCGGCGCTCCGGCAACGGCTCTCGGGCCTCGCCATGCCGACCTACGTCCTTGACATCCCGGGTGGACACGGAAAAGTACCGGTCGGCCCTGCCTATCTCGACAGTGCCGCCGATGTTGTCTTCGATTCTTCCGGCCTTCCGCATCGAACGGACGGCTCTTGCGCGCCTTAATATTTCATTCCCTATCCCTCACGTAACAGCGGCGCCAACGCCACCGTGATCTGATCGAAGCTGGACACGCTCTTGCTCATGCGCACGCTCCGTCTTGGGAGCGGGCTCCTGGGCCTATGGAGACGAACGATGACCAGCGCGGCATGCGAACATGCGGACTGCCGGCCCCTCAGCGATTGCACGACCACGACAGATCAAGACAGAGCGCGCGTTCGACGGCGATACCGCACTGACGTTGCGGCGATCGTCGCCGCGTTGGCTCTGGTCGTCCTTCCCGTGCGTTCGATGGGGCAAGCGGCGGAGTTGCCGCTGATCGAGCGGGGTACAGCCGTCGTCACCACGTTCTCCGGCACGGCCCAATCGCAAGACAGCGTCGGCGGCCAGCATCCGCGCGATCAGACGTTGCTCGATCCGTCAGGGCCCGTGCTGCGCGTCATCGATCTTTCTGCCATCGACAGCGTTGCCAAAGGACAGTTCGTCGATCTGGCCGACAAGCTCAAAGTCAGCGCCTCGGACATCGGCCAGGTGTTCGCGGTCGTGCTTGCGGAAGCGGCGCCGGATGCGGCTCCCGATATCTATGCTGCCGCCACCAGCCTGTTCGGGTTGCAGATCGTCAAAACGACGGAGGACGGCAAGGTGATGCGCCTCGTGCGCGGCGCGCCCGACGCGCGTTGGGCGCCCGGGCAGTTCGGCTCGGACAATGGCGGCGGACCGGGCACGATCTGGAAGATCGACGGGACGACCGGCGCGGTGACACCGTTTGCGACCATTTCGAGCGGGGGCCGCGAGAACGCCGGACCGGGACTCGGCGCGCTGGCGTTCGATCCCGCCTCACGCCAGATTTTCGTCGCGAGCCTCGAAACGGGTCTCATCCACCGCCTCGATCTCAGGGGTGGCGAGCTCGGCGTCTACGACCACGGACTCACGGGGCGCGGAGCGTTGCGGCTGCCGGCGGCGCTCGACGATGCGAAAACGCGCATGGACATTCACGACCCCGCGTTCAACGTCGAGGATCCGGCGACGTGGGGCCTTGCCGACAAGAAACGCCGCGTGACGGGGCTCGCGGTCGAGAGCGGGCGGCTCTACTACGCCGTCGCGGAGGGCCCGTCGCTGTGGTCGGTCGGCCTTCTCGCCGACGGCAGTCTCGGCGACGACGTCCGTCTCGAGATCGACGTCAAGGGCACGCCCGATAACAACCCCATCACCGGCATCGCGTTCGATGGTCCCGCGCGCGTCTATCTCACCCAGCGCGGCGAGACCGTCGGCAGCTACGACTATGCGGCGCTCGCGCGCCCCAGAACCTCCGTCGTCTATCGCTACACGCGCGACGCGACGAGCCAGAGCTGGAAGGACACGCCCGACGAATACGCCGTCGGCATGCCGTCGCCGCATCGGGCCACCAATGGCGGCGCGGCGCTCTCCTATGGCCATGACGAGAGCGGCCGCGTGGCCTTCGGCCAATGCCGCGCCACGCTGTGGACGACGGGCGAAGGTTTGCGCGCCGACCCGCAGGGCGTTTACGTGGACGGATTGCAGGGCGTCACTGCGGCCGCTGCGCAAGCCGCGTCCGTGGCGCGCGCACAGACCGGCTCCCAGGCCCTGCAGGGCGATTTCGGTCTTTACGACAGCGATCTCGCACCACCCGCGGAGAGCTGGTTCGTTCCGGTCGGCAGCCGCACGCGCGGTGGACATGGGCAGGTGGGCGCGATCGCCATCCGGGCGCCATGCGACGCGGAGATTGCCGTCAATCCGCCGCCCCAAGTCCCGGTGCCGTCCATTCCTCCCGTTGGCCCCGTTGGTCCGGACCTCTCGAAGCCGGGTGTCCACATCGCGAAGGTCTGCGCGCCGGGGCCGCTCGGCGGAGTGATCCGTTGCACGATCACGCTCACCAACGTCGGCTGGACGCTGACGGGGCCGGTCGGCTTCTCCGATGCCTCGACGGTGCTGGCGGGACCTGACGCCGGCTCGGCCGTGCTCATCGCCAGCGCGATCCCGGACGGAGCGGACTGGCTCTGCTCGCCTACACCGACCGCGATGTTCGCCTGCCAGCTTCCCTTCGCCGGGCTCGTGCCGGGCCAGTCGCGCTCTGTCGAGGTGCGCGTCGACACCGGCCCGCTGGTGGCGGCCGGCAACGCCGGCTTCCGCAACTGCGCCTCGCTGGCGCTGCCCTGGAGCGGCACGGCGTGCGTGGAGCAGAAGACGCAGATCGTCGTCAAAAAATCGGCGCCGGCGTCCTGCCTGCCGGGCGGGGCCTGCACGTTCGATCTCGCGGTCACCAACACGGGCGCGCTGCCATTCGCGGGCGATGTGCTCTTTTCCGACAGTCTGTTCGTCGACGGCGGCGGAGCGCCCGTGGCGGCGCCTATCGCGGCCATCGCGCCGTCGCTCGGCTGCGCTCCGGATCCGGTGGTGATGCCCTTCTCCTGCACGGCGCCGCTCGGCCTCGCGGCCGGCGAGACGAAGACCTTCTCAGTCACCGCGACCATGCCGGCCTTGCCGCCGAACTACTGGGCGCACAATTGCTTCTCCGCGTCCGCTCCGGGCCAGCCGGCGCCGGCTTTGCCGCCGGGACCGGGCTCGGATCCCAACGCGGTGAGCTGCGCATGGGTGCCCGTCGGCGCACCGCCGCCGCTGGTCAACCTCGAGATCAGCAAGTCTCCGCTCGACTGTCACAAGCAGGGAGTGGATCAGGTGCGGTGCCATTACGACATCGTGCTGAAGAATACCGGCCCCTCACCGTCGATCGCACCCATCACGTTCACGGAGACGGTGCCTGCCAGCAGCACACTTTCCTCCGTCGCGGCTCCCTGGAGCTGTGTCGGCGGGCCGCCGCTCTATACGTGCACCACGGCCGCGCCGCCCGTCATCGCACCGGCTGCGAGTGTCACGATCCCGGTCGCCATCGATCTCGACCGCGATCCGCTCGAGGCGGCCAAGTGCTGGGCGCCGAACCACGTGACGATTACGGCGCCAGCCGGCGGCACGCCCGACAACTTCAAGGTCGTGGACGATTCCGCGCTCGCCACGGCCGACGCGGCGTGGATCCGTTTCGACGAAGGCGGGCCGCTCGAGCTGGTGCTCTGCGATCCGACCAACCTCAAGACGAAGAAGGTTGCGAACGGCCCGTGCGTCGAGGACGGCGACGGATATCGCTGCGCCTATGACGTGACGATCACCAACACGGGACCGGATCCGTTCAGCGGCCGCATCGACGTCACCGACACGTTCAGCACCGCGCCGACGAACGTCAAGTTCCCGGCCGATTGGGCTTGCGGTGGAGGCGGTGCGGCCTGGACCTGCTCACGCGGGCCGCTCGACCTCGCCAAGGGGGAGAGCCTGTCTCTGTCCATCACGGCGACGTTTGCGAAAGGCGCGCAGTGCGTGGTCAGCAATCGAGCAACGATGATCTTCCCGCCGGCCAATACGCGGTGGAACAAGAGCGGTGCCGACGACAGCGCGACAGCGTTCTCGGCGATCCCCTCGCCCGAATGCAATCGTGCGCCGACGTGCGAGAAGCCGGCCGAGGGCGAGACGCGAACCGCTTCCGGCGCGTGCGCGTGCGCTGAGGGGCATGCCCGCGACCGCAAGGGACGCTGCGTCACGGTAGTGGCCGAAGCCGAACCGGAGCCTCCCGCGACGACGCCAACCTGCACGCCCGACACAAACGAGGTGCGGACGGCGTCCGGGCAATGCGTCTGCCGCGACGGCTACGAGCGGCGCGACGGACGCTGTGTCTCCGGTCCCGGAGAGCCGCCGGTCGTGACGGAGCCGCCTGTCGTGGTTCCGCCGCCTCTCTGCGTGCTCGGCCCGAACGAAGTGCGTCTGGCAAGAAACCGCTGCGTCTGCCGCGACGGCTACAGCCGCAATCGCGATGGCCGCTGCGTGCCGGACAAGCCGGACTCCTGTCCGCCTGGAACCACCGGCAAGCCACCCAACTGCAAGGAGAAGATCTGTGGCGAGGGCATGACGGGCAAATGGCCCGATTGCCGGCCGCTCACCTGTCCGCCGGGCACCACGGGACGGCCGCCCAAGTGCACGCCGATCGAGAAACCCAAGTGCCCGTCCAGCCAGGTCGGCACGTGGCCCAACTGCCGCCCGGTCGATCCGCCGAAGTGCCCGAAGGGAACCACCGGCACGCCGCCCCGCTGCACGCCCATCGAGCCGCCGAAGTGTCCTTCGGGCACCGTCGGCAAGCCGCCCAACTGCCGGAAGGTCGAGCCTCCGAAGTGTCCTCCCGGCATGCGCGGCACACCGCCCAAGTGCGTGAAGATCGTCGTGCCTTGCAAGAAGGGCGAGGTACGTGACGCCAACGGCCGATGCGTGGCGCGGAAAGTCGAGACGCCACCGAAGTTGATCCTGAAAAAGGAGGTCGTGCCGAAGCCGACACCGCAGAGGCAGGTCCCCCGCTGAGTGAAGCAAAAGGCCGGCGATCTCCCGCCGGTCTTTTTTTATGCGGCTCAGCGCGATCTGCGGCGCCACTCCCCGGTCAGATATTCGAGCGGCAGCGTGTCATCAGTGAAACCCTTGGCCTCCGTCTCGTCGAACCAGCGGTCGCGCTGGCTCTCGGGCAGGCGCGTGCCGCACCAGGGACAGTGGGCGATCAGCACGTAGGATGGGCCGCCGTCGTGGACGATGAGGCCGTACTCGTCGAGCACCTCGTTGTAGACGAGGAGGTTGTCCCCGCACTCGAACGGATCGGCGTGCTGCGTGCAGGTGAACTCGAGCTGCGCTGCCATGGTCCCGCAGCAGAGCTCTGCATCCGCGCTCGGCGGCGCCCACGGCTTGCTCAGCGGCGTCCAAAGCACGCGCATTCGCGACCTCCCATTGGGTATCTCCGTTATATCCGCTCAGCCATTACGAACGGCGTTGTTGCGGTATCCAACTCGAAACGCTGCGCTTTTCCGCTCATCCCAATAGTCAACAAGATGGTTGATGATTTACGCACGCGATGTCAGAGTGTCGCATCAGAAAAACAGAAGCTGGCGTCCTCCGGAAGAGGGAATGCCGCAACGGCCGCACTGAGAAAAACGCGAGGGAGGACGCATTCATGAACGAGCAGATCAAAGCCGAAGTGTTCCACGGTGCCTGCCCACACGACTGCCCAGACACGTGCGGGATGGACTACATCGTGCGCGACGGCAAGCTCGCAGAGGTGCGCGGGAAGAAGGACCATCCGTTCACGCGGGGCGGCCTCTGCGTCAAGCTCAAGGACTTTCACGACCACCATCACAACCCCGACCGTTTGATGTATCCGCTGCGGCGCGTCGGACCCAAAGGATCGGGGCCGAACGGCGGCAATAATTTCGAGCGCATCACGTGGGACGAGGCCATCTCAGAGATCGGCCGGCGCTGGCGCGAGATCATCGACACCTACGGCAGCCAGGCGATCATGCCGCAGAGCTATCTCGGCAACATGGGTCTCGTGCAGGGCATCAACTCGGGCGATCCATTCTTCAACCGGCTCGGCTCGACGGTGAACGAGAAAACCTACTGCACGTCGGGCTCGTCGACGGCATGGCTGCTCACGCATGGGCCGACCGGCGGTGTCGACCCCGAGAGCTTCGTGCACTGCAAGTATATCGTCATCTGGGCATGCAACACGATCTCGACCAACCTGCATCACTGGCCGTTCGTGCTCGAAGCGCAGAAGCGCGGCGCCAAAGTGGTCGTGGTCGATGCCTTCCGCTCGCGCACGGCGAAAGCCGCCGACTGGCATATCTGTCCGAAGCCGGGCACCGATGGCGCACTGGCGCTGGCCGTCATCAACTCGCTGGCCGAGCAGGGCCTCGTCGATCAGGACTATGTCGACAAGTACACGCTGGGCTGGCCGGAGCTCAAAGCGCGCGCCGCCGAATTCACACTCGACGTCGCCGAGAAGATCACCGGCGTCAAGGCGGCCGACATCGCCACGTTCGCGCGCGAGTTCGCGACCTCGCAGCCCTCCGCGATCCGCATCGGCGTCGCCATCGAGCGTTCGGCGGGCGGGGCACAGGCGGCACGCGCCGTCTACGCCATTCCTGCGGTCGCCGGCTCATGGCGCCATGTCGGCGGCGGCATGCTGCAGCTGCCGCTGTGGGATTTCCCGGTCGATTGGGTGAAGGCCGCGCGTCCCGATTTCATCAAACCCGGCACGCGCGTCGTCAACAACCTGAGGCTCGGCCAGGCTCTCACCGGCGAAATGAAACTCGATCCGCCGATCAAAAGCCTGTTCGTGTTCTGCACCAATCCGGTCAGCCAATCTCCGGAGACCAACAAAATCGTCGAAGGCCTGAAGCGCGAAGACCTGTTCACGGTCGTCGCCGAACACTTCATCACCGACACCGCAAAGTACGCCGACATCATCCTTCCCTCCGCCATGGCAGGCGAAGCCGAGGACATGATGTGGTCTTGGGGCACCTTCTACTTCACGTACAATCAGAAGGCCGTCGATCCGCCCGGCGAATGCAAGCCGACCAGCGACTTGTGGCGTCTGCTCGCGGCCGAGATGGGCTTCGACGACCCGGTCTTCAAAATGACCGACAGCGAGCTTTGCGCCGCCTACATCAACTGGGACGACCCGAAGATGGGCGGCGTCGACATGGAGTATTTCAAGCAACACGGCTTCTACAGGATCGATGTCGGATCGAAGGACACGCGGGCGCCGCACGCGGAAGGCAAGTTCCCGACGCCTTCAGGCAAGGTCGAGTTTCTGCTCCCGGACCACAAGAACTTCGTCGCGGGGCCGTTCCGCGCCATGTACGACGGTGACCAGGACGGCGCACCGATCGATCCGCTGCCGGGCTACGTGCCGGTGCGCGAGAGCCCCGAGACGAATCCGGATCTCGCAAAGTCGTATCCGCTCAACATCATCTCGCCGAAAAGCCACGGGTTCCTCAACTCCTGCTACGCCAACGAGCCGCACAAGATCAAAGGCCAGGGCGAGCAATTCGTGATGATCAACAAGGCGGACGCCGACACGCGCAACATCCGGGAAGGCGATCCGGTGCGTGTCGCAAACGCGCGCGGCTCTTTCGAAGGCGTCGCGCGCATCACCGACGACGTCAATCCCGGCATCGTGGTAGCGACGCTCGGCTACTGGCGCTCGCTCAACCGGTCGGACGGCTCCGTTAACTCCATCTCGTCCGACGCGTGGTCCGGCCTCGGGCGCGCTCCGACGTTTTCCGACAACCTGGTCGAGGTCACGCGCGTCAACTGACCGCAGAAGGCAAGTAATGGCTTTCACCTAAATGAAGGCCAGGTTCCTGTCTCTCCTGGAACAGACAAACATCGAAGCGCGGTGTGCGCTTCGATGAGGTAGCTTTGCATTATCGAGAGGCCGAAAATGGCGCCCTTCACGACCGAATCCGTGCTCGCCGTCAGGCATTGGACCGACACGGTTTTCAGCTTCACCGCCACGCGCAGCCCGGGCCTGCGCTTCGCGAGCGGCCAGTTCGTCATGATCGGTCTCGAGGTCGAAGGGCGGCCGCTGACGCGCGCCTACAGCATCGCGAGCGCGCACTACGACGATTATCTCGAGTTCCTCAGCATCAAGGTCGCGGACGGCCCGCTGACGTCGCGGCTGCAGCATATCCGCGAGGGCGACAAGATCCTCGTCGGCCGCAAGCCTACGGGCACGCTGCTCATCGACAATCTCAAACCGGGGCGGATTCTCTACCTGCTCGGCACCGGAACCGGGCTGGCGCCGTTCATGAGCCTGATCCGCGATCCGGACCTCTACGAGCGCTTCGACAAGATCGTTCTCGTCCACGGCTGCCGGCTGGTCTCGGAACTCGCGTACGGCGACCGCATCATGCATGAGCTGCCGCAAGACGAGTATCTGGGCGACGCGATCCGCGCCAAGCTGATCTACAGCCCGACCGTGACGCGCGAGCCATTCAAGGTGACGGGACGTATCACGGATCTCGTCGTATCCGACACCTTCTACCGCGACCTCGACCTGCCCGCGCTTTCGGCTGAGCATGACCGTGTCATGATTTGCGGAGGACCGGACATGCTGCGCGATCTCAAGGACTTCTACATCGCGCGCGGTCTCACTGAGGGCAGCCTCGGCGAGCCCGGCGAGTTCGTGATCGAGAAGGCGTTCGTCGACAAGTAGGCGGATTTGCCCGCCTCCTCTCGCACCGCACAAGGAGGATAGGCATCCTCCGTTCCATGATTGTTTTACTGCTGATCTCCGTAACTTCCCCGAGAGGGTTCTCCGAGACTCATGATAGACGGCGCCGCGAAGCTCTCGCTCACGGAGACATTGCAATGACACTCGCTCGCGCATCCCTACTCGGTCTTACGGTCGCATTTCTCTCGCTCACTCCCGCTTATGCCGGGAGCTGGAAATTCGACGTGGAGAACAAAGGCAACTCGCCCGTCGTTGAATTCCGCACGCAGGAGGACGGCGAATGGAGCGAGAATTGGGTCGATAAGCGCATCGAGCCGGGCGACACCATCGAGCTCGATTTCGAGACCGACGAAGGCAAGTGCACCGTGCGCACGCAGATCCGTTTCGTCGATGGCACCTACTTCGACGCCGATGTCGACTACTGCAAGGCCAACCTGCTCGAGATCTACACCGACACCCTGGTGTGGAAGGCCGCCGAGTAGACCGCGGAAATCGGCCTTCGTCTCAATCGCTTGCACGTGCGGCCCCGGTCACCTCGCCAGGGCCGCACTCATTTCGGACGCGCTCTGCTTCGTGGCCGCTGTGGCACACCGCATCTATTTCCGCATGCGGCCGATTGCATACCGGCACGCCCCGACTATCATCGCCGCGTTTTGAGGGTCTTTGTGCGGGGTCTGTATCATGCGTGGTGCGCTGTGGGGCGCTTGCGCCCTTGTGTTGTGTTCGGCGTTCGCCACTGACGTTCGCGCCGATGCCATCGCGGAAAATCTCAACGTTTACAGGCTGAGCCCTCCGCTCGCCGTCTATACCCCCGGCACCATCGCGCGCGGCCACTTCGACAAGCGCGTCTATCAGCGCACAGGCGAAAAGCTGCTCAAGCTCAACATGGTGCGCTGCCGGGCCCCGTTCGACAAAGACGGGTTCGAGGACAATCTCGACGGCGCAGTGTTCTTCACGCACGATCAGAAGTCGTTCGGGCTTTCCGCCGGCTGGGCCAACATCCTGAACGCGTCCTTCAAGGGGTCGTACGTCAACGACGTGTCGCTCACGTTCACGGGCACGATCTACGAATATGCGGAGGACAAGCTGAAGCAGATCCGCCGCTCCTGCCTCGGCTCCACGAACCCGAAGGGCGACGAGAACCAGTTCCAATTCCAGATCGTGCGGCTCGCCGTCGGCCGGTTCGAGTACAAGATCAACTTCAATGCCAACGCGGACGCAAAGCTCAAGGCGGACATCGTCAACAAGTTCGCCGGCGAATTGGGCGTGAGCGGCGGCAAGGACGCGGCGGGACTCGTCGTCATCCCGCGCGGCGCGATGGCGCTTCCGCTCTGGCGCTCGGACTGGTGAGGGCGACTTTTTGTTCTAGACCGATGATTCACGCTTCGGACTGGTAGGGCCCGAAGCGATCATGGTCTTTGT
>NZ_CADEFI010000012.1:26244-30095 GCF_902826555.1 uncultured Hyphomicrobium sp.
GACCGATGATTCACGCTTCGGACTGGTAGGGCCCGAAGCGATCATGGTCTTTGTTATAGACCGATGATTCACGCTTCGGACTGGTAGGGCCCGAAGCGATCATGGTCTTTGTTCCAGACCGATGATTCACGCTTCGGATTGTTCTGCGCTGCCAATTCACGCCGCGCCTGATAGGCGGCGCGGCGATCGGAGCTTTTCACTGCGCTGCCGATTCACGCCGCGCCTGATAGGCGGCGCGGCGATCGGAGCGACTAGAACTCCAGCAACACCTTGAAGCCGCCGTAGATCATGCGCTTGGTGTCGAAGGGCATGTTCTTCATGTCGGCCTGAAGCCGCGGGTCGGCCATCACCTTTTTCAGCACGGCGTCGCGATGCGCGCGCGACTTGTAGGTGATCCACGAGAAGACGACGACCTCGCCTTCCTTGAGTTTCACCGAGCGCGGAAATGACGTGATCTTGCCGACCGGCACATCGTCGGCCACGCACTCCACGTAGGACAGCGCACCGTACTCCATCCAGATCTTGCCGGCCTTGGTGGATAGCTTCTTGTATGCGGCGATGTTGGCCTCGGGCACGGCCAGGACGAATCCGTCGGCGTAGGACATTGGGCACTTCCTCGATGTTGTTGTTTGACGTTTTCGAGGAATGCCTTCCCAGGTCATTGGGCCGATTGTGCGGCGGGCGCGAGCTTTGGCTTGTCTGGAACATACCGCCGGTAGAGGGCAACGGTTGCGGGCAGGATGACGAGCTGTCCCACCAGCGACGCGAAGAGGCAGATCGACGCCAATTCGCCAAAGAGGCGCAGCGACGGCAGATCCGACAGCATGGTCACGCCGAGCCCGAGCGCCAGCACGATGGTGGTCAGGATGACGGCCGGGCCGATGTGGTGGGCGGTGCGGGCCAACGCCTCGCGCGCGGGATCGGGGGGCGGCGCGTTTTCATCCAGATCGCGCATCCGATACTTGTTCTCTTCGGCGTCGAACTCCGCGCTCACTTGCGATCCCCTCTGCTCCTCGAGGCGGTAGCGATTGAGGAAGTGGATGGTCGAGTCGATCGCGAGCGAGAATGCGACGGTGATGGCGACGATGGAGGCGAACTGCAGGCCTTGCCCCGTGTAGTAGAGAAGCGCCCCGGTGGCAAAGATCGGGAACAAGGACGGCAGAATGCTCGACACCCCGACCAGCAGCGACCGCAGCGCGATGCCGAGGAAGATGAAGACCAGGAAGATGTCGCCGACGAGGCCCCAGGTCAGCTCATGGATGAGGGTCGCGGAATTGCGCGCGGCGATGGCGGGCAAGCCCGTAACGGAGATCTCGTAGCCGGGGTGGCGCTTGCGGACGTCATCCAACGCGTGATCGATCTTGTCGACCACGGGCAGGATCTCGCTGGCATCGATATCGGGCAGGCGCGCCGTGACGAGAACGGCGGTCTGGTCGTCTGTGATGAAGCGGTGCACGAGATGGGTCGGCAGGATCCTCACATAGCGCTCGATGTTGGCGATGCTCGCGTCGCCGGCGTTGGCGAGCCAGCGGCGCAGGCTTTCGAGCGACCATACGTTTCCGAGGCCAGCGGTCTTCTCCAGGATGTCGTGCGCCTCGGCAATGACGGCCAGCGTGCGCTCGTCATAGAGCTTGATCGGCGGACTGCCGTCGGCCTGCGGCTTTCCCTTCCACTCGATCATGACGTGGACGGGGTTGGCGCCCGTGAGCTTCTTGTCGAGGCTTCCCGTGGCGGCGAGGGCCTGCTCCTTGTCCGGCACCTGATCGGCGAGACGGTACATGGGCTTCAGGTTGACGAAGGCGTGCCCCGTCACGAGCACGGCAATGACGCCCAACACGACGAAGATCAGAGGCCGCGATCCGACGTAGCCGATCACGGTGTCGCTCAGGCGCTGGAGGATGCCGACCCCACCCTCCTCGCGAACGTGCGGATCGACGGCGGCGGCCGGCTCGCGACGGACGAAGATGGCGGCGAGCGTCGGCACCACGACGGCGACAGCGGTGTAGGAGATGGCGACCGCGATCAAAGCTGCGAAGCCGAAGGTGCGGATCAGTGCCGACTCCGCGAACGCGAACGAGACGATGGAGATGGCCTGGTTCATGGCCGTCAGCAGGCAAGCCGGCGCCACTTCGCGGACGGCATTGCGCGCCGCCTCGATGCGATCGACGCCGGCCAGAATATCGCGGCGGATGGCGAACACGAGGTGCATGGAATCCGAGAAACCGGACACCAGGATCAACGGCGTTATGACGTTGATGAAGAGGTTCAAGCGGAAGTCGAGCCCGCCCAGGACGCCGAGCGTCCACAGGATGGCGATAGTCGGCCCGAGAACGGCGATGAGGGTCAGCGAAAGGCGGCGGAAGAAAAGGTAGGCAACGCCGAAGCCGACGAGAAAACCGAGCCCGTTGTAGACGAGGCGATCGCGCTCCACGGCGTTCCGGATCTCGAGCTGCATCACCGGCGCGCCGGTGAGCTTGGCCGTGAGCCCGGAGCCCGCGAGCTCGTGATCGACCACTTCCTTGATGCCGTTGATCACAGTCCGCGCCGAGTGCTCCTCGACCATCCTGCGATCGAGGGCAATGACGATCAGCGCGAGGTTGCCGTCGTCGGACAGGAATTTGCCTTTGACGACGTCGTTGCTGACCAGGGCGTCGATGACGTTGGCATAAGCGTCGTTGTCTTCGGGCAGCTCGTCGGGAACGACGGGAGCCGCATAGCCGGTGGCGTCCGGAATATTGCGGGCCGAGAGCATCGAGACAAGGCCGCCGACGCCGTCGGTCAGCTGTAGCTCGACGACGGCGTTGCGGAACACCTCGAGCCGCTCTCGGGAAAGGAGCGCTTGCCCCTCCACCACCACGAGCACGTCGTACTCGCTCGAGGGAAAGCGGCGGTCGATCTCCTCGTACTGGCGGAATTCCGCCGTGTCGGTGCGAAACAGCTCGGACAAGCTGTCGTCCACGCGCAGCATCCAGATGCCGAGTATCGCAAGCGCGGTCAGCACGGCGATGACTGCCGCGGAGATGTAGGGCGCCCGCAGTGCGACAAGGCCCACACGATCGAGGCCCAACGAGAACAGGAAGGATGCGTGCGGCGTGTCGGGTTTACTTTCGTTCCGCATCGGTCCGTTCGCATCCTCGGCGGCGACTGCCGTCCAAGCGAGCTTCAGCGCTCACGTTGAACGATCGTTTCGCGCCAGATCGTCTGCCCCGTCGAATTCCGCTGCACTGGGTGCCGGAATCGTCCGCACAACACGTACGGTGGCATTGGCCCTTAGCGGGCGCAAGGGCCCAGCCCGTGGTCGCCAGCGCTATTCGGTGAGTCGTTGCGGGCGGGTATCGAACGCCGTAGTTCTAGGTGCCATTGCCGTGAAAAGGACGCTCCGCCATGGCCCCTGACGAGGCCGCCGCATCGCTCGACGTCGTCGACCTCAAATGCCCTTTGCCGGTGCTCAAGGCGCGCAAGGCTCTGGGAGCCCTTTCGCCGGGCGCTGTCCTCGAGGTTCTTGCCAGCGATCCGGGAGCGGCCGAGGACTTCGCCGCCTTCTGCGGGGCGACCGGCCACAGGCTGATCGGGCAGAGCGAAACCGGCGGCATTCAGCGCTTCCTGATCCAGAAAGGACCGTCCGAACCGGCTTGAAGCGGCCCGCTCCGCGCCTGCTGCATGGCTGCGCTTGACACGGGGCGGGGGCCCCTGGATAAGAGGCTCCTTTGGCGGCGGCCCGGTTCGCCGCCTCGATCCCGGCAAACTCTCTGACGGACACGTTTTCCGACGGACAGGGCGGTTAGCTCAGCGGGAGAGCACACGCTTCACACGCGTGGGGTCACTGGTTCAATCCCAGTACCGCCCACCAT
>NZ_CADEFI010000012.1:30195-36942 GCF_902826555.1 uncultured Hyphomicrobium sp.
GGGGGCGCCGCCGCTGCGCGGTCGCGCACGTGTTCGGTGCCTCAGCTCGACTCGATCAGAAAGCTTTTATGCCCTGTCGGCAATGCACTCGACGGCGTCTCCGCCTCGTCTTTGAGATGGACGCCGGAATGGCCGCGCTTGCGGGCTTCGGTCATGAGATAGAGCAGCTTGTGGGCCGCGAGGTCGTACCTTAGCCCTTCGCGGCGCACGTTCGAGATGCAGTTTCGGGCTTCATCCGTAAGTCCCACCCGCGGCTCGAGCGTCATGTAGATGCCCATGCTGTCGGGAGAGCTGAGGCCCGGCCGTTCGCCGATGAGCACCACCACCATGCTCGCACCCAAGAGCTCACCCACCTCATCACCCACCGCGACACGGGCTTCGCGCACGATCACGAGAGGCGCTAGGCGCCACTTCTGATCCGCAAGAGAAGGTAAAATCGCGTCGAGAAACGGCGCGGCATTCTCCTCGATGGCAAACGAAGACAAACCATCCCCAATTACGAATACGACATCGTATCCGCCCTCGCCGTGTGCCATTTTTACGAGCCCTTGCCGTGAGGGCTCATCCAAGCGCCTGCCCTTGTCGGGTCTCTGAAGGTACATGGGACGGTTTGTAGCTGCGCTGTGCAGAACAAGGGGCGCCAATCCCCGCGCTTTGAGCGAGGTCTCAAGTGCCGACACATCAAGCTCGTGATGCACGGCATTGCGCGCCCGCGCATGTGCGAGCTGAAATTCGAGGTGTGCCTTGGTGGGTAGGCTGGTGCCGGCGCGGCCAAGAGCGATGCGCGCGGGCGTATATCGCCGAAGCTTGTCCCACGGGTTAGGAACGACGATCGGCTTGCTGTCCTCTGACATGAACCCTCCCGATCTAGTGAAGATGCGCAAGTGCGCGCTGAAATGACGTCGGCAGCGTGTCGGCCAGTTTCAACGCGTCGCCCTTCTCGAAGATGCCTACGCTCAGCAGCCAGTCCTCGAACTCCGGCGATGGTTTGAGTCCCAGAGCCTTCCGCGCGTACAGCGCATCGTGGAACGATGTCGTCTGGTAATTGAGCATGATGTCGTCTGATCCGGGGATGCCCATGATGAATGTGATCCCCGCAACGGCAAGCATCGTTAGTAGGGCATCCATGTCGTTCTGGTCGGCCTCGGCGTGGTTCGTGTAGCAGATATCGCACCCCATCGGGACGCCCAGAAGCTTGCCGCAGAAATGATCCTCCAGCCCGGCGCGAATGATCTGTCGCCCGTCGTAAAGATACTCCGGACCGATGAATCCCACGACGGTGTTGACGAGCAATGGCTTGTATTTCCGTGCGACCGCATAGGCTCGTGCCTCGAGTGTCTGCTGATCGACGGCATGATGTGCGTTAGCCGACAGAGCGCTGCCCTGTCCGGTCTCGAAATACATGGCATTGTTGCCGACGGTGCCGCGCTGCAGGCTTTGTGCAGCCTCGAAACCCTCCTTGAGAACCGAAAGATTGACGCCGAAGCTGTTGTTTGCAGCTTCCGTTCCGGCAATGGACTGAAACACGAGATCGATCGGCGCGCGCCGGTTGATCGCTTCGATGCTGGTCGTCACGTGCGTCAGCACGCATGATTGAGTTGGAATGTTGTAGCGCTGGATGACCTCGTTCAGCATCTCAATGAGCGTTGTGACGGCTGCAATGCTATCGGTGGCCGGATTGATCCCTATCACGGCATCGCCGTTACCGTACATGAGGCCGTCAACGATGCTGGCGGCGATCCCCGTAGGGTCGTCGGTCGGATGATTGGGTTGGAGACGCGTCGATAGGCGTCCCTTGAGACCGATGGTGTTGCGGAACTTCGTGACCACCCGGCACTTCTGCGCGATCAGGATGAGATCTTGGATGCGGCTGATCTTTGACACCGCCGCCGCCATCTCCGGTGTCAATCCCGGAGCCAGCGCCGCCAGGGATTTCTCGTTGGCAGCGTCCGACAGCAGCCAGTCGCGGAATGCACCGACCGTTAGATGTGCGACGGGCTGAAACGCCCGCGCGTCGTGCTCATCGACGATGAGGCGCGTCACCTCATCGCTTTCGTACGGCACGACGTGATCTTCGAGGAAAGTCTTGAGCGGCACGTCCGCCAGCGCCATCTGCGCCGCCACCCGCTCCTCGTCGTCACCTGCCGCCACGCCCGCTAGGTAGTCGCCGGAGCGCGCGGGGCTGGCTTTGGCCATCAGCTCGCGCAGTCCATCGAACGTGTAGCTGTGGCTGCCGACCGATTGCGAATATCGCATCGCCATCCTCCCTAGACTGGTGTCTCATAATGTGAGAGAGCGGCCCTCGCGGATGGGAGGGCCGCTCGTCGTCCTACTCTTACACCGGTTCTTCTTCGCCAGGGGCGGCGGCAACGAGATGGTGGCGGCTATAGAAGGCGAAGTAGGCGACTAAGATCGCATAAGCGATCGCCGACAACGCCGCCACGCTGATGTGCAGACCGAACAGGTCCATGGTCTTGTCGGTGAGGAACACCGCAACCAGGGCGATGCTGGCCAGCACGAGAGCGATCCCGGATGTCAACACGCCACCCGGCGTCGCATACGGCCGCGGCAGATTGGGCTCGGCAAATCGCAACTTGATGTGCGAGGCCATCATCAGGATGTACGAGATCGTCGCCCCGAACACGGCCATCAGGATGAGTTGGTCGCCCTGCTCGGTGAGGGACAGCAGGAAGCCGACAATACCAGGCACGATCAGGGCCACCCACGGTGACTGGCGCGCGTTCGTCAACGACAGACCGCGCGGCAAATAACCGGCACGCGACATGGCGAACACCAGCCGGGAATAGGCATAGATGATGGAAAAGAACGATGCGATGAGGCCCGCGAGGCCCACGAAGTTCACGAACTTCGACACCCACGTTGGTCCCCCGTAGGTGGCAGGATGCTCGAGCGCCGCCACCAGCGGATTGGTATTGGTTTTCAGCGCCTCCGAGCCAACGCCGCCGGGCCCGAAAATCATGATCAGGGCGCAAAAGGCGAGCAGCACGAATATCCCGCCGATCAGCCCGCGTGGCAGGTCGCGCTTGGGATCGGTCGACTCCTCCGCCGCCAACGGCACGCCCTCGATGGCGAGGAAGAACCACATCGCGAACGGAATGGCCGCCCAGATCCCGAGATAACCGAACGGCAGGAACGGCGAGGCGCCTGTCGCCTCCGGGTTCACCGCGATATCGAACCATTTGCTGCTGTCGAAGAATGGTGCCATCGCTACGATCCAAACAACGAGAGCGATCACGGCCAGTGCCGTGATGGCGAATATCAGGCGCAACGCCTCGCCGGCACCATAGATATGGATACCGAGGAACACGCCGAAGAAAGATGCCGAGATCACCCACTGCGAGATGTCGAGCTCGAACAGCGACTTCACATAACCGCCGATAAACACCGCAATCGCCGCCGGCGCGATGGCATATTCGATCAAGATCGCCGTGCCGGTGAGGAAGCCGCCCCACGGTCCGAATGCGCGCCGCGCGAAGCCGTAGCCGCCGCCCGCGGTCGGCGCGATGGTCGCCAGCTCCGCCAGGGCAAAGCACATGCAGGTATACATTAGCGCCATCAGCAGAGAGGCTATCATCAAGCCGCCCCAGCCGCCTTGCTCGAGTCCGAAGTTCCAGCCGGCATAGTCGCCGGAGATCACGTAGGCGATGCCGAGCCCGACCAGCAGGACCCACCCCGCCGCGCCTCGTTTCAGCTGCCTATGCTCGAAATAGGACTGATCGACCTTCTCGTATTCGATGCCACCATGTCCTGTGGATGTGGGCTCCATAGCGATCCTCTTGTGTTGCTTGTTATTGTTTTGATTGTCTTGCAACGCAGCATGGATCGTTCGGACGGGGCTATTCCGGTCCGGTCACGGTGCAACCTGCAAGATGCCTGCTTTCAGAATTCGCCGGGGGGCACGCCGACTATTCAATCTCTTATTTGGCTGACGCTAGTCATGCGCTACTATGCCGTCTATCCAATTTCGGCACGTCGTGTCCGTCCTCGACTTAAGTTGAATGTGACGGTGCGCGAGGCAGTTTGGTTGCTCGTATGGATGCCGCGCATGGTGGCCTTGTCTGATCGCCACGCTTCAATGGCCCCGACCGGCGGCAAGGCGGCTGCACTTCACGCCGCCAGCACGCGTGACATTGACGAGCAGGCGGCCCTGCTGCGCGGTTGGAACCAGACCTACGATCAGATTTCTGCAGGACCTTTCAAGGGAGCGTTTCTGGAAGCTCAGCTCGATGGGGTGCTGTTGTTCCGGGAAGTCACCAGCAACGCGCTGCATCAGAGGGGACATCTGCCGTCTGGCTCGATCGCAGTGGGGGTGCCGATTGCGTTGTGCGGCAATGCAACATTCTGCGGGCAGCACTGCGACGGCACCCAACTGCATGTCTTTTCCGGAAAGGATTCCTTCGATTTTTTCTCTCCTAGAGGTTTGGATATAGCGGGCTTCGTGCTGGCCGAGAGCGATCTGCACGGCGCCTTCACGTCGGACCAGCAGGAAACGGTGCTGTCGACGCTCCTATATCCCCACTTGCGCCCGGTCGAGCCGAGAGCAGCCTGCCACATGCGCCGCACTTTCGGGGATATATGCGAGGTTCTTGCGGAGAGCTCGGAGTGTGCCATCGATCCCTTGCGTTTGTCGTTGATGGCGCGAGATGTGACCGATGCCGTCGTGACGGCCCTCTCCGGCGCTGGAAGCGAAAAGTCAGATATCTCGCCGGCGAAGCGAGCGCGCGTTGTGCGGGAGGCACGGGAACTGGTCGTAGACTCTCCAGATCGCTACGCGAGCGTGGAAGAGCTTTGTCGGACACTTGGCATCAGCCGCCGGGCACTGCAGCAGTCGTTCCAGGAGACGCTTGGGCTCAAGCCCACGGCCTATTTGCGAGCTGTTCGAATGAATGGCGCGCGCCGCGCCATAAAACACGCGGGCTCCGTCGCAGAGGCAGCTGCGCTTTGGGGCTTTTGGCATTTTGGACGCTTTGCGCGTGACTACAACGTTATGTTCGGAGAGCTGCCGTCAGAAGCTTTTAGGCGTTACCGCCCGGCGCACGGGATGAAGGGTCTTTGATTTGGTCCCCATCGGATCCGGCAATTCGCCAATAGTGCGCAAATCCGCAATTCCAAATGGCGGGCTTTGGACCGTCGCCGCGGCACAGGAAGGACAGAAGCTGGCTGGCGGTCGGTCCCAATAGCGGACGTCGGCTTGGCAATCGAGATTGCGAAACGTTGGTATCTGCAGGCGTGGTTCGAACAAATCGGATCAGGACGTCCACACGTTCAAGCGATAGCCAATGCCGGATTCGGTGGTGATGAGGGCCGGCGTGTCCGGGTCTGTTTCCAGTTTCTGCCGGAGCTGGCCGATGAACACGCGCAGATACTGTAAATCCTCCGCGTGGGCCGGCCCCCAAACCGCGGTCAGAATCTGGCGGTGGGTCAGAACCCGGCCGGCATTGCGCACGAGGATCGCGAGCAGATCGAACTCCTTCGGCGTTAGCTTCACGGGCTCGCCGTCGCGCGTGACGCGGTGAGCCAGGATGTCGATGACGAGAGGTCCAGCCTGCATCGCGGTTTGCTCGGCGGCCTGCTGAGCCGCATGGCGCAACGCCGTTCTAAGGCGCGCGGTGAGCTCACCGATTCCGAAGGGCTTGTTGACGTAATCGTCGGCACCGAGGTCGAGGGCGGCGATCTTCTCGGACTCTTGATCGCGCGCAGAAAGAACGAGGATTGGAGTCTTGGACCATGTCCTGAGCTCGCGGATGACGTCCTTTCCGTCCATGTCCGGGAGCCCGAGATCAAGCAGGATAGCGTCGGGAGAGCGTGTGGCGGCCGCGGCGAGTGCTTCCTTGCCGTTCGTGGCCGCGATGACCTCGTAGCCGGCGGCGGCGAGGCTGGGCTTTAGAAACCGGAGGATCTGCGGTTCGTCGTCGACCACCAGGATGCGCGCGCCGCTCATGTTTCGCCCCTTGCCATGTCCGTGCCCGGCACGCCTCCGGCGTCCGCCGGAAGCATGATCGTGATCGCGGTGCCTTTGCCTTCGAGGAGCGGGCTATGCGCGGAGATCGTTCCACCCAAAGCCGAGACAATTGCTGCTGCGATGGAGAGGCCCAGACCGGTTCCGGGCGCGCGCCCGTCGCTGCCCGAGACACGATAGAACTTGTCGAACACTTTGCTCAACGCATCCGCCGGGATTCCGCTCCCCTGGTCGGCAACGACGATTTCGATTCCTCTGGCCGAGCGGCGTGCGGAAACCTTGGTGACAGAGCCCGCCGGGCTGTATTTATGCGCATTGTCGAGCAGGTTGAACACCACCTGCTCCAGGAGCGCCGCATCACCACGGACGAACGGAAGATCGGGGTCGAGTTGACTCTCAATCCGGCGGTCAGGAAATAGTTTGGCTGCCCGTGCAGTGGCGCCGCTCACGACATCGCGTAAGTCCACCCAATCGCGTCGAATGTCGAGAATTCCGGCTTCGAGACGCGTCATGTCAAGCAGGTTCGCGACGAAAGCCGAGAGGCGCGTTGCCTCCTCCTCGATCGTGGCAAGAAGATCTGCGCGGTCCTTGCCATCCATGCGGTCGCCAAGCTGGCGCAAGCTCGTCGCGGAGCCGAGGATCGAAGCCAGTGGCGTGCGGAGATCGTGCGAGACCGATGTAAGCAGGGCATTACGCAGTCTCTCGCTTTCCGCGGCCGTGGCGGCCTTGGCGGCCATTTCGACAAGGCGCGTCCGCTCAATGGCGAT
>NZ_CADEFI010000012.1:37042-85804 GCF_902826555.1 uncultured Hyphomicrobium sp.
CGGCCGTGGCGGCCTTGGCGGCCATTTCGACAAGGCGCGTCCGCTCAATGGCGATTGCCGCCTGATCGGCGAACGACTGCAGCGCGCTGACGGTGGCCGTCGGCACTAGATCGTTGGCTTCGTCAGCGGTGATGCCCAGTACCCCTATCGGACCCGCCGACGACATCAGAGGCCGGAAATGGAACGTGGCGGATGGCATGGTCTCAGTGTGACGGCCGGCTGGCTCGCCCTTGCGCAGCGCCCAGCGGGCGGCCGCCCAGTCAGCCGTGCCAAGTGAGTCCTCGGGTGGCCAGCCGCCTTCGATGGCAAGCTCCCCAGCCGTTTCAAGAAGAACAATTGACTTACCCTTGATGACCGCTGACGATTGAGCGGAAAGAAGCCACAACACGTCGTCGAGCTTCGAGGCTCCGGCGAGCTTGCGTGAAAACTCGTAGAGAGCCTGTGTCGCCTCAGCGCGCTCTCGCGTGGCGGCGGCCTGCTCGCGCAGGCGCCCGGCGATGCTTCCTGTCGCGATCGCCACGACGAGAAAGATGACGAGACCGAAAAGCTCATGCGGCGAGGCGACCGTCAGGGTGTAGCGCGGCGCGATAAAAAAGAAGTTGAAGGCGAAGAACGAAAGGGCGGCGGCGGCGATCGCGGAATAGAGACCAAATCTGAGAGCGCAAACGATCACGGCGAACAGGAAGATCATCGAAAGATTGGGAAGCTCGGTGACGCGCTCGAGCAGCTTGCCGGCGATGACACCGACGGCCACAGCACCGGCTGCGCCCAGTCCGCCCATCCAGAGGGCGCTTGTCTCAGGAACGGGTGGCAACCGGCGGCGCGGCACGGGCGGCTGATCCGGCGCGATGATCGTGATCGAGATGCCCATTGCGTCCGCAATGATGGCGTCGGAGAGGGACGGGCGGAACAGGCGGCCGAGAGGTCGAGGCGGACCGTGGCCGATGACGATTTGGGTGATGTTGTTGCGCTTCGCGTAGGCAAGGATCTCGGCCGCGAGGTCCCGCGCATCGACGCGAACCGTCGTGGCACCCAACCTCTCCGCGAGCCGCATCGACTTATCAATACGGCGCAACTCTGCCCGGTCCGTGGTTTCGCGCTCGCTCTGGGCGAGGTGGATTGCGATCCAGTCCGATTTCAGGGCGGCCGCCATGCGGGCGGCCGCACGCACGATCTTCTCCGAATGCTCGTCGCTTCCGACACAGACGAGAAGCCGCTCGGCGGTTGGCCAAGGGCCGTCGATGCCGCGTTGGCGCAACTGCGTGAGCATCTGCTCGTCGACGCGATCCGCCGCGCGCCTGAGTGCCAGCTCGCGCAGTGCAGTGAGCGTGCTCAACTGGAAGAACTTGTCGAGGGCGCGCCGTACGTTCTCGGGGACGTAGACCTTTCCGTCCCGAAGACGCTGCAGCAGCTCTTCGGGCGGGAGATCGACCATGACGATCTCATCGGCCCGTTCGAGTACCCTGTCGGGGACCGTCTCGCGCACCGTGACCCCGGAAATGCGCTGGACGACGTCCGTCAAACTTTCGAGATGCTGGATGTTGAGTGTGGTCCAGACATCGATACCCGCTTGCAGCACGCCATCCACGTCCTGGTAGCGCTTCGGATGGACGAGACCCGGCGCATTCGAGTGGGCGAACTCGTCGACCAGCAACAGCTTCGGCCGCCGCGCGATGGCGGCATCGATGTCGAACTCCATGAATGTGCGATTGCGGTACGCGACTGTCTGGCGCGGGAGTATCTCGAGTCCGTCGAGGAGAGCCGCCGTCTCCGAACGTCCGTGCGTTTCGACGACACCCACGACCACGTCAACACTCTGGGACTTCAGCGCGCGCGCGGCGGACAGCATGGCGTAGGTCTTGCCGACACCGGGCGCCATGCCGAGAAAAACCTTGAGCTTGCCGCGCGTATCCTTCGCGGCAAGCTCGAGCAGTGCCTTTGGTGAGGGCCGGCGCGTTTCGCCGGTGCCGGTGGTATTAGCCATAGTCGCTATTTTATCCGGGGTTGCCGCCCAAGGCCTCGTCAATCGCAAGATTGAGGAGGAGAACGTTAACGCGCGGCACGCCCAGGACGCCCAAATCCGGTTGCTCGGTGTTTGCCGCGACAATGGCCTGGATGCGGTTCTCCGGCACGCCGCGCGCCTTGGCGACGCGCGCCATCTGGACAGCGGCATAAGCCGGGCTGATATGCGGGTCGAGACCGCTGCCCGAAGCGGTGACGGCGTCCCCCGGGATGCTGGCTTCGCCGTCGCGCCGCACGATCTCGGCGTCTGTCTTGACCCGATCGATCAGCTTGGCTGAGAGCGGTCCCAGGTTCGAGCCCGACGACGCGGAGGCGTCGTATCCCGTCGAGCCCGCCGCCGATGGCCGACCGTGGAAATAGCGGTCCGACGTGAAGGCCTGACCGATCAGCGACGACCCGACGATCTTGCCGTCTCGCGCCAACGGGCTCCCTGCGGACTCATTCGGGAACGCCAGTTGCGCTATTCCGGTGATGGCAAGCGGATAGACGACTCCGGCCAGAAGGGTGAAGGCGAGGAGGACGGCAAACGCCGGGCGAACGATTGTGTGCATGGGACCTGCTCCTTATGCGAGGCCGAGGGCGGACACGGCCAGATCGACCAGCTTGATGCCGATGAACGGAACAACAAGCCCGCCCAGGCCATAGATGAGAAGATTGCGCCGCAAGAGCGCGCTTGCCCCCGAAGGCCGATAGCTCACGCCTTTCAGGGCCAGCGGGATGAGCGCAATGATGATCAGCGCGTTGAAGATGACGGCCGACAGGATCGCGCTCTCGGGCGACGCCAGGCCCATGATGTTCAGCGCATCGAGCTCCGGGTACGTGGCGACGAACAGCGCAGGGATGATCGCGAAGTACTTGGCGACGTCGTTGGCGATCGAGAACGTGGTGAGGGAGCCGCGCGTCATCAGCAACTGCTTGCCGATCTCCGTGATCTCGATGAGCTTGGTGGGGTCGCTGTCGAGATCCACCATGTTGCCGGCCTCGCGCGCCGCTTGCGTGCCGGTCTGCATGGCGACGCCGACGTCGGCCTGGGCAAGTGCCGGCGCGTCGTTGGTGCCATCGCCGCACATGGCGATCAGGCGGCCCTTCGCTTGCTCCGACTTGATGTAGGCGAGCTTGTCCTGCGGCGTCGCTTCGGCGATGTAGTCGTCGACACCCGCCTCGGAGGCGATGGCTGCCGCCGTCACGGGGTTGTCGCCGGTGACCATCACCGTCTTGATGCTCATCTGCCGCAGGGCCGCGAAGCGCGCCTTCACATCGGGTTTCACGACATCCTTGAGATGGATGACGCCGACGAGATCCTTGCCATCGGCCACGGCCAGCGGCGTACCGCCGGTTTTCGATATGGCGAGCACAGCCTCGCGAAAGACGGCTGGCGTGCGATCTGTTGCCAGGCCGACGCCGGCCAGAACGGCATCGACAGCGCCCTTGCGCAGGCTGCGGCCGTCGATGTCGATACCCGAGAGGCGGGTCTGCGCCGAGAACGGGATCACGGCCGTGGGCGCGTGTATCTCTGTGCCGACGCCATAGCTTCCGCGTGCCAAGGCGACAATGGAACGGCCTTCCGGTGTCTCGTCGGCCAGGGAAGCCAGATGCGCGGCCTCGGCGACGTCGCGCTCGCTCCGCCCCGGCACCGGGACGAACGCCGTGGCAAGGCGGTTGCCGAAGGTGATCGTACCCGTCTTGTCGAGAAGCAGCGTATCGACATCGCCCGCGGCTTCGACGGCGCGTCCCGAGGTGGCGACGACGTTGAAGCGGATCAGGCGGTCCATGCCGGCGATGCCGATGGCTGACAGAAGCCCGCCGATGGTGGTCGGAATAAGAGTTACGAGCAGTGCGACCAGCACCGTCACCGACAGGACGGTGCCCGAGTAGCCCGCGATGCCCCATAGCGTCACGACGGTGATCAAAAGGATCAGCGTCATGCCGGAAAGCAGGGTCGAGAGGGCGAGCTCGTTCGGTGTCTTTTGCCGCTCGGCGCCTTCGACGAGCGCGATCATGCGGTCCAGAAACGACGAACCGGGCGCGGCGGTGACGCGAACCTTGATCCAGTCGGACAGAACGACCGTGCCGCCGGTGACGGCCGAGCGGTCGCCGCCGGATTCGCGGATGACGGGCGCGGATTCACCCGTGATCGCACTTTCGTTGATCGATGCGATGCCCTCGATGACCTCTCCGTCGGCCGGGATCGTGTCCCCGGCTTCCACCAGCACGACGTCGCCTTCCTTCAGGTCATAGGCTTCGCGCGGCTCCCAGGGATCATCTCTGCTGTCGTCGGCATGCAGCATCAGCTTGGCCATCGTGTCGCTGCGCGTGCGGCGGAGCGCGTCCGCCTGCGCCTTGCCGCGACCCTCTGCGACGGCCTCGGCGAAATTGGCGAATAGCACCGTGAACCAGAGCCAGGCGGCGATCTGGCCGGTGAAGGCGAGCCCCTCTTGTCCCGTGATCGCATCGCGGACGTAGATCAGCGTTACGAGCGCCGCCACGACGCCGGTGACGAACATGACCGGGTTCCGCACCAATTTCTGCGGCGCGAGTTTTTTCACCGCATCGATGGCCGCGCGGCGCAGGATCGTTTGATCCAGGATGGCGATTGCCTCTGACTTACTCATGACTGTCTCCTTAGAGCGTCTTGCCGGCCAGCATCAGGACATGCTCGACGACAGGGCCGAGAGCGAGCGCCGGGAAGTACTGCAGGCCGCCGAGGATCAGGATCACGCCGACGAGCAGCCCTATGAAGAGGCTTCCGTGCGTCGGAAATGTCCCTGACGACGCGCCGGCCTTGGTCTTGGCGGCGATCGCGCCGGCCATGGCCATGACGGGCACGACATAGGCAAAGCGGCCGAACATCATGGCGAGGCCAAGCGTGGTGTTGAACCAGGGCGTGTTGGCGTTGAGCCCCGCGAAGGCGGAGCCGTTGTTGCCCGCGGCCGACGAGTAGGCGTAAAGAATTTCCGTCAAGCCGTGCGGACCTGCGTTGGCGAGGCTCGACAGCGCGGCTGGAAGCGTGGCCGCGACGGCCGTGAAACCCAGGATGAAAAGTGGCAGGATGAGAATGGCCAGCACGGCGAACTTCATCTCGCGCGCTTCGATCTTCTTGCCGAGGTACTCGGGCGTGCGGCCGACCATCAATCCGGCGACGAAGACGGCGAGGACGGCCATGACGATCATTCCGTAGAGACCCGATCCGACGCCACCGGGGAGAATCTCACCGAGCTGGATCATGAACAGCGGGACGAG
Source organism: uncultured Hyphomicrobium sp. (assembly GCF_902826555.1). GTDB lineage: Bacteria > Pseudomonadota > Alphaproteobacteria > Rhizobiales > Hyphomicrobiaceae > Hyphomicrobium_C. The sequence continues at coordinate 42,305 of NZ_CADEFI010000012.1, forward strand.
ACCGCCGAGGGGCGTCAGAGAGTCGTGCATCGCGTTGACGGCACCGCACGAGAGACCGGTTGTTGCTGCGACGTAGAGCGCCGTCAGCGCTTGGCCGAAACGGATCTCCTTGCCTTCCATGTTGCCCTGGGAGGGATCGACTCCGGCCGCGGCGAGCAGAGGGTTGCCTGCCATTTCCGATGCGTAGACGATGGCTGTTCCGGCGATCAGCAAGAGCCACATGACGGCCAGCAGCGCAAAGCCCTGCCTGCGGTCGCCGACCATGCGGCCGAACGTGAATGTCATCGCAGTCGAGATCAGGAGCATGCTCCAGATGGACAGCACATTGGACCAGGCGCTTGGGTTCTCGAACGGGTGCGCGGCGTTGGCGTTGAAGAAGCCACCGCCGTTGGTGCCCAGCTGTTTGATGGCTTCCTGGCTCGCGACAGGGCCGACGGCAATCGTCTGTTTGGCGCCTTCAAGAGTGGCCGCCTCGAAGTTGGGGGCGAGGGTCTGGGGCATACCGGTCGCGACGAAGGCGATAGCGAGCAGGATCGAGAGCGGCAGCAGCACATAGAGCGTGGCGCGCGTGACATCGACCCAGAAGTTGCCGATTTCCCTGGCGCCACTGCGTGCGAAGGCACGCGTCACCGCGATCGCCAGAGCGATGCCGGTGGCGGCGGAGAGGAAGTTCTGCACGGCGAGGCCCGTCATCTGCGTGAGATGGCTCATGGTCGTCTCACCGCCGTAGGACTGCCAGTTCGTATTGGATACGAAGCTGACGGCCGTGTTGTAGGCGAGGTCGGGCGTCAGGCCGGAGAACCCCTGCGGGTTCAGGGGCAGGCCCCCTTGCACGCGCATCATTGCGTAAAGGAGGAGGAAGCCTGCGGCGTTGAGCGCCAGCATGGCCAGGGTGTAGCCGACCCAGGTCTGCTCCCTGTCGCGCCTGATGCCCGCTGCTGCGTAGATCGCGCGTTCGACGGGCGCGAGCACGGGCGACAGAAGCGTCTGATCTCCCGCGAAGACGCGGGCCATGTAGTTTCCAAGCGGCCATGCCGCCGCGAGAACCGCGCTCAGCACGAGGGCGATTTCCAACCAACCTTGAAATGTCATGGAATGAGCCCTCCAAGGCTCTTAGAACGCCGCTCTCCGAACCGCCCTTCAGAATCGGTCCGGCCGGATGAGCGTGTAGACGAGGTAGATGCCGAGGCCGATAGCGACGGCAAGTCCGATGATCGGATCGCTCATGACAGCCTCACAGTCTTTTGCAGAGCGCGACGTACCCGGCCATGAGCGCAAAGCTTCCGAGGCCGAGGACGAGATAAATGGTATCGAGCATGTGCTTCGCTCCTGTTGCTCACGGGCGAGACATAGGGCGGGCTACATCAAGACTCGATTGGGAAGTGCGGACGCCGGCATAAAGACCGCATAAAGATCGCTTCGGCCGTACGCTCATGAGCTAGGGGGAATTTGCGGACTGGCGTGCGCATGCCAAGACCAACGAGTTTGATCCACTCCTTCGAGGTCCAGCTTCAGTCTTTGAGACAGTGACAAACTTGTAGAGCAAACGCCGAGATCGCCATTGTTGCCAACCACGTCCCTGTACCGCCGACCATCCGGCCGCCGATCCGCGATCTGCCCTCCACATGCTACGCTAGCAAAGCGATTCGCGGCCCGCGGAGACTGCTCATGAACGAGCGCGTCAAGGCGATCCTTCACACGGCGCTCAGGCTCTCGCCCGAGGAACGGGAGGAGCTGGCGAGGACGCTCATGGACACCCTCGGCGCGGATCCTGCCGAGACGGATCAGCTTTTGGCCGCGAGCGATGCGTCAAGCGGCGCGGCCGACGAGGCGCCGCAGCAGCCCGCGTCCGACGTCCTCGCGAAGTATCTCGACATCTGACGGTGAATTGGCGAACGCGGGCCGGCGTCCGGCTTGCATCGGCGGCGGCCCTATCCTACTGCGCGACGGCGAACAGGATGGTGTCCGTGTAGGTGGTCGACTGGTGGCGAATATACAGTTTGTAGTCTGGCACATACTCGCGCAACAGCTCGGGAATGCGCAGCATGTCCTCCACCTTGTGATAGAGGCAGACGGCAAGCTTCGGCTTGTGCGCGCGAATGGTCTGCTCCGCGCCTCGTAGCGCGTCGAACTCGGCCCCTTCTATATCCATTTTTATTATGTCCGCGCGCGCACCGTTCAACACAGCATCAATGGTGGTGACGGGAATGCGGATCGCGGCCTCCGCATTTTCCTCCGTCGAGATGGCGGAGAACACGCCGTCCGAGCAGAAGGACACCACGCCCTCCTCGCGAAAGACGCCTTTCTCGATCAACGAGATCCGCGGATTCGCGCTTGCCATGTGGCGCAAGCCAAGCCGCATGGCGTCATCGGGCTCGAAAACATAGATGTGCCCGTATCCCTTGCTTGCGGTCTCTATAAAGAGGCGAACGGTATCGCCGTTGTAAGCGCCACAGTCGAGATAGACGGCTTCCGCGGGAGGCGCCAAAAGGGAGCGGAACAGGTACCAGTCGTCTTTGCCGGTGTAGGCCCGCTGGAAATCTTTCCGGTCACCCGTGAGATGCGCCTTGATCACGTTCATCAGCGCATCACGCGAGGCATCATCGGCCAGGCTGGAAAGCAACGCTTCCAACTTCTGCTGGTGGCGGAAGACGAAATTCCGGAGCTCGTGGGTCTTGAAAAAGCGCGTGCATTCGAAGTCCAGATCGCTGACCCGGTCGGGATCCGTCTTTTGCACGAGCTCCTGATAGATTTCGTCGAAGTACACGGGCGTGGAGATGACGAAGGTCGCGTCGGGAAATCTGCCGAGCGCATCATTCAGCGCAAAAATGTCGTACGTGTCCCTGAAGCGCGTGCCGTGCTTTGCGGGATTGGAATCGCAGATGCCTGCGATGCTGAATCCCGCGTCCTCCAGCTTGTCGAGGATCGAGGGCATCGCAGATCCCGCCCCGTAAAGCAGAATGGGCTTTCCGCTGCCGGCCTGCTTTAGAAAGCGGCCCATCTTGCTTTCGAGGTGCTCAAGGGATGATAGCATTTCCACTCCCTTCCAACGACGCAGACGACGTGTCAGGCGGCGCGGCCGACGAGGCGGCGCAGGAGCCCGCTCCCGACCTCCTCGCGAAGAATCTGGACATCTGACAGCGAGTTGGCGAACGCGGGGGCGGTGTCCGGCGGCAACGCGTTCTCGGCGATCAAGGCCCGGAGCTGGTCCAGCTCATATTCCACCGAAGCAAGCGTCTCCTCCGCCTGGGCCTGTCCGGCGCGCGCCTTGCCGACGTCGGCCGAGAACTCCTCAAGCGCACGTTGGATGACCGAAAAGGCGGCGTCGCTATCCAGGCCCATGGAGTTATCCTCCCAATCCACAGGCGATGCGTATCCGATTCCTTGTGGCGCCGATGAGGCGAGCGGAGGTTTTGCGCAATTTCACAGGTTGCAGCGGCGCTCATCCTGACGAGCGCGATCACGGCTCAGCCCAACAGGGCCTCTGGGGCTTCGGCCTCGCCATAGAGCGTCATCATCGGCTCGTCATCGAGGATCGCCTCCTCGTATTTGCCATAGCCGTTGAAGTCGCCGGCGATGGCGCGTCCGTAGGCACCGACGTTGCCGATCTCGAGATAATCGCCCTCGCGAATGCAGTCCGGCAGCAGGAACGGGCCCTTCATGTGGTCGATCGAGTCGCAGGTCGGGCCCCACAGCTCGTAGGGGATGAGCGTCTCGTTGGCCGGCTCGCGGTTGACGAGGCGAACCGGATATATCCATCCAAGGTGAGCGGCATCGAACAGCACGCCGTAACCGCCGTCGTTGATGAAGAGATCGCTGCCGCGGCGAGCCTCCACGCGCACGATCAGGCTTTCGGCCTCGGCGACGAGCGCGCGGCCGGGCTCGCACATCAGGCGCACGTCCTCGCGCACGGGAAGCTTGTTCACGCCCTCCTCGATGGCAGACAGGAAGCGCGTGAGCGGCGCCGGCTGCATGCCCGGGTAGATCGACGGAAAGCCGCCGCCCACATCGAGACGATCGACGACGACCCCCGCCTTGCCGATCAGGCTCTGCACCTCGGCGAGCGCATTGATGTAGGCATCCGGCGTCATGGTCTGCGAGCCGACGTGGAAGGTAATGCCCAGCTCTGCCGCCACCTGGCGCGTCTTCATCAGAACACGCGCCGCCTTTTGGCCGCTCACGCCGAACTTGCGCTCGAGCGGGATGCGGCTGTTGATGGCCGGAACGGCAATGCGGACGAACAGGGCGAGATCACGCGCCGGGCCCGCAGGTCCGGCGGTCTCCTCGACGATCTTTCTCAGCTCGTCCTCGGTATCGAGCGAAAAGCTCCTGACGCCGTGCTCATGGTAGGCGCGGCGGATGCTCTCGCGCGACTTCACCGGATGCATGAAATGCAGCTCGGCGCCGGGAATCGTCGCCGCATCCTCGATCTCGGGAATCGAGGCCACGTCAAAATGGCGGATACCGGCCCCGTACAGCGCGCCGATCAGAAAGACCGAGCTGTTGGCCTTGTAGGCATAGGCCACGTCGCCGTTGAAATTGTCGATGAACCAGCGGGCAGCGCGGGCGGCGGCGTGGGGCCGAGCGCACACCACCGGACGCTCCGGCTTGCGGACGGCAACAAGGTCTGCCGCTGAGGCATACCGCTCCATGTCTACGGACCTCCACCAACTCGGGTTGGACCAGAAGCGCCGTGCGAAGCGAAATCGCCGCCGTGCGTGCGCTGCATTTAGGACCTCGAGGCCCCCATGTAAAGACCCTTTGATCGTTGAGAGGCTTAACTAATCCCGACGGCCGCCATAGCGGAGTTTTGTGACACTACTACCGGCACGGAGGGGAAAACCGCGCAGGGGCCTCTGCAGACTGAGACAGCTTCAAATCGGCGTGGGTGTACCGGTGGGCTCCGGTGCCGTTTGCAGGGGCGCGTCTTGCTCCAGCAGACGGCAAACGGAGGCGGCGCTCGAGGCATCGTGCTCGGAAAGCGCGTTCTCGACGTTCAAAATCTCGACCGTGCCGTCGCGTACGACCATGGCGTAGCGGTTGGAGCGGATGCCCAATCCGAACTCCGAAAGATCGACGGCCAAGCCCGAGCGCATGGCAAAATCGGCGTTGCCATCGGCGAGCATCAGCACCTTGCGCTGTGCGCCATGATCGCGCGCCCAGCGATGAAGAACGAAGACGTCGTTGACGGCGGTGCACGCGACGACGTCGACCCCGTTCTTCTCCAACGTATCGACCAGCGACACGATGCCCGGCAAATGCTCCCTGTGGCATACGGGCGTGAAGGCTCCCGGCAAGCCGAACAGCGCGACACGGCGGCCCGCGAAGATGTCCATCGTCGATTTTTTCGACGCGGCACGTTTCTCCATCACGACGAAGGATGCTTCAGGAAGCCGCTCGCCCTCTTTGATCATGTCTTGCCCTCTCGCACTCACGCCTTCGGATGGAGGCACGCCATAGCGAGCCAAGCGCGCATAAGTTTGACACTTGGCCCGTGCGGCGATCCTTCGCAGCTCCGAAATGCCGAACGCATCCGATCGCCATACGAATGCCCGGTTCGGCTCAGAGCTTGCCCCTCTGATTGGGAAATCTCTATCGGCCGGACTGACTGCGCGTCGCGGATCGCCGCGCGCTCGGCGCGGCGGCATTTGCTCATTTGCATCATGAATGACGTGTTCTGCGTAAAAGGGTAGCTCATGACATTGGGCGGCGACGACGGACAGCCAACCACAGCGGAGGTTCTGGCCTCCATCCGGCGGACGATCAAAAGCGGTCAGCTCGACGAAATTCCGCCATCCGAAATTTCGCTACCGGCAGGTGCCGGGACATCGTCCGAACCGGACGACTTCGAACTGCCGGCAATGTTCCGCAGAGATCGCGAGGCTGCACCGGTGCTCACCGCCTCGCTGGTCGACCGGATCGGTGCTGCACTCGGCTCGCTCGACGAGACGAACGACCGAGCACGGCGCGAGCACGGCCCGGCACCCCTCTCGCCGACGCTGCCGACACTCGCGGCCGCGCGCGATCTTTCCGCCCTGGATATCGGCAAACCACGCGTGCCGCCTCAGCCGACAACGGCAGAGGTGATCCCCAGCGCCGACGCGGCGGCTCGGCCCAAGCCCGTGCCGCGGGAAATGCCTCTCTGTCGCGACCGGCTGGTGGTGCGCATGGCGGGACCCGTGGAGCCGCGCCTTTCTCCCGCGCCGCCTCCCGCCGTGCCGAAGGGCGCGATGGGAAGCTTCAACTATCTCCTCGGTGCCGTCGAGACTGGCCCATCCGACGAGGACGACGAGCGAGCGATGCCGCCGCCTCTGCCCCTGTCAGAACGGGCAGCCAGCGATCTCGACGCGAACGTGCTACGTCCCATGCTCAGGCAGTGGCTCGACGACAATATCAATCGCGTGCTCACCGAGGCGCTCATTCAGACGCTGCAACGCGACCGTCAATAAGCCTTCGGGCGCCTATTTTCTTTCCTGCGCGCGGCGGAGGGCTGCAGCGAGCGCGCTTTCGCCGGCGGGCTCCGGGCCGCGCTTCGGCGGCGGGGCGAAATTGCGGTTGCCTTGAGACGGGGCTCCGGACGGACGCGGCGCACCCGCGTTCGACGCGCCGCGCTCGATCTGGCCGGAGCGCATGGTCAGCGCGATGCGCTTCCTTTCGGCGTCGACCTCCTTGACGCGAACGCTGACGACATCGCCCACCTTCACCACCTCGCGCGGATCCTTCACGAAGCGATCTGCGAGCTCGGAGATGTGCACGAGCCCATCCTGGTGCACACCGATATCGACGAAGGCGCCGAAGGCGGCGACGTTGGTGACGGTGCCTTCGAGCTGCATGCCGGGCTTCAAGTCCGAGATCTTCTCCACGCCGTCCGCGAAGGTCGCGGTCTTGAACTCGGGGCGCGGATCGCGACCGGGCTTTTCAAGCTCGGCCAGGATATCCGTCACGGTCGGGACGCCGAAGCTCTGGTCGGCGAACTCGGCGGGCTTCAACGCCTTCAGGAAGGCGCGATCGCCGATCATGGCCTTCAAGGGACGTTTCGTCTTCTCCGAGATGCGCTCGACCACCTCATAGGCTTCCGGGTGCACGGCAGAGGCGTCGAGCGGATTGGTGCCGTTCATGATGCGCAGGAACCCTGCCGCCTGCTCGAAGGCTTTCGGTCCGAGACGCGGCACCTTCTTCAAGCTGGCTCGGGTCTTGAAGGCGCCATTCTCGTTGCGGAAGGCGACAATATTGGAAGCGAGCGTCTGATTGAGGCCAGAAACGCGCGTCAACAGCGGTACCGAGGCGGTGTTCACATCCACGCCCACGGAGTTCACGCAGTCCTCGACCACGGCATCGAGAGAGCGGGCGAGGCCGTTCTGGTCCACGTCATGCTGGTACTGGCCGACGCCGATGGCCTTGGGCTCGATCTTCACCAGCTCGGCCAGCGGATCCTGCAGGCGTCGTGCGATAGAGACGGCGCCGCGAAGCGAGACGTCGAGATCAGGAAACTCCTTGGCTGCCAATTCCGACGCCGAATAGACGGAGGCGCCGGCTTCCGAGACCATTACTTTCGTCAGCTTCAGCTGAGGCATCTTGCTCATCAGCTCGGCGACGAGCTTGTCGGTCTCGCGGCTGCCGGTGCCGTTGCCGACACTGACAAGGTCGACCTTGTGCTTGGCTGCAAGCGACGCAAGCGCGGCCAGCGAGCCCGTCCAATCGCGCTTCGGCTCGTGCGGATAGATGGTCGCGGTCTCGACCAGCTTTCCGGTGGCATCGACGATAGCGACCTTGACGCCGGTGCGCAGGCCCGGATCGAGACCCATGGTCACGCGCGGGCCGGCGGGGGCCGCAAGCAAGAGGTCCTTGAGGTTCGACGAGAAGACGGTGATGGCCTCGGCATCGGCGCGCTCCTTCAAGCGCGTGAGCAGATCCGAGGTTATGGTGGTGGCGAGGCGCGCCTTCCAGGCGAGGCGAACGGTCTCGCCGAGCCAAGCGTCGGCGGGGCGGCCCCTGTCGGCGATGCCGAACGCGGCGCGGATCTTGCCTTCGGCGGGATGGGCCTTGGTCTCGTCGTGCTCGACGTCGAGGTCGACATCGAGCACTCCCTCGTTGACGCCACGCAGGAGCGCAAGCGCGCGGTGGCTCGGCATGTCCTTGATCGCTTGCCCGAAGTCGAAATAGTCGGAGAACTTGGCGCCTTCCGTCTCCTTGCCTTTTTTCACTTTGGACGCGAGCTTGCCCTCGCCCCATTCCCATTCGCGCAGACCCTGTACGACATCCGCGCGCTCGCCGATGCGCTCGATCAGGATATGGCGCGCACCATCGAGGGCGGCCTTCTGGTCGGCAATGCCCTTGTCGGCGGAAATGAACTTCGCCGCTTCGGCCGCGGGATCGAGGCCCGGGTTGCCCAGCAGCGCATCCGCCAGCGGCTCGAGCCCCGCCTCGCGCGCGATCTGCGCCTTCGTGCGCCGCTTCGGCTTGTAGGGCGCGTAAACATCCTCCAGCTCGACCTTGGTCATGGCGGCGTTGACGGCGCGCGCAAGATCGGGCGTGAGCTTTCCCTGCTCCTCGATGCTCTTCAGGATCGACGCGCGGCGGTCCTCGAGCTCACGCAGATAGACCAAGCGCTCGGCCAACGTGCGGAGCTGCGTATCGTCGAGACCGCCGGTCTTCTCCTTGCGGTAGCGTGCGATGAAGGGGACCGTCGCACCCTCGTCCAGAAGCTCCACGGCGGCGGTCACCTGACCGGCCGCAACGCGCAATTCATCGGCGATACGCTGATTGATCTTGTCCATGGATGTGCCTTCAGAGACTAGGAGGCGCGCTGCTTCAGCTGCGCGGCGGGCGTGGCACCCTGGGGCGCTGTTTCATCCTCGAGGTCGAGGGCTGTCAAGCGCTCGCCGCGACCGCTGATGCGGGCGGCCGAGGCCGAGACCTTCTCAAGTGCCTTTGTCGACTGGCCAAAATAGCGCTCCAGGTCGGCAACGCGCTCCGCGAGGCGTGCCACGTCGCCGAGCAGCAATCCGACCTCGCGCTGAATGAGGCCGGCCTGATCCCGCATCTTGGCGTCCTTGATCACGGCTTGAACGGTTTGCACGGCCAGCATCAGAATATTGGGGGCCACAATCACCACGCGCGCCCGATGGGCGCGCTGTACGAGATCGGCGAAATGCTCGTGCAGGTCGCCATAGACCGATTCCGAGGGCACGAACATCATCGCCGTGTCCTGGGTTTCACCGGGGATCAGATATTTCTCCGCAATGTCGGCAATGTGGTGGCCGACCGCGGTGCGGATGGCGTCGCGTGCGGCCTTCTGCTCGTCCGATGTCCGCGCGAGGCGCAGGGCTTCGAAACCTTCGAGGGGAAATTTGGAATCGATCACAAGCGGGGCGGGCGTGTTCGGCAGCCGGATGACGCAGTCCGGGCGCTTGCCGTTCGAGAGCGTGGCCTGGAACTCGTAGGCACCCGCAGGCAGCGCATCGCGGATGATGGTTTCCATGCGCACCTGTCCGAAGGCGCCGCGCGCCTGCTTGTTGGTGAGCACGCCCGAAAGCGAGCCCACCTCCGACGACAAGGCGGCGAGGCTCTGCTTGGCTTCGGCAATCACCGCCAGGCGCTCGTTCAAGTTGGAGAGGCTTTCGGTGGTGCGCCGGCCGGCTTCGGCGAGATTGTCGCCCATGTGGCGGGCGAGCGTGTCGACGCGCTCGGTCAAGCGCTGGACGGTGTCGCTGTTCTGGCGCTGCGCCTCGGAGAGGCTGTCGGACAAACGGCGGCTCACGCCGTCGAGGGCTGTCCCCAACCGGGCCGCTACCTGCTCGACGCGTTCGTCGAGAGCATGTGCCTCCTCGGCCTGGCGGCGGACCGTCATCTCGCTCATGGCGGTCAGGCGGCCCTTGATCTCGGCAAACTCGGTGGCGGTGGCGCCGCTTTGGGGGCCACGCCTCAGAGCGACCCCCAGCACCAGCAGCAAAAGCGCCAACACCAAGGCACCGGCGACCAGAACGGGGTCGGCAGCATCGAGCGTCTCGCGCAGGCGCGCGAGCCACTCAGTCCATCGATCAGGCGCCGTTTCGACCATGGTTCTGCGATACCCGATTCGGGCGCCCAAAATTCGTCCGGAAAGGAAGGATCTCATTGCCGGCAGTGGGCATTCGCAAGGAGCTTGATCGTGCGCGCCGTTTTTGCCGTGCTTTTCGTCTTCCTCTCCTGCTCGGCGACGCGCGCGCAAGAGCCGGGCACGGATGCCGATGCGGCCGCTATCCGCTCAGTCCTCGCGCGCTGGTACAGCGAGCTTCGGCCGGGCGGCGAGCGCCGGCAATGGCAGCTCTATGCACCGGGCGCGATCGACGGCGGGCCAGCGGAAACCGAGATCAATCCGCACAGCCGCGCGCGGAGCCCCACCATCTCCAACGAGCTCGCCGCAAAAGCGCTGGATTTCACTTACGACGTGGACGTGCTCAAGATCGATCCCCGCTTCGCCAAGGCCGTGGTGTGGGAGCGCGGGTATTTTTACGCCTGGGCCGCGCAGAGGACCTACGAAAACGCCGCCTCGGCGCTTTTCGTGTTCGAGAAGCAGCCTGACGGACACTGGCTCATCCTGGCGCATCAAGCGAATTCGATCGGCATCCCGCCGAACAAGATCACCGATCCGATGCCGGATCTGCGCGAGCGCTTCTACAAGACGCTCGGCAAGGAGCGCGATCCGGATGCGGACGCGCGCAACGCAGGAAAATTCTAGGGCAACCGCTCTTCAATCTGGCGCCGGTCCGCCGCCGGGATCGATGGTGACGGAAATGGCCGCGCGACCTTCCATCGGCAGCGGATCGTCGGCTCCGATCAATGGCTGTGCGTTTGCCGGCGTGCGCTCTCTGCGGCGGCGCGAGGTGTCAGAGGATTCGCGCGTCTTGGCCTCGCGCTCGGGCGCCGTTCTGAGGAACGTCCGCCAGTCATCGAGGAAGGCGAAGCGCTGGCGCTCGTAGTCGTAGGAAATGCCGGCCGGGCGGCGCGACTTGCGCTGGCAGATGGCGATTATCTTCTCTTCCCCGCTGCGCTCGAAGCGGAACTGATAGCCTGCGTCGCGGCCAGGCAGGGAGATGTTCACACCGGGGGCAACGAGATTGTCCGGCTCAAGCTCGTTCGGAAACAGCACCGTCGCCTTGCCGTCCTGGTCCACGTCGATCAGCGTCAGATAGCAAGCCTTGCCGACCGACGCGTGGATGGTGACGAGATCGCGCGGCCGATAGAAGGGTTGGTCGGCCCAGAGCAGAACGTCGATCTCCGCGCCGGAGGATGGCGGATCCTTGACGGCGGAGCCGGGCTTGGCGGCACCGTCAAGGGCATGAGACAAGCTTTCCCAAGCCGCGCGCGATATCGCACCGTACAGCAGGCGGCGGGCGGGGAGCAGGAAGTCCCCACCGACACCGGCCAGCGTCGCTGCCAAGGCGCGCGGGGTCACGCCACGCTCGGCGGCGGCACGCACGAGGTCGACACTGCGCTCCCACGTGCGGGCGAGGTTGCGTACGGCGCGCTGGCCGACAGCGTCGAAGGCGACGTCGAATGCGGGATCGACGGCGCCGGACGCATCTTTTGGTTTGGAGAGGATGCGCGCGGCGAGCCAATCGGCGGCTACCGCGTCGGTGCCTGCTGTCCTTGGCGCAGGCGCCGTGAGGCGCGCCCATTCGGCCGGAAGCACTGCGATCTGGCTGAGGCGTACGGCGAGGATTGCGCTTTCTTCTCCCAGCGTTTCGATTTCGAGGGGTCCGCGGTGGCGTGCGAGGCCAGCGAGCAGGGTGGCCGCTGTCTCGCGCGCCTCAGCGAGGCGCTGCGGGTTGGCGCAGCTGTTCCATAGATGGACCAGCGAAACGAAGCGCGTGTCGGCAGCTTCGACGACGCCGATCTTCTCCACCCACCGACCGATGAGGGCGTCCACCGCGGCGGGCATAACACCCGCGCGGCCGTGGCAGGCCTGTCGCCGCGCGGGCAAACTGTCGATCCAGTCGCGGACGACCTCGACGTCGGCGGGCGCCGGAGCGGAGCCGCCGTCACCCGGCGAGCCGGACTGGGCCGTCAATAGGCGCTGATAGATGCGGGAGGCGTCAGGCTCTTTCGGGACGACGAAACGCGGATCCTCGGCGAGAGCCGCCATGTCGAGGATGCCATCCCCGGCATAGGCTTCGCGGCATTCCGCGCAGCGCACGTCGAGCACGGCGCGCGCCCGCTCGGGCAACGGCCTTGCTTCATTCGCGGCCGCCTCCGCTACAGGCGTCGATGCGGGTGCAGGCTCGGCGGGCACGGCGCGAGCGGGCGCGATGCACAGCGCAGCAAGCAGCGCGAGCGTGCAGGCATTGCGCACGCGCTTCGCCGCCGCTTTTCTCTTCCACCCCGCCATGCCGGCTCCTCTCTCTCGCCAGATTAGCGGGCGCGCGCGTCCCCCGGCTAGAAGCCGTTTCGCAACAGCGCTGGTGTCAAAAAAAGTCGCTTGCAGTTGCCGCTCCCACTTCCATGGCGCTCCTTAACCATGCCGCCCGGATCGACCGCGCCGCCAGAGGCCGCAACAGTAGCCTCGGGGCATGGCGTGTCCTATGTGTGGGGTGCCCCTGCCGCGCAGCAGCGGCGTGACCCCACAATGGATTCCCCGACGGCTCATGGCGCATGGCGGAAAGCTCCTGATCGACCAGCTCGCGGCCCTTGGGGTCGCGCGCGTGTTCGAGGTTCCGGGCGAAAGCTTCCTGGCTGCGCTCGACGGCCTCTACGACACGCCCGCCGTGCGCACTGTCGTCTGCCGTCACGAAGGCGGCGCGGCCATGATGGCGGAGGCGACGGGGAAGCTCACGGGGCGGCCGGGCGTCGCGTTCGCCACGCGCGGGCCAGGCGTGGTCAACGCGGTTTCCGGCGTCTACGTCGCGCAGCAGGACGCTACGCCGATGATCCTGTTCGTCGGCCTGCCAACGACGCCGCTCGAGGAGCGGGCGCCCTTCCAAGAGATCGACATCGAGGCGCTGTTCTCGAAGATCGCCAAGTGGACGGCCGTGATCCGATCCGCGGATCGCATTCCGGAGTACGTCGCGCGCGCCTACAGCATTGCCGTCTCGGGACGTCCGGGGCCTGTCGTCATCGGCCTCCCCGAGAACGTCCTCTCGGCCGGAACGTCCGCTTCCGTTCATGCATTGCCGGCGCTGGCCGGTGCCGCACCCTCCGCCCGCGACATGAGCGACCTCGCGCAGCGACTCGGGGCTGCCGAGCGGCCGCTGCTCATTGTCGGCGGCCCGGGGTGGAGCCAGCCGGTGCAGCGGGCGATCGAGGATTTCGCGACGGCGTTCGACCTGCCGGTGGCGGCGGCGTTTCGCTGCCAGGACTACGTGGACAACCGGCATCCCTGTTACGTCGGGCATCTCGGTTTCACGACCGACCGCAAGCTCAAAGCGGGGCTCAAGGCGGCGGATCTCGTGATCGCCGTCGGGGCCGAGCTCGGCGACATCGCGACGGGCGGCTATGCACTGCTCGGCGGGCCGGAGCAGACATTCGTGCAGATCCATCCCGAACCCAGCGCCATCGTCGGCTATCGCGACGCGGCGCTCGCCATCGTGGCCACGTCAGGCGCGTTCGTGGAGGCCTTGCCCACCTTTGCGCCCAATCTGCGCGGCGCGGGGGACAGGCCATGGAAGAGATTCCGGCGTGATCTCCGGGCCGCCTACGAGGACAGCCTCGTTCCCAGGCCAACTCCCGGCGCCATTCGCCTGGAAGACGTCGTGACGGCCGTCTCGACGGCGTTGCCGGAGCGGGCGTTCGTCACCAACGGCGCCGGCAACTACTCGCAATGGGTGCATCGCTACTTTCAATTCAAGGGCTACCGCAGCGGGCTGGCTCCGACTTCCGGATCGATGGGATACGGACTGCCGGCGGCCATCGCTGCCAAGCTCGAGCATCCGGAACTGCCCGTCGTCTGCTTTGCCGGCGACGGATGCTTCGCGATGACCTTCAACGAGCTCGGGACGGCCGTGCAGTATGGGTTGCCGATGGTCATTCTGGTCGCGAGCAACGGCATGTACGGCACCATCCGCATGCACCAGGAGCGCAATTTCCCGGGCCGCCCGAACGGGACGACGCTGGTCAATCCGGACTTCGCGGCACTGGCGCGCGCGCACGGTGCGGAGGGAGCCACCGTGACGCGCAGCGAGGACTTCGAGGCCGTGTTCCGGGAGGCGCTGGTATCTGAAGTGCCGTTCGTCATCGACCTCCAGCAGGACCCCGAGGCGATCACACCGATGGAAACGCTGACGGCGGTGCGCGAAGGGGCGGCGACGTAGCGCGCAGGCGAGGCGGCTACTTGTCGACGCCTGGTCCCCCGCCCAGGGCAGACTTGATCGGACTAGGAGAGCTTCACAGGGAGCTGGGCTAGGGTTCGAATCCCAACCCGCTTTCGCCACACGAGGCTCGACGGGTCTACGGCGAGCCGTATATCGGGAAACCGCGCCAGCAGCCGTTCAAACGCTATCGCCGCTTCAGCGCGGGCGAGCTGGAACCCGAGGCAGAAATGCACACCCGTGCCGAACGAGAGATGGGGGTTCGGGTGGCGGGTGATGTCGAACCGATGTGGATCGTCGTACTGCGCCGGGTCGCGATTGGCAGCGGTCAGAAAACCCGCGACGCTATCGCCGCGCCTGAATTGGTGTCCCGCGAACACAATATCCTTCGTCGCCCAGCGGGGCTTGGTGAGCTGCACAGGCGAAACCTGGCGGAGGCATTCCTCGACGCAGAGCGGCATCATCGCCGGATCAGCCTGCAGGCGGTGCCGTTGATCGTCGTGGCGAAGTATCTCCAAAAAGCCGCCCGCGATCAGATGCGTCGTGGTTTCCTGCCCCGCCCCGAACAGCAGGAAGACCATCGAGACGATCTCGTCCTCGCTCAACTTTCGTCCGTTGATCTCCGCATCCTGGAGCGCAAAAATTAAACCGTCGGGCTTGGCGCCCCCGTCCGGCCGCGCGACCTTGCGCAGGTATCGGACGACGCTCAAAACACCCGGTATGGCGCGGACAACAGCACCGATGTTGGCCGTATCGCTCAGACCTCCAAGCCAGCGCTTGAAGCGCTCATGGTCCTTGTCCGGTAGTCCAAGCATCGCACAGATGACGGAGAGCGGCAGATCTCTGCAGAAGCCCTCCATCAGGTCC
This sequence comes from uncultured Hyphomicrobium sp., assembly GCF_902826555.1. Lineage (GTDB taxonomy): Bacteria > Pseudomonadota > Alphaproteobacteria > Rhizobiales > Hyphomicrobiaceae > Hyphomicrobium_C. The sequence goes on from NZ_CADEFI010000012.1 coordinate 57,457, forward strand.
ACCTCGCGGCGGTTTTCAAATCCGTCGAGCAACTGGTCGGCCACGGCCGTGATCATCGGCCGCATCGCTTGAATGCCGCGGCGCTGGAAGGCTTGGTCGACCAATCCCCTCAGATGCCGATGCTCGGGATCGTCTTTGCCGAGCATGTTGAGCGCCAAGAGGCCGAGCGAGCGCGGCAGAATCCTGATGATGCGCTCCTGCGTGAGACTGCCGGCGTTGGCCGGATCGCGGACGAACGTCTCCTTGTCCTTGAGCATTGCGCCGCAGGCCTCGTGCGAGACGCAAAGCAACATCTTTCCCAGGATCGGCAGTTTCATCCGCACCAATGGACCCCCCGTCGCCCGAATGCGTTCGAGCGTGCGCGCCGGATCGGCATGAAACGCCGGAGACACAATGTCGAAGTCTGTCTCGATCATTCTCGTCTCCGGCAGCGGGTTGCGTAGCTCATGACCACGGACCCACCTTGACGCAACACCATGTCGCTGCGTGGGCACCGTGGGACGCGAATTTCGCCACGCACACTGTCGATCCGAATTTCGCGCCCAGCCACATGGCGCGGCGGCGGCGGCTTGCAGCAAGAGCTTCTATGCGGCGCTCCGCGAGGCTTTGGACTCGGATCTGCCCTACGTCATCGCCCTCCGGCTCGACCCCGAGGCGATCACGCCAATGGAGACGCTGACAGCGGTGCGTGAAGGGGCGGCGACGTAGCGCGGAGTAAGGCGCGAATTACGGACCCGCCTTCGCGATTGCCGTCAATTCCGCCGCGCGCCCGGCGCTCGCGTACGACATGGCTTTGAGAGCCAATAGCACGCCCGTGCAGAGCGCGATGATGAGAACGCCATTCCACCCGGGAACATCGAGGGCGACAACCACCTCGTTTATGTTGTTTGCGCCTTCGTAGAATTCTCTCGGACCCTGCCACCAGCCAGTGATGAAGCGTCCCACGTACCAGACAATCGTCACGATCGCAGCGGCACGTATCCACGCGAACAGGATCGATTTCACATTGAAGCCTATGGGTACGCCCTTGAAGCCGGCCAGCCAGTCATCGTCCCCTTCGCGGACAATGTAGCTGCGGAGCGGGATGATCGGAATGAAGAAAATATAAAAGAAGCTCGTCCCTACGAAGCAGACACCAGGCACTTTGTCCACGCGCCCAAATAGAGCGTTCCAACCGCATATAAACATTCAAAACTCCCCCCCATCGCGATCAACCTTATCCCAGACGCATCATCCCATGTTACCTTGGCCCCACGCGCTGATCGCGTGCTGGTAGCGCCAAACAGCGCGCGTCTGCCGACAAGCCCCGAGGCACAGCCGGAGCATTGTCCGTGTCCTGAATTGCCGGGTCTGGGTGGACCCACTACGTCAGTAACTTGATACACGATGCCGGTGATCGGCGGTATGCTGAAAGTATTTACCCGCGCGGCTACCGCAGGCTGCCGACCTAGAGGCCTTGTCAATCCCGGTGTTTGCGGTTAGACAGCGCCTATCTCACACGCATGCCTTATGCGCTCTGCGGATTGAAAGCCCCGCAGGGTCGCTCCGGTGGAACGGCTAACCTCTTGAAGGGGTTGGCCTTTCTTCTCAAGGGCTTGCGGAGGATCAACCGGAAAAGGAACCACCCGCACATGTCCGTGCCGCAATTCAACATGCGCCAGCTCCTGGAAGCCGGCGTGCACTTCGGTCACCAGTCGCACCGCTGGAACCCCAAGATGGCGCCCTTCATCTACGGCGCCCGCAATAACATCCACATCCTCGACCTGACCCAGACCGTGCCGATGCTGCATCAGGCGCTGAACAAGGTCTCGGACACCGTCGCCGGCGGCGGGCGCGTGCTCTTCGTCGCCACCAAGCGCCAGGCCTCGGACTCCATCGCCGAAGCCGCCAAGCGCTCGGCGCAGTACTTCATCAATCACCGCTGGCTCGGCGGCACGCTGACCAACTGGAAGACGATCTCGACCTCGATCCGTCGCCTGCGTCAGCTCGACGAGATCCTGGCCGACCCGCAGGGCCGGACCAAGAAAGAAGTGCTCAACGTCCAGCGCGAGCGCGACAAGCTCAACCAGGCGCTCGGCGGCATCAAGGACATGGGCGGCGTGCCGGACCTCCTGTTCGTCATCGACACGAACAAGGAAGGCATCGCCATCAAGGAAGCCCGCAAGCTCGGTATTCCGATCGTAGCCATCGTCGACACCAACTGCGATCCCGACGGCATCGACTTCCCGGTCCCGGGCAATGACGACGCCGGTCGCGCCATCACGCTCTATTGCGATCTCATCGCGCGTGCCGCTCTCGACGGCCTCGAGCGCGGTCAGGGCGTTGCCGGCGTGGACGTCGGCGCTTCCGTGGAGCCGCCTGCCGAGACGCTGCCGGATGGCTCCGTCAAGAGCTTCAAGGGCATCGAAGCGCCGCGTGGCGAAGCGGACGATCTCAAGCGGATCAAGGGCATCACCGAAAAGCTCGAGCAGAAGCTCAACGACGCGGGCGTGTTCCATTTTTGGCAGATCGCAGATCTCGACGCCGAGAACCTCTCGCTGCTCGACCGCAAGCTCAAGGCCAAGGGCCAGATCGAGCAAGAAGGCTGGGTCGCCCAGGCGAAGAAGCTGGTCGAGGCGTCGGCCGTCTAATTTGCCGAGGCGGCGCGGCCCACGCGCCCCAGAGACGTTCGTGCGGGCCTCAAGGCCCGCACGCCGCATTTCATAAGCCACCTCACCCTGGCGCAAGCCGGGTGCGAAAGGAGCACTCATGAGCACGATTTCCGCCGCAACCGTCAAAGAGCTGCGCGACAAGACCGGCGCCGGCATGATGGATTGCAAGCAGGCGCTCCAGGAGACCAACGGCGACATGGAAGCCGCCGTCGATCTTCTTCGGAAGAAGGGACTCTCGAAGGCCGCCAAGAAGTCGGACCGCGTCGCGGCGCAGGGCCTCATCGGCGTTAGCTCAAAGGTCCGCTCCGGCGCTCTTGTCGAGGTGAACTCGGAAACGGACTTCGTGGCGCGCAATCCGCAGTTCCAGGAGCTCGTGCAGACGATCACGTCGCTCGCGGCCGACGCCAACGGCGACGTCGCGAAGCTGCTCGCGACTGCGTACCCGGGCAGCAGCGGATCGGTCGACGACAAGATCAAGGATGCCATCGCCACCATCGGCGAGAACATGGGCCTCCGGCGTACGGCCGCGCTTTCCGTCAAGGAAGGCGTCGTGGCCGACTACGTCCACAACAAGGCCGGTGACGGCGTCGGCAAGATCGGCGTGCTCGTGGCACTCGACAGCGCCGGCGATACGACTGCTCTCGAGCAGTTCGGCCGCCAGCTTGCCATGCACATCGCGGCCGCCAACCCGCTGGTCGTCAACGTCGAGGATCTCCCGAAAGAGGCCATCGAGCGCGAGCGTGCGATCTACGTGGAGCAGGCCAAGGCCGAGCCGAAGAATGCCGGAAAGTCGGACGAGATCCTGGCCAAGGCCAGCGAAGGGCGCCTGCAGAAGGAATTCGTCAGCCAGGCCGTGCTCTTGAAGCAGGTGTTCGTCATCGACGGCAAGGCGACGGTGGCCGAGATCCTCAAGTCGGCCGAAAAGGACGTCGGCGCCCCGGTCAAGGTCGCAGGCTTCGTGCGCTACGCGCTCGGCGAAGGCATCGAGAAGAAGACCGAAGACTTCGCTGCGGAAGTGGCGAAGACCGTCGGTGCCGCGGCGCCGAAGAAAAGCTAATCGAGCGGGAAAAGCCGGCGTGCGCGCCGGCTTTTTTTTGCCAGGCCGGCCTCGACGCGGCAAACTGCGGCCGCCTAGACCGGCAGCAGAGTCGAGGACAGCGCGGAGACCGTCATGACAGCGGACATATCGCTCAAGTACCCGCGCCTGTTGGTCAAGCTTTCCGGCGAAGCCCTGATGGGTAAAAACGGATACGGGCTGGACACCTCCGTCGTCGACCGGCTGGCCGCCGACCTCGCCGAAGCCCGAGCGGCCGGCTGCGCGCTCTCGGTGGTGGTGGGCGGAGGCAATATTTTCCGCGGTTTGCAAGGCGCCGCCAAGGGCATGGACCGGGCGACCGCAGACTACATGGGCATGCTGGCGACAGTGATGAACGCGCTGGCGCTGCAGAGCGCGCTCGAGGCGGCGAAAGCCCCTGCGCGCGTGTTGTCCGCCATTCCGATGCCGACGGTGTGCGAGCCCTATGTGCGTCACCGGGCGCTCTATCACCTGGAACGGGAAAGAATAGTCATCTTCGCTGCCGGAACGGGCAACCCGTTCTTCACAACCGATACCGCTGCGACGCTGCGCGCGGTCGAGATGGGGTGCAACGCGGTCGCCAAAGCCACGCAGGTGGATGGCGTCTATTCGGCCGACCCTAAGAAGGATCCCAACGCCAAGCGCTTCGATAAGCTCAGCTATTCGGAGGTGCTCGCGAGGGATCTCAAGGTCATGGATGGAGCTGCGATCGCCCTTGCCCGGGACAATCATCTTCCGGTAATTGTTTTCTCCATCGACGAGCCGGGCAACGTGATCAAGCTGCTCAAGGGAAGCGCCCGAGCCACTGTCATTCAAGGGTAATCCCAGCGCTCCCGTGATTGGCGACACTCGCCGCGGAGGCGGACAGCCCGGTCCCATACCAAAAACAAGGAGAACAGCTCCGTGTCTCTCACTTCATTCGATCTCAAGGAAATCGAGACGCGGATGCGGGCCTCGCTCGATGCTCTGAAGCGCGAGCTTGCAGGATTGCGTACAGGCCGCGCGAGCGCTCATCTGCTCGATCCGGTGCAGGTCAACGTCTACGGCTCCCGCATGCCGCTCAACCAGCTCGCCACCGTCGCCGTCCCCGAGGCACGGATGATCTCGGTCCAGGTCTGGGACCGGACCAACGTGCAGGCGGTCGACAAGGCGATCCGTGAAGCCAATCTCGGTGTCAATCCGATTGTGGACGGCACCATGATACGGCTGCCGATCCCGGCGCCGACCGCCGAACGGCGCCAGGAGCTCGCCAAACAGGCGCACAAGTATGCCGAAGCGCACCGCGTGGCCGTCCGGAACGTCCGCCGCGACGGCATGGACCTTCTCAAGAAACTGGAGAAGGACGGCAAGATGAGCGAGGACGAGCACAAGAAGAACTCCGTCAAGGTGCAGGAGCTCACCGATAAATTGGTAAAAGAGATCGATCAGACGCTGGCGACCAAGGAAGCCGAGATCCATAAAGTTTGACGTCGGGCGATCGTGGTCCAGGATCGGGCCCGGGATATCGGCACTCAAGTGAGCCATATGATCGGATTGCTGGATCGAGTACGGTGGGGTGCGACGCTCGCGCGGGGCGCGGTACATCGTCCCGCAAGACGGCGACCATAGTTTTCAGTTCAGCCAGCGACATAAAGCTCGAGCCCGTGGCAGACAGATCGAAATCCTCCGAGAGGACCTCCGACGCGGCGATCATGCCGCGGCACGTCGCCATCATCATGGACGGAAACGGACGATGGGCGGCGGAGCGCGGACTGCCGCGCGCCCTCGGACATCGGTCGGGTGTCGAGGCGGTGCGACGAACGGTGTCCGCCGCGATCGATCTCTCGATCCCCTATCTCACGCTCTACAGCTTTTCATCCGAGAACTGGTCGCGTCCGCAGGACGAGATCGACGACCTGATGGGGCTCATGAAGCGCTTCATCCGCAGGGATCTTGCAGAGCTGCACCAGAACAACGTGCGCGTCATGGTGATCGGCGAGCGCGAGAACATCGACCAGGAAATGAAGGCGCTGATCGACGAAGCTTGCGAGCTGACGTGCGACAACACACGCCTGACGCTCGTCATCGCCTTCAACTATGGCGCGCGCGGCGAGATCACACGCGCGGCGCGACGGCTAGCGGAGGAGGTCGCCGCAGGGCGTCTCGCGCCCAGCGAGATCACCAGCGAGCACATGGCGCAGGCGCTCGATACGGGTGGCGTGCCGGATCCGGATGTGCTGATCCGCACCAGCGGCGAGTGCCGTCTCTCGAACTTCCTGCTCTGGCAGTGCGCCTACACTGAGTTCGTGTTTCTCGATGCCTATTGGCCGGATTTCGGCCGCGAACTCCTGCTCGAGGCTATCTCACAGTACACGGCGCGCGAGCGCCGCTTCGGCGGCCTGCCCTGTCGATCAACGGCTTAGGAAAGGCCGGTCATGGAGGAACAGGGGACGCTCGCTTCCGCCGACGAAATCGCGCCACCGTCGCAGGCTTCGCAGGTGTGGCTGAGGGTCGTTTCGGCGATCGGGCTCGCGATCATTGCCTACGCGGCGACATGGGGCGGCGTGTTGCCCTTTGCCGGCTTCGTGCTGGCGGTGGCACTGCTCCTGAGCTGGGAATGGTCGGGCGTCGTGCGCGGGGACGGGATCGACGCCACGCTCATCGTGCACGGCCTGGCGGTGGCGGGCTCGGTCGGGCTTGCTGCATTCGGCTTCGTGGCGCTCGGCGTCGCGCTGCTGATCATCGGCACCATCATCGTGCTGGCGCTGGAGTTCGGGGCGCGTCCGCTGCTTTCGGCTGCGGGCGTTCTCTATGCCGGCTTGCCGGCGGTTGCGCTCATCTGGTTTCGCAGCAACGAGCCCCTTGGCTTCCACGCGATCCTGTTCATCGTTCTCGTCGTGGCGGCCACCGACACCGTCGCTTTCGTGACCGGACGGCTGATCGGCGGGCCCAAGCTCGCGCCTGCGATCTCGCCCAACAAGACCTGGAGCGGGTTCCTGGGCGGCATCGCCGCGGCGTCTGCGATCGCCGCGTTGTTTGCCTATTGGATCTCGGCACCTGTGCAGGCGCTTGCCGTCATCGGGCTCGTCATGGGCATCATTGCGCAGATGGGGGATCTGGCGGAGTCGGCGATCAAGCGGACGTTCAACGTGAAAGACGCCAGCCAGCTCCTGCCGGGGCATGGCGGATTCATGGACCGGATGGACGGGCTGATACCGGTCGCGGTGGCGCTTGCGCTCGCCGTGCTGTTCCTCGATCCGCAGGCGCCAGCCGACGCATTGTTTGCCGGTTTCGGGCGTTGAGCGCCGTGAGAGTTCCGAAGGAGGCCAACTGAGCATGGCGCACGCGGTCAGCGTATCCTCGAGCACGATGCGCCAGCAGGACGACGTGGCCGACGCAGGTGCTTGGGCGCAACGAACGTCGACGGAGCCGCTACGGCTTTCCGTGCTGGGTGCCACGGGCTCGATCGGCGCCAGCACCCTCGATCTCGTGGCCCGTCATCCCGATCGGTTCGAGGTGGTGGCGCTTACCGCGCAGTGCAACGTGCGGCGTCTCGCAGAACTCGCAACGGCCCATCGTGCGAAGGTCGCGGTCATCGGCGAAGCCGAGCGCTATGCCGAGCTCAAGTCTCTCCTCGAGGGCACGGGGATTCGCGCCGCGGCGGGGCCCGAGGCCATCGAAGCGGCGGCCCGGGAGCCGGCCCATTGCGTGATGGCGGCCATTGTCGGCGCAGCAGGGCTGAGGCCGACGTTCGCCGCCGCCGAGCAGGGTTCGCGGGTGGCACTCGCCAACAAGGAATGCCTCGTCTCGGCCGGCGACATCTTCCTCAAGCATGTCGGGCGCAGCGGCGCCGAGCTGATGCCGGTCGACAGCGAACATTCGGCCGCCTTCCAGGCGATCGGGCGGACGCCGGCGCGCTCGATCGAGAAGATCGTGCTGACGGCTTCGGGCGGGCCGTTCCGGACCCACGACAAGGACCGCCTCGCGCGCGTCACGCCCGAGGAAGCGCTCCGGCATCCGAATTGGTCGATGGGGGCAAAGGTCACCATCGATTCCGCGACGCTGATGAACAAGGGGCTCGAACTGATCGAGGCCTTCCATCTGTTTCCCGTGGGCGCGCACCAACTGGAAGCGGTGGTGCATCCGCAATCCGTCGTTCACTGCCTCGTCATGCTCGAGGACGGCTCCGTGATGGCGCAAATGTCGCACCCCGACATGCGCACGCCGATCGCGCTGGCGCTTTCCTGGCCGGAGCGCCTCGAGACCCCGGTTTCACGGCTCGATCTCGTGGCGCTCAAGACCCTTACCTTCGAGGCCCCGGATCACGAGCGCTTTCCCGCCCTCAAAATCGCCATCGATGCGCTGCATCGCGGCGGCGCGGCGCCTGCGGTGCTCAACGCGGCCAATGAAGTGGCGGTCGAGGCGTTCCTGGATCGGCGGATCGGGTTCCTGGATATTGCGCCTCTGGCTGCAGCCTGTCTTGAAAAGGCCGAAGGCCGGGGGCTCATTAGCGGTGTCGCTACACTCGATGACGTGCTCGCCGTGGATGGCGAAGCGCGGAACATGGCGCGGATGTTGCTTCCCGGATAAGACTTCGCCGGATTACCTCCAGCGCGTGCCACAAAACTGGAATTCAGCCTCAGCCGACGGGATTTAACCAGAATGATCGAAGGGTTCATGAGTCCGGTTTTCACGTTTCTCCTGCAGGCCCTTGGCTTCCTGTTCGTGCTCGGCGTGGTGGTGTTCTTCCACGAGCTCGGGCACTTCCTGGTCGCCCGCTGGTGCGGCGTCACGGTGACGACCTTCTCGATCGGCTTCGGACGCGAGCTCTGGGCGCGCAACGACCGCCACGGAACACGCTGGCGGATCGCGGCCATTCCGCTCGGCGGCTACGTCAAGTTTCTCGACGACGTCAACGCTGCGAGCCAGCCCTCATCGGTCACGCCGGAGAACCTTCCGCCCGGCTCATTTCACGGCAAACCCGTCTGGCAGCGGTCCCTGGTGGTGGCAGCCGGTCCGGCGGCGAATTTCCTCGTCGCGGCGCTGATCTATTCCGCCGTCAATGCGGCCTACGGCGTATCGATGATCACCGCGCGCGTGGACGAAGTGGTCGCCGGCATGCCCGCCGAAAAGGCTGGAATCAAGCCCGGCGACGTCATCACCAAGATCGATACCTGGTCGATCGAGACCTACGAGGACGTGGTCAAGATCGTCACGGCCGCCGCCGGACGCTCGCTCGACATCACCGTCGACCGTCACGGCGAAACGCGGTCTTTCCGGGTCACTCCGGACATCAAGGAGCAACCGAGCGATCTTGGGGTGACCCTGCGCCTCGGCGATATCGGCATCACGCGCGTGCTTTCGGCCCGCGTGGGTACGGTGGTGGCGGATTCACCCGCCGAGAAGGCCGGACTTGCTCCCGGGGATACCATTACGGCCATCGACGGCAAGACGATCTCCTCTTTCGACGACCTCGTCAGCGCCGTCGGGCCGGCTGCGGGACGCGCGCTGACCCTGACCGTCGACCGCAAGGGGGAGTTGCTCACGCTTTCCGTGACCCCGGCTGCCGTGGACGGCAAGAAGCCGGACGGGACGCCCATCAAGCAGGGGCGCATCGGCGTTTCGCCGGACCGGCCGGCGCCGGTCGCCGTTTCGCTTCCGGAGGCGGTTCGCCTGGGGATCCGCGAGACTTATTCTAACATCGTTCAAACGGTTACCGGGATCATCGACATCTTCGTCGGGCGCCAATCGGCCGACCAGGTCGGCGGGCCGATTCTCATGGCCGAGGTGACGGCACGGGTGGTCGAGCTCGGCTGGGAGCCGCTGCTGCGCTGGACGGCCCTCATCTCCGCCAATATCGGGTTGTTGAATTTGCTACCTATTCCGCTTCTGGACGGCGGCCATCTTGTGTTCTACGCGATGGAAGCCATCCGCCGGCGCCCGCTCAGCCAGCGGGTCCAGGAAATCGGCTTCCAGATCGGTATCGCCGTCATCCTGATGATGGTCGTTTTCGTCAACCTGAACGACATCCTGCGGGTCGGAAAAAGGTGGCTATTTGGTGGCGGTTAGAAGGCGCCTCGAATCTCCCTTGGGTGACGTAAACTTGCCACTTCCCAGTGCCTTACCCGCTTGTTAAGAATGCCAAAGTGAAAGGCACCGACGACGCGATTCGAGGCAGGGGGCTTCGAGTTAGGTTCTTTTTTGCGCGTTTGGAGGGGCTTTCGCCCAGGGGGTCAAACCTCATCACGACACGACAGCTCGGGAACCGCTTTGCCGACGGGGTTCCACGGGTTAAGGGGGGTCGGCACAAGAAGGCGAGGCAGATCCGCACATGGTGCAGTTTCGGATCATGTCGTTGGGGGGGCTACGCCTGCTGTCATGGCTGGCGATCGCCGCTCCTGCAGGTTTTGCCGCGCAGTTCGTGGCGTTCTCGACCCCGGTGCAAGCCCAGGGCGTGGTGCGTGACATCCGCGTCGAAGGCAATCGGCGCGTCGAGCCGGAAACCGTGCGCTCCTATCTCCAATTCTCGGTCGGTCAGCCCTACGATGCGGGCAAGGTCGACCAATCGCTTCAGGCCCTGTTCGGAACCGGCCTATTCGCCGACGTCTCGATCAACCAGGAAGGCGACAGCGTCGTCGTCTACGTGGTCGAGAACCCGGTCATCAACCAGGTCGCCTTCGAGGGTAACAGCGAGGTCGATACCGATACGCTGAAGGCCGAAGTCCAACTCAAGCCGCGCTCCGTCTACACCCGCGCCCGCGTGCAGGGCGACGTGCAGCGCATTCTCGACGTCTACCGGCGCCAGGGCCGCTACGCCGCGTCAGTCGAACCTAAGATCATCGAGCTCGAGCAGAGCCGCGTGAATCTCGTGTTCGAGATTAACGAAGGCGGAGCGACGAAAGTCCAGGGCATCAATTTCGTCGGCAACCACGCCTTCTCGGATGCCCAGCTACGCGACATCATCTCGACCACGCAGAGCGGCTGGTTCGACTTCCTCAAGGGCACCGCCTACTACGACCCCGACCGCATGAACCTCGACCGCGAGCTTCTGCGCCAGTTCTATCTCAAGAACGGCTATGCGGACGTGCGCGTGGTGGCCGCCAATGCCGAGCTCGATCGCGAGGGCTCGGGCTTCACGGTCAACTTCGCCATCGACGAGGGCGAGCAGTACACGTTCGGCCCGGTCACGATCGAGAACTCGCTGGCCGGCCTCGACCCGAACACGCTGACCGGCGATATCCTGACGCACCAGGGCGAAACCTATAACGGCTCGGACATCGAGAAATCGGTGGAGAAGCTGACGCTGGTCACCGCCGAGCAAGGCTTCGCCTTCGCTCGCGTGCGCCCGCGCGCCGTGCCCGATCCCGCCGCGCGCACCATTACGCTTGCCTACCTCGTCGATGAAGGTCCGCGCATCTATATCGATCGCATCAACATCAACGGCAACGTCCGCACCAAGGATTACGTGATCCGGCGCGAGTTCCGTCTGGCTGAAGGCGACGCTTACAATCCGCTGCTCGTGGATCGCGCCAAGAAGCGCCTCAACGCGCTCGGCTTCTTCAAGTCGGTGGACATCAAGCGCCGGCCCGGCTCCTCGCCTGACCGCGTCGTCCTCGACGTCGATCTCGTCGAGCAGTCCACGGGCGAGCTGTCGTTCGGTGCCGGCTACTCGACCTCGGAAGGCGTGATCGGCGACGTCAGCATCAGCGAGCGCAACCTGCTCGGCAACGGCCAGTTCCTGCGCCTGCGTCTGGCGGGCTCCTTGGAGCGCATGCAGGTCGACCTGTCGTTCACCGAGCCGCGCTTCCTCGATCAGAACCTGTCCGCGGGCTTCGATCTCTTCCACAAGGAGGTCGACCAGACCCAGGAATCGGGCTTCTCGTCGACGCGGACCGGCGGCACCGTTCGCCTCGGCTTCCCGCTCTCCGAAGAGCTCTGGATGCAGACGGGCTATACGCTCGAGTACAGCACGATCGACGTCGAGAGTAAGTACTACGACCGGGTCTCCAACGTCGTGGTCGAAGAAATCGAAACACGTGGCGACTCTTCGCTCGCTTCCTCGATCGGCACCTCGCTCACCTACGACAAGCGCAACCATCCCAAGAACCCGAATAGCGGCTACTATCTGCAGCTCGCGACCGACATGGCCGGTCTTGGCGGTGACGTGCAGTACGTACGCGTGAACGGTGAAGGGCGCTTCTACTATCCGATCAGCGAGAAGATCACCTTCGTCGGCCGTGTCACCGGCGGCCATATCGAAGGCTGGGGCGGCGACGATATTCGCCTGACCGACCTTTACTACCGCGGCGGCGAGACGATCCGCGGCTTCGATCGCGGCGGCTTCGGCCCGCGCGATCTGCGCACGAACGACGCGATCGGTGGCTCGACGTTCTGGGCAAGCACGGCGGAGGTTCGCTTCCCGCTGCCGTTCATCCCCGACGACCTCGGACTTTCGGGTGCGGTATTCGCGGACGCGGGCTCGCTGTTCAACGCCAACGATCTGGCCAAGAGCCTGGACGGCAAGTCGAACGCCGAGAACGGCATCACCCTGGCCGACGACAGCACGATCCGCTCGTCGGTCGGTGCCAGCATCATGTGGAACTCGCCGGTCGGCCCGATCCGCATGGACTTCGCGAAGGCGCTCAGCAAAGAGAAGTACGACGAAGAGCAATTCTTCCGCTTCGGCGCCTCGACCAAGTTCTAAGCTCGGCCAAGCTATCGAAGAAAGCCCGGCAGAAATCCCTGCCGGGCTTTTCTTATTCGCCGAGCCGGCTCCCCGCCGGCCGGGGTGGAATTGTCCTCAGATCGGCTGGACCGCGGGCACTTCTGGTCTTATGAGAGGGGCGCGGCGGCCTATGGCCTCGCATTCGCAGGGGCCTCCCGGATCCGGGCCGCCCATCCGCCGCGATCCCTTTGCCGCAACCCCTCAGGACCCTGAAGGCCTCGCCCATGAATCATCCCGGTTTTTTCGACATCGCCGGGCCGTTCAGTCTGCAAGAGATCGCTGCCGCCACGCAGTCCGAAGTGCGGGGCGGGACGGATGTGGCCGCGCTCAAGCTCAAGGGAATGCAACCGCTTTCCGAGGCGTCGCCCAGCGACCTGTCCTTCTTCGATAACCGAAAGTATTTGTCGCAACTTCTCGAGACCAAGGCCGGCGCCTGCCTGGTCTCGGCCAAGTTCGCGGACCGCGTTCCTGCCGGCACGGTTCCTATCGTCGCCCGCGCGCCCTATCCTGCCTTCGCCCGGGCGCTCGCGCTCTTCTATCCCGGGGCCATGCGGAGCAAGGCCGGCGCGGCTGGTGAGCAAGAGCGCATCTCGCCCTCCGCGGTGCTCGAGGAGGGCGTCGAGGTCGAGCCTGGCGCCGTCATAGGGCCCGAGGCCCGCATCGGCCGGGGGACCCGGATCGCGGCAGGTGCCGTCGTCGGATACCGGGTAACCATAGGCCGAGACTGCTACGTCGGCCCGCTCGTTTCGGTCGTCCACGCGCTCGTCGGAGACCGGGTGATCCTGCACGCCGGGGTGCGGATCGGCCAGGATGGCTTCGGATTTGCCATGGGCGCGCAGGGGCACCTGAAAGTGCCGCAGGTCGGGCGCGTCATCATCCAGGACGACGTGGAAATCGGCGCCAACTCGACCATCGATCGCGGGGCTCTTAAGGATACGATCATCGGCGAGGGCACCAAAATTGATAATCTGGTCCAGATCGGGCACAACGTCGTCATCGGGCGGCACTGCGTGATCGTCGGGCAGGTCGGTATTGCGGGCTCCGCCGAGCTTGGCGACTATGTGGTCATGGGCGGTCAGGCCGGATTGGTCGGGCACATCAAAGTCGGCCAGGGAGCGCAACTCGCAGGCGGCTCTCATGCGAAAAATGATGTTCCGGCTGGAGCAGTCATGGCGGGCACGCCGGCACGACCATTCAAGGAGTGGGCCCGCGAAGTCGCCGCTTTGAGGCGGCTGGCGCGCCGTCCGGGGAGCAATCCCGACGACGGAGCAGGCGACTCCTGACGAACTGAGAATCATGCGCCCGACACGGAGAAGATCCGGCGGGCCGAACGGAGTGAGACTTGGATGGACGACGCAACGAAGAAGCCGGCCATGAAGACGGCAGACATCAGCAAGATTCTCAAGCTGCTGCCTCACCGCTACCCTTTCCTGCTCCTCGACCGCATCTACGACATCAACGGTGACGAGACCTGCGTCGGCATCAAGAACGTGACCATCAACGAGCCGTTCTTCCAAGGCCACTTTCCGCAATTCCCGGTGATGCCGGGCGTGCTCATCATCGAGGGGCTGGCACAGACGGCGGGCGCGCTCTGCGTGCATAGCCTCGGCGAGGACTACAAGACCGAGCTCGTGTATTTCATGGGCATCGACAAAGCCAAGTTCCGCAAACCCGTGCTGCCCGGCGACCAGCTGCATTACCACGTGCGCAAGATCCGCAATCGCGGCCGCGTCTGGCGTTTCTACGGGGAGGCCAAGGTCGACGGCCACACGGTGGCGGAAGCCGAGATCAGCGCCATGCTCGCAGATACGGCAGAGGCTCGTGCATTCGCGGCGAAGAATGGCTAACAAGATCCACCCCACAGCCATCGTTGAGGATGGCGCCAGGCTCGGCGATGGCGTGATCGTGGGCCCCTACTCGGTTGTCGGGGCGAACGTCTCGCTCGGTGACGGTGTCGAACTTGCGAGCCACGTGGTGGTGGCGGGCCACACCTCGATCGGCGCGCGCACGCGCATCTTCCCATTCGCCTCCATCGGCCACCAGCCACAGGACCTCAAGTACAAGGGCGAACCGTCGACGCTCGATATCGGCACCGACTGCCTGATCCGAGAGGGCGTGACGATCAACCCGGGCACGGCGGGCGGCGGCATGAAGACCGTCGTCGGCAACGCGTGTGCATTCCTCGCAAACTCGCACGTCGGCCACGACTGCCACGTCGGCAGCAACGTGATCTTCTCGAACAATGTCATGCTGGCCGGGCATTGCGAGGTGGGAGACTTCGCCATCATCGGCGGCGGCGCGGCCGTGATCCAGTTCGCACGCGTGGGAGCCCACTCGTTCCTCGGCGGCATGAGCGGTCTCGAGCAGGACCTCATTCCGTACGGCATGGCCCTCGGCAACCGGGCGCATCTCTCGGGGCTCAATATCGTCGGACTGCAACGGCGCGACTTCTCACGCAGCCAAATCCATGACCTGCGGCGCGCCTACCGGCTCCTGTTCGCCCAGGAGGGGACCTTGCTCGAGCGCGTCGCGGACGTGGCCGAGGAGTTCAAGGACCATCCAACGGTGATGGAGATCGTCGCCTTCATCAAGGCCGGCGGTAAGCGATCCATGTGCACGCCGAAGAACGGGGCGGAAGCCTAGGCCGCTTCGATCTTGCCTGCACTCAATCGCGGCGCGCGTCGCCGTGCCAGCGCTTACTGTTGCGCGTCTCCGCCCCCGGTGCCGGTGCCCTCGGAGATCTGGGTCTTTGTCGAGGAGTGTTTCGAGATCGTGTCAAAGTAGTCCTTGTCATCGCCGATGGTCAGGGTCGGCGAGCAGTTCGGCGTGCAGCTGTAGGACTGGCGCAGTCCACCCTTCGTCAGATTGACAATGCGGACCTCGTCGCGAGTTACCACAATGCGCTGGTCCTGGATGATGTTGCGCTGGTCGTCGAGCGCGATGATGTTCGTCACGCCGAAGGTCTTGCCGGTGACGACAAGCAGATTGCCACCCTGGATCGCCACGTCGGCGATCGACGGGTTGCCGATAATGATGCTCGACACGGGGCGCGGCAGGCGCAGGAGCTGCGACTGATCGTAGGCGACGACGAGGTCAGCGGCCTTTGCGTGTGTGGAGGCGAGGCACACAGCCAGCGCCATCACGAGGCCCGAGGCGAGCATCGCAGCAAGGCTCAGGTCGGGTCGGCGCACGGAAACGGCAGCGGTCGGCACGGCTGGCCACTCCTCTAAGTTGGACTCTCACCATTTGGCGCCGATTGGGTAAACGAAGCTCTAACGGATGCTCCAAAAGCGGGCCCGGCCGCATGGAACCCGGACGGCGTGCTGGGCGTTTCACCTGAAAATCCCATCATTGCGAGAGGTTGGCATGTCACGCACCACGTTGCTCGTGATCGCTTCGTTGTTCGTCCTCCTGGGCGGCGCCGTGTTTCTGGCCCAAAGCGGCGCGTTGGAGTCTTCCGGGCCGACGGCCGGCACCAATGTCGGCGGAACGCGGATCGAGGCGCCGGGCACGCGTATTGAAAGCGATAACGACAAGACGCGCATTCAGGCGCCGGGAGTCGACATCACCGTTCCGCGCGATAAGAACGGCGATTGATAAGTTACGAATTTCCGTTCCTCCGCATGCGAACTTATCGTAACGTCGATTACGTTCATTCGGAGGCCGGTCGATTGTCGTCTCTCGAACTTTTCTTTCCTGCAGGCGCCTTCGCCTATCTCGAGGTCGCGTTTCGCTTGGTGCTTTCCACGGTCCTGGCGGGCGTGCTCGGATGGGACCGCGAGGAGAAGGATCGTCCGGCCGGACTTCGCACCTACATGATGGTGGCGCTGGCGTCGTGCGTATTCACGGTGCTGACCTTCGAAATCCATGAGACGATCAACGAGAAAAGCCCTGGCGGGAACTCCGATCCGATCCGTATCATCGAGGCGGTGACCGCAGGCGTGGCGTTTCTCGCAGCCGGTACCATCATTCAAGGACGCGGCACGGTGCACGGTCTCACGACCGGGGCCGGCATGTGGATGGCCGGCGCGCTCGGGGTCGCGGTCGGAGCGGGGCATTACCTGCTCGCTATCTTCGCCGCCCTGCTCTCGTTCGTCATTCTGAGGTTCGTCGGAATGCTCACGCCAAACGGGAGCAAGCCTGCCGAATCCATATTTATTGACGAGAGCGAAGAAAACGAAGGCAGCGGTTAGCGGCTTCGAACTCGGCGCGCCGCTGTGCAGCATAGGCCTCCGCCTCCGCGTCCCGTCCCCACTGCTCGCGCTGCCACGTCTCGTCCAAGGTGGCCATCTCCCAGGCCTCCTCGACCGAAAGACGCCCGCGCCAAAGGGCCAAGGCGATGAGCGCCGAACCGCTGATCGTCGTCAGCACATGCAGCGCCGCAAGGCTCAAGGCGTCGATTCCGTCGAGCGCGCGACGTATGGCGTCCATGGACGCCGGCGGCTGTGCGACCGGCATCAGCCCGGCGCGCAGGACGAGGTCGACACCCATCTCGTCCTTGGCCCAACTCAGGATCGGATTCCAAGCCTCCGCTTGCCGGCGCACCAGCGCGGCCGGCGTCTCGGCGCGATAGCAGAGCAGGTCGCTGCCCGCGAAGGCGACTATGTCCCCGGCGACCTCGCTCTTGCGCTCGTCCACCGCATCGATGGCGGAGTTGACGAGACGCGTCAGCGGCATGGTCGCGGGGTCGATGCGCTCGCCCTGGTGCTGCCACTCGGCGGCAATGGCCTCGGCCAGCTCGCGCGCCGGCACGGCGAGCTCGCGCTTGCCCGGCGTGCGCACGTTTCGGCCATCGAGTTGCACCGCATACGCTCCGTCGCGCGCTTCGACAGCGGCGCGTTCGTAGAAGCGCTTTGGAAGTGGTGCGCGCAATGCCTCCTTGCCGGGGATCTTCGGAGGGGTGTTCCCGCCGTCGGATTTGTCGTCGCGCGTCATGCGGTGGGCCGCCGGAAAATGATGCGGTCGAGCGCGCGCTCCAGTGCGGGACAGTCGGCCGTGACATCGTGTGCGCCCGCGTCTCGCAAGGCCGCCTCCGGATGATAGCCCCAGGTCACGCCGATGGACGGAGTTCCGGCTGCGTGCGCCATCTCGATGTCGTAGACGGTGTCGCCAATCATCACCGTGTCGGCGGGCGCCGCCGCCGTCTCGTCCATCGCGGCGAGGATCATCGACGGATGAGGCTTGGAAGGGTGGGTGTCGGCGGTCTGGATAGAGACGAAGAGCTCCGTAAGCCTTTCGCGCTCGAGCACGGCATTGACGCCGCGGCGCGATTTACCGGTGGCGATGGCCAGTTGTACGTCGTCGCGCGCCGCCAATCGCTGCAATGTGCTCCGCACACCGTCGTAGAGCGGCTCGGAATGGCCGGGTTGGCGGCGACGCTCTGCAAATGCGGCCTTGTATGACTCGGTCAGGCGATCGACGCGGTCCAGGTCGCTGCCCTCCGGCACGAGACGGGCGACCGCAATAGCGAGCGAAAGCCCGACCACATTGACGATCCGCTCGCGCGGCGGAGGCGACAATCCTTCCGACGCGAAGGCATCCGTCATCGCCGCAACGATGGCATGCTGGCTGTCGACGAGCGTGCCGTCACAATCGAATATGACGAGCTTCGTCATCCGTCGTCCTTGTCGAAGCGGCGCGGATCGAGACCCAGAAGGTCCCAGCTTCCGAGCATATGCGGCGGCAAGGGGGCGGACACGTCGATCTTTTCCGATCGCGTGGGATGGGGAATGATGAGCCGGCGCGCGTGGAGATGGAGCTTCGGCTCGATGTTTTCGGCCGGAAGGTCCATGCCGCCATCGTACTTGTTGTCGCCCACGATGGGATGGCCGATCAGCTCCATATGCGCGCGCAGCTGATGCTGCCGCCCGGTGACCGGTTTCAGCGAAACCCATGCCGCCTTGTGGGCCACGCGGTCGACCACGGAATAATGCGTGGTGGCGTGCATGGCCTCCTTCTGCTCGCCGGGACGCGCCTTGCGCACGCGGTCGCCCTCGGGGCCGGACGCCTTCACGAGCGCAGCTTCGACCTTGCCCTGGGGCGGCTTGGGCACGCCGCGGACGAGAGCCCAGTAGGTCTTGGCCGCCGAACGGGTCTGAAAGATGCGGCCAAGCTTGGCCGCCGCGGCGCGGTGTTTTGCGACGAGGAGAACGCCGGTCGTATCACGATCGAGGCGGTGCACGAGACGCGGGCGATCGCCGAAGCGATCGGACATGCCGGCGAGGATGCCGTCGATATGACGGCGGGTGCCGGTTCCGCCCTGGACGGCGATGCCGAACGGCTTGTTGAGCACGAGAACGTCGTCGTCCTCGTAGAGGATCATGCCTTCGATCAGCTCGCGATCGGCCTTCGATGCGCCGGGAGCGCCAGCTGCCTTTGCCGCGGGGCTCCCCTCGCGCGGCGCACGGGCCGCTTTCGGCACGCGAACCTGGTCTCCGGCCTCCACCCGATCCTTGGCCTCGACGCGTTTCGCATTCACCCTCACCTGCCCCGAGCGGAGCAGCTTCTGCAGGTAGCCGTGGGTGATCTCCGGAAAGCGCACGCGGAACCAGCGGTCGAGGCGCATTCCCGCCTCGCGCTCGGCCACTTCGATCGTCTCGACGCGCTCGCTTACGCGGTCATTCATCACTTGCCCATGGAGCCCGATTGTTCGCCGGCTGTAATTGAGGCGCCCCGCCTGCCGGGTCAAGGTGCAACGCGTCGCGGCGGGATGTTCTCGCAAAGGGCCGGAGGGCGGGAAGCCGGGCGCCGATCAGCAGCCGCGGCCCGGTCAGTCGGGCCGTGCGCCGCCGCGGAGAGGACCGCCGATCACCCATCCGATGGTCCAGCCGACGATCAGGCCGGCGAGATTGACGACCATGAACGCAAGCTGGTTGACGTTCTCGGCTTGATCCGAGCTCTCGTACTTGAACTGCAGCGCGGCCCAGTCGGCCACGGGGCCGCTTAGAAAGTGCATGGCGACCGCGGCGCCGACGATCGCGAAAATGATGGCAACGAAATAGCGCATTCGATCCTCCGGTGCCTCAATGCACCCCGCGCGTGCTTATTTCACTTCCCAGAACCAAATCTCGCCCGCGCCAGCATAGTTCGAGTAGTAGCCGAGCCACGAGAACCACTCCATCAGCCATTTGGCCGACGAGCGATAGCCATTCCAGACGTCGATGTGATCGCCGGTCGGTCGGTCGCCGTCGCTGGAGCGGCGCCAATAGTCCTGGATGTAGATGATGCCGGTGCGGCCGAAGATCTTCGGATAGAACTCGGCGGCGTCCGCGCCGATGAATTTCTCGATCGGGCCGATGCCGTCGATCTTGGCGCGCGCGAGGCCGTTGGCGAGCTGATTGGCATTGATGAAATGCATGTCTTCGCGCGGGTGCACCGAGCATTGGGAGATGCCGGAGAGCTGCGAGGGCTGGACGCCCGCCCGGCGCAGGGCCACCCCCATGCGGATGGCGCACTGGTTATGAAAGACCGGAAATCCCATCAGGATGTGCTGGCCTTCAAGATTGGTGAGATTGTGAGGCGCTATGCATGGCGTCGTGACGCTCTCATTGATCGGATGACCGCGCCATAGATCGTTGAATTCAATCATGAAACGCTTCCCTACGTCGACCCGTTCGTTCGCCCGACCGGAGCTCCCGTGCCCCCTCCGATCCTTGCGCCCGGACTATATGCGGCGGCCACGGCGTTGGCCAGATGCAGACTGGCAACGGGCGGCAGGAGGCATTTGGTAAATTCTGGCGATCAATCAGACGGCAGCCACAGCGGGCTCTTCCATGCCTTTAGGTCGTCTAACTTGCAGCTTGGACGAGATGAAACGACGCGTCGAATAGACCGCATGGACGAAAATCTCCGGCGATGACCACGCCGGCAGGATGCGCACCAGTTCCCGCTTGCTGATTAGCTCGCCGCACTAGGTCGAGGGCAGATAACCGATGCCGTGCCCTTTAGCGGCAGCATCGTCAGTGTAACGACTTCTCTTGTGAACCACCCGATTGCGGGATTTAATGCGTCGGTGGCAATGATTACCAATGGCGGTGTCTTTTGACGGAGCACTCGATGCACGCATTTTGATTTCCAAGCATACGGGAGAAATGGCCATGACGCGTAATTCATACTGGATGATAGCCGTTGTTCCGACACTCTTCGCTGCGTTGGGCGGCGCTGCCATCTCCGCGCAGGACAAATATACCGTGCAAGTTCCGGGCGGGCTCTCGTTCTCGGAGTTCAAGGGCTATGAAGACTGGCAGGCCGTCTCCATCAGCAAGACCGAGCACGCCTTCGCACTCATCCTCGCCAACCCGGTGATGATGGAGGCTTATCGTTCCGGCGTGCCCGGAAACGGCAAGCCGTTCCCCGAGGGCTCCAAGATCGCCAAGGTCCATTATAAGCCAGTGAAGAGCGACGACGCTCCCGATCCCACGACGGAATTGCCGGGCGAGCAGGCAAACGTCGATTTCATCGTCAAAGACAGCAAGAGGTTCACGGATCCGGACAGCGGCGGGTGGGGTTATGCCGCGTTCAACTACGACACCGCTTCCGACACCTTCACGCCTGGGACCGAGAAAGATCCGGCCCCGCAGGGGAACGACGCGAAGTGCGGGGTCGCGTGCCATTCATTGGCGCAGACGAAGGATTACATCTTTACTTCGTATTCGCGGAGGTGAGCGGCGATTGACGGGCGGCGCGCATGGCCTTTCAAGACAACATGTCACTCGTCGTGCTGGCTTTCCCTCCATCTCTTGACATGCGGAATGCGCGGAACGACCACCGCGTAGACAGACGCAATTACGGAGATAGCGTACCAGCCGATTCCGATGGCCATCCCAATGGCTGCAGCAAACCAGATTGCTGACGCCGTGGTCAGATTTCTGATGCTGTTGTTGTCACTCTTGAGGATCATACCCGCGCCCAGGAACCCAACGCCTGAAACCACTTGCGCCGCTATGCGGGCGGGGCTGTTAGGATCGGCAACGGTAGATATGAAAGTGAATAGGCAGGCACCCGCCATAACAAAGCAGTGGGTGCTGATTCCGGCCGGCTTGTTGCGAAGCTCGCGCTCAACACCAATTGCCGTACCGAGCAACAAGCACAGCGCGAGTTTAACTGCGAAATCGGCCTCCAAGCCGGAGAGAAAGCCGCTCATGCGTGTTTCCTTTTTCGATTTTTGGAACGTGTAGCGGCGCGGAGCTGACAGGCGGCTGACGGGCTGCGCTTTAGTCGCCACCCCGATTGGCTGATCGTAGCGGGCGCTACTCCCCGCGCTTTTTGCGCAGGCTGTCCCAGTAGGCGAGGCGTTTTGAGATCTCGCGCTCGAAGCCGCGCTCCGGCGGATCGTAGAACTTGGGACGCTTCTTGAAGTCGTCGGGAAAATAGTTCTGGCCGGAGAAGGCATCCGGCTGATCGTGGTCGTAGAGATAGCCGTCGCCGTAGCCTTCGTCCTCCATGAGCTTGGTCGGCGCATTGAGGATGATCTTGGGCGGGGCAAGCGAGCCGTGCTCTTTCGCGGCGCGCATGGCGGCCTTGTAGGCAACGTAGTTGGCATTGGATTTCGGCGCGGTGGCGACGTAAATGACCGCCTCCGCCAGCGCCAACTCACCCTCGGGACTGCCGAGAAAATCAAACGCTTCCTTGGCGGCATTGGCGACGACGAGTGCCTGCGGATCGGCGAGCCCGATGTCCTCCACCGCCATGCGCACGATACGGCGCGCGAGGAACAAGCGATCCTCTCCGCCGTCGAGCATGCGGCAGAAATAGTAGAGCGCCGCGTCGGGGTCGGACCCGCGCACGGCCTTGTGCAACGCCGAGATGAGGTTGTAGTGGCCTTCGCGGCTCTTGTCGTAGAGCGGCGCGCGGCGCTGCACGAGCTTGACCAGCGCGGCGCGATCGAGCGCCTCGGCGCCCGGCTTCACGGTCGCAAAAACCTCTTCCGCGAGGTTGAGGATGGCGCGGCCGTCGCCATCGGCCATGGACTTCAAAGCCTCGCGCGCGTCATCGTCGAGGGGCAGCGGGCGCTTCTCCTCCGCCTCGGCACGCTTCGCCAGGTCTTCGAGCGCGTCGTCGTCGAGACGGTTCAGCGTCAGAACGGAGGCGCGCGACAGCACGGCGGCGTTGATCTCGAACGACGGATTCTCGGTCGTCGCTCCGACGAGGGTAATGGTGCCGTCCTCCATGTAGGGGAGGAAACTGTCCTGCTGCGAGCGGTTGAAGCGATGGATCTCATCGATGAACAGCAGTGTTCCGCGGCCCTGCTCGCGCCGCGCCTTGGCCCGGTCGAAGGCTTTGCGCAACTCGGCAACGCCCGAGAAGATGGCCGACAGCTGCTCGAATTCGAGCTTGGTCTCGTGGGCGAGCAAGCGGGCTACGGTGGTCTTGCCGCAGCCGGGAGGGCCCCACAGGATCAAGCTCGGCAGGCGGCCGGCGGCGAGGAAGCGCGTCAAGGTGCCGTCGGGGCCAACAAGATGAGGCTGACCGGCGACCTCCGACAATGTCTTGGGGCGCAGGCGGTCCGCGAGCGGGCGCGGGGCGCCCTTCTCCAATCCTGCGGCTTCGAAGAGGTTGCTCATGAAGCGATGTTAGAGACTTTCCGGGGCGGATGTGCAAGCGCGCCCTCCACTGTCATTCTCGGGCTTGTCCCGAGGATGATCGCGCAGCGGGGTGGAGAGGCGCACCTGCGCCGCGCGGTGCCCAATTCCACCGTTCTCCCAGGCGGAGACTTGGATCCTGGGCACAAGGCCCAGGATGACACGTTAGTGCGTCGCGAAGTGTCGAGCCGGGCTGCGGAAAACTAGCCCGGGACCTGCAGGTTAAATACCTTGTCGCCACGGCGCACGGCGACGAGCCACATGCGCTGGCGCGCTGCCAGCAGGTTTTCCAGCTCGCGGACGCTTGCAACCGGGGATCCCGAGATCTCGACAATGATGTCACCGGGCTGGAAGCCGAGCCGCGAAGCCGTCGACGAGCGGCGTACGGATAGGACAACCACGCCCTCGCTTTCATCGATGCCGAGTTCGTCGGCGACGCCGGGCAGGATATTCGAGACGCGGGCGCCGTCCAACGGGTGCTGGCCGGCGAGATTGCGCACATCATCGCGGCCGGGCTGCGGCGCGGCCACGAGCGTCATCTCGATGCTTTGCGGCGCGCCCTTGCGTATAACGTCGAGCTTCGATTTCTGACCGATGCCGCGGGTCGTGAGCCGGTACTGGACGGCGCGGGCATCCGCCACCTCGAACCCATCCACATGCACGATCACGTCGCCCGCTTTGAGGCCGGCGTTCGCGGCCGGACCGTTGTCGGATACGCGCGAGACGACGGCGCCCGCAACGCGATCCAGGCCAAGGCCGCCGGCGACATCGCGCGTGACCGTCTCCAGGCGGGCGCCGAGCCAAGGCCGCTCGACCTTGCGGCCCTCGGCTGCGCCTTGTGCGTAGAGCCGCACCAGATTGGACGGAATAGCGAAGCCGATCCCCTGCGAGCCGCCGGACTGCGAGAAGATCATGGTGTTGATGCCGACGAGCTTGCCCGACATGTCGACCAAGGCGCCGCCCGAGTTGCCCGGATTGATGGCTGCGTCGGTCTGAATGAAGATCTGCGAATCCGAATTGCCAATCTCGCTGCGGGCAAGGGCGGAGACGATGCCGCTCGTCACCGTCTGTCCGACGCCGAACGGGTTGCCGATGGCCAGCACCATGTCGCCGACCTCGAGCGTGTCCGAGTCCTCGAAATCGAGCGTCGGGAAACGTTGGTCGCCGTTCTCGATCTTGAGGATGGCGATGTCGGTCTTGTCATCCTGCGTCAGAACCTTAGCGTCGAACTCGCGCTTGTCGGCCAGCGCGACGCGGATCTCCGTCTCGCCGCGCCCGCGGATGACGTGCGTGTTGGTCACGACGATGCCGTCGGGGCTGACGATGACGCCGGAGCCGAGCGAACTCTGGATGCGCTCGGACGGCTGGCCAAAGGCGTCGCCGAAAAACTGACGGAAAAAGGGATCGTTGGCGAACGGCGAGGAGAACGTCTGCACGCGCCGCTGGACGTAGACGTTGACAACGGCGGGCGCGGCTTTGCGGACGATCGGTGCAAAGGAGTATTGCGCCATCTCGCGCGACGGAGGGACCTCGCGGGGCGCCGGCGCCTCCTTGGACTCCTTTGGAAACAGATTGTCGAGAAGCTGCGCCTCGGCTTGATGCCTATCAAGAGCGGAAACCGCCAGCGCGCCGAGCAGGCCTACCCCAACCAGCGCGGCGAATTCCTTGAGTCTGCGCGACATTATCCGGTCCTTGTGCAGAGTGTCCCATTCCCTCGCCGGGAGGATATAGGACAGGGACCGGGCGGGCGGAAGGCGTCACGAGCGTCCGTCCGCAGGCGGGCGCAAAACCTTTCGGGGATGTAATGTTCAGCGGGCGGCGATGGTCGACCGGTAGCGTTCGGGCGACCACAATTCGCCGCCGCCGCCGCTCGGGCGCGCATCGGCGTAGCTCTGGCCGTAGGGCAGGTCGGGATCGCGGCCGAAGCTCTGGCCCCGGGGGGGTGCCATGGCGGTCATGCGCTCCTCACCCGGGGGCGACCGCCAAGCGGTGGGACGGCTGCGAACCGAGTTCTGGTAGTTCGCATACTCATGTGCCGAGACTGCGCTTTCCACGGCGGCAATCTCGCCGCCGGCGGTCCAGGGCCGCGTGGCGGCGAACTGGCGCTCGCGCGCGTCGTTGCCGTCGAGCGGTGCCGGTCCCGCGTAGCGCACGCGCACGCGCCCCGTGCCGCGGCCGCGCAGGCCCAGCGCGTCGGCCGATGCCTTGGACAAATCGATCATGCGCTCGCCGACATAGGGGCCGCGATCGTTGACGCGCACAAGAATGGTGCGGTTGTTGGTGAGATTGGTCACGTACGCATAGCTCGGCATCGGCAGCGTCGGATGAGCCGCCGTCAGCGCGTGCATGTCGAACACCTCGCCGTTGGCCGTGTGGCGACCGTGAAAGTCGCTGCCATACCAGGACGCGACGCCGACGCGATCATACTCGGGCTGCTCGCGCGGCTTGTACCAGCGTCCGCCCACCTGATAAGGCTCGCCGACCTTGTAGACGCCGCCACCCTTGGGAACGCGCTCGCCTTCGCCGGCCACGCGGCGGCTGGCGGAGACGCCCCATTTCGATTCCGGGAACATCGGCGAGCCCGCCGAGGGGCCCGTGAAGCTGCTCGAGACCACGCTCTGGCTGCCCGCACAGCCGCCCAGCGCCGCGGTCAGCGATACCGCCAACGCCAGCAGAGGCGTGCTTGCGCTCTGAAGATGAGAGCCCGATCGGAGAACGGCACAGGCGTGCCGGGGCACACGTGTGCCCTCGCCGTGAATACGCGACATAAACGCCATCCCATTGACCCCTTGGCGGGGCCTATCCTGCCTAGTCGCTCGCGGACGCCGCTTGTTGGCGCGGTCTTCCCCAGGAGCCGTGGCAGAATGGCAGATAGCCCTTGCGATCCCGTTAAGTGTCCGCCCGCGCATGGAATTTACGAAGCGCTAACCGGTTCTTGAGAGGGCTCGCCGGACTGTGTAGGTTCCTGCGCTTCCGTGCTAGGCAAGCCGGATCCTGGAGGGATGGTCGAGTGGTTTAAGGCACCGGTCTTGAAAACCGGCGTGGGTGCAAGCCCACCGTGGGTTCGAATCCCACTCCCTCCGCCAGATTTCCGTTTAATAATCTGATATTATTGTATTTTACTACTGATTGTGCGGGCGACCCGCAATCCTACCAACAATGCAAATCGCCCGAACGTCGCTGCGGTTATTCAGCGAACGTCGCCATCATCGTTCTCTTGCCGACAATCCGCTCCAGCGCGACCTGCAAGCGAATATGACCTGCGTTGCAAAGATCATCCGCCCAGTCTTCGCAAACAGCAGTTTTCTGCTCCTGCGGGCTCATCGTGTAGAAGCGGGCAAGCTTAGCTGCCACCTCCTGCCACTCAACGAACTCGGGCCAAATGTCTGCTTTGTCGATTTGGAAAGAACGCTCCTACATCAGCGACAGTGGCCGTTTCGCGCTTTTGCGCGAGCACGCGGTTCGCTAGGCTCCCACAGCTTTGCCTGCGCAGCTATCCCCAATGTAGTCAGCGGGTTCGGTCTCGTCCGGTGCCGCGACTGGAGCCAGCAACGTCACCATGACCGCGACGACGATGTTGAGACCTACCGCGATGATGCCGTTGTAGGCGAGGAACCAATCGAAGACTGCGTGTGTCGGCGTCCACGATACGGGCCCCCACGCGAGGTACGTGCCGACCGCCATGCCGACCGCCCAGCCCGCCAATAAGCTCCATCCGGTGAACCATCGCGTATAGAGGCCAAAGATGATCGCCGGAAAGCACTGGATCATCCACATACCGCCGAGCAACTGGAAGTCGATTGCGAACTTGGTGGGAACGAAGAAGATGACGAGAAGCGCTCCGAGCTTGACCACAAGAGATGTTAACTTCGCGAGGATCGTCTCCTCCCGAGCCGACATCTCCTGATGGACGAACGGCTTCCATATATTGCGCGTGAAGGTGTTGGCGGCACCGATCGACATGACCGCCGCGGGGACGAGCGCGCCAATAGCTATGGCCGCGAAACAAAAACCCACGAACCAGTCCGGAAACATTTTGAGGACGAGCTGGGGCACGACATCCTGAGGGTTACTCACGTTAACACCGGCTGCATGCGCCATGACGCCCAGGAGCCCTACCAGTCCGAGGACAACAGAGAAGGCCGGCAACGCAATGGCATTCCGCTTGATCGCGTCTCCGCTTGAGGCGGACAAGATGCCCGTGAGCGAATGCGGGTAGATGAACAAAGCCATAGCGGATCCGAGCGCGACGGTAATATAGGGGATGATCTGCGCATTTGTGAGCGTGAGTCCGGCAGTGCCGCCTTTCGCAGCATATGCAGCAGCGGCCGTATCGAAGATCTTCTCGTATCCGCCGAGCTCGGCAGGAATGATGATGATGGCCGCCAGAACGAATACATAGATCATGATGTCCTTGACAAACGCGATCATGGCGGGAGCTCTGAGGCCGCTCGTGTACGTGTAGAGCGCCAGAATCACGAATGCGATCGTCAGAGGAACATGACCCATCAGGCCGTCGTCCTGGAACCCGAGCGCATGAATGACCTTCTCGATGCCGACGAGCTGCAGCGCAATGTAGGGCATCGTAGCGAGAATGCCGGTTGCCGCGATCGCGAGTTCGAGCCACCGGTTGCCGTAGCGCCCGAAGACGAAATCGCCCGCAGTGATGTAGCCGCGTTTGTGCGTCACGTTCCACATGCGCGGAAACACTAGAAAGAGAAATGGGTAGATGATGATGGTGTAGGGAATGGCAAAGAACCCGTATGCCCCGACGGCATAGACGAGCGCGGGCACGGCGATGACGGTGTAGGCGGTGTAAAGGTCACCGCCAATAAGGAACCAGCTCACCCATGGGCCAAAGCGACGGCCCCCGAGTCCCCATTCGTGCAGCAGATCTAGATCGGCGCGTCTCCATCGCGAGGCAATAAACCCGAGGATGGTGACCAACGCGAAGAAAGCAAGAAAGACGTACGTTGCCGTCCAGTTCAGTTGCTCAATCACCGGCGCACTCCGATGTACACGACGAGAACGCAGACCACGGTCAGCGGTATGAGAGCAAGTTGAGACCAGAAGAAGAACGGAAAGCCGAAGAGCTTCGGCTCAATGGAATTGTACAGAGGGGCTGCCAGCGCGATGGCGCAGGGCAGACCGAGCAACGCATACTTCATTCTTCCCTCCCTAGTAGCTTTTAACCCACCGTATCCCGGCGGAGATCGGGACACATGACGCGCGCGAGGGCTCCTCCTGCGCAAGGGTGCGAAAACCAGATATCACCGATTCCTGCCCTCGCGATTTTCAAAGCACGAGCTGGCGGACGTCTTCGAGGATGACGGCGAGG
>NZ_CADEFI010000013.1:0-50140 GCF_902826555.1 uncultured Hyphomicrobium sp.
CCATCACCGACGCGGCCGTCCGCCTCGTTGCCCGCAACAACGAGGTACTCGCCACCGCCAAGACCGATAAGAACGGCTACGTCCGCTTCGACGCCGGCCAGTCGAAAGGTGAAGGCGGCAACGCGCCCGCAATCCTCGTGGCCCAGAACGCCACCGGCGAGTACGCATTCCTCGACCTTACGAGCAACGCCTTCGATCTTTCGGACCGCGGCGTGAAGGGCCGCGACGCCCCAGGACCGCTCGACGGCTACCTCTATACCGAGCGCGGCGTCTACCGTCCCGGCGAGGAGGTCAACGTCACTGCGCTCGTACGCGATGCTACGGGCGCGGCCGCCACGCTTCCCACCACCCTCATCGTCGTGCGTCCCGACGGCGTCGAGCACGGCCGCTATCCGCTGACCGAAACCGAGCTCGGTGGACGCACACTGCGTCTCGCCCTCGGCGGCGGCGCCATGACCGGCACTTGGCGCGCAAGGCTGCACGCCGATCCCAACGCCGATGCCATCACCCAAGTCTCGTTCCTCGTCGAGGACTACGTGCCTGAGCGCCTCGATATGACGCTGACCGAAGGCGCTGGCGTCCTCGCGCCAGAGGAGACAAAGACCATCGATGTCGCCGGCCGCTTCCTTTATGGACCGCCCGCCGCCGACATGGCGCTCGAGGGCGACATCGTCGTCAAGCCCTCGGCCAAGGATCTCGAAGGTTTCGCCGGCTATCGCTTCGGCCAGGCCGACGAGACCGTGAGCCCCGTGCGTCAGCCGCTGGAGAACCTTCCCGCAACCGATGCGCAGGGCAAAGCCGCGCTCGCCGTCGCGCTTCCCGCGGTGACCAAGACGGCCAAGCCGCTCGAAGCCAATGTCATCGTCCGCCTGCGCGAAGCCGGCGGCCGCACCATCGAGCGCTCGATCACCGTACCCGTCAACCTTGGCGAGCCGCGCATCGGCATCAAGCCGTTGTTTGAAACGTCCGCGCTTGGCGAAGGCGAGAAAGCCAACTTCGAGGTCGTCCTCCTCGATGGCAACGGCAAGGCCGCCGCCGGCAGCCTCGACTGGAACCTCGTGCGTCTCGACAGCTCGTGGCAGTGGTACCGCCGTGACGGCTACTGGACCTACGAGAGCCAGACCATCACGCGCAAGATCGGCAACGGCAAAGTGGACGTCGCCGCCGGCACGCCGGCCGCCATTTCCGCCGACGTCGACTACGGCCGCTATCGCCTCGAGGTGAGCTCGTCCGAGACCGGCGGCACGCTGTCGAGCGTCGTCTTCAACGCCGGCTGGTACACCAGCGGCGAGACGGCCGAGAGCCCCGAGATGCTCGACGTTGCCCTCGACAAGGCCACCTATCAGGTGGGCGAGACGGCAAAGCTGCGCATCGCCGCCAAGCAGGGCGGCAAGGCCCTCGTCACCGTGCTCGGCAACGGCCTTCTGTCGACTCAGGAAGTCGAGCTGCCGAAAGGTGGCGGCGACGTGAACATCACCGTCGGCGACAACTGGGGCCCCGGCGCCTATGCCACCGCGCTCCTCTATCGCCCGATGGACGAGGTCGCGAAACGCATGCCGAGCCGCGCCATCGGCGTGCGCTGGATCGGCGTCGACCAGTCCAAGCGCACGCTCAAGGTCAGCCTCCCCACCGAGGCCAAGGTCAAGAGCGCGACCGAGCTCGCCATTCCGGTGAAGGTCGAAGGTCTAGAAGCCGGCGAGGAAGCCCGCGTCACGGTCGCCGCCGTCGACGTCGGCATCCTGAACCTGACGCGCTACCAGGTTCCCGCGCCCGAAGCGCACTTCTACGCCCAGCGCAAGCTCGCCCTCGAGCTGCGCGACTTCTATGGCCGCCTGATCGACGGCATGCGCGCCGAGCGCGGCAAGCTGCGCTCCGGCGGCGACGGCATGGAGAACCCGGGCCTCCAGGGCAGCCCACCGGTCGAGGAGACGGTGTCCTATTACTCGGGCATCGTCACAGTAGGCCCCGACGGCACCGCCAACGTCACCTTCGCGCTGCCGAGCTTCAACGGCACCGTGCGCGTCATGGCGGTCGCCTGGACGAAGAGCAAGGTCGGCCACGGCACCGGCGATGTCATCGTCCGCGACAGCCTGGCGCTGACGGCCTCCGCGCCGCGCTTCCTCACCCTCGGCGACGAAGCGCTCGTCGACCTCTCTCTGCACAACGTCGATGGGCCCGCCGGCACCTACAATGCCAAGCTCTTCGACCAGACCGAAGGCGAGAAATCGCTGGCCGAGAAGGCGATCGACCTCAAGGACGGCGAACGCAAGTCGCACCAGGTCAAGTTCAAGCCCGCCGACGTCGGTCTGCGCACCTACGACGTGCGCATCTCAGGCCCGGCCGGCATCGATGTCTCCCGCCGCCTCACTATCGACGTCAAGCCTCCGGCCGGCGACATCAAGCGCACCACGGTCGCCTCCCTCGCGGCCAACGGCGGCAAGCTCACGCTGTCGAAGGATCTCGTCGCCGGTCTGATCAGGAATCGCACGCGCGTCAACCTCTCGGTCGGCCCAGCGGCCACCATGGACGTTCCCGGTCTCCTAACCGCGCTCGACCGCTATCCGTACGGCTGCGCCGAGCAAACGGTCTCTCGCGCGCTTCCCCTGCTATACGCCAACGTCGTCGCCGCGAGCATCGGCATCGGCGCCGACAAGGAGCTGAAGGAGCGCGTGAACGGCGCCATCACCCGTGTCTTCGACATGCAGGATAGCTCCGGCGCCTTCGGCAGCTGGGGTCCTGGCAACGCCGACCTCTGGCTCACGAGCTACGTCACCGACTTCCTGACCCGCGCTCGCGAGTTGGGCTACGACGTGCGCCAGCTTCCCTTCAACCAGGCCCTCGACCGCCTGCAGAACTTCGCCTTGAACGGTGAGGACTTCACCTCCGGCGGCGAGGATCGCGCATACGCCCTCTACGTACTGGCCCGCAACGGCCGCACGCCGGTGGGCGAGCTGCGCTACTACGCCGACACGCGCCTCGACCGCTTCACGACGCCGCTCGCCAAGGCCCAGATCGGCGCCGCGCTTGCCATGGTCAACGACAAGGAGCGCGCCGAAACGGCCTTCAAGGCCGCCCTCGACGTGTTTGCCGAGCAGGACAAGCTGCGTCTTGCCCGCTCCGACTACGGCTCAGACATCCGCGACGGCGCGGCTCTCGTGACGCTCGCCTCTGAAGCCGGCATCGTGAAGTCCGAGACGCCGCGTCTGGTTACCGTCATCTCCAAGGCCTACCTCGCCCGCAACTACACTTCGACGCAGGAGCAGGCGTGGATGCTGTTGGCCGCCCACGCGCTCGGCGAGCAGGCAAAGGGCGCCAAGCTCGCGGTCAATGGCACCTCGGTCACCGGGTCCGTGATCCGCGCACTGTCGGCCGATGAGCTGGAGCAGGGCATCACCATCGAGAACGGCGGCGATACGGCGACCGATGCCGTCGTCACCGTGATCGGCGCCTCGCTCACCCCCGAGCCCGCCATCTCGAAGGGCTTCAAGATCGAGCGCAGCTACTACACGCTCGAGGGCGAGAAAGTGGATCTCGAAAGCGCCACCGGCGGCAAGAGCGAGATCGCGCAGAACGAGCGCCTCGTCGCCGTGGTCAAGATCGAGAGCGACGAGGCCGCCGGCCGCGTCCTTCTCGTCGATCGCCTGCCCGCTGGACTCGAGATCGAGAACCCCCGCCTCGTCGACTCCGGCGACATCGCCACCCTCGACTGGCTGAAAACGAAGCGCCGCCCCGAGCACACGGAGTTCCGGGACGATCGCTTCGTCGCGGCCTTCGATCTCTGGGCGTCCGAGAGCTCGAGCAGCGACAGCGACTCCGGCGACAACTCGGAGAGCTCCGCGAGCGACAGCGACAGTTCGGATGAGGGCAATTCCGATACCGCGACGGCACCCGAAGCCAAAAAGGCCGGCCCCGCTCCGGCAGCCACCGCCACCGTCGCCTACATCGTCCGCGCCGTGACGCCCGGCGCGTTCGTCCACCCCGCCGCGACCATCGAGGACATGTACCGGCCTGAGCGCTATGCGCGCTCCGGCGCGGGCACCCTCGTCGTCAAGCCGACGAAATAAGGAACGGACATGCGTTTCTCGTTCCATACGCAACGGCGGGCCGCAGAGGAGGCCTTCTCCCCCACCCCCGATCGCACCCCCCCGCGACGGAGAACGCCACTCCCACGCCCTCTGCGGCTCGCCGCCTACGCCGTCGCGGCGGTGACCCTCGTGGTCACCGCCGCAGCGGTGTCCTTGGAAATCGCCAAGAAAGAGATCGGTCCGCTGCCGCTGGCGGCCGCGCAAGCCCAATCCGTCACGGTGCTGGATCGCGAAAACCGGCTCCTGCGCGCCTTCACCACCAAGGACGGGCGTTGGCGCCTTCCGCTGGACGTGAGCGAAGTCGATCCGCGCTATCTCCAAATCCTGATGGCATTCGAGGACAAGCGCTTCTACGCGCACGGCGGCGTCGACTATCTCGCCTTTTTGCGTGCGGGCTACCTTCTGGCGCGCCATGGACAGATCCTGTCCGGCGGCTCCACATTGACCATGCAGGTCGCTCGCCTTCTCGAGGGCAAGCACGAGCGCACCGGCGCCGGCAAGCTGCGCCAGATCGCGCGCGCGCTCCAGCTCGAGGAGCAGTTGTCCAAACAGGAGATCCTGCGACTCTACCTGAGGCTAGCGCCATTCGGCGGCAACATCGAAGGCGTGCGCGCCGCGTCCCTCGCCTACTTCGGCAAGGAGCCCAAGCATCTCTCGGCAGGCGAAGCGGCCCTGCTTGTTGCCCTTCCCCAATCGCCGGAGCGCCGTCGCCCAGATCGCAACAGCGAAGCCGCCCGCAAGGCGCGCGACCGCGTGCTGGATCGCGCCGTCGAGGAGGGCGTGCTGCCAAAGGCCGAGGCCGAACGGGCCAAGCACGAGCGCATACCGAAGCAGCGTCTGGAGGTCTTGAAGCTCGCCCCGCACCTCTCCGAATCCGAGGTCGCCGCATACCCTGCCAAGACGATCCACAAGCTGACGCTGGACCGCGATATCCAGCTGGCCATCGAGAAGCTCGCCGCCGAGCAGACGAAGCTTCTTGGGCCCAAGCTCTCGACCGCGGTGCTCGTCGTCGACCACACGACGGGCGACGTGCTCGCCCACGTCGGCTCCGCCGGCTACCTAGACAGCGACCGCCTCGGCGCCATCGACATGACGGACGCAGTGCGCTCGCCGGGCTCGACCTTGAAGCCCTTCATCTACGGCCTCGCTTTCGAGCAGGGACTCGCCCATCCCGAAACTCTCATCGAGGATCGCCCCACCCGCTTCGGCTCCTATACGCCCGAGAACTTCGATGAAGCCTTCTACGGCACGGTGAGCATCCGCGAGGCGCTCGGCAACTCGCTTAACGTACCGGCCGTCAAGGTGCTGGCAGCGGTCGGCCCCGGCCGCCTCATGGGCCGCTTCCGTCGCGCCGGCATCGCCCCCGCATTGCCGGCCAACGCGCAACCCTCGCTCGCCATCGCACTCGGCGGTCTCGGAATGACGCTCAAGGACCTGACGTCGCTCTACGTTGGTCTCGCCCGCGGCGGCGAGCCCATTGCATTGCGCTGGCACGCTGACGATCCCGCCGCGACGCCGGGCGGCCCGCGCCGCCGTCTGCTGTCGCCGGTCTCGTCGTGGTACGTCACCGACATCCTGCGCGATGCACCGCCCCCGCCCAACGCAAAAGGCGGCACCATCGCCTACAAGACGGGAACGTCTTACGGCTACCGCGACGCTTGGGCCGTAGGCTATGACGGGCGCCACGTCGTCGCCGTGTGGGTCGGCCGCCCCGACGGCGCCTCGACGCCCGGCCTCATGGGCCGCTTCGGCGCCGCGCCGATCTTGTTCGATGCGTTCGCCCGCATCACCGAGCGCACGGCGCCGTTCCGCTCGGCACCAGCCGGTGTCGTGAAGGCGACCGGCGCCTCGCTCCCGCCGCCGCTCAAGCGATTTCGCGAGCCCAGCGACGACGCCATTGCGACCGGACCCTTCCGCGAGCCGCCGGTGTTGATCTCGTTCCCGCCCGACCGCTCCGAGCTCGACCTCGAGGAGCGCGAGGCCGAGCCGCTGATCATAAAGGCCGAAGGCGGCGCACTGCCGCTCACCTGGATGATCGACGGCAATCCCATGACCTCCGACCCGCTCCGGCGCGAGGTGGAATGGCAGCCGGACGGACGCGGTTTCGCCAAACTGACCGTCATCGACGCCAAAGGCCGCGTCGATCGCGTCACGGTTCGCCTGCGCTGACGGACGGGAAAATCGCCGTCATGGCAATGCCGGCTTCGCCACGCTAAGGTTCACCGACGCATCAGCGATGGGGTTCGCGCGGCGTCGCCGAACGGGCGAACAAGATACGGCTCTCCAAGAGCGAAGGGAAAACTTGATGCGGGCGGCGCCGGCGAGCATTGCAGTCCTGACGATCGCCCTGCTCGCAGCCTCACCGTGCCGCGCCGAGGCTCCGGCCGCCGCCCCCCTCCCGGCCCTCGCCGCAAACATCTCCGAGACGTCCGTGTCCGGCATTTCCTCCGGCGCCTACATGGCCGGCCAGTTCCAGATCGCCCATTCCAAGATCGTGGCGGGCGCCGCCATCATCGCGGGCGGCCCGTACGGCTGCGCCGAAAGCGCGTTCGCCGATGTGATGACCGGACCCGGCTTGGCCTTCCTCAATCTCTCCAAGGCCATCAACGGCTGCATGTTGAATGCGCTGGCCGTCTGGGGCATTCCGGACACTCAGCTCCTTGCCGAGCGGACCCGGAAGCTTGCCGCCGCCGGACGCATCGATCCGCTGGACAGTCTCGTCACCGACCGCGTCTACCTTTTCTCCGGCACCAACGATCGCACCGTCGTACCCTCCATCGTCGCCGCGGCCTACGACTACTACGAGCGCTTAGGTCTCCCCGAAAGCAATCTGACCTACGTCTC
Source organism: uncultured Hyphomicrobium sp. (assembly GCF_902826555.1). Lineage (GTDB taxonomy): Bacteria > Pseudomonadota > Alphaproteobacteria > Rhizobiales > Hyphomicrobiaceae > Hyphomicrobium_C. Next base: position 6,930 of record NZ_CADEFI010000013.1, read on the forward strand.
CGGTCTTCCTGCCGGCCATGCGTTCGTCACCGGCGATGAAGGGCTGGCCTGCGAGGACACGGGCAAGCCCTATGTCGTCGACTGCGACTACGATCAGGCCGGCGAGGTTTTGAAGCGGATCTACGGCGAGCTCGCCCCGCGCGTATCGGCGCCCGCAGGTGTCTTCCAGGAATTCGACCAGCAGGCCTTCTTCAAGGACATCCCCAATCACGGCATGGAGGAGCGCGGCGTCGTCTACATTCCGCCGACGTGCGCCAAGGACGCCACCTGCCGCGTGCACATCGCCTATCACGGCTGCACCCAGAACCGAGCCACCGCCGGTGAGGCTTTCATCCGCGAGTCCGGTTACGCCAACTGGGCGGACGGAAATGCCTTCATCATCCTGTTTCCCGAGGCTGAAGCATCGCCCGTCAACCCCCAGGGCTGCTGGGACTGGTGGGGCTATACCAGCGAAAACTATCTGACCCGCGACGCCCCTCAGATCGAGGTCGTCTACCGCATGCTGGAACAGCTCCAAAAACCCCGCCCTTGATCCGGATCAAGCTGGGAAATTCGGCTGCGGCCATGCTCGGTATTGAGCCGGGCGGCACGATCCGGTACTGAATTCCGCCGCCGATAACGAGGGAAAACAGGATGCAAGTCGCGACAGGCGCCGTCTGGACGTCCGAGCTTTCGCGCGGCGTCAGCCCGAAACCGGACATCCGGCGAGCCGAAACCCTCTCAGCCATTTTCGCGCTCATCGCCCTCGCAGCCGTGACCGTCCCGATCGTCACCGAGCAGTCGACCGACGGCGCGCACTCGGATCGCGCCGCCGGCTCCGCACAATCTTCGAGCTCGAGCACGACGTCGGGCAGCGAGCTGATGTTCGCCGGCTACGGCGGCGTGCCCTACACCTACCCGAGCGACGTGTCGGTCAAAAAACCGGGTGTGCACGACTTCACCGCCAAGGACGTGCAGTGGGACGGCAAGCCCTTCGTCAACCCGATCTATTACGGCGCCCGCATCGTGCGTTTCGGAGCTGGCGCGCGCATCGGCACCATGCTCGACTTCACGCACTCGAAAACCCTCGCGCGCCTGGACGAGGATACGGCTTTCACCGGCACGCTCAACGGCGCACCGGCACCCGAGCGCGCCCGCCTGCGCGACATCTTCCGCAAGCTCGAGGCGAGCCACGGCCACAATATGCTGACGCTGAATGGGCTCATTCGGCTCGCAGGCCTGCCGCGCGTACAGCCCTATGTCGGGCTCGGCGCCGGCGTGACCCTCCCCCATTCCGAGGTCCAGTTCGCCAAATCCGAGACGCGGACCTACGAATACCAGGTTGCCGGAGCCGTGGCACAGGCCCTCGTCGGCATCGAGCTGCGGACCGAGCGCGTCTCCTACTTCTTCGAATACAAGTTCACGTTCGCGCCCTACACCATGCCGCTCTCCGAGCGTGACGGCGCCTGGCTTCCGCTCGACCTCTGGAGTCAGCTCAAGAATTGGTTTTCCGGCACCGAGCCGCCGAGCGGTCGCCTGACGACCACGCTCGCAAGCCATCAAGGCATCTTCGGCCTTGGCATCCGTTCTGCACCCGCGGCCGCTCCGTAGATCTGTTTGCGCAATCGGTCGAAGCGATCCCACAAATAACTCGAAGGCGATGCGGGAACTATTCTCGGTCTAGACCGTGAGCGGTGCCCGACTTAAACGGGCAATCCGCTGCCTTACGGGATATCGCGCGCGGAACTAGTTTTGCCGACTCCGGGCAACTGGGAGCGTCCATGTCTCTGCTAACACCCTACCGGGTCATCGCGCTGGCTTGCGCGTGCCTCATACTAACATGCACATCGGCCTCGTCTGGCGACGACACCAAAGCTTGTCAATCGGATGCAATGATCGTCTTCGATGCGTCGGGCTCGATGGGCACCACCGACTACGCACTGAAGGTTCCCCGAATTGCCCGGCTCAAGCAATCGCTTAGGGTGGTCGTGCCCGAAGTGGCGCCGGTGCGAAGGCTCGGGCTGATCGTATATGGCGAAGGTGCGTACGACGATTGCAATGCGATCCAGCTGCACATGAGGCCCACCGCCAACGCAGCCGATCAGCTTCTGGGCATTGTCGAAACGATCAATCCACGAGGCCGGACACCGCTGACGGAGTCGGTTCGGCAGGCCGCAGAAGCGCTCGATTTCAGACAACAACCGGCAGTCATTGTCCTCGTGACGGACGGCGAGGAAACCTGCGGAGGTGATCCGTGTGCGCTCGGCACCCAACTTGAAAAATCCGGTCTCGACGTGACGGTTCACGTTATCGGCTACAGGGAGGGCGGAGGCGGTGTCGACTACTTCAAAGCCCGATGCATCGCCGACGCGACGGGCGGAAGTTATTTCGCTGTTTCGACCGAAGATCAGCTGATCAAGGCCTTAAGGCAAACGCTGGGGTGCCCATTTCTGACGCAGGGCGCACAGCGCCGCTTCGCGACGCTTTCGCAATGCCGGCCGGCCGGTGCCGCCATCGAAACGCACGCCTGCCACCGGTAAGGCGGCCCCTCCGCTAGATCAGAAGCGCCTCAAGAGGCGTTCGAGATAGTCGAGCTCGACGGGAGCGCGCGTTGCCTCGCCGAGGCGGCGGCGCAGCTCCTCGAGAATTTCCCGCGCCCGCTGCACGTCGATCTGATCCGGAACCTTGACGGACGTGCCGAGATCCGGTCCCTGCGTGCGCTGCGGGCGGCCGAGCGGATCGCGCGGCGTATCGCCGGACTGGCCATAGCGCTGCGGCATGTTCCGCATCATTTCTTGCGCCATGTTCTGCGCGCCTTGACGCATCTGATCGAGCGCGCGCGACTGTTGCTCGGTCGCCTCCTGGAGGTCGCCGCGTCCCAGCGCTTCCTCAGCACTCTGCATCGCGCCCTCGGCGTCCTGAAGCTGCTGGCTCGACGGGCCGCCCTTCTCGCGCATGTTCTTTTGCATCTGTCCGAGGCGATTCTTCAGCTCGCGCTGGCGCCGGGTCAGATCTTCGAGACCGCCCTGCCGGTCGTTGCCTTGGCCGAGCTGATCGCCCTGGCCTTGCTGGCCTTGAGCTCCCTGCTGCGGTTGCCCACGCTGGCCGCGTTGTTGCCCTTGCTGCGACTGACCGGGCGGCGCTCCCGAGCCTTGCCCTCCGCCTGCCTCGCCCATGCCCTTCATGTTGGGAGGGGGTTTGCGATTGCTGCCGCCTTTACCGCTGTCCTGGGGTTCCTCTCGCTGCTTGCCGAACGTCTCGTCCATGAGCTGCTGCTGGTCACCGACCATGTTGCCCAGCTCTTCCATCATCTTCATCATCTCTTGGTTGCGCTGCTGCTGCGCCTGGTCCTGCCGGCCAGACTGCAAACGCTCCATGAGATCCTGCATTTCAGAGAGCATCTGCTGAGCCTGCTCGCGTGAGCCGCTCTTAGCCATCTCCTCGAGATTGCGCATCATGCGCTCGAGATCATCCTGCCCCAGCGTCTGCTGGTCGGGATTCTGGCCCTCCTGCTGCTGGTTGCCATCGTTCTCTTGCGCAAGCTGCTTCATGAACTCGTTGAGCGCCTGCCTGAGCTCCTGCATCAGGCGCTTGATCTCCTCTTCGGACGCGCCGTCCTCGAGCGCTTTGGCGAGCTTGTCCTGCGCGTCCTTGAGCGCGCGCTCCGCTTCCGAGAGATCGCCGTCCTCGATCTTGAGCGCGATCTGCCACAGCTGATCGACAACGCTCTGAAACGCCGCCCGCGTGCGATCGTTCATGAGCCGGTGGCGCGCCGTCCGAAGTCCGAGATAGACTTTCTCGTCGACCGTGAAGGTCTCCGGCCCGAGCGTCAGTGCATCGAGCGCGTGGATCACCGTCGGCCGGTAGCGGCTGTCTTCGAGAAGCTTCTTTCTCTGCTCGACGATGGCCCGCGCCAGCGGATCTTTGAACTGGCGCTCCGGCAGGATCATCTCGAAGCCCGGGCTCTGTCCGATCTGTCCGGCGACGTCCTTGGCTTCGAGCGTCATGATGACCTTGCGCCCGGCCCACGGATGCGAGGCCATCTCGAAATATGTGTGCGCCTCGGCCGAGGTCGCATTGGGCTTCGGCAAACGCAAATCGAGCCGCGGCGGCCGTATCAACGGCGCGCGCGGGCCGCGAGGCGGTTCCGGTTGAGCCCATGCCGTTTTCGCATCGCGCGGCGGATCGGCGAGTTTCTTGAGCTTCACGCCCGCAGACGCCACGCCGTAATCGTCCTCGACTTTGTAGGTCAGCTTGAGCGATCCACGCGGCGTAAGCTCCGGCGGCCGCGACAGCGAGATCCTGGGAAGCGCGTCCGGCGTCACCACGATCTGCCAGCGCGCAAGCTCCGTTCGGCCGGCCAGCGCACGCACGATGGCCGAGCGCGTCATGCTGTAGCGCACCTCTTTGAGGTCGCCGACATCCTTGGCGGGATCGGCATCCACACGCTCCACGGCGGACCGTTCGCCGGGCGGAAGCATCGGCTCGACCTCGATGGCCAGCGGCGTCGACCCCATGCCGCCGGCGCGGACGATGAGCACGCTCTTGGCTGGAACCTCGGGTCCGGATGTCTTGACCGCGCCATCGGCACCGGCGGGTGGCGCCTTCACGCCACGAGCCCCGTCGGCGAGCATTACCGGAGGCCGACCGGTATAGGCAGGCGGCGTCAGCCACGCGTCGAGGCGGGCTTCCGACTTCGCCGACGCCGCACCGAAGACGAAGGCGCCGCGCACGCGTTCATAGACGCCGTCTCCAAGCAGCGCTGTCAGGCCCACGAGACCGAGCAGCAGCCCGGCGCGAACCGCGAACGGATCGAAACGATCGGTCCGGGGCCGCGGCTTGCCGGCCTTGAGCTTGGCGAGCAGCGCGGCCATCCGCGCGCGATGCGCCTGCCAGATGGCGTGTGTCGCCGGATCCGACGACGGCGCGCTGACGGTATCTTCGTAGGACGTGGCGGGCCGATGCGGCACGCCCGAAACACGCTCGATGCGCCGGATGGCGTCTTCGCGGGTCGGCCACGTGACGCGCACCATGGACACGAGCGCGGCAGCGAGCGCCAGGCCAAACAGCCCCAGCAGCGCGACGTGCACCACCGTCGGCAGCACCGTCCAGAGGCCGGCGTACGACGCCAGCACAAAGGCCGCGAACACGCCGAGAACAACCCAGAGCTTGAGCCAAAGCTGCTCGAGCACGATCGCGACACGCGCGCGCCAAACCTTGCGCTCGAACGAGCGGTCGGCTGTCCGGGGTCCCTGATCCATCTCCATGGGCCGAGCCTAGCATGGGCGAACAGCGCCCTTCATTAAAATCCGCTAACGTTCCCCATGGCACGCGCGATCCGGAAGCGCCGCTAAGCGCCTAGAAAATCGCGGAACTTGTGCTCCTCGCGGACATGCGTGCGTCCCGACCTATGTCGGGAAAACGTCACGGCGGAGCCATGCTTCGCATCACGGCATCGAGGGCGTATCGCTAGCCCGCGAGCCAGGACGGCAGGCGGTCGAGGCCGATCAGGTCGTCATAGGACGGGCGCGGCCGCACGACGGCAAACTCGTGCCCATTGACCAGCACCTCCGGCACCAGCAGCCGCGTATTGTACGTCGACGACATCACCGCCCCATAGGCGCCGGCCGTCATAACCGCGACCAGCTCCTCGGCTTCGAAGGCGGGCAGCTCCCGCTCCACCGCGAGATAGTCGCCCGTCTCGCACACCGGTCCCACGATATCCTGCATCACACGCGGGCCGGACAGGCGCGACATCAGCACCGGCCACACCTCGTGATAGGCTTCGTAAAGCGTCGGCCGGATAAGGTCGTTCATGGCCGCGTCCACGATCGTGAACCGCTTTCCGGCCCCGTCTTTCACGTACAGCACGCGCGTGACGAGAAGGCCCGCATTGCCGACGATCATGCGGCCCGGCTCGAGATAGATCCGCGCCCCGAGATCGCCGAGCGTCTCGCGCACCAGCATCGCGTACTCGTCCGGATGCGGCGGCACCTCGTTCGAGCCGCGATACGGCACGCCGAGCCCACCGCCGATGTCGAGATGATGGATCGCGTGTCCCTCGCGCCGAAGCTCGAGCGCGAGATCGCGCATCAGCCGGAACGCATCGCGGAACGGCGCCAGATCCGTAATCTGGCTGCCGATATGCATGTGGATGCCCGACACGTCGAGCCCCGGCAAACGTCGCGCCTTCTCATAGAGGGGAATGGCAGCGAGATAGGGAATGCCGAACTTGTTCTCGCTCTTTCCCGTCGAGATCTTGGCGTGCGTCTTGGCGTCGACATCCGGATTGACGCGGATCGCCACCCGCGCCTGAACGCCGGCCCCTTCCGCAACCTCGGAGAGCGCCACGAGCTCCGGCTCGCTTTCGACGTTGAAGCTGAAGATTCCCTCCGAAAGGGCGTACGCCATCTCCTCGCGCGATTTGCCGACCCCGGCGAAGATGATTTTCTCCGCCGGCACCCCGGCCGCCCGTGCACGCCGAAGTTCGCCCTCGGAAACGACATCCATGCCGGCCCCGAGACGAGCCATGGTCTTGAGCACGGCCTGGTTGGAGTTGGACTTCACCGCAAAGCAGATGACCGCGTCCTGTCCGGCGAAAGCCTCGGCCAGCACCCGATAGTGTCGCTCGAGCGTCGCCGTGGAGTAGCAGTAGAACGGCGTTCCGACCTCGACCGCCAGCCGCGGAAGGGGGATGTCCTCGGCGTGCAGCACGCCGTCTCTGTAGTCGAAATGGTGCATGGGCGAGGCGCGTCCGGGCTAGACAGGAATCGCTTCGGGCCCTCGAGCCCAAGCGGCGACGCACCTATAGCGGCAGGAGCCACCGTCTTGAAAGCGGGAAAGGCGAATTCGCCGGGCGTACGACGCCAGAGCTAGCGCAGCAGGCCGTCCAGGACGAAGCCCTTGTGCGGCTTGGGCGCGGCGCCCTCGGGCTTGCCCTCGCCCGACTGGGCCTCGGCCGTCGGCTCGGCCTTGGCTTCCTGCGGGCTTTCGAGACCGCCACGCACGCCACAGGCGCTGAGCGTGAACGCCAGCGCGGAAGCGGCCATGGCAGCGCGGATAAAACGCGTCATCTCGATCTAACCTCAAGCCTACCCGGCAAAACCGCGGAGGATCCGACGGCTAACAGGGAAACCGGGCGGATTTTAGCGCCCGGCGCCCTCCTTTTCCAAGCGCCGAGCCCACGCCCGCGCCATTTTCGCGACGTTCTGTGGCGAAGTTCCCCCATAGCTCCTCCGTGATTTTACGGAATTCTCCACGGAAAGAACAGAGTAAACGGCGTCCGAGATCTTCGGCTCGATGGCCCGCATGGCGTCGAGCGGCACTTTTTCGAGCTCCAATCCCCGCTCCTCGGCCGCCTTCACGATGGCTCCGGTCACGTGGTGGGCGTCCCGGAACGGCATTTTGAGCTCCCGGACCAGCCAATCGGCGAGATCGGTCGCCGTCGAGTACCCGCGGCCTGCCGCAGCCCGCATGGCCTCCTTGTTGGGCTCGAGATCCCCGACCATGCCTGCCATCGCCGCCAGCGCCAGCCGGAGCGATGCCAGCGCATCGAAGGTCGCTTCCTTGTCCTCCTGCATGTCCTTCGAGTAGGCGAGCGGCAGCCCTTTCATGACCATCAGAAGACCTTGGAACGCCGCGGCGATGCGGCCGACCTTGGCCCGCACCAGCTCGGCAGCATCCGGATTGCGCTTCTGCGGCATGATCGACGAGCCGGTCGTGAAGCGGTCGGAAAGCCGGATGAAACCGAACTGCGGCGTCATCCAGAGCACGATCTCCTCGGCGAAGCGTGACAGGTGCACGGCCGTGATCGCAGCCGCCGCCAGCACCTCGAGCGCGAAATCCCGATCCGCCACTCCGTCGAGCGAATTGGCCATCGGCCGGTCGAAGCCCAGCACCTCGGCCGTCTTGGCGCGGTCGATCGGGAACGACGTTCCGGCCAGCGCCGCCGAGCCCAGCGGACATTCGTTGAGCCGGCGGCGGGCATCCACGAAGCGCCCCCGGTCGCGCCCGAGCATCTCGACATAGGCCAGGAGATGATGGCCGAACGTCACCGGCTGCGCAGGCTGCAGATGCGTGAAGCCCGGCATCACCGTCGCCGCGTGCGTCTCGGCCTTCGCCACCAGCGCCGCCTGCAGGTCCCCGATAGTCCGCACGATGCCGTCCGCAGCATCCCTGACGAACAGCCGGAAATCGGTCGCCACCTGATCGTTGCGCGAGCGTGCCGTATGCAGCCGTCCGGCCGGCGCGCCGATCAGCTCCTTGAGCCGGCTCTCGACGTTCATGTGCACGTCTTCGAGCGCCCGCGAGAAGGTGAAGCTGCCGTCCGCGATCTCGGCAGCCACTTGGTCGAGCCCCCTCAGGATCTCGCGCGCATCGCTCTTCGTGATGATCCCAGTCTCGCCCAGCATCGCCGCGTGCGCCTTGGAGCCGCGGATGTCTTGCGGTGCAAGCTCCTTGTCGAAGGAGATCGAGACATTTATCTCCTCCATGATCTCGGCGGGCGAGGCAGCGAACCGGCCACCCCACATCTTGTTGGCGTTTTTCTCTGTCACGGGACGGGCCCTCCGCGAGACCCTGACGATCGGAAGTAGTAAAATGAACAACGACACCCCGACCGGCGCGCCCGGAACGAGCTTCGCGACCGTGGTGGCCCTGGCCGCCCTAGCGGCTCTTGTCGGCTTTGCGGCGGTATACGGCACGCTTGGCCGGCCTGACAACACCGCCGGCTCCGAAACTGCGGCCCCGGCCCCCAAAAAGGAGACCGCCGACGCTTCCGCCCACCGCCGCGCGCCCGGCCTTCCGGCTTTCGTCTACAAGAAGACGCCCGAGCCCATCGGAGAGGTTAATTTCGTCGATAGCACCGGAGCACCGAGGACCCTCAAGGACTTCCGCGGCAAAACGGTGCTTTTGAACCTCTGGGCCACCTGGTGCGCACCCTGTCGCGAGGAGATGCCGTCGCTGGACCGGCTGCAGCAGGACTTGGGCTCCGACAAGTTCCAGGTGGTCGCGCTCGCCGTCGACCGCACCGGGCTCGAGGCCGCCCGCAAGTTTCTTGACGGCATCAACGTGAAATCGCTTGCACTCTATGCCGATCCGACCACGCGCTCGGGATCGGCGCTCAGGGCTGTCGGCATGCCGACGACCATCCTGATTGACCCTGAAGGCCGCGAGATCGGACGCTTGCCGGGCCCCGCGGAATGGGATTCCGAGGCCGCAAAGCACCTCGTGTCGGAAACCTTGGGAACCGCCGCGAACTAGAACACGCGCCCGGCGAACAGCGCGCCGGCCGTCACCGCGACGAGGCCGATCACGACTCCACTGGCCTGCAACCACCCCGCAAACCGCGCGCTGCGTGTCAGCGACGCCGAAATCTCGGCAAGCTTGCGGTCGACCGCGATGAAGCTCCGGTACGTAAGCGCAGCATATTCGGAGCGCGGCCCTTCGATTGCATCGAGACGGCCACGCGTATCCTTCACCTGCCTGATGATCTCATCGAGCTTATAGTCTCTTGAGTTCCTGAGACTTTCCGCAAGCGCTTGCAGGCGGCTCGCCTGTTGCGCATGCTCGATCAGCTCCGCGACGCGCGCCTTGAGCGCTTCCTCGCGTTGCTCGAGCCGCTCGATCTTTGCCGTCAGGCGATCGAGTGTGACGGCGGTCTCAGCGATGTAGCTGTCGCGTCCATTCCACGGGCCTGCCGTGACGACGCTGTTCGGGCCTCTGGCACCGAGATCCTGGGTTCTTCCCACTGAGATGACCCCTTTACGCAATACAAAATTCGCTCTCGTGCACGGGCGTCGGCGCGCGACCGCCCCGACCGGCCACATCCGTAAGATTAGACCAATCGTGTTAACGCCAGGTTTGCCGTGCGCTGAATGCCCTAAGGATCTTGGAGCGGACGCCGCCTGATCATTGACAAGCCCCCGGCCGGACCGCCAAGAACGCCTCCGGACAAGAAAATTAGGGGCATGACCGCAAATGAGCGACCTTCAATCGACAATCGAGGCGGCCTGGGAAACCCGCGATGGCATCACCGCCGCAACCAAAGGCCCCGTGCGCGACGCCGTGGACGCCGCCCTCGAAGCGCTCGACAAGGGTGAAGCCCGCGTCGCCGAGAAGAAGGGCGGCGAATGGGTTGTTAATCAATGGCTGAAGAAGGCCGTCCTGCTGTCGTTCCGTCTCGAGGACATGAGCCTCATTTCGGGTGGCCCCGCCGGCTCGTTCTATTGGGACAAGGTGCCCCCCAAGTTCGAGGGCTGGACCGCCGATGACTTCAAGAAGGGCGGCTTCCGCGTGCTGCCGGGCGCCATTGTTCGCCGCTCGGCCTATATCGCCCCCGGCGCCGTCCTGCTTCCGGCTTTCGTCAACCTGGGCGCCCGCGTGGACTCCGGCACCATGGTCGACACCTGGGCCACCGTCGGCTCCTGCGCCCAGATCGGCAAGAACTGCCACATCTCGGGCGGCGCCGGCATCGGCGGCGTACTGGAGCCCTTACAGGCCGGCCCGGTCATCATCGAGGACAACTGCTTCATCGGCGCCCGCGCCGAGGTGGCCGAAGGTGTTCAGGTCGGCGAGGGCTCGGTGCTCTCCATGGGCGTCTATCTCGGCGCCTCCACGACCATTATCGACCGCGCCACCGGAGAGAAGCACTTCGGCAAGGTTCCGCCTTACTCGGTCGTCGTCTCCGGATCCATGCCGGGCAAGCCCCTTCCCAACGGCGAGCCGGGCCCGAACCTCTATTGTGCCGTCATCGTCAAGCGCGTCGACGAGAAGACCCGCTCCAAAACCTCCATCAACGAGCTTCTGCGCGACTGACCCGTCATTCCCTCTCCCCGCTTTGCGGGGAGAGGGTTAGGGTAAGAGGCAGCCACGTCGACGGGCCCGCCATGTATCACACGCTCGATCCCGACAAGATCATCAGCACGCTGGAGACGCTCGCCCGCCGCATCGGCGAGCGCTTCCCCGGCTCCGGGCTCGAGCGTGTCGGCCGCAACCTGATCGAGATCACGCAGCGCACCTCCGCCGGCATCGCCGACATCGCCACCCCCAATTACACGCTACGTATCCTTGCCGGCCTCGTCATTGGCGGGGGTATCGCGTTGATGGCCTGGCTCGCCTGGAAGGCACGCGGGCTCGAGACCTCGGCCGAGTTGACGAACATCATGCAGGGCGTCGACTCGGCAACCAGCCTGATCATCGTCTTCGCCGGCCTTGCGCTGTTCATATGGTCGCTCGAGGGCCGCTGGCGCCGCGACCGGGCGCTGAAATCCCTCCACGAGGTGCGCTCGATCATCCACGTCATCGACATGCACCAACTCACCAAGGATCCGAGCGCGCTCGGCGCGCCGCGCACGTCGTCCTCGCCTAACCGGGGCATGACACCTAACGAGCTATTGCGCTACCTCGGCTATTGCTCGGAGCTCCTCGCGCTGGCGAGCAAAGTCGCTGCTCTCTACGGCGACAAACTGCGCGATCCGGCGATCCTCGATGCCGTAGGCGACATCGAGCGGCTGACGGCGCACATGAGTCAGAAGATCTGGCAGAAGATCGAGCTGATCCAGGACCGCATGCCGACCCGCCCGGCGAGCGACGCATTGGGGCCTCGCAGCTGAGAACGGCGCATGCGACTTTTGCCGCTCCTGACCACGTTTCGCGGACGCATCAGCCGTAAGCCCTGGTGGATCGGATTGATCGTTTTCGCGGTGCTGAACATCGGCGGCGGCTTGATCCTGAACCCCGAATATTTCACCGCTGAAGACATCCCGCCGGCGAATGTGCCCGACACCATCTGGCAGTTGATGCTGCTCTTCCCGCTCACGGCCATCACCGTCAAACGCTGCAACGACCGCGATTGGCCCTCCTGGGTCGCCCCCGCCTCCACTGCAGCCAACGCGCTCAATCTGGTTGCGCCGTACGCCGGCTTCGAGATCGGCTTCGGCGCTCGGGGTGCCGGCGGCGTGGTATTCTGGATCATCGCCGTCATTGTGCTGGCCGTGGTCATCGACAACGGCTTCGTTCGCGGCGCCGATGGCCCGAACCGCCACGGCCCCGATCCGCTTGCCCTGGCTTAGTCACATCGAGGCCCGCCCGAAGGCTGTGATTGCGGTTGCGGGCCCGAGCGTCTATGTCTCGCGCTGGATTTTCGCAACAGCCGCCCGATGTTGACCGACCCCACCGATCCCATTGCCCTGACGCAAGCGCTCGTCCGCTGCGAAAGCGTGACGCCCGCAGAAGGCGGCGCGCTGTCGCTCCTCGAGCACGTGCTCGGAGCAGCTGGCTTTACCTGCTATCGCATGGTCATGACCGAGCCCGGGACGCCCGACGTCGAGAACCTGTACGCGCGCATCGGCACATCGGCGCCGCATCTCTGCTTTGCCGGCCACACGGATGTCGTGCCGCCGGGTGACCTCGCCGCTTGGACCGCCCCGCCCTTTGCCGGCGAGATCCGGGGTGAAACACTTTATGGCCGCGGCACGGTCGACATGAAGGGTGGCGTCGCCTGCTTCGTCGCCGCCGCACTCCGCCACCTCGCAGCAAACGACGGCAAGCTCCCCGGTTCGATCTCGTTCCTGATCACCGGCGACGAGGAGGGGCCCTCCATCAACGGCACGACGAAGGTGCTCGACTGGCTGCGATCGCGCGGCGAGACGCTTGATGCCTGCATCGTCGGCGAGCCGTCGAATCCCGAAGCCCTCGGCGACGAGATCAAGATCGGCCGCCGCGGATCGCTGACGGCCGAGATCGTCGTGCACGGCCGGCAAGGCCATGCCGCCTATCCGCAGAAGGCAGACAACCCGGTCCCCAAGCTGGCGCGCATTCTCGACCGCCTGTCGTCGGCCGAGATCGATCGCGGCACCGAGCATTTCGAACCGTCAAACCTGCAGGTGACGGTCATCTCGGTCCCGAACACGGCGGCGAACGTCATCCCTGCCGAAGCGCGCGCGACCCTCAACATTCGCTACAACGACACCTGGCGCCGGCCCACGATCGAGACGTGGGTGCGCGAGCAATGCGAGACCGCCGCCGCAACCGTCGGCGCGCGCTATGATCTCCAATTTTCAGGAACGGGCGACGTGTTTCTCACCAAACCCGGCGTGCTTGTCGAAACGCTGAGCGCAGCCATCAAATCGGAGACCGGCCGCACGCCCGCGCTTTCCACCGGCGGTGGCACCTCGGACGCCCGCTTCATCAAGGACGTCTGCCCCGTCGTCGAGTTCGGCCTCGTCAACAAGACCATCCATGCCGTCGACGAGCACGTGTCCCTTGCCGACCTCGAGAAGCTGACGGCGATCTACGCCCGCTTCCTCACCACCTACTTCGGCACGAAATAGCAGTCGCTCGCACGCAGCCTGAGCCACCTCGCATCAGGCCCTTGTATAATTCAATAGTTCTTGTATTATTGAATTATGAATGAGACCCAAGCCGTAACCTCGCTCGCCGCGCTGGCGCACCCGCAACGCCTGCGCATCTTTCGAATGCTCGTCGCCGAGGGGCCGAATGGGCTTCCGGCGTCCGAGATCGCCGATGCGGTCGAGGCGAGCGCAACCGCCGCATCTTTTCATCTGAAGGAGCTCGATCGTGCCGGCCTCATCTTCGGCACGCGCGACGGACGCTTCGTGCGCTACGCGGTGAACATCGAAGGTATGCGTCAGCTTCTCGCATATCTCGTCGACGACTGCTGCCGGGGCCAGCCGGAGCTCTGCGGCGCCACCTTCAAGAAAATTCGCTCCGTGTGTTCGAAGTAAGGGAAATCGAAATGACAAGCACACCTCTCAATGTGCTGTTCCTGTGCACACATAATTCAGCCCGCTCGATCATCGCTGAAAGCATCTTGAACCGCCTCGGCAACGGCCGCTTCAAAGGCTACAGCGCCGGAAGTCAACCGAGCGGCCGTGTACATCCCTACGCGCTGGATCTCGTGCGTCAGCTCAACTACGATACCACGAGCTTGCGATCGAAATCCTGGGAGGAATTCGCGGCACCCGATGCGCCCCGGTTGGATTTCGTGTTCACCGTGTGCGACAACGCGGCGAACGAAGTATGCCCGGTATGGCCGGGCCAGCCGGTCAGCGCGCATTGGGGCGTCCCGGATCCATCCGCAGCAGAAGGCACTGAAAGCGAACGGCGCTTCGCCTTTGCCGATACTCACCGCATGCTGTACCAGCGCATCAGCGTCTTCACCTCGTTGCCGCTGGCCTCGCTGGACGGGCTCTCGCTGCAGCAGCGGCTCGACGAGATCGGACGCCACCGCACGTCATCCGCGGAACCGGCTAAGTGAGTCCGGTCGCCTCTCTCCGACGGAAGCTCACCGCCGAAGCGCTCGGCACCGCGCTCCTTCTGACGACCGTCGTCGGTTCGGGGATCATGGCCGACCGCCTGGCGGGCGGTAACGATGCCATCGCGCTGCTCGGCAATACGCTACCGACCGGCGCCATGCTGGTGGTGCTGATCACGATGCTGGGCCCGATATCGGGTGCCCATCTCAATCCCGCGGTCTCCCTCGTGTTCTGGGTGCGGCAGGAGATCGGGAGAATGGAAGCGTTGGCATACGCTGCCGCGCAACTGGTCGGCGCCGTGGTGGGCGTCATGGTCGCGCACGCAATGTTCGCCACGCCGCTCCTACAGGTATCGGGAAAGATACGCGACGGCTTCGCGCAGTCCTTTTCGGAAGGCGTCGCAACGTTCGGGCTCGTGCTGGTGATCCTTCTCACGCTCAGGGCAAGACCGCAGGCCGTCGCCACGAGCGTCGGCCTTTACATCACTGCTGCCTATTGGTTCACCGCCTCGACGTCGTTCGCCAATCCCGCGGTCACGCTCGCGCGAAGCCTGACCGACACATTCTCTGGCATCCGGCCCGAGGATGTCGCGGGCTTCCTCACGGCTCAGATCGTCGGCGCAGTCTGCGGGCTCGCGATGGCACGCGCCCTGATCCCGCGAGAGACGCCCGCCGTCCATGCGGAGCAGGGTTGCTCCATGATGCGAGAGTGACGGAGCGCCAGGGAGATAGCGAGCAGCCACCTCCGGGGAACGCTGGTGACTGCCAGCTCCGTCACTCCGGCCAAGGCCGGAGCCTCCAAGACGCTAGATGGTCAGGAAGGCGCCACCTGACGTGTAGATCGTCTGCCCGGTGACCCATCGCCCGTCCAGGCTGGCCAGGAAGCCCACCGCATCTGCGATGTCCTCTGGCTGGCCGATTCGCTTCAGCGCCTGCTGAGATTTGAGATGCTCGACCGTCGCAGGATCGCTGACCAGCGCAGCGGCCATGTCGGTGTCGATAGCGCCCGGCGCCACGGCGTTGACTGTGATCGCGCGTTCGCCAAGCACGACGGCAAGCGATTTCGTGAGATTGTTGATTGGCGCCTTCAATGCCGAATAGGCGGCAAGTGCCGGCGCAGGCGCGCGCGCCACCTCGCTCGAAAGGTTTACCACGCGCCCGCCGTCGCGAAGTCGCTTCGCGGCCTCTTGCGTGGAAAAGAACACCGCGCGCACGTTGACGGCGTAGATTTCGTCCAGCACGTCTTCGGTCGTATCGGTGAAACCGACGAACGGCGCGATGCCCGCGTTGTTGACGAGGATATCGAACTGCGTCGATCCCGTGCGCGCCTTGAGTTCCTTGTCGAGACCGGCGTAGAGCGTCTTCACGCCGTTCCTGGCCGCGAGATCCGCGCCGAGGGCGAACGCCTTCCCTCCTTTGGCGCCGATTGCCGCCACGACGTCATCGGCAGCAGACTTGTTCTTTCCGTAGTGGACTGCAACCAGCGCACCGTCAGCGGCGAGCCGTTCGGCGATCGCCCGGCCGATGCCGCGGCTTCCGCCCGTAACCAAAGCAATCTTGCCTTCAAGAGAACGAGACATGACGAGTCTTCTCCAAGTGTTGTGCCATGCGAAGCCGCTTCTGCGGCGCCCTGCAAAAAAAGCTCAGAAGACAAGACCGGTGCCGCCCGACGCTTCGACGACCTGCCCGGTCACCCAGCGGCCCCCGGCGCCTGCGAGAAATCCCACTACCTCCGCGATATCGTCAGGCTGCCCGATGCGCTTCAGCGACTGCTTGCTCTTCACGAACTCGGCCGCGGCCGGATCGCGCGCGAACGCCGCCGCCATGTCGGTGTCGATCACGCCCGGCGCAACCGCATTGACGGTGATCGATCGCTGTCCGAGTTCCACCGCCAGGACCTTGGTCAGGTTGTCGATCGGCGCCTTGAGGATCGAATAGGCGGCCGCATCCGGAACCGGCGTACGCACCACGCCGCTCGAAATGAAAACGACACGTCCCTCGTCACGCAGGCGCTTGGCGCCTTCCTGCGTGATCAGAAACGGCGATCTCACGTTGACGGTATAGATCTCGTCGAGCGCCGCTTCCGTCGTCGCCTCGAAGGTCGCGAACGGCGCAATGGCCGCGTTGTTGACCAGCACGTCGAACTTGGTCGCCCCCGTTCGCGCCTGCACCTCTTTGTCGAATGCGGCGTAGAGCGTCTTTACGCCATCCTTGGCGGCCAGGTCCGCGCCGATGGCGAAGGCCGCGCCGCCTTTCGCCGTGATGCCCGCGACGACGACGTCGGCCGCGGACTTGCTTTTTCCATAGTGGACCGCGACCAGGGCGCCGTCAGCAGCGAGGCGCTGCGCGATAGCCCGGCCGATGCCGCGGCTTGCACCCGTGACCAGCGCGATTTTACCTTCAAGGGGACGGGACATAGAACTTTCTCCATATTTTCCAATGTGATAATCCTAAGCACGGGGTGGGCCTGTCCGCCTCGGAGGCCTTCGGACAACGCTGAGATAGGGATCAATTACGTAAGTTCAAGACTTTCGAACTATTGAATTAGGCCAGCACAGTTGCCATATCTTGAGCCATGAAAAGACCCCTGCTGCACCCAACGCTGGACGAGCTGAAACTGGAGAGCATTCTCTATGCGCTGGCGGATCCCGTGCGCCTGGAGATCGTGCGCCGGCTCGTAGGCGGCGATTGCCCGCTCAACTGCTCGGCCGCCGCACCCCAGCACCTGCCGAAATCGACGCAGTCGCATCACTTCCAGATTTTGCGTGAGGCCGGCCTCATCTGCTCCGAGCGGCGCGGCACCGAGGTCGTGAACACGCTTCGCTGCGCCGAGATCGAGCAACGCTTTCCCGGCGTCCTCCGCGCAATCCTCGCCGCGTCCAAGCCCCTCGTCTGCCCCGACACGCAAAGCGATGACTAGCACACACTGTCATCCTCGGGCTTGTCCTGAGGATGACGATCGGAGCGGTTCGCGGAACGACCTGCTCGGCAGGCCTACTTGAAATGCTTCGAGAGCTTCAGCCCCTGCGCCTGGTAGTTGCTGCCGAGCTCACGCCCGTAAAGCACTTCAGGCACCTCCATCATGCGCTCGTAGACGAGCCGGCCGATGATCTGCCCGTCCTCGAGAATGAACGGCACCGTGTGCGAGCGCACTTCCAGGACCACGCGTGACCCCGCTCCGCCCGCCGCCGAATGGCCGAAGCCGGGATCCATGAAGCCTGCGTAGTGCACGCGGAATTCACCCACCAGCGGATTGAACGGCATCATCTCCGCCGCATGCGTGGGCGGGATGTGCACCGCTTCCTTCGAGGCCAGGATATAGAATTGATCCGGATCCAGGATCAGCCTCCGCTTTGCGTCCGCACGCACGGGCTCCCAATAGTCAGCGACCGCGCATGCCCCCGGCTTGTCGACGTCGACCACGCCCGTGTGCCTCTTGGCGCGGTACCCCACCAAACCGTTCCCGTCGCCGGCCAGATCGACCGACAGCGCGATACCGTCTTGAATGTCCGCCTTCGCTCCGGAAACCAGCGTCTCTCGCGACTGAAGCTGCAACAACCCCTCATCGGTCTCGCGCGGATTGCCGAGCCGGAAGCGCAGCTGCGACAGCTTCGATCCTTTGCGCACCACGATCGGAAAAGTCTGCGGACAAATCTCGGCATAGAGCGGACCGCGATACCCGGCTGGCACCAGATCGAATGCCGACACGCCGTCGGCGATCACGCGCGTGAACACATCGAGCCGCCCCGTCGAGCTCTTCGGATTGGCGGAGGCGGCGATAGTCTGCGGGAGCGCCAGGCTTTCGAGCAGCGGCACGACATAGACGCAGCCGGTCTCGAGCACCGCCCCATTCTCGATGTCGAATTCGTGCAACTTGAGGTCTTCGAGCCGCGACGCCACCGATCCGCCGGGGCCCGGCAGGAAGCTCGCGCGCACGCGATAGGCGCGCGGCCCGAGGCGCAGGTCCACGCTCGCGGGCTGAATCTGTCCGGCGGCAAACGGCTCGGCGCTCTTGAGCGCACCTGCAGACACCAGAGCCCGGATCGCCTGCACCGGCAGGATGCCGTCCGGCGCCGCGACGCCAAGCAGCGAATCCACCTCGGACACGGTGATTTTCTGGGTTTTGGACATCCGCAGCACTCCTCTACGCGTTGGCTCTAGACGAAGCGCCCCTTGACGCCAAGAGCCCGGAGGGGCTAATCCCGATCTTATCGCGGCGGCAGGACCACGATTGCGTCAGATCCTACCAATCTGACTCGTGAATCGTCGGTCCCAGCAAAACGCGATCGTGGTGATTTGGCCGGCCGGCTTGCAGCCACGTTAAACAACTCGCTAAAGAGGGCCCATGAGCGTGACCCGGCAACTGGTCCGCCCTGGCTCGTTGCAGCGGGGAGGACAGCCGGGTTTTTTTGTGGCCATGATCGCTTCGGGCCCTATCAGTCCGAAGCGTGAATCATCGGCCCGAGCTCATTGCGGGCCGAGAAAGCCCGCAGCACGCGAAGGACGCTCCCAATGACGAACACGAAGAAGACGCCGATCTCCGCGGACCCCGCGACTTGGTCGCCAGAGACACAGCTCGTGCATGGCGGGGTGCTGCGCTCCCAGTTCGGCGAGACCTCCGAAGCCCTCTTCCTGACGCAGGGCTTCGTCTACAATTCCGCCGAGCAGGCCGAGGCCCGCTTCAAGAACGAGGACCCCGGCTTCCAATATTCCCGCTTCGGCAATCCGACCGTTGCCATGTTCGAGGAGCGCATCCGACTGCTCGAAGGCGCCGAGGTCGCCCGCGCCACCGCCACCGGCATGGCCGCCGTGACCGCCGGCCTCCTCTCGTTCCTGAAAGCCGGCGACCACATCGTCGCCGCCCGCGCCATGTTCGGCTCCTGCCGCTACATCGTCGAGACGCTGTGTCCGCGCTTCGGCATCGCCATGACGCTGATCGATGGCCGCGACATCGAGAACTGGAAGGCGGCGGTCAAGCCGAATACTAAGGCCTTCTTCTTCGAGACACCGGCCAACCCGACGCTCGATCTGGTCGACATCGGCGCCGTCACGGCGCTGGCCAAGACGCACGGCATCACGACCGTGGTCGACAACGTGTTTGCGACCCCCATGCTGCAGCGGCCGCTCGCACATGGCGCCGACGTCGTCGTCTACTCCGCCACCAAGCATATCGACGGTCAGGGCCGCTGCCTCGGCGGCGCGGTGCTGTGCACGGAGAAGTTCCTGACCGACCACCTGCAGGACTTCATTCGCCAGACCGGCCCGTCGCTGTCCCCCTTCAACGCCTGGGTGATGCTCAAAGGCCTCGAGACGCTGCCGATCCGCGTCAAGGCCCAGAGCGCGAGCGCGGCGTTTATTGCCGACGGCCTCGCAACCTTGAAGGGCATCTCGCGCGTGATCTACTGCGGCCGCGCCGATCATCCTCAGGCGGCGCTGGCCAAAAAGCAGATGACCGGCGGCGGCCAGATGATCGCGTTCGAGATCGAAGGCGGCAAGGACGCCGCATTCCGCCTCCAGAACGCGCTCAAGATCATAAAGATTTCCAATAACTTGGGCGATTCCAAGAGCATCATCACGCATCCTCCGACCACGACCCATTACCGCATCGGGCCGGAGGCGCGGGCCGAGCTTGGCATTACGGACGGCATGTTGCGACTGTCCGTCGGGCTCGAAAACGAGCAGGATCTGCTGGCCGACCTCGACGCCGCGGTCAAAGCCGCCCGAGGTTAAAGGGCGTGAGCCCCAGCCCGCACGGCCGCTCACCGAAGAACATTGACGGCCGTGCGACCCACCATGGTAAAGCTCGCTCGCTGAAATCATTCTCTGGAACGACCGCGTGAGCGACGAGACGCCATACGAGCAGGTGACGCACGGCCTTCGCATCCGCGTCACGCCCGAGTTCTCGGACGAGCAATCGACTCCGGAGGAAAGCTATTTCTTCTGGATCTACACCATCGAGATCTCCAACGAGAGCGAGCACACCGTTCAGCTCAAGAGCCGTCTGTGGCGCATCACGGACGCCAACGGAAAGACCGAGGAGGTGCGCGGACCGGGCGTGGTTGGGCAAACGCCGGTCATTCCGCCGGGCCAATCCTTCACCTACTCCTCGGGCTGCCCGCTTTCGACGCCATCCGGGATCATGGTCGGCAGCTACCAGATGACCGACGAGACCGGGCGGCTGTTCGACGTCGCCATCCCCGCCTTCTCGCTGGATAGCCCCTATGCTTTTCGCAGCGTGAACTGATGCAAATGCCGGACTCCCGAACGACGGCGGCGATCGAAATCCTATCGCGGCTCGTAGCCTTCGACACCACCAGCCACAGATCCAATCGCGCGCTCGTGGCCGACATCGAGAGCTACCTCGCACAGCACGGTGTCGACTACAGCCTCGTCCCGACGGACGACGGCGCCAAGGCCTCACTCTTCGCCACCATCGGCCCCACCGACCGCCCGGGCATTGGCCTTTCCGGCCACACCGATGTGGTCCCGGCCGTCGCCGCCGACTGGACCAGCGATCCCTTCGTGCTGCGCCGGGACGCGGACCGCCTCTACGGCCGCGGCACGGCGGACATGAAAGGCTATCTCGCCTGCGTGCTGGCCATGGTGCCGGAATTCCGTCGCCGCAATCTCACGACGCCGATCCACATCCTCTTTTCCTATGACGAGGAGACGGGCTGCATCGGCGTGCGCCCCATGATTGCCGAGCTCGGCAGCCGGCTTCCGAAACCTCGCGCCGTGATCGTCGGCGAGCCGACCTCCATGGCCGTCGTCGACGCCCACAAAGGCCCCGTGCGCTGGCAGATCGAGATCACGGGCCGCGCCGCCCACTCGAGCATGGCGCATCTCGGCGTCAACGCCATTGCGGTCGCCGCGCGCCTCATGGGCAAGATCAACGAGATCGAGGCCGAGCTTGCGGCCTTCCCGCCGGATCCGCGCTTCACCCCGCCTCATCCCACGCTACAGCTCACCGAGATCGAGGGCGGCACCGCCACCAACATCATTCCGGCATCCTGTATTTTTAATTTCGGCGTCCGCTCCATGCCGGGGCTCGACGTCGATGCTATCGAGCGACGTCTTGTCGATTTTGCCGAGCAAGAGTGCCTGCCAGGCATGCGCCGCGTCGCGCCCGAAGCCGCGATTAGCATCCGCGAGATCAATCGCGTGCCGCCGTTCGCCGCCGATTCCGATTCCGACATCGTCACATTGGCCTTGAAGCTCGCCGAGCAGAACGACACCGCCGCGGTCTCCTATGCCACCGAGGCCGGTCTCTTTCAGGCGGCAGGCGTTCCGTCCGTAATTTGCGGCCCGGGCGACATCGCGCAGGCCCACACCGCCGACGAGTGGATCGCCATCTCCGAGCTCGACCGCTGCCTCGCCTTCCTCGATCGCCTCGCCGACTGGGCCGAAGCCTGAGACCGAAACCGCAGGCATGAAAAAAGGCCGCTTGGGGTGCGGCCTGAAGGTCTTGTTGGTTCTAGGCAGTGGTTAGTGAAGAGTGGTTCGGACATCCGAACGCTTGGGACAGAACGCTTTCGCCACTTCGTTGAACAGAAGCTGATGACGCAACGCGGAGTGAACCTGCGGAACGGTCAGAAAGTCATCCATCATGGCCATCTGCGCTTTCACGGTTGACGAAACCGCAGAGAGGCCCAATGCGCACCAATACGCAAACCATTGCAGCTGAGCATCGGAAACGGTGGCGGATGCGGCCTCTGCGAGGCTCCCCGCATGATGAGTTTGAGAGCGGCCCGACGTGCGATCCGGTTGTGCCGGTGTCGCCGTCGGGCGCGCCTCGAACAGCTCGGCCGAAAGACCCCGAGCAGGGGATGGCGACGCGGCATGCGCTGTCTCGCCGTGATGTTCGGCCTTGAGCTTGTCCCTCAATCTGCGAATCGACGACGGGTCGGTGACTCCGATCGCCTTGATGGCTGTGGTCGGCTTGAGGCCAGGGTCAGCCTCGATCATCTCCACGATCCGGCGAAGCTGGACCCGGTCGTCGAGACCGCTGCCTCTGGGTCGGCCGCGGCGCGCAAAGTCGGAAGGCATGACCAGGATCCATCCATCACGATTCGATTTACAGGAATCTTGATGAATTTCGCCTCCCTTTGCCAAGGAGAAAAACGAAGACGATCCAATAGGAAGGTACGTCAGGCTGAGAGTTGTTGCGAAAAAGATTCTCGGACTTGTATGCCCCGCGGAACAAACCCGGTAGGTCCCGTAGCAATTGCTCCTTGGCGGAACTTGCTCCTTCGGCGGCAAGCCCTAGGCCAGAAAGCCCCGCATGCGGGCGAGGTGCGCGAGCTTCACCTCGGGCCGCGCGCCCATCTGGCCGATGATCTCCGCTGCAGCGAAGCTGCCCAACTGCCCCGCCGCCTCGAGATCGAGGTCCCGGGCCAGGCCGAATAGAAAACCCGCCGCATAGAGATCGCCCGCCCCCGTGGTATCGACGACCTTCGCCACCGGCTGGACGGCAATCTCGATCACCTCGCCTTCCGACACCACGACCGAGCCCTTCTCGCTGCGCGTCAGCACCGCAAGCCGAGTATCACGCGCAACCCGCGTCACCGCCTCGTCGAAGCTCGTGGTTTCGTAGAGCGAAAGGATCTCGCTTTCATTGGCGAACAGAACTCCGATGCCGGCGCGGATCAACGCCAGGAACTCGCTTCTGTGCCGATCGACGCAGAAGGAATCGGAGAGCGTCAACGCCACGCGCCGCCCGGCCTTGTTCGCGATGTCGAGGGCCTGCCGGAATGCGGCTTTCGCCTCGTCCCGGTCGAAAAGATAGCCTTCGAGATAGACGACTTTCGATTTCTGGATGACCTCGGGGTCCACCTCACCTTGGTCCAGATCGGTACTGATGCCGAGGAAGGTGTTCATCGTCCGCTGCCCATCGGGCGTCACCAGAATGAGCGAGCGCGAGGTGGAGCGGCTCGCGTCGACCACCGCGGGCGTCTTGAACGACACGCCGGCCGCCGTGATGTCGTGGCGGAAGATGCGTCCGAACTCGTCCTCGGCGACCTTGCCGATGAACGCCGAGCGACCGCCGAGCGACGCGACGCCTGCCACGGTGTTGGCCGCGGAGCCGCCCGAGATCTCAATGCCCGGCCCCATGTCTTGGTAGATGGCGTTGATGGTTGCCGTATCCACGAGCCGCATGTGGCCTTTCGGAGCCCCATGGCGCGCAAGGAAGCTGTCGTCACAGCGGCCTATGATATCGACGATGGCGTTGCCGATCGCGACCACGTCGAATTGCGTGCCTGGCATCGTTACTTTCTCCCCGCGATCAGAGTTGAGCCGCACGACGGCGGATCGGACGTGGCGTTCTAGCGCGCGCGGCCCGGCCCTGCCACATCCTTCACCATCATGGCGAGCCCCATCACCAGCCGTTCGGACATCGCCTCGTCGAGCGTGCCGGCAAGACGGGCCGATTTCGCAGCCCCCGAGATGCGCGCGAGCGCTTCCGTAAGCCTGGGCGTCGTCCAGACCCTGCATTGGGCTGCAAAGGCGTCTTTTTGCTTGAAGTGCAGCGGCGGGCGCATCTGGCGCAGCGCATCCTCGAGCGAGCTTCCCCGGTCTACGGCCGCCCGCACGCGATGCAGCCTCTGAAAGTGCCGTTGCGTGGCCAGGATGATGGATTGCGGACTTTCCCCGGACGACACGGCACGCCCGCATTCTGCAACCGCCCGCTGCACCTGCCCTGCCGCCGCGGCGAACGTGATGCGTTCGAGCGCTAGCTCTGACACATCCCCCACCACGGCTTCCACGTCCTCGACGCCGATCTCGGTTTTCGGTCCCACGAACAACAAGAGCTTCTCGATCTCGCCGCGCGATAGCGCCCGGTCCGCCCCGAGCCGGTCCACCAGCGCATGTCGCGCATCGGCGGTGATCGTCATGCCGGCCCCGCGCACCATCTCCCGGATCAGCACCTCGAGATCCTGCGCACCGTCGCTGTAGCAGGCAACGGCAGCCGCCACCGGCGACTTCTCGAACAGGAGCCGCAAGGCCTCGTCCGGCTTGAGGTTGCCGCCTTCCACGATCAACACGCCCTCGAGCGCAGCACCCTCCACGAGCGGCTTCAGCGTTTGCGCGGTGACGCGTCTGCCGGTCGTCGTGCGGATGATCTTGGGACCGCCGAACATCGGCACGGTGCCGAGCTCCACCACCAGTCGGTCGGGATCGGCATCGAGATCCGCATCATCGATCCGGATCAGCTCGCCCGGAGGATTGAAGCGCGCCGCTGCGGCCTTGGCCATCGCTTGCGCACGTTCGCCAACAAGCCCGGCATCGGAGCCGAAGAACAAAACCGCTCGGATCTTGGGATCGGGTGAGGAGAGAAAGGCCTGGGCCTGATGCGCCTTGACGGCAACCATGGGCGCTTAGGCGGCGCCTGCGAGATAGGCCGAGAGCCGCGCCTTGAGGTCTTCCGCGACCACCTTCGCCGCGCGATCCTCCGCGTCGTCGCGCGCACGCACGTTGGAGAAGATCGACGTGTTGCGCTCGAAGCTGGCGCGGCCGTAGCTGGTACCCGACAGCACCACGGACTTGTCCGAGACGCGCACGAGCTGGAACTTGGCTTCGACGTTGTAGACCTGACCGCCGGAGTCGCCGTCGATCCTGACCAGAGTGGAGGTCACGCTTTCGCGGATCGCCACCTCGAGCCGCATTTCCGGGCTCACCACCTCGCCGCCGCCGCCGGTGGCATGGAAGATCAGCTCATTGCGGATCTGCTGGCCGACGCGGCCCGGGATCGTCGACACTGCAACCTTGGCAAGCTTCTGGTCGGCCTGCGCGCCGATGCCTGCGCCGCCGTAGAGCGGGCGAAAACCGCTGTTGCCACAGCCCGAGAGGAAAGGCGCCACCAGGGCAGCGGCCAGCACCAGACGCGAGGCGCTACGCCATCCACCGACACGGCGGAAAGCTGCCAGGTTCAAAGCGATGTCTGTTCCGACGCTCGAACGCATAGTCCCCCAGACGTCCCGCGGTCCCCTCGGACACCCAACGCGCGCTTGGCACGCTAGGCGACGACGTTCACAATCCTTTGCGGCACGACGATGATCTTCTTCGGTTGCCGTCCCTCGAGAGCCCGCACGACGGGATCGAGCTTCAGTGCAGCCGCCTTGACCTCGTCCTCGGCAGCATCGCGCGCGATGAGAAGCTCATCACGGCGCTTGCCATTCACCTGTACGGCAATGGTGATCTTATCGTCAACGAGCAACCCGGTATCCACCGTCGGCCACGGCTGATTGGCCAGCAAAGTGTTGTATCCGAGCCGCGCCCAGCATTCCTCGCCCAGATGCGGCATCATCGGGCCGATCATCTGCACGAATAGCTCGCCAGCCTCTCGAAGGACCCATGCGAAGTCTTCGTTGATCTTGGCCGGTGCAGCGGATTTGGCCAGAGCCGACGACAGGACATTGGTAAATTCATAGATCTGGGCCACGGCGACGTTGAACCTCAGGCCCTCGATGCTCTGGGCCACGGCATGGGTCGCCTTATGGGCCGCCCGGCGCAGATCGAGCGCCTCCGCTGAGAATTGCCCAGGTTGAGCAGTACCCCGCGGCGGCGCCCGGTCGGCCAGATCGTCGACCACGCGCCAGGCGCGCTGGATGAACCGCCCCGCGCCCTGAATGCCGGCCTCCGTCCACACCACGTCGCGTTCCGGCGGGCTGTCCGACAGCATGAACCAGCGTGCGCAGTCCGCCCCCCATCCCTCGATGATGTCGTCCGGGTCGACCAGGTTCTTTTTCGACTTGGACATCTTCTCGATCCCGCCGATGGCGGCCGGTTTCCCGGTCGCGATCTCGACGGCCCGCCGCCCGTCACCCTCGCCCTCGAAGCGGATCTCACTCGGCAGCAGCCAGGCCCCGGCCCCGGACTTGTAGGTCTCGTGCGTCACCATCCCCTGCGTGAAAAGCGCCGCGAACGGCTCGCGAAGGTTTTTTGTGCCGTGCCCAGCATCCGAAATCGCCCGATAGAAGAAGCGCGAATAGAGCAAATGCAAAATCGCATGTTCGATGCCGCCGATGTACTGATCGACCGGCAGCCAGTAGTTCGCCTGCGTGGTATCGACCGGCTTGTCGGCATGCGGCGCCGTGAAGCGCACGTAGTACCAGGAGCTGTCGACGAACGTGTCCATGGTATCCGTCTCGCGGCGGCCCGGCTTGCCGCACGTCGGGCAGTCCACGTGCTTCCAGGTCGGATGCCGGTCGAGCGGATTGCCCGGCTTGTCGAAGGTCGCATCGTCAGGCAGACGAACCGGCAGGTCCTTGGCCGGCACCGGCACGATTCCGCAGTCCTCGCAGTGGATGACCGGAATCGGACAGCCCCAGTAGCGCTGCCGCGAGATACCCCAATCGCGCAGCCGGAAATTGACCTTGCGCTCGCCGACGGGCCTGCCGCCGAGCTTCGCCCCCTCGAGCCGCTTCGCTGCCTCCTCGAACGCACCCTTGGTCGAGAGCCCGTCCAGAAAGCGCGAGTTGATCATCGTGCCGTCGCCATCGACAGCCGTCTCGCCGACCGTAAAGCCCTCGGCCTTGGCGCCCGGCGGCAGGATCACTGGGATTACCGGCAGCTCGTACTTGCGCGCAAAATCGAGGTCGCGCTGATCGCCCGCCGGGCAGCCGAAGATCGCGCCCGTGCCGTAGTCCATGAGGATGAAGTTGGCCACATAGACTGGCACCTTCCAATCCTTGTCGAACGGATGCACGGCGCGGATGCCGGTGTCGAAGCCGCGCTTCTCCGCGCTCTCGAGATCGGCAACCGACGTCCCCATGCGCCGGCACTCCTCGGAGAACGCCGCCAATTCCGGATTGGTCTCCGCTGCCGCTTTCGCCAGCGGATGGTCCGGCGCGATCGCCATGAACGAGGCGCCGAACAGCGTGTCGGGACGCGTCGTGTAGATCTCCAGCTCTTTGTGCCCTTTCGGCGCCGTCTTGGCATCCAGCGCCCAGCGCACCAGCATGCCTTCCGAGCGGCCGATCCAGTTCGCCTGCATGAGGCGCACTTTCTCCGGCCACTTGTCGAGTGTCGAAAGCGCCTGCAGCAGCTCGTCCGAATAGGCGGTGATCTTGAAGAACCACTGCGTAAGCTCGCGCTGCTCGACGAGAGCCCCCGAGCGCCAGCCGCGCCCGTCGATCACCTGCTCGTTGGCGAGCACCGTATGATCGACCGGATCCCAGTTGACCTTCGAGCTCTTGCGGTAGGCGAGCCCCTTCTTCAGCAGATCAAGAAACAGCTTTTGCTGGTGCTTGTAGTAGTCGGGGCTGCAGGTCGCGATCTCTCGGCTCCAATCGAGCGACAGCCCCATCGAGCGGAGCTGACCCTTCATGGTGTCGATGTTGGCGTACGTCCACGTCGCGGGATGCGTCTTGCGCTCGATGGCGGCATTCTCCGCCGGCATGCCGAAGGCATCCCATCCCATCGGATGCAAGACGTTGAAGCCCTTCGCGCGCTTGAAGCGCGCCACCACGTCGCCCATCGCGTAGTTGCGCACGTGCCCCATGTGGATGCGCCCCGACGGATAGGGAAACATCTCGAGCACATAGCTCTTGGGCTTCGAGTGGTCGTCGGAGGCCCGGAAGATCTCCCCCTCCTCCCACACATTCTGCCAATGCTTCTCGCGCGCGGGCGCGTTGTACCGTTCGGTGGCCATGGGGGCTTTCGTACGTCTTAGGATTAAGATTTGCGGCGTAATGAGCCCGAAAGAGGGGGCCTGGTCAAGGCAGCGTCCTGTCGCCCTCGTGTCGATATTTGGCGGATTTATCGTCATGAGAGGCCGGACATGTCGATTTCGTCGACATGAGCCGTGTCATGTGTCGACGGCCACCGCCGGAAACGGTGCGAAATCGTTGCTGTCGTTCATGAGCAGATCGAAAAACCGGACATTGATGAAGAGCTTGTCCCGTCCCTCCTTTTCCTCCCGGAGAACCCCTGCCGCGATCAGCTGATTGAGGTGCCCGGCCGCCGTCTTGCGCGTCCCGAGCCCGGCACCGACCAGGTCGCCGATGCGCACGTAGGGCTGGACGAAGAGGAGTTCGACGAGCTCGCGTTTATAGACTTTCGGCACGGCCGCGTGGACGTACCGGACGGTATCCGCCATCAGATGTTTGATCGCCCAGATCTTGCTCCGCGTCCAAGCCGCCATCTCTTCGACCGCGTTCAGCATATAAAGGATCCAGGGCTCCCAGGCTTCCTCGGTCGTCACCTCGAGCAGCAGCCGATAGTACTCGCTCCTCCGGTCGTTGATGAAGCGGCTGAGATAGAGGATGGGGAGATCGAGCAGCTCCTTCTCGATCAGGAAGAGGATGTTGAGCACGCGTCCCGTGCGCCCGTTGCCGTCCGGAAAGGGGTGAATGGCCTCGAATTGGTAGTGAGCGACGGCCATTTTGACGAGCGGATCGAGGTCGGATTCGCTGTGCACGAAGCGCTCCCAGTCCGTCATCTTTTCGCGCAGCACATCCTCCCCCTCGGGCGGTGTGTAGACGACCCGGCCACTTTGGTTCTTGAGGTTGGTGCCGGACGTGCGGCGAATATCGAGATCGACATCCTTGATTGCGCGACAAACGTCGACGGCGGTATTGGTCGTCAGCGGCCGGCCGCTCTTCAGGCTCTCGTAGCCCCGGAGCAACGCCGTGCGGTAGCGCAGCGTCTCCTTTGTGGCGGAATCCGCCTGGTTGGCATCCGCATTCGCGAACCGGAAGAGCCGGTCGTTTGTGGTGACGATGTTCTCGATCGCCGAGCTATCCTTGGCCTCCCGGAGCGGAATCGAGTTGACCAGCACGTCCTGGTTGGGAATGAGAGCGGCCGCCTCCTTGAGCGCGGCGAGCTTGGCCCTGGCGCTGACGCACGCCTTCAGGATGGATTTGGTTTCAAGATCCACCCGCGGCGGCAGGGTAGGCAGATCGTTATACGGCCGGTTGGGATCGAAGGAAGACATGAGTAAATATTGACAGTTTTTACCCACTAAATCTAGACATGGGTAGTTATTACCCACATGAGTCGGAATATGGGTAATTTTTATTAATTTCTACCCGTATAAGGATCAACATGCGTAACGGCTACCCACATTCGACCTCATATGCGCAAATAATAGCACTTTTTACCCATATCGACCTACACATGCGCACGCCGTGCGCATATCGGCTAAACCGAACACCATGACCAACCCCGCACTCCATTCGCCCCCCGCAGCGCTCGCCGAGATCGAGACCCGCATTGCCGCCGCCGCACGTGAGACGGGCCGCGATCCCGCGTCCGTCCACCTCATCGCCGTCACCAAGACCTTCGGCGCCGAGGACATCCGCCCCGTCCTGGAGGCGGGCCACCGCCTCTTCGGCGAGAACCGCGTGCAGGAGGCCAAGTCGAAATGGCCGGAGCTGCGCACGCTCTATCCCGGCCTCACGCTCCACCTCATCGGCCCCCTCCAGTCCAACAAGGCCCGCGAGGCGGTGGAGCTGTTCGACGCCATTCACACCATCGACCGGCCGAAAATCGCCAAGGCCATCGCCGACGAGCTTGCGCGTCAGGGCAAGCGACTGCAGCTCTTCATCCAGGTGAACACCGGCGAGGAGCCGCAGAAAGCCGGCATCGCCCCCAAGGACACCGCGGATTTCCTCGCCCATTGCCGCACGCTCGGCCTCGAGATCGCAGGCCTCATGTGCATTCCCCCGGTCGAGGAAGACCCAGCCGTCCACTTCGCGTTTCTCGCCAAGCTCGCGGGCGACCTCGGTCTTTCCGAGCTCAGCATGGGCATGAGCAGCGACTTCGAGACCGCGGCCCAGTTCGGCGCCACCTATGTCCGCGTCGGCTCGGCCATTTTCGGCAGCCGCTGAGTCCCGCGCGTCACGCGCGATCCCGCAGCGCGACGCAAATCCCCGCCCATCCAATCGCTTGCCGCGCGCTACCCACAGCTTTTGCACGCTGCGGCCCTCTGGGCGCCACACGCCGCCGAAGCCCCGGTGCTAGCCTTTTCCCAACTGAGTGATTCGCGTTTTGCCAACGCTCCAAGGGAGCCGAAGGGAGACCGGCATGACTGCAGCATCTGCCCTCAAGGTTGCGGACGCAGGGGCCGACGCGGCCGCCGCCGATGCCGCGCGTGACGCACGCGCCGAAGCGCTAAAGGACGCCGCGGAAACGAAGAAGAAGGACACGGGCAAGAAGCCCTCGAAGCCAGCCGCTGACGGCTGGGATCGCTTCGTCGTCGACATCTGGATCACCGACTTCAACTTCACCGAATTCGGCGTCTACAAGCGCACCCGCAATCGCGCCAAGTCCCGTCAGTTCACGACCGACATGGATATCTTCGGCGAGATCATCGAGAACGGCGAGCGCACCGGCCTCTTCGGCTACCGCGAGGATGCTTGGAAGAAGGCCCAGGGCATGGACAAGCGCCTCGTCTTCAAGCTCTTCACTGAGAACTTGAATTGGCGCGCCACCATGGATCTCATGATCGGCCGTTCGCTGCAGCAGACCATCGGCGCGCGCGGCTTGCCGGTCATGACCTATTCGATCAACACCAACGACGACCAGTACATCATCTATCTCGAGCGCTCGGCCAACAAATGGCCGCTGATGCCCGAGCACTTCTCGTTCTTCATCATCGACAGCTCGGGCAAGCCCGAGTTCTACCGGCTGAAGCGCGCCTTCATCAATTTGGGCGGCGACTATTCGCTGATCAACCAGCACGGGGAGACCGTCGGCTACCTTGACGGCAAAATCTTCTCCATCGGCGGCAAATGGAAGTGCAAGATCAAATCCGGCGCCGACAAACGGCTGACGACGGTGGTCAAGCTGTTTGGTGCCATGATGGTCTTCAACGGCGACTGCCGCCGCCATATGCAGCGCCTTTACAAGGGCATGCTGGCCGGCAAGATCAAGCCCGAGATCGATCGCCAGGAAGCCGATCTCTACATGAATCCGCGTCGCGTCCGCTGACGCGCACAGCGGTGCTCGCACATCGGGCAGCACCACGGATCCGATAGCCTAATTATCGATCACAAGAGAGCGCAGCCGTTTACGGTCTGCGCTCTTACTCTTTGGCGCAACGGAACAAAATCACTCGACCGTCACCTGGCACAAATCTTGATCCAAGAGCCCGTCCAATGGGCAAAGGGCGCAAAACGGCGTCACTTTGCATAAAAAACGACCAACACTGGGGGCATAAATGGATCCAAGTCTACAGGGTGCCGACGTCTTCTTTCTGCTTATGGGAGCCATTCTCGTTTTCGCCATGCACGGCGGTTTCGCATTCCTCGAGGTCGGAACCGTACGTCACAAAAGCCAGGTCAACGCCCTCGTCAAAATCCTGGTCGACTTCGCCATCTCGACCATCTGCTACTTCTTCATCGGCTACTGGATCTCCTACGGCGTCACCTTCCTGGCCGACGCAGCGTCCATCTCGGGTGGCGATACGGCCTTCGCCCCCCAAGGCATGGCACTCGTGAAGTTCTTCTTCCTCGCCACCTTCGCGGCGGCCGTTCCCGCCATCGTCTCCGGCGGAATTGCCGAGCGCGCCCGCTTCGGCGCCCAATGCGCGGCCACCGCCCTCGTCGTCGGCCTCTGCTATCCCCTCATTGAGGGCATCGTCTGGAACGGCAACTTCGCCATCCAGCAGACGCTCTTTGCCGATGCGCTCGGCGCCCAGTTCAAGGACTTCGCAGGCTCGATTGTCGTGCACGCCTTCGGCGGCTGGGTTGCGCTCGGCGCCATCCTGCGGCTGGGCCCGCGCCTCGGCCGATACGACCGCGGCAGCTCCATCGGCATCCCGCCCTCGTCGATCCCGTGGCTCGCCATGGGCTCTTGGCTGCTCTGCGTCGGTTGGTTCGGCTTCAACGTCATGAGCGCCCAAAGTCTCAAGGGGATCTCAGGACTGGTGGCTCTGAACTCGCTCATGGCCATGTGCGGCGGCATTCTCGCGGCCCTCGTCGCCGGTCGCAACGACCCCGGCTTCGTGCACAACGGCGCGCTCGCCGGCCTCGTTGCCGTCTGCGCGGGCTCCGACATCATGCATCCGGTGGGTGCTCTCGTGACCGGTGCCGCGGCCGGTGTGATCTTCGTGCAGATGTTCCAGATCTCGTCCAACCGCTGGAAAATCGATGATGTCCTCGGCGTCTGGGCCCTGCATGGCTTGTGCGGGCTCTGGGGCGGCATCGCCTGCGGAATTTTCGGTCAGACCGCCCTCGGTGGTCTCGGCGGCGTTACCCTCTCCTCCCAGCTTGTCGGCAGCGTAGCCGGCGCCATCTTCGGGCTCATTGTCGGTGTCGTCGTCTATTCGATCGTCCATGCCGCCTTCGGACTGCGTCTCACGCCCGAGGAGGAACGGCGCGGCGCCGACCTTTCGATCCATAAAATCGGTGCCAACCCGGAGGAAGACGTGCGCACGGGCCGCGTCTGATCTGGGCATGAAACGCAAAGAAGGCCGGAGCGCCAAGCGTTCCGGCCTTCTCTCTTTCGACCAGCAGATGGACAATCAGTGCAGCACGGCCGCACCCGCATCCGCTGTGACGTCGGGCTTGCCGATCATTGGCCCGTCATTCTTCGCGAGCGTCTCGTCGATCTCCTTGAGCCCGGCGACGAAGGACGAGAGGCGACCCGAGATCTTCTCGATGAAATGCTCGGCGAGCGTCGGATCGTCCGTCATGTGCGCGAGCATTTCCGTACGCGTGATGCGCAATGCCCTGACCGGCGTGCGCGCCACCACGGTCGATGTGCACTCGGTCGCGATCAGCATTGTCATTTCTGAAATGAGGGCACCGGTCGGGATCGCCTCGTTGCCCCCACGCTCAAGCCCCGGCCCCTCCGTGCGCACGGCCTCACCCGAGACCACCAGCACGGCGGCATCGGGCTCGCCATGCGCCGTGACGATCACATCGCCGGGCTTGTAGACGATCCGATCCGCGCGGCGCGCGATTTCCGTCAGCTGCAGGGGCTTGAGCCCCTGGAACAACGGCACGTTGAGAAGAGGTTGAACAAGCGCATCGATAGGCATCTCGATAATCCCCGCAACAGGCACGTCGGAGTGCTACCGGACACGGGCGCGGCGGTCATGGCAGAGCCATGCAAACGCAACATGTCCAACGGGAAGCACGACCGGACAAAGCGGCACACCTTACGCGGTGCCGGAACTCTGCCTGAAAGCTCGGGCGATTCGGCCTATTCGGTCCAGGGCCAGCCTTGGCCTTGTTGATGAAATGAGAACAAGCTGTTCATGACATCAGCTTGTAGCCGCCGGTCTCGGTCACCAGGATCTCGGCATTCGAGGGATCTTTCTCGATTTTCTGCCTGAGACGGTAGATGTGCGTTTCGAGGGTATGCGTCGTCACGCCCGCGTTGTAGCCCCACACCTCGTGCAGGAGCGTCTCGCGCGAAACCACCTTGTCGCCCGTCCGGTAGAGATACTTGAGAATAGCCGTCTCCTTCTCCGTGAGACGCACCTTACCGCCTTTGTCGTCGAGCAGGAGCTTCGAGGCCGGCTTGAACGTGTAGGGCCCGATCGTGAAGACCGCGTCCTCGCTCTGCTCGTGCTGGCGCAGCTGCGCACGGATACGGGCCAGCAGCACGGCGAACTTGAACGGCTTGGTCACGTAGTCGTTGGCGCCCGCGTCGAGGCCGAGAATCTGATCGGCGTCGCTGTCGTTGGCCGTCAGCATGATGATGGGACTTTTGAAGCCCGTTTTGCGCAGCAGCCGCACCGCCTCGCGCCCGTCCATATCGGGAAGCCCGACGTCGAACACGACGAGATCGTGATGGCCGCTCTTCGCCGCCTCGATCCCCTTGCCCGCCGTTCCCGCGACGGAAACATCGAATTCGTCGTGCAGGGCCAGTTGATCCTGCAGGGATCCGCGGAGATCCTCGTCATCGTCGACAAGAAGGATCCTGCGTGCTGCGCTCATGCTCGGCGGCTCCGGATTGGCAAAGTGTTGGGTGCACCCTCTTAGCATCTGCTTTTCGGCTGAGGTAGGGTGCTGAGGGCGGACGGTTATCGGATCCGGACGCGATTGGAAAAGGGGATGCGCCATCACCGTACGTAAAATCGTCGTGAGAAGCACCGGACCGCAAAAGACCGTGGGCCGCCTCTCCTGCGGCAACCTCTTGCTCCGGTGTGCGCTCGGACGCAGCGGAATTCGCTCGCGAAAATGCGAAGGAGACGGCGCCACCCCGCGCGGCACGTTCCGCCTTGAGGGCGCCTACTGGCGCCGGGACGTGCTCGCCCGCCCGAGGACGGCCCTGCCGCTCCGGATCACCAAACCACAGGACGGATGGTGCGACGCAGCGAACGATCGCAACTACAACTGCCCTATCACGCATCCCTATCCGGCGAGTGCGGAACATCTCTGGCGCCGCGACCGCCTCTACGACGTCGTCGTCGTCATCGACTACAACAGGCGGCCCCGCAGACGCGCCTCCGGCAGCGCCATCTTCATGCATGTCGCAAGCGATGGATTGAAGCCGACC
The DNA here is from genome assembly GCF_902826555.1 of uncultured Hyphomicrobium sp. Lineage (GTDB taxonomy): Bacteria > Pseudomonadota > Alphaproteobacteria > Rhizobiales > Hyphomicrobiaceae > Hyphomicrobium_C. The sequence continues at coordinate 41,635 of NZ_CADEFI010000013.1, forward strand.
GAAGGCTGCGTCGCGCTGAAGCGAAGCGATCTCTTGAAGGTGCTCGCCCGCGTAGGCCGACGCACCCGCATCACCATCATCTAGACGCAAAGAAAGAAAAAGGCCCGGCACACAAAGCGCCGGGCCAAGTTTGGAGCACGTCTAGGGGAGACGCGTGCTCGGGAGAGAATCCGATTGGAACCTGCCGGCCGGAGAACCGGCAGGTTCCTCAAGCGTGCCTTAGTGGTTGTAGGCCCGCTCGCCGTGATCGACGAGGTCGAGACCCTGACGCTCGTAGTCCGTGGTGGGACGCAGACCGATAAGGATATCGACGATCTTGAACAGGATGGCCGAGAGGATACCGGTCCACAGGATGGTGAAGCCGACCGCCTTGGCCTGGATCAACACCTGCGCGGCCATGTCGTAGGAGCCGGCAACGAGTTCGCCAGGCTTCGACGTGTAGTCGGCGAGGCCCGAGCCACCGAGATCCGGGCTCACCAGAATGCCCGTACCGATGGCGCCGATGATGCCGCCGATGCCGTGCACACCGAACACGTCGAGGCTGTCGTCGTAGCGCAGCAGCTTCTTCACGCCGGTGCAGGCAAAGAAGCAAACGAGACCGGCGACGAGACCGAGCACGATCGCACCCATCGGGCCGGAGAAGCCGGCAGCCGGCGTGACCGCGACCAGACCGGCAACGACACCTGAAGCAAGGCCGAGCAGCGTCGGACGCCCCTTGACCAGCCATTCGATGATCATCCACGAGAGGCCGGCCGCAGCGGTAGCGACAAAGGTGTTGATCATGGCGACGAAAGCCGTCGCGCTGACCTCGAGGTTCGAGCCGCAGTTGAAGCCGAACCAGCCGAACCACAGCAGCGCCGCGCCGACCATGGTCAGCGTCAGCGAGTTGGGCGGCATCTGCTCTTTGCCGTAGCCGACGCGCTTGCCGACGATGAGAGCGCCGACCAGACCGGCGATGCCGGCGTTGATGTGCACCACCGTGCCGCCTGCGAAGTCGAGAGCACCCCACTTGAAGAGCAGGCCGGCATCAGCCAGCGTTTCCGAGAGCTTGGGCTCACCCGCCTTCGCGGCTTCTGCGAAAACGTCCGGGCCGCCCCAGTACCAGACCATGTGCGCCATCGGGAAATAGACGAACGTCACCCAGAGCGCAACGAACAGCAGCACGGCCGAGAACTTCATGCGCTCGGCCAGCGAGCCGACGATGAGGGCCGGCGTGATGCAGGCGAACGTCATCTGGAAGGCGACGAAGGCATACTCGGGAATGTAGACACCGTTGGAGAACGTGCCGGCCAGCGTCGTGGCGTCGACGCCCGCAAGGAACATCTTCGAGAAGCCGCCCACGTAGTCGTTGAGCGCGCCGCCGTTGGTGAAGGCCATGCTGTAGCCGTAGGTGACCCAGATGATGGCCACCATGCAGGTGATGGCGAACACCTGCATGAGGATGGAAAGCATGTTCTTCGAACGCACGAGGCCGCCGTAGAACAGGGCCAGGCCCGGAACCGTCATCAACAGCACGACAATCGTCGCCACGAACATGAAGGCCGAATCGCCTTTGTCCGGCGTCGGTGCGGCCTGTGCCAGCGCGGCACTTGCGCTACCGAGCGTAAGGAACGCGGCCGCCCCCAGCGGACCCGCAACGCGCTTCAGTAATTTTAGTGTCATGGTCCCAAACTCCCTCGTGTTGCCCCTTCGGCCGCGCTTGAGCGCCGCCGATTTCCCGAGCCCGTTGCGTCCACCGTCGTTAGAGTGGACGCCATCCTTGGTTGTGCCGGATCGAGCAGCCTACGTGGCGTACTCCGGCGACCAGGAATGAGCTGCGTAGTGTGAGGTGTTCATTGAGCGCCCCTGTGCACGCCACCCGGGAAAGCGTGCACCGCAACGAGGTGTTCAAAACTCGTGCCAACACGCCATCAGGCTGCAACCAGTTGAAACCACTTGGTGATCTTTTCGATCCCATCCGCATCGCAATCCCAACGCGCCCAAAAGCTAGGCATCTTCGGCTGTCACCGCCTCCCCTTGCCCAGATCCTCGCCGCGTCGCGCACGATCTTCAGGCAAGCCAGACCCGCGCATCGTCATCGTCGCGTAAAAAAACCCGGGGCTGAAAACCCCGGGCTGAACAAGAAAGTCCGAAATCGAAAAGGCTCGCCGTCTCCAGGACGGCGAGCCCAAGGCGCCTAGTAGTGGTAAGCGCGTTCGCCGTGATCCGTGATGTCGAGACCCTCGCGCTCGCCGTCGACCACCGGACGCAGGCCGATGGTGAACTTGATGAGCAGGAACAGGATCGCCGAGATGATGCCGGTCCACAGGATGGTGAAGCCCACCGCCTTCGACTGGATCAACACCTGCGTAGCCATGTCGTAGGAGCCGGCAACCAGCTCGCCCGGCTTCGACGTGTAGTCGGCGAGACCCGAACCACCGAGATCCGGGCTCACCAGGATGCCGGTGCCGATGGCGCCGATGATGCCGCCGACGGCGTGCACACCGAACACGTCGAGGCTGTCGTCGTAGCCGAACAGGTTCTTGATGCCCGTGCAGAAGATGAAGCACACGACACCCGCGACCAGTCCGAGCACGATCGAGCCCATGGCACCGGCGAAGCCGGCGGCCGGCGTGACCGCAACCAGACCGGCAACGACACCCGAAGCAAGGCCGAGCAGCGACGGCTTGCCCTTCACGATCCACTCCGCCAGCATCCAGGCCACGCCTGCCGCAGCGGTGGCCACGAACGTGTTGATCATGGCGATCACGGCTGTGACGCTGATCTCGAGGTTCGAGCCGCAGTTGAAGCCGAACCAGCCGAACCACAGCAGCGATGCGCCAACCATGGTCAGCGTCAGCGAGTGCGGTGGCATGGGCTCGGTGCCGTAGCCGACGCGCTTGCCGACAATGAGAGCGCCAACGAGACCGGCGATGCCGGCGTTGATGTGCACCACGGTGCCGCCGGCGAAGTCGAGAGCACCCCACTTGAAGAGGAGACCCGCGTCGGCCAGCACTTCCGAGAGCTTAGGCTCGCCTGCCTTCGCAGCATCGGCGAAGACGTCCGGGCCGCCCCAGTACCAGACCATGTGCGCCATCGGGAAGTAGACGAACGTCACCCAGAGGATCACGAACACCATCACCGCCGAGAACTTCATGCGCTCGGCGACGGCGCCGACGATGAGCGCCGGCGTGATGCAGGCGAACGTCATCTGGAAGGCGACGAACGACAGCTCCGGAATGTAGACCCCGTTCGAGAACGTCGCTGCGAGCGACGACGGCGTAACACCGGCGAGGAACAGTTTCGAGAAGCCGCCCACGTAGTCGTTGAGCGCACCGCCGTTGGTGAAGGCCATGCTGTAGCCGTAGGTGACCCAGATCAGCGCCACCACGCAGACGATCGCAAACACCTGCATGAGGAGCGCAAGCATGTTCTTCGTACGCACCAGGCCGCCGTAGAAGAGAGCGAGGCCGGGGATCGTCATCAAGAGCACGATGGTGGTGGCAACGAACATGAAGCCGGTATCGGCTTTATCCGGCGTTGGGGGCGCCGCGGCAGCGGCGTCCTGGGCGAAGGCCATGGCCTCCGGTAGAAGCGTGAGCGCTGCAGCGCCGCCAAGCGCGCTCGCGATCCGCGAAAATCGTCCAAAGCTCATTTCCAAAACTCCCTCGTGTTGACCGTTGTGCCGCATGTTCTCAGAGCGCCGCATCGTCCGATTCACCCGTGCGGATGCGCAGCGTGTGCTCGATCGAGGAGACGAAGATCTTTCCGTCGCCGATCTGGCCGGTCTTTGCGGCCTTCACGATCGCTTCGACGGCCTTGTCCACGAGGGCCCCGGAAACGACGACTTCAATCTTGATCTTGGGAAGGAAACTCACGGCGTACTCCGCGCCGCGATAGACCTCGGTATGGCCCTTCTGACGCCCGTAACCTTTCACTTCGGTCACGGTCATGCCCTGGAGGCCGATATCGGTCAGGTTCGACCGCACCTCCTCGAGCTTGAAGGGTTTGATGATGGCAGTGATGAGCTTCATGGAGAGCACCCCTTGATTTTCGTCCCGCGCACGTTTGAAGGCGCGAGACAGGCCTCCGACATGCCGCCGGCGAACGGCCGGCAACAATCGACGGAGGGAGAGTCAAGAGCTGTGCCAAGTTTGCGGAGATTATGTAGGGGGTTGAATCCCCTGGGAATTCGAAAATCGACGGCCACAAATTAGCCATCACTGCCGCCCTCGCGTGCGTAATTTTTAAGCACCAAGCGGGTTTTGCCAGTCAATTGATCACGAAAAAGCCTCCCGAAGGCGAAACGCCCTCGGGAGGCATCGGTGAAAAACACCCAGAGAACGGGCTGGCGGTATGTCTCCGCCAGCCGAAGCCTTACTGTACGACTTCGCCGTGCTGGTTGATGTCGAGGCCTTCGAGCTCCTCGGCTTCCGAGACGCGCAGCCCCATCACGATCTTGATCACGATGAGGATCACGAACGTCGCCACCGCGCACCAGACGACGGTTGCGAGCACGCCGTAGACCTGGGTCCAGACCTGCGCGACGTTGCCCTCGATGGCTCCGGCCGTGCCGCCGATCGCCTCGCGGGCGAAAACGCCCGTGAGCACCGCGCCGACGATGCCGCCGACTCCGTGGACACCCCACACGTCGAGGCTGTCGTCGTAGCCGAGCGCGCGCTTCACGCCGGTTGCGAAGATGTAGCAGACCACGCCGGCAACGAGGCCGATGATCAGGGCGCCCGTGGCGTCGACGAAGCCGGCAGCCGGCGTGATGGCAACCAGACCGGCGATGGCGCCGGAGGTCGCACCGAGCACCGTCGGCTTGCGATGCACGATCCACTCCACCACGAGCCAGCCGATAACGGCGGCGGCGGTGCAGACCTGCGTGACGAGCGCGGCGTTGGCGGCCGAGGCGTTAGCGGCGGCAGCCGAGCCGGCGTTGAAGCCGAACCAGCCCACCCACAGCAGCGAGGCGCCGATCAGCGTCAGCACGAGGTTGTGCGGAGCAAGATTTTCTGTGCCGTAGCCCTTGCGCTTGCCGAGAACGATCGCGGCAACGAGGCCTGCAACACCGGCGTTGATGTGCACCACGGTGCCGCCGGCGAAATCGAGCACGCCGTCCTTGCTGAGGAAGCCGCCGCCCCACACCCAGTGGCAAACCGGCGCGTATACGATGAGGCTCCACAGGACCAGGAACACGATCAGGCTCGAGAACTTCATCCGCTCGACAACCGAGCCGACGATGAGCGCCGGCGTGATGGCGAAGAAGGTCATCTGGAAGACGACGAACAGCGTCTCGGGGATTGTCCCGGAGAGTGCGTCTTTCGTCACGCCAGCTAGCAGGATTTTATCCAAGCCGCCGATGTAAGGCTGCAGCTCACCGCCATCGGTGAAGGCCAGCGAGTAGCCGATCAGCATCCAGACCACCGAAAGCACGGCGACCGACACGAACACCATCGCCGTGGTGTTGAGCACGTTCTTCTTGCGCACCATGCCGCCGTAGAAAAGGGCGAGACCCGGGATGCTCATCATGAGCACGATAACCGTCGAGACGAGCAGCCACGCGGTATCGCCCGAGTCGGCCGTAGGTGTAGGCTCGGGCGCCGCGGCAGCGGCGTCCTGGGCGAAGGCCATGGCCTCCGGTAGAAGCGTGAGCGCTGCAGCGCCGCCAAGCGCGCTCGCGATCCGCGAAAATCGTCCAAAGCTCATTTCCAAAACTCCCTCGTGTTGACCGTTGTGCCGCATGTTCTCAGAGCGCCGCATCGTCCGATTCACCCGTGCGGATGCGCAGCGTGTGCTCGATCGAGGAGACGAAGATCTTTCCGTCGCCGATCTGGCCGGTCTTTGCGGCCTTCACGATCGCTTCGACGGCCTTGTCCACGAGGGCCCCGGAAACGACGACTTCAATCTTGATCTTGGGAAGGAAACTCACGGCGTACTCCGCGCCGCGATAGACCTCGGTATGGCCCTTCTGACGCCCGTAACCTTTCACTTCGGTCACGGTCATGCCCTGGAGGCCGATATCGGTCAGGTTCGACCGCACCTCCTCGAGCTTGAAGGGTTTGATGATGGCAGTGATGAGCTTCATGGAGAGCACCCCCCCTGTTTGGTCCCACGCTTGAGCATCAGCGCAAGACGGCCTCGGACAGGGCACCGGTGAAAAGCCGGCACCAATGCCGGAAGGGATACTCAAGTCACGTGCCAACTCGATTTGGCACTTAAAGTGTTGAATTAATTGAATATAACGTCGCAACTTTCCCGACGTCAAAGCCCGTAGGGACGCGCTCAATAAATAGGCAGACCTTACCAATTGCTGTCTATTTGATCAGGTAGGCCGTCTGCCGCTTTCGGATCAGGCCTTCCTGGGCCGTCGAGGCGACCAACCGGCCGTCGCGCGTGAAAAAACTGCCCCGGCAGAAGCCACGCGCCCCCGAAGCGCTCGGACTGTCCTGGGCATAGAGGAGCCACTCGTCGGCACGGAAAGGACGGTGCAGCCACAGGGCGTGATCGAGGCTGGCAAGCTGAATATCGCGATCGAACAGCAGCTTGCCGTGTGCGATCAGCGCCGTGTCCAAGAGCGTGAAGTCGGACGCATAGGCGAGCACGCACTGATGCAGGCGCGGATCGTCCGGCAGCCGGCCGTTGGCCCTGAGCCAGATGTTCTGCGCCGGCGGGTGCGGATCGCGGCTCAAATAGCGTGAAACATCGACTGGCCTGAGCTCGATCGGGTTCTCGCGCTGCCAATAGCTGCGCATGCTCTCCGGCAGCGCATCGATCAGTTCCGCAACCCGCTCCGCCGCCGAAGGCAAAGCCTCCGGCGGAGGCACCTCCGGCATGACCGCCGCATGCTCGAACCCGTCCTCGTCCTTCTGGAAGGAAACGCTCATGGCGAAGATGGCGCGTCCGTGCTGGATCGCCTTCACACGGCGCGTGGTGAAGCTCCCGCCATCGCGGATTCGCTCCACCTCGTAGAGGATGGGGTGGGCCGGATCGCCCGCCAGCAGAAAATAGCCATGCAGCGAATGGGCCGCCCTCGGCTCCTCGACCGTTCGCCCTGCGGCCACCAACGCCTGCCCAAGCACCTGCCCGCCATAGACCCGCTGCCAGCCGTTCTGCGGGCTGATCCCCCGGAAAAGGTTGACCTCGAGCCGTTCGAGATCGAGCACCTCGAGAAGTCCTGCGAGCGCTTGGCAAGACGGCTCTGAGGCTGCGGACATGGAGTCTCCCCGGCAAAAATGCTAACGAAACGGTGCGAAAACGATGGGCTGCGCCGCCAAATGGGTCAAGGCTTCCATCTGTAGCAGCCGAGCATGCTTGGCCACGACCGGAGCCCTCGATTGCCAATGACCGATACGCCCAGCACCCAGCGCTTCGACATCGTCATCTCGGGAGCGAGCTTCGCCGGCCTCGCGTTCGCCCGCGCCATGCTGTCGGCGTTCGGCAGCGACATCCGCCTGGCTCTCGTCGATCGGGCACCCTTGAAGGCGCCCTCCGGACCCGACGCCCGTGCCTTCGCCCTCTCGGCCGGCACGCGGCGCATGCTGGAGACGCTCGACATCTGGCAGGCGATCGCCAAGGACGCCGCGCCCGTGACCGGGATCGAGATCACGGACTCGAGCCTCGCTGCCGGTGTCCGCCCGGTGCTGCTCAAATACGACAACCTCGTCGAAGATGATGCCGCCCCCGCGAGCTACATTGTGCCCGCCCCCGCCCTCGCACGCGTGCTCTACGAGAGCGTAGCCCGCGATCCCGGCCTTACCGTCATCGCACCCGCCGAGATCGACCGCTTCTCCGATGCCGGAAATCATGTGTCCATCACCTTGCGCGATGGAAGCGAGCTCGCGTCGTCGCTCCTGGTCGGCGCCGAGGGACGCCGCTCCGCTTCGCGCGATGGCGCCGGGATCAAGACCGTCGGCTGGCGCTACGGCCAGACCGCCATCGTCACCACCATCGCCCACGACCACCCGAACGATGGACGCGCTATCCAGCACTTCCTGCCCGCAGGCCCCTTCGCGATCCTGCCGCTGCCGGGCAACCGCTCCTGCCTCACCTGGACCGAGGAGGCCGACGAAGCGACCCGCATTCTGGCGCTCGACGACGCTGGCTTCCTCGCCGAGGTCGAAACGCGCGTCGCCGGCCGCCTCGGAACGCTGGAGATCGCCGGTCCGCGCCAATCCTGGCCGCTCGAAATGCATCTGGCGCGCGCTTACGTGGCGCCGCGCTTCGCCCTTGTCGGCGATGCGGCCCACGGCGTGCACCCGATTGCCGGCCAGGGCGTCAATCTCGCCTTTCGCGACGTCGCCGCCTTGAGCGAGATCGTGGCCGACAGCCTCCGCCTCGGTCTCGACCCCGGCAGCATGGAAAGCCTCGGCCGCTATGAGAAATGGCGCCGTTTCGACGGCTTCGTTTCCGCCGCGGCCTTCGACGGTCTGAACAAGCTCTTCTCGAACGACTCAACGCTTCTCCGCGCCGCACGCGATTTCGGACTCGGATTGGTCGACCGCATGCCGGGCCTGAAGCGCCG
>NZ_CADEFI010000013.1:50240-82321 GCF_902826555.1 uncultured Hyphomicrobium sp.
GAGCACGATCACACCGCCCGCGACATCCACGCGGCGCACAACCTCCTCGATCATCGGATAGAGCACCGTGCGCTTGTCGCTGCCGGGGCGCACCTCGAGAAGGTCCCCGGCACCATAGTTCGGCACCGCCACTACGGTCCCGAGCGGCGCGCCGGTCTCGGTCACCGCCGCGAGCCCGACGAGATCCACATGATAGAACTCGCCGTCGTCGGCCGGCGGCAGCCGGTCACGTTCGACGTAGAGCGCGGCACCTTTGAGCTTTTCGGCACGCGTGCGATCGCTTACGCCCTCGACCTGGCAGATGAGACCCTTCGCGGTCGCCCCTTGCACCTTGAGCACGAAGCGTGCATCGCCGCCTTCCGTCTCCAACGGTCCATAGCCCGCAATCGCTTCCGGATCGCCCGTATAAGAGCGCACGAGCACGGCGCCGCAAATGCCGTGCGCACCAACGATATGACCGAGCAGCACACGCTGCTTGCTGGATCCGTCCTGCATCATCCGAAGACCGCCGGGTTCAAGAGCGTTTTAAAGGTCCGACGTACCGTAGCTCGACTGCCACCGGCGCGCCGCCGATATCGATCGACATCGACGAGACAGGCCGCGGCGGCGGGAAGCGCCCCGCGATCTCGAGCAATGCACCCTCCGGACCCGCTTCGAGCCCGGTGAGAAGCACACCGTTCGGGGGAACCGCAAGCCTGACTTCGACGATCGCCTCGTCGCATGAGGCATCATAGCTGCACCGGCCCCTGAACACACTGCCGTGCCGGTCCGAGCCGAGGAGCAATCCCTGGCGCAGCACCGCCAGACCTTCGCCGCGAAAAAAGGCTCCATCGCCCGTATCGCAGCTTTCGAAGCTCAGTCCGTAGACACCATCGTCGAGCATCGCCGATCAGACGAGTTCCGCGCATGTGGCCATTAGCCGACGCACGCCGGGCGTTCTGCCGCCGGCGCGGCCGCCCGATTGCATCAGGGCCACCACACTACCATTGATTGAATTCCCGCAACGGCCCTTCGCTTCGCATCCTTAAAGATAAGGACGAAGAGCGCGGGCTCCTTGAACGCGGCCGGCTTCAGGTTATTGCAGGCGCTCGATGCGATTTCCGATGGCGACGGCATAAAGCCATAGCCGCCGCTCGCGCTCGGTCCAGGTTTCGGCGTCCGGCTTGTCGTTCATGAGTGCGGTCCCTTGGACCAGCACCTCACCCCGCCGATCCCACCAGGCCGCCTCGGCCTCACTGAGATTGGTCCTCAATGGCATGGAAGAAGTCCCCGATGTCTTGCAGAGACTTTCGGTATCCGGACTGCCGCCGGACAACCGACCGCTCTGCCCCCAAAAAGTGCAACGCCCCGCCACAAACAGCCGCCACCCCCTGATCTGAAGCGGCCACCCACGACGCTATGACAATTCGCAGACGCATTCGACGGCCACGGAGCCGGCCCACCACAAGTTTCACGGACTGATGCAGATTTGCAGCAAATTGAGCACTTCGCCCACGCGAGCGGCGGCGCCGCGAACAAAAACAGGCACCGGACTGGAGTCCGGTGCCCGCCTGGATCTCGACAACGTCGACGAGCTTACGACGCGTCGCCACCGGCTGCGGCCGCGGCAGCATCCTCGGCGGCCTTTGCCTTGGCTGCGGCGCGCTCTTGCGCCTTCTTCTTCGGCTTCGCCTTCTCGGGGTTGTTGCGGGCGTCACGCTTCAAAAGCCCCGCGCCGTCAAACAGGCGCTGCACGCGATCCGTCGGCTGCGCACCAACCGAGAGCCAATGCTTGCAGCGATCCTCGATGAGCTTCACGCGATCGGGGCTGTCCTTCGGCAGCATCGGATTGAAGGTGCCGATCTGCTCGATGTAGCGGCCGTCGCGGGGCGAAGCGCCGTGCGCGACGACGACGTAATAGTAGGGACGCTTCTTCGCACCACCGCGCGAAAGACGAATCCTGGCTGCCATGACTTCAGTTCCTTTCTCTATTCAGATGATCTGGTTTGAGTGATGCGGCGGTTCCCCGCCAATTTCGTCAAAGTCTCGGTGCCGCCGAAACGGTCTCACTTCTTCTTCCCCGGACCTCCGGGGAATTTTGGAAACTGCCCGCCCAGTCCCGGAAGACCGCCCGGCAAGCCGCCGCCGAGCCCGGGAAGCCCGCGCGGGAGTCCGCCGCCGCCTCCAAGGCCCGGTAATCCTTTCGCGCCCAATCCCTTGGGCAACGCATCCTTGAGATCGCTCGGCAGTTGCTCGAGCGCCTTCGGGTCGAGCCTTCCGAGCTCGTCCTGCATCTGCGCCAGCTCCGCCTCCGACGGTCCGCCGCCGCCGCCCATGCCGAACATGCGTGCAAACGCACCGCGGTTCTTGCCCATCGCCTTCATCGCGTCCGCCATCTGGCGGTGCATCTTGATGAGCTTGTTGATGTCCTCGACCCTCGTACCGGAGCCCGCCGCGATGCGGCGCTTGCGCTTCGCGTCGAGGATTTTCGGCGAGCGGCGCTCCTTGGGCGTCATCGACGAGATGATCGCGCGCTGCCGCCTGAGATCCTTGGTGAGACCGGCTTCGTTGATCTGCGACTTGATCTTGCCGACGCCGGGCAGCATGCCGAGCACGCCGCTCATGCCGCCGATCTTTTCCATCTGCGCGAGCTGCTCGCCGAGATCCTCGAGATCGAACGCGCCCTTCTTCATCTTCTCGGCGATCGAGCGCGCCTTCTCGACGTCGAGCGTCTGCGCCGCCTTCTCGACCAGGCCGACGATATCGCCCATGCCGAGAATGCGGCCGGCGACGCGCGCGGGATCGAAATCCTCGAGCGCATCCCACTTCTCGCCCGTGCCGAGAAGCTTGATCGGCTTGCCAGTCACCGCCCGCATCGAGAGCGCCGCGCCGCCACGCCCGTCGCCGTCAGCGCGCGTCAGCACCGTGCCGGTGATCGCAAGACGGCTGTCGAACGCCTTCGCCGTGTTGACGGCGTCCTGACCGGTGAGGCTGTCGAGCACCAGCAGGATCTCGTGCGGATTTGTCGCCGCTTTGACGTCGGCAACCTCAGCCATCAGCTCTTCATCGAGCGTGGTGCGGCCGGCAGTGTCGAGCATCACCACGTCGTAGCCGCCGAGGCGCGCGGCTTCCATCGCACGCTTGGCGATCTCGATCGGCGTCTGCCCGGCGACGATCGGCAGCGTCGCCACCTCGGTCTGCTCGCCGAGCACGCGCAGCTGCTCCTGCGCAGCAGGGCGCCGCGTATCGAGCGACGCCATCATCACTTTCTTTTTGTCGCGCGTCTTGAGGCGCCAGGCGATCTTGGCCGTCGTCGTCGTCTTGCCGGAGCCCTGCAGGCCCGCCATCAGGATCGCAACCGGAGGCGCGGCGTGGAGATTGATCGGTTCGGCCTCGGAGCCCAGCGTGCGCACGAGCTCGTCGTTGACGATCTTGACCACCATCTGCCCCGGCGTCACCGAGCGCAGCACCTCCTGGCCGACCGCCTTCGTCTTCACGCGCTCGATGAAGTCGCGCACCACGTCGAGCGCCACGTCGGCCTCGATGAGCGACCGGCGCACCTCCCGCATCGCTTCGTTGACATCGTTTTCCGACAGCGCACCGCGCTTGGTGAGCTTGTCGAATACCTGCCCCAGCCGATCTGAGAGCGATTGAAACATTTAAGCCTTTCTGCAAAAGCTAACGGCACCCGAGGGCGCAACGCGCTGTCGGATGTTGACCCCCCTGCTTCCCGGCCCATCGAGAAAGGCCATGTGCAGGGCGGCGGCTCTGAGGTCAGGGCCGTCGGATTTGGGCCGCACCATCTCCGATCGGCCAAGCCCTGTCAACGCCCATGCGCCGCGGCCAAAAAAACAGCCTGAATCCGAGACTTCGCCAAAAATGTGGGCACAAGACATGCCAACATTGCCCATGCCGCGGGCGGGCACCATAATTCCGCCGCGCCAATCTGTGCCAGGGGTGGAAGGCCCGGGGGGCGCCAGGGGAGAGGAATTCATGATCGCGCGACGTAGGCTACGCACGTTGGCGTGCCTGGCTCTTTTGCCGGGCGCCGTGTCGGGCTGCTCCTCAGGCGCAAGCAATCCCTTCGCCAAAACGTCGGACTTCGACCGCACGTTCATCGGTGCGGCCCAGACCTGGGATCTCGACAAGAACGGCTCCGTGAGCTGCGACGAGTGGGCTCAATACGCGAGGGAGTCGGTCCGCGAGGCCGACACCAACGGCGACGGCGCGCTCGACGCCGAGGAATGGAAGAAGCTCGTCTCCAACGACCGCCTGTTCGAGGTCGCCAACCTCTCCTACTACGACGCCAACGGCGACGGTCGCGTGACCGCCGACGAGATGATCGGCAAGCAGAATCTCGCCTTCAAGCTGCTCGACCGTAATGGCGACTGCCAGATCGACCGCACCGAGTCCGTTCAGGTCCACGGGATCGATAAGGCGAAGCCGACCGCCGCGCCGGACTCGACCGGCGGCCGCGGCCCGGCCGGAGGCGGCTACTGATCCCTCGCTGCAGCGCCCATTTACTGCGGCGCCATGCGCACGATGCGCCCATCGGCGTCGTCCGTGACGAGGTAGACGGCCCCATCCGGTCCCTGCTTCACGTCGCGCACGCGCTCGCCGATATCGTCCGCACCCAGCACTTCGTGCGCAACCACCGTGCCGTCTTTCATGACGAGCCTCTGCACCTGCATGTATTTGAGCGCACCGACCAGGAAATTGCCCTTCCATTCCGGAAAGAGATCGCCGGTATAAAGGAGAAGCGACGAGGTCGCGATCGAAGGATTCCAATAGTAGACCGGCTGCTCGAGGCCGTCCTTTGCGGTAATGCCAGCCCCGACCGGGCCGCCTGAATACTCTTTTCCGTAGATGATGACCGGCCATCCGTAATTCTTGCCGGACTCCGGATGATTGAGCTCGTCTCCGCCCTGCGGACCGTGCTCGAGGGTCCACAATTGGCCTGTCGCCGGATCCAGCACCGCGCCCTGCACATTGCGGTGCCCGATCGACCACACGAGCGGATCCCATCCGTCGTGAGCCGGACTGGAAGCCGCCGGCGCGCCCTCCGGGGTGATGTAGACCACCTTGCCGATCTGGTTCGTGGGGTTCTGGGCCTCGCCTCTGATGGTGGGGAGACTCCGCTCCCCCAGCGTCACGAAAAGATTGCCGTCGGGCTTCACGACGATGCGCGAGCCGAAATGCAGTGTGCTGTCATAGGACGGCTGTTGACGGAAGATGACCTTGAGATCCTCCAGCGCACCGCCGTCCTCTGCGAGCACCAGCCTGGCGCTGGCAACGCTCGTCCCGTTCTTGCCCGCTTCACGCGGTTCGGAGAAGGAGAGGAAGATCCTCCCGCTCTCGGCAAAGTCGTTGGCAAGGGCGACATCGAGCAGCCCGCCTTGCCCCCGTGCCATCACCTCCGGCACGCCCGTGATGGCCGCGCCGATTTTGCCGTCCTTCTCGACCACGCGCAGCCGGCCCGGCTTCTCGGTCACGAGCATGCGCCCATCCGGCAGGAATTCCAAAGCCCAGGGATTTTCCAGACCCTTCGCCACGGTCGTAAGCGCGATGGCTGTCTTGGAAGCCGCCGGCGCGTTGGTCTGGGCAGCGGGGGCCACTTCGCCCATCAGGAACAAAAGGGGGGCCGCCACGGCAATACCCGGTCGTAAGCTCATCGCATCCTCATGGTCTACTGGGCGCTGTACGGACCTTATGTAGGGCGCCACCGCCGCTTGCCGAGGGGTTCCGCGTCCTTAGGGGTGGCGGACAGAGGGTCGCGCAGCGCGCCCCCAAGCGCCTCAATTGTGTTTTACCGCCGCTTCGCCCATATAGTCCGCCCATGAACGCCCCCTCTGCCCTCCGCTACGTCAAGATGAACGGCCTCGGCAACGAGATCGTCGTCGTCGATTTGCGCAACGGCGGTCGGCCTTTGAATGCCAGCGAGGTGAGGGCTATCGCCGCGGCACCGGCAACCGCCTTCGACCAGATGATGGTGCTCGAGCCCCCGCGCACGGCCGGAACCGAGGCCTTCGTCACCATCTTCAACACCGATGGATCGGAATCCGCCGCCTGCGGCAACGGCACACGCTGCATCGGCTGGCTGGAGAAGGAGCGCACGGGCCGGAGCGATCTCCGCTTCGAGACCCGCGCCGGCATTCTGCCCGTCCGCGTCAAGGATCTCTCGGCCATCACCGTCGACATGGGCGAGCCGCGCTTCGGCTGGGCGGACATTCCGCTGAGCGAGCAATTTCACGACACGCGCGCCATCGAGCTTCAGATCGGCCCCATCGACAATCCCGTTCTGCATTCGCCATCGGTGGTGAACGTGGGCAATCCGCATGTCGTTTTCTGGGTCGACAAGCCTGTTTCCGGCTACGACCTCGGCCGCTTCGGCCCCATGATCGAGAACCACCCTCTTTTCCCGGAGCGGGTCAACGTCACCATCGCCGAGGTCACGTCTCGCACCTCCATCGATATCCGCACCTGGGAGCGTGGCGCCGGCCTCACCCGCGCTTGTGGCACGGCCGCCTGCGCCACGGCCGTCTCCGCCATGCGCAAGAAGCTCGTTGATCGCCAGGTCACCGTAAATCTCCCCGGCGGCCCGCTCGTCATAGAATGGGCGTCCGACAACCATATCCTGATGACTGGCCCCGCCGAGATCGAGCACGAAGGCATCCTCGGCGAGGATCGGCCGCAAGCCGCCGCTACGGATCAGCCCCGCCTTGTCCCCCACGGGCGATTGTCTTAAGCACCCCCGATGAACACCCAGCTCAACACCTGACCCGCGCCATGTCCGAACCGCTGATTGTCACGCTTGGCTGCCGGCTCAACGCCTACGAATCCGAGGTCATGCGCCGCCATGCTTCGGACGCGGGCCTGTCCGACTGCGTGATCGTCAACACCTGCGCCGTCACCGGAGAAGCGGTTCGCCAGGCCGAGCAGACGATCCGCAAGCTGCGCCGCGAGCGCCCAACGGCACGTCTCATCGTGACGGGCTGTGCCGCACAGATCGAGCCCGAGCGCTTCGCCGAGATAGACGGAGTGGACCACGTCATCGGCAATGCGGAGAAGCTCGAGCCCAAGACTTTCCTCGCGCTCTCGACCGAAACCCTGGAGCGTGTTGCCGTCAACGACATCATGAGCGTCAAGGAAACAGCGCTCCATATGATCGACGGCTTCGGCTCGCGGGCGCGCGCCTACGTGCAGATCCAGAACGGCTGCGACCATCGCTGCACGTTCTGCATCATCCCGATGGGCCGCGGCCCGTCGCGTTCGGTCGCGGCCGGCGAGGTCGTCTCCCAGGTCGCCAGGCTCGTCGAGGCAGGCTATCCCGAGATCGTTCTGACCGGCGTCGACATCACCTCCTATGGCTCCGACCTTCCCGGCACCGCGTCGCTCGGCCGTCTCGTGAAGCAGATCCTGGCAGGTGTACCGGAGCTGCACCGCCTGCGCCTCTCGTCGATCGATCAGGTCGAGGCCGACGAGCACCTGCTCGACGCCATCGCCACCGAAGCGCGTCTGATGCCGCACCTGCATCTCTCCATGCAGGCGGGCGACGACATGATCCTGAAGCGTATGAAGCGCCGCCATCAGCGCGACGACGCCATTCGTTTCTGCGAGACCGTGCGCAACCTGCGTCCCGACGTGGTCTTCGGTGCCGACCTTATCGCCGGCTTCCCGACCGAGACCGACGCCATGTTCGAGAGCACGTTGGACCTCGTGGACCAATGCGGCCTCACCTACCTGCACGTCTTTCCCTTCTCGCCCCGCAAAGGCACGCCCGCCGCGCGCATGCCGCAAGTGGACCGCCAGATCGTCAAGGAGCGCGCCGCCCGCTTGCGCGCGAAGGGTGAGGCGATGCATGCGCACTACCTTGATCGCCTGGAAGGCAGCCGCATCGAGATCCTGATGGAGCGCGAGGACACGGGACGCACGCCGCAGTACGCGGAAGTGCGCGTCGACCGCGCTTCCCCCATCGGCACGATTCACTGGGCGACGCTCGGCCGCCATGACGGCCGCCGCTTGAACGGAATGGTCGACGCGTGAGCACCCCCGAGCCAAAACGCAAAGGCTTCTTCGGCCGCATGTTCGGCTCGGGCGACACCCCGGCAGAAGAGCACGCCGCCACCCCCGCGAACGAAACTGCGGCAGAGCAGCCTCGCAAGAGCTGGCTCGAGCGTCTGAAGTCGGGGCTCTCTAAAACCTCTTCTCGCCTCACCGAGGGCATCACCGGGCTCGTCACCAAGAAAAAGCTCGACCAGGCGACGCTCGACGAGCTGGAAGAGCTGCTGCTCGCCGCGGATCTCGGCATCGAAACCTCGGAGCGCATCACCAAAGCGCTCGCCAAAGGACGCTTCGAGAAGACCATCTCGGAAGAGGAGATCCGCGAGACGCTGGCCGACGAGGTGGCGAAGGTCCTGGAGCCCGTGGCCCGCCCCCTCACCATCGACGAAACGAGAAAACCGCACGTCGTGCTCGTGCTCGGCGTCAATGGGTCCGGCAAAACCACGACCATCGGCAAGCTCGCTGCCAAGCTCGCGCGCGAGGGCCGTCGCGTCATGCTCGCCGCCGGCGACACCTTCCGTGCCGCCGCCATCGATCAGCTCAAGGTCTGGGGCGAGCGCGCGGGCGCACCCGTCATCGCGCGCGACGTCGGCGCCGACGCCTCCGGCCTCGCCTTCGATGCCATGAAAGCCGCCCAGGACAGCGCCTGCGACGTTCTTTTGATCGACACTGCCGGACGACTGCAGAACAAGGAAGGTCTGATGGCCGAGCTGGAGAAGGTCGTGCGTGTCATCCGCAAGGTGGACGCCACCGCCCCCCACGATGTGCTGCTCGTGCTTGACGCCACCACCGGTCAGAACGCCATGCAGCAGGTCGAGGTCTTCCGCGAGCGCGCGGGCGTCACCGGCCTCGTCATGACCAAGCTCGACGGCACGGCCCGCGGCGGCATCCTGGTCGCCATTGCCGCCAGGCACGGCCTTCCCGTGCACGCCATCGGGGTCGGCGAGGGTGTCGACGACCTGCAATCATTCTCTGCCAAGGATTACGCACGCGCCATTGCCGACCACTGAGCGGTGAGGCAGTCACGAACAACGCGCGCCAACGAACATTGAAGATCCAAGGGTTATCGAGCCAACATGAGCCCCCGCAAACGCCTCTTTCCGTTCAACGCCGAACAGACCATCAACATCCTGAGCGAGTTCGGCCCGCTGGTGACGATGTTCGTCGTCAACGCGGCCTACGGCATCAACGCGGGCACCTGGGCGCTGATCATCACCACGGTCCTGGCCATCATCGCCATGATCTACATGTTCCATCGCCCGCCGGTCTTCCCGCTGATCGCCTCGACGGTCACCATCGCCTTCGGCGCGCTGACTCTGATCACCCACGATCCCATGTGGGTTCAGATCAAGGTCACGATCTTCAACGCGCTGTTCGCCGGATTCCTGTTCTCGAGTTTCTGGCACTACAAGGGCCCGCGGCAGCTCCTGAATGAGCTCGGTCCGATTGCTGCGATGCTGCTTGTGAGCTGGGCCGTCGGCTTGCAGGCCGGCATTCTGACGCTGTTCGGCCTCATGGGCATTGCGCTCGTTGCTTCGCGCGGCAAGCTCTCCGATCTCGATTGGGTCACCATCGGCATCGCCACCGTCTTCTTCGCCCTGGACATCTTCGCCCACGACGCCATCTGGCTGAAGACCAATCTGATCGTATGCAGCGCCCTCGCCATCGGCTTCGCCCTGGGCGCCATGATTATGCGCGAGAACTTCTTCCAGTACGTGTTCGAGAAGACCTTCCACTACAGCCAGGAGGGCTGGGACCTTTTCACCCGAAGCTTCGCCTGGTTCTTCGTCTTCACGGCCGTCGCCAACGAGATCGTGCGCATCTCCTTCCGGGACGACCAGACCTACATGTTGCTCGGCCACGCCATGACCGGCGTCGACATCTGGATCGCCTTCAAGCTCTTCATCATTTTGCCGCTGAGCGGAATCTACGCCTGGCTGCTCACGAAATGGATGAGCAAGTACCATCTCTAGCGGCACGCGGGCTCGCCATAGACATTACAATTCCGCAACGTCGTTCCCTTCGCCACCCTCGGCGTCTATGGTCTCACGCATCCGATCCCGGCAATCCACGCGAAGTGCCGGCAGCCACCCACGAACGGACAGCAGGATCATGAGTCAAAGCGAAACGACCAACACCGGCACGCAGGAGAGCGGCTCCCAGCAGCTCCTGAAGTTCCTTGTCGAGCTCGGCCCGCTGCTCGTGTTCTTCATCACCAACTGGCAAGCGGGCAAATATCTGGCCGACCCGAAGCAAGCCATCTTCTGGGGCACCGGCTTCTTCATCGTCGCGACGATGATATCGCTGCTCGCGTCCCGTATTCTCTTCGGACGCGTGCCCGTCATGCCGCTAGTATCGGGAGTCGTGGTCCTGATCTTTGGTGGCCTGACGCTGTGGCTGCAGGACGAGCTCTTCATCAAGCTGAAGCCCACCATCGTCAACGGCATCTTCGCTACCGTCCTGTTCGGCGGCCTCATGTTCGGGCACTCGCTGCTGCGCTACCTGTTTGGCGACGTCTTCGCCCTCACCGATGAAGGCTGGAAGAAACTGACCTTCCGCTGGGCATGCTTCTTCGTGTTCCTCGCTATCCTGAACGAGGTCGCTTGGCGCATGCTGACGACCGACCAGTGGGTGACGTTCAAGGTCTTTGGCATCATGCCGATCACCATGGCTTTCGCCATCTCGCAGGTAGGCCTCCTGCAGCGCCACGCGTTGAACCCGCCGGCGGACGAATAGCCCCGGATCAACGGCAAACAAAAAAGGCGCGCGGATCTCTCCACGCGCCCTTTTGAGTCTTGGCAGGCGGACCGCTTATGCCGCCGCTTTGGCCTTGAGCAGGTTGCGCTCGATCAGCGTCTCGGCGATCTGCACCGCATTGAGCGCCGCGCCCTTCAAAAGGTTGTCGGCCACGATCCACAACACCAGCCCGTTCTCGACCGTCGAGTCCTCGCGGATACGCGACACGTAGGTCGCATACTCGCCGGCAGCCTCGACCGGCGTCACGTAGCCGCCCGGCTCCCGCTTGTCGACGACCAGCACGCCCGGCGCGCCGCGCAGGATTTCGCGCGCCTCATCCGCCGTGATCGGGCGCTCGAACTCGAGGTTCACCGACTCCGAGTGACCGACGAACACCGGCACGCGCACGCACGTTGCCGTAACCTTGATCTTGGGATCGAGGATCTTCTTCGTCTCGGCGAGCATCTTCCATTCCTCTTTCGTGAAGCCGTCTTCCATGAAGACGTCGATATGAGGAATGCAGTTGAAGGCGATCTGCTTCGGAAACTTGGTCGGCTCGACCTCCTGCCCCGGCACGTACTTGGCCTTCGTCTGCGCCCAGAGCTCGTCCATCGCATCCTTGCCGGCGCCCGACACCGACTGATACGTCGAGACGACGACCCGCTTGATGCCGGCAGCGTCGTGCAGCGGCTTCAAGGCGACGACCATCTGCGCCGTCGAGCAGTTCGGATTGGCGATGATGTTCTTCTTCGTGAACCCGGCAACCGCATCGGCATTCACCTCCGGCACGACGAGCGGCACGTCCTGGTCGTAGCGCCAGCAGGACGAGTTATCGATCACCACGCAGCCGGTGGCGCCGATCTTCGGGCTCCACGCCTTCGACACGGACGAGCCGGCCGACATCAGGCAGATGTCCGCCTTCGAGAAATCGAACTGCTCGAGGTCCTGGCATTTGAGCGTCTGGTCGCCACACGAGACTTCGGTTCCGAGCGAGCGGCGCGAAGCGATCGCAAAGATCTCATCGGCCGGAAAACGGCGCTCGGTGAGCACGTTCATCATCTCGCGCCCGACGTTTCCGGTCGCGCCGACGACAGCGACTTTGTAGCCCATGGCTCAGGGTCCTTTTTGAGCGCGTCGGATGTTTCCGATCACAGCTTCCGACGCTAGCTATTGTGGCGTCGGAAAACATCCGACGGCGCGGTTCACTTACGCGCGGAAGCCCCACCTTTCAAGGACCAATTCGTCCAAGGACGGCTTCAAAGGCCCCGGAGCCGGGCTTTGACAGGGCGGCCCGCATCGCCTTAGCTCCAGGACCCGATTCCCGAACCCAAGGTCGCTCGTGCGCACACCCCCCTCGACAGCACTCGCGCCCGCTCCCAACAGCGGCTCCCATTGGCCGGACGGCGTCACTCCGACCGCGGAGTTCGAAACGGCCCTCGCCTTCCTCCGCGAAGGCGAGGGACACCTGTTCGTCACCGGCCGTGCCGGCACCGGCAAGTCGACACTTCTGCGCGCGCTGCGCAACGCCATCGATCAGGAGCTGGTCATTGTCGCGCCGACTGGGCTGGCCGCCGTCAACGTCGGCGGCCAGACGATCCATTCGTTCTTCGGTCTCCCTCCGCGCCTCATCCGCTCCGACGATATCCGCCGCGGCCGCAACGGCACCGTCATGCGCAAACTCGCATTCCTCGTCATCGACGAGGTCTCGATGGTGCGCTCGGACCTGATGTGGGCCATCGATCAGTCCTTGCGCGTGAACCGCGGCCGCCCGCGCGAGCCGTTTGGAGGCGTCCGCCTGGTGCTCTTCGGCGACCTCCACCAGCTTCCCCCCGTCGTGCAGGAAGCCGAGGTAGCCGGGCACCTGCATGAGGAGTTCGGCGGTCCGTTCTTTTTCTCCGTGCCCGCACTCCGCGAAGGGGCCGGCACCACGCGCCTCGAGCTGACGCACGTTTTCCGTCAGAGTGACGAGACCCTGATCTCCGTCCTCAACCGCATCCGCGACGGCGACGCAGACCAGGATGATCTGGCCGAGCTCAACCGCCGCGTGGCGCCGATCCGCACTCTCGGCGAAGGAGAAAAATTCGTCATCCTGACGCCCACCAACGCCGCAGCCCAGCGCATCAACACCGCCTATCTCGATGCGCTCCCTGGACGCGCCCATACCTATGAAGCGGGCATCACCGGCGATTTCACCCAGGCTTCGCACCCGACCGACAGCGCGCTCGTCCTGAAGCCCGGCGCCAAGATCATTCTATTGCGCAACGACCCGGACCGCCGATGGGTCAACGGCACCATCGCCCGCATCTCCCGGCTCGAGGAGAAAAAGGTTTTCGTCGAGGTGGCAGGCCGCGAGCACGAGCTGGAGCCCGCGAGCTGGGAACAACGCCGCTACGCCTACGACAAAGAGCAGGAGAAGGTTGTCGGTACCGTTGCCGGTACCTTCAAGCAGTACCCCGTTCGCCTCGCCTGGGCGCTGACCATTCACAAGGCCCAGGGGCTGACGCTCGACAACGTCTACATCGATCTGGGCAGGGGAACGTTCGCCCACGGACAGGCCTATGTCGCTTTGTCGCGGTGCCGGTCACTGGAAGGCCTGGCGCTCGCTCGAAGGCTCGAGCCGCGCGATATCCTCTTCGATCGCACCGCCATGGGCTATCGCGAGTTGTTTCCGCCTCTTCAGCCGTAAGACGATGATCGGGCTCGCGGATTTCGCAGATGCGAGATGGTCGCTGCCGGGACCGTCTCGATCCGATCCGTTGGTCGACGAAAACAAAACACGAATTCTTCATTGATTCGGATCAAACGACCGCTATTGCGAAGCAACAAATTTTTATGTTGCGCTGCAAAAAGACCCTGCTATGGTGCGTTTCGAAAGCTTGGTCCGCCCGGTGCAACAAGAGCCTTTGGCCCATAGGCATCGGAAACCCCTTTCCTGAAGCTGTGTCCAAAGAACCGCCGATTGCAACAAGGAGCCACGACCGTGAACGACTTCGCCCGCCAGACCCAAGAATTCTTCTCTGCCGCTAAGGACGCCCGCATTCCCGAGCAGGTCCAGGCCATCGCTGAGGACAGCGTGACCAAGGCGCGCGAGACCTACGACAAGTTCTCGACCGTCGCCAAGGACAACGCCAAGACCTTCGAGGAAGTGGCCGTTGCCGCCTTCGCCGGCGCCAAGTCGATCGGCGACAAGGTGCTGAAGAACACCGAATCGAACACCGAGGCTGTCTTCGAGGCCGCTCAGGCGCTGGCCCGCGCCAAGACGCTTCCCGAGCTGGTTCGCCTCCAGTCGAGCTTTGTGCAGCAGCAGTTCGCCACCGCTGGCGCACAGTCGAAAGAGCTCTTCGAGCTGTCGACGAAAGTTGCGCAGCAAACGTTCGAGAGCCTGAACTCTGCCGCGAGCAAGAGCTTCGAGAAGATCAAGAAGGCGGGCTGATCGGCACGTCCTTCATAGGACGTGCTTCTGCTTTGCGAACAACGACACGCGACGCGCCCGGTGCCAAAAAACTCCGGGCGCTCTTTTTTTGAATTCAACGTGCAGATTGCCTTCCGCGAACCAAAATTCCCGCTATAGTGAAATAATGTTAGGGTCGCGTTCCGATATCAAGATCCGCAAAGGTAAACTCGCCGACGCCGCGTCCGTCGCCGAGACTTTTCGCCAGTCTTGGGTGCAGGCCTATCGCGGCATCCTTCCTCACCATCACCTCGAGAACATGATCCGCCGCCGCGGGCCCGACTGGTGGGCCAGCGTCATTCGCAGCGGCGACAGTCTGATCGTGCTTGAAAAGGGTGGCACCGTCATCGGCTATGCCACGCTGGGTTTCTCGCGCACGCGCGGCCCCTATCAGGGTGAAATCTACGAGCTCTACGTCACGCCGGTGTATCAGGGGCTCGGCTTCGGCGAGCACCTGTTCGAAGCCTGCCGCTACGGCCTCGACCAGCGCCGCCTCAAAGGCCTGATCGTTTGGGCCTTGGCCGAGAACTCCTCGGCGACCGACTTCTATTGGCGCCGCGGCGGACGGCCCGTGAAGCAGGGCTTCGAGACCATTGGGGGTCAGAAGCTCGAGAAGATCGCCTTCGGCTGGTCGTCCTGATTCCTCTACATCGGGCTGCGTCCACGCGCTCCCTCCACGGACGGCTCCTCGGGACACGCTTTCGATCGCGCTGCCGTATCCGCAATTTTGCGCGCCAGCACGATCGCATCGAGATTGGCGAGCGCGTCCACGTAGGCAACGTGGCACACTTCATCCTCGCTCACCCGCATGACGACCAGCACCTCCCCCGCAGCCGTGGCGC
This sequence comes from uncultured Hyphomicrobium sp., assembly GCF_902826555.1. GTDB lineage: Bacteria > Pseudomonadota > Alphaproteobacteria > Rhizobiales > Hyphomicrobiaceae > Hyphomicrobium_C. The sequence goes on from NZ_CADEFI010000013.1 coordinate 65,310, forward strand.
TGTGCGTGAAATAGCGCACGATGGTGGCATAGGGCACCGTACGGTCGTCCCGCACCACAAAGCGCCACTCGATCGTTGTCCGTCGCCCGCTCGCGTCAAACAAACTATTGAATGACTTGAGGGTTTGATGTGCGGCCTGCATCGCACCCGCATCAGGCCCAACGCTGAGGTAAACGCCCTGCTTCCCTTCGGCGACGTAGATGGGATAGCCGGGCAGCCCCTCGCAAATCCGGGCCGCACCGTCCCCGTCCCGTTCCACGCTTTTGCACGCGCCGAGATCGACGGCCGTATAAAGGCTTCTGACCTGCTGGATCGCCTCGGCCGTACCGCACCACAGCACGACGATGATCGCGATCAGCCGGACAAGTTGCACGGCCATGAGTTCCCCTAGGACGGGCCAACGAAAGCCCCTTTCTACACCCGTTCATGGCCAAAAGGAGGGATCGCCCCACGGCTTGGGAAAAGCCGCCAGACCATCGTCTTGCGGCGTGAACCATAGAATCCGTTAGAGCGTGCGAAACCTTACCGCAGTTGAGAAACTCCCTTCGTCCGAAAGCCGCACTTCCTCTGTGCCCCGGCCGTGCTATATCGGCGCCCATTGAACCCCCTGAGGACGCGATGAGCGAGATCCGGATCGCCGTGACGGGAGCCGCTGGCCGCATGGGCCGCGAGCTCATCCGCGTGATCTCGACCACCTCCGGATGTGTGCTGAGCGGTGGCACCGAAGCCCCCGGCTCGCCTCATGTCGGCGCTGACCTCGGCACCCTGGCCGGACTCCCGCCGCTCGGCTTGGCCGTGACCACCGATCCCCTCGAGCTCGTGGTCGGAAGCGACGCCGTCATCGACTTCACGGCACCGGCTCCGACCGTCGAGATGGCCGGCCTCGCTGCCAATGCGCGCATCGTCCATGTCATCGGCACCACGGGCCTCGGCGAAAGCGATGACGCCGCAATAAAAGCTGCAGCCCGCCACGCTACCGTCATCAAGGCGGGCAACATGAGCCTCGGCGTCAACCTGCTGACCGCCGTCACGCGGCGCATCGCCGAAGCGCTCGATGCGGACTTCGACATCGAGATCATCGAGATGCATCATCGTCAGAAGGTCGACGCACCGTCAGGCACGGCGCTGATGCTCGGTGCCGCGGCAGCCGAAGGGCGGGGGATCGATCTCAAAACCAACAGCGTGAAAGCAAGAGACGGGCACACCGGCGCGCGCCGGCGGGGCGATATCGGCTTCGCAACGCTGCGCGGCGGCACCGTGGTCGGCGATCACACCGTGGTCTTCGCAGGCGAAGGCGAGCGCATCGAGATTACCCACCGCGCCGCCGACCGAAGCATTTTCGCACGCGGCGCCGTCAAGGCCGCGCTCTGGGGCCAGGGCAAGGGTCCGGGCCTTTTCAACATGATCGATGTACTAGGGCTGTAGATGTCGACATTGCAAAGAACGAAACGGATTGAAGCCATGACGAACCGCTTAGTGCTCGTGCGCCATGGCGAAAGCGAATGGAACAAGAAGAATATCTTCACCGGCATTCGCAATCCGGATCTGACTGACAAGGGCCTGATCGAAGCTGTTTGGGCGGGCCGTGTGCTGAAGGGTGAAGGACTGCATTTCGACGTCGCCTTCACGAGCAAGCTGAAGCGCGCCCAGCACACGCTCGACATCATCCTCGGCGAGATCGGCGGCGACATCCCCGAGGTGATCGAGGATCCCGCCCTGAATGAGCGCGACTATGGTGAGCTCTCCGGCCTCAACAAGGATCAGGCCCGCGAGCGTTGGGGCGAGGAGCAGGTCCTGTCCTGGCGCCGCAGCTACGATGAACCGCCGCCGGGCGGCGAAAGCCTGAAGGACACCGCCGCGCGCGTTCAGCCCTACTACCTTGAACACATCTGGCCCCACGTCGCAGCCGGCAAGAACGTCATCGTTTCCGCGCACGGCAATTCGCTCCGCGCCCTCATCATGTTTCTCGAAAAGCTCTCGCCGCAGGAGATCCTCGATCGCGAGCTAGCGACGGCCGCACCCCAGGTCTACCGCCTGTCCCATACGGGCGACGTGGCCGAGCATCGGGAGCTTGTCCGCTCGGAGGGTCGCGACAGTGGTCTGGGATGAGCTCGCGCGCGAGGCCGACGACGAGAACCAGCGCGACCGCGACCGCTGGATCGGCGTCTACATCGGCGTTCTGGCGGTGATCCTCGCCATCTGCTCGATGGGCGGCGGCAATGCCTCCAAGGAGGCCACTCTCAAGAACATAGAAGCCGCCAACATCTGGAGCTTTTTCCAGGCCAAGAACATGCGCCGCCACGTGTTGCGGCTCCAGGTCGATCAGCTCGAGATCGCCAAAACCGCCAATCCGGCTCTATCGCCCGAAGCGCGGGGCCTTATCGATGCGAAGATCGCCGACTACAAGAAGCTGGACGCAGAGTTCACCTCGAATCCCAAATCGAACGAGGGTCTCGACGAATTGTTCGTCCGCGGCAAGGCGCTTGAGGCCGAGCGCGACACCGCCATGCGCCAGGATCCATACTTCGACTACGGCGAGGCACTCTTGCAGATCGCCATCGTGCTGGGCGGCGTTGCCATCATCTCCGGCGGCTCGACGCTCATCACGGCAAGCGCGGTGATGGGCGTGCTCGGCACCCTGTTCACCCTCAACGGATTCTCCCTGCTCCTCGACATCCCCTTCATCGGTTAACGGCCTTGCGCCTTGTCGCTGGACCGTGGACGCGCTAGGACCGCGCCACAAAAGCTTTTTGACGGAACCCCTTCATCATGACGACCCACAAGCTGCTCCTTCTCCCCGGCGACGGCATCGGCATCGAAACCATGGCCGAGGTCGAGCGCCTAATCGCCTTCTTCAACAAGAAGAGCAGCAAGAACAAATTCGAGACCGAAAGCGACCTCGTCGGCGGATCGGCTTACGACAAGCATGGCGTCGCCGTCACCGACACGTGCGTCGCCAAGGCCAAGGCCTCCGACGCGGTGATCTTCGGTGCCGTCGGCGGCCCCCAGTGGGACAAGGTCCCCTATGCCGTGCGCCCTGAAGCGGGCTTGCTGCGCCTGCGCAAGGATCTCGATCTCTTCGCCAACCTGCGCCCGGCCATCTGCTATCCCGCACTCGCCGATGCATCCTCCCTCAAGCGCGAGCTGGTCGAGGGCCTCGACATCATGATCGTGCGCGAGCTCACCGGCGGCGTCTACTTCGGCGAGCCCAAGGAGATCGTCACCCTCGAGGACGGACAGAAGCGCGCCGTCGATACCCAGCTCTACACCACGCGCGAAATCGAGCGCATCGCCAAGGTGGCATTCGACCTCGCACGCAAGCGCAGCAACAAGGTCCACTCCGCCGAGAAGCGCAACGTCATGAAAACCGGCGTGTTGTGGAACGAGGTCGTCACCGCGACACATAAATCCTACGCGCCGGACGTCGAGCTGCAGCATATCCTGGCCGACAACTGCGCCATGCAGCTCGTGCGCAACCCGAAGCAGTTCGACGTCATCGTCACCGACAATCTCTTCGGCGACGTGCTCTCCGATGAAGCCGCAATGGCCACCGGCTCGCTCGGCATGCTGCCCTCGGCTTCCCTCGGCGCCGCCGACGAAAAGACGGGCAAGCGCATGGCCCTCTATGAACCCGTGCATGGATCCGCGCCCGACATCGCCGGCAAGGGGCTCGCCAACCCGATTGCCACTATTGCCAGCTTCGGCATGGCATTGCGCTATTCCTGCGCCATGACCGCGGAAGCGGACCTCATCGACAAGGCCATCGCCGGCGTGCTGGCCGACGGGCTTCGCACCGGTGACATCATGCAGCCCGGAATGCAGAAGGTCGGCACCAGCGAGATGGGCAGCGCCATCCTCGCCAAGCTCGAAAACCTTGCGGCATAGCCACGAAAAAGGCGGCCCTCGAACGAGAGCCGCCTGAACGCGCGCGAAATGGAATAAGCGACCGGCTTAGTCCTTCGTGATGCTGAACACCTTGAAGTCCTTCTCGAGGCGGAAGTCGTACTGGCCCTGCTTGCACTTCACGTCCTCGGCCTCGTACACGCCCGTGCCCTCGCTCTCCTTCTCGTAGCTGCCGCCCTCGCAGCCCCAGGCCGCAACGGCCTCCTTGATCTTCGCTGCCTCGTCATCGGTCGGCTTGTCGTCCGCGAGGGCCGCGCTCGAACAGAAAGCAAGAGCGGCAGCGACAGCGAGCATGCGCTTCATCGGTCAATCTCCTTTGGAATGGTAAAATCGGGAACCATTCCCTATTTCATTGCTGCATCGCACCACGTCTACGGGACTTTTTCCCGATTTGGACCGGGAGCGCGCAAGTCTCTCCGATTGCAGGGATTTTTCTTGCTCTTTCCCGACTCTAAGGAGTGGATATAACCTCACAGCGAGGGGAAAACGGGAAAACATTTCCCGACCGGCACGGGCTCTGCCTAAAAATTAGAGTTTCCGCAGTGCAACCGTGCTGACGCTGTGATCCTTCTCCTTGCGCAGGATGAGTCGTGCCCGCGGCCGCGTCGGCAGGATGTTGTCCGTGAGGTTCTTGAGGTTGATCGTGCGCCAGATTTCGAGCGCGCGCGCCACCGCATTACCGTGCGTGAGCGTGATGTAGCGGTGGAAGAACGACGCTGGATCGCGGAACGCGGTGCTTCTGAGACGCATGAAGCGTTCCACGTACCAAGCTTCGATCACCGCCGGATCCGCGTCGATGAAGATCGAGAAGTCGATGAAGTCGGAAACGAACGGCCCCGCATCGCCGCCCTTGTGCGCGGCGGCCGGCTGCAGCACGTTGAGGCCTTCAACGATCAGAATATCCGGATGCGCGATCGCGGTCTTCTGACCCGACAGGATGTCGTAGTGGAAGTGCGAATAGATCGGCGCCTCCACGTTTCCTTTTCCGCTTTTCACGTCGGCGAGAAAGTTCAGGAGCCGCGCCGTATCGAAGCTTTCGGGGAAGCCCTTGCGCTCCATCAAGCCCCGCGCTTCGAGTTCGCGGTTGGGATAGAGAAAACCGTCGGTCGTGATGAGATCGACGCGCGGATGGTCCGGCCACCGCGCGAGCAGCGCCTTGAGCACGCGCGCCGTGGTACTCTTTCCGACCGCCACCGAGCCTGCCACGCCGATGATAAAGGGCACTTTGCAATCGGTGCGTCCAAGAAACGTCGAGCTGACGGCATGCAGCTTCTGCGCGGCGGCAACGTAGAGATTGAGCAAGCGCGACAGCGGCAGGTAGATCGTCTCGACCTCTTCCATCGACAGCTCGTCGATGATGCCCGACAGCACTTCGAGCTCTTGCGGCTCGAGCGTCATGGGCGTATCGGCGCGCAGCTTGGCCCACTGCTCGCGGCTGAAAGTACGGTAGAGCGAGAACTGAATCTCCGGCGATTGCTCGCCGACCAGCTCGAGATGCGGAGCCTCCCGCGTCGTCGCAGCCTTGTCCCGTAATCTCATGGGCGGTTCACCTGGAAGCCTTGGCGGCTTCTCTAACGCCAGATCGAAGACCTAAGACCCGCGGGCAGCCTTCTCGGCCAGACCCGACTGTCCCGAGCGGCTCTCCAGCACGGCGAGCACATCGTCCAATGCGACGCCGCGCGCTTCGAGCAACACCAGGAGATGATAGAGCAAATCCGCGGCTTCCGCACGCAGCGCGTCGTCGTCCTGGTTGACGCCGGCGATCACCGTCTCGACCGCCTCCTCGCCGAGCTTCTTCGCGCACCGCTCAGGACCGGCATCGAGAAGCTGGCGCGTATAGGACTTGTCGGCCGCCTCCGTGCGCCGGGCCCGGATTGTCACGGCTAGCCGCGATAGAACGTCGTTGCTCATGGTCGGCCCTTCGAAACGAAACCCGTTTCATCTCTCGGATTGAATGAGAGGCCGAAGCGACCACGACATCGCCCCGGCAACGGGCTCTTGGCCTTAGGCGTCGCGCCGGGCCGTGTCCAGCGCGCAGCGATCCGCACCCTTAACGGACCTCGCCTCAGCCGCCGCTGGAACCCGTCAAGCGCAGCCGGATATAGTCGAGCTGATCGAAATTGCCGTACTTGATGATCAGGTTGCCGCTTTCGCCGGAACCACGCTTCACCTCGACCTTCAGGCCCAGCGTGTCTGCGAGCTCCTTCTCGAAAGCCTTGGTATCGGGATCCTTCTCACGGAGCTTGCGCGCCCCGCCCGTTGCGCCGGCGATCCCGATCGGGCCTGCGCCTGATCCCGATTGAGCCAGCGCCTCCGCCTCGCGCACGTTGAGGTTCTGCTCCAGGATCCGTTGCGCCAGCGTCTCCGCATCCTCGCGCCCGACCAGCGTCCGTGCATGGCCTGCGGTGAGCCGCCCGTCCTGCACATAGGCCTGCACTGCCTCCGGCAGCTTGAGAAGCCGCAGCGTATTGGCCACGTGGCTGCGGCTCTTGCCGATGATCTCGGACACCTGCTCCTGGCTGTAGTCGAACCGCTCGATCAACTCGCGATAGCCATTGGCTTCTTCGATGGCGTTGAGATCCGCACGCTGGACGTTCTCGATAATGGCCAGCTCGAGGACTTCGCGGTCGCCAAGCTCGCGAATGATGACCGGCACCATGTGCATGCCGGCCTTCTGCGACGCGCGCCAGCGCCGCTCGCCCGCGACGATCTCGAACGCCTGCGCGTCCTCGGGATGCGGCCGCACGATGATCGGCTGCACGAGCCCCTTGGTGCGGATCGATTCCGCAAGCTCCGCCAGGTCCTGCTCCGCGAAATCCTTGCGCGGATTGAAACGGCCGCTCCGCAACTGGGCCACAGGCAACAACCGCTGCTCGCCCTCGGCCGGAAGGCGCGGCTGGTTCTGCGGCGCCTCCCCGATCAGCGAAGCCAAACCCCGGCCGAGCCGGCTCTTGGGTAGCGGTGAGTTCATAGTAAGCCCTGTTTCACGTTAGTTTGCAGTCTGTTATGCAGCTTTCGTCTGACGCTCGCGTTCGATGATTTCGGTCGCGAGTCGGATATAGGCCTGGCTACCCGCGCAGTCATAGTCGTAGAGCAGGATCGGCTTTCCGTGCGACGGCGCCTCCGCCACGCGCGTGTTCCGCGGGATCACCGATTCGTAGACCTTGGGCCCGAAGAAAGCGCGTACTTCGTCCGCGACTTCGCGCGAGAGCGTCGTGCGGGCGTCGTGCATGGTGAGCACCACGCCTTGGATTTCGAGGCTCGGATTGAGCGTCGCCCGGATCTGGTCGATCGACTCCTTGAGCTGGGAAATGCCCTCGAGCGCGAAGAATTCGCACTGCACGGGCACCAGCACGGCGTCCGCCGCCGCCAGCGCATTGAGCGTCAGGATGTTGAGCGAAGGCGGACAGTCGATCAGGACATACTTGAAGGCCTGATCTGCCGCCTTGACCTGGGACTGGGCCGCCAGAGCCGCCACCGCATCCCTGAGCTTGTAGGCCCGGCTCGCCTCGCCCGAGAGATCGGATTCGAGGCCCACCAGGTCCTGGTTGGCCGGCACCACGAAGAGCCCCGGAATAGCCGTTGGCACCGCCACATCGAGCAAGCTCGAAGTCCCCATGACGGCGTCGTAGGACGTCCGCGTACGCGTTTCCGGAGGCACGCCGAGCCCCGTCGAAGCGTTACCCTGCGGATCGAGGTCGATAACGAGCACGCGTTCGCCGATCGCGGCCAGCGCCGTACCGAGATTGATTGCGGTCGTCGTTTTGCCGACTCCGCCCTTCTGATTGGCGATCGCCAGCGTCCTGAGCTTTGCTGTCACGGGACTAACCCTCCGTCCTCGCAGCTAAATTTCGCACGATCACAATACGTGCCTCGTCGTCTGTCCGACTTGGGGCAAGCGACGCGTCGAATGCGAATCGCTCTTTCCCCTGGGCCACTTCTACCTCTGCTTCGCGACCCTTCGGAAACAGGGCCACGGTCTGGGGAGAAAAAAACGGCAAAACGAGCCCCAGGAGCTTCGGCAGAGGCGCCAACGCACGCGCGGTGATCACGTCTCTTATCTGAGAGTTAGCCTGAGTCGCCGCTTTTTCGCTCCGTTCTGCGCGAATCTCCACAGCAACCCCCGTTTTCCGGGCCACCTCCCCGAGAAAGGCCGCCTTCCGGGCGTCGCTCTCGACCAAGGCCATGCGGGCCTCGGGACGCCGTTCCGCCAGCATAATCGCGAGCACAAGCCCGGGGAAACCGCCTCCGGATCCCAGGTCCAGCCAGCTTTTCCCTCCCTCGGGAGCAAAATCGAAAAGCTGAGCCGAATCCGCGAAGTGGCGGTGCCAGACCTGCTCCAGTGTGGAGGGCGCTACCAGGTTGACGGCCTTCTGCCAGGCCTTGAGCAGATCTTCGTAGATCTTGAGCCGGGCCAGCGTTTCACGTGAAACGCCAAAGGCTTCCCGAAACGCCTCCGGCGTATCGATGCGGCCCGGACGCTCCGAACCCGTTGTCACGAGGCCTGTTTCCGGGGAGAAGGCATTTTTCTGACCGCGGCCAGGATCAACATCAGCGCCGCCGGAGTCATGCCTTCGATGCGCCCAGCCTGCGCCAGCGTCGCCGGCCTCTGCGCCACGAGCTTCTGACGAAGCTCCGTTTTGAGGCCGGATAGAGTTGCATAGTCAAAATCGCTCGGAACCTCGACCGCTTCGTCCCGCTTGAGCGCAGCAACGTCGACATCCTGACGCTTCACGTACGACTCGTAGCGAGCGTCGATTTCGATTTGAGCCGCGATCGCGGGATCGACCGTTGAAAGCTCAGGCCAGATCTGAACCAGACGCGCGAAGTCTATGCTTGTATATGACAGAATCTCGTACGCTGTTCTGCGCCGTCCATCCTTGTTGATTTCGATTCCGTTTCGTTCCGCTTCTGTCGGTGTGAGCGTTTTTTGAGAAAGGACTTTAGCAAGAGATAGCAACGCATTGTTTTTATTAGAAAACGAGCGTGAACGAACCGGGCTCACACACCCGATGTTCTCACCCAGACACGTGAGCCGCTGATCGGCGTTATCTGCCCGCAAACGCAAACGAAACTCCGCACGCGAGGTGAACATGCGATAGGGCTCGGTGACCCCGCGCGTCACCAGATCGTCGATCATGACGCCGAGATAGGCCTCGGCACGCGAGACGACGAACGATTTGGCGCGGCCGCCAGCCGCCAGCGCCGCATTGATCCCCGCCGCGATGCCCTGCGCGCCGGCCTCCTCATAACCCGTCGTGCCGTTGATCTGCCCGGCAAGGAACAAACCCTTGAGCCGTTTCGTCTCCAGAGTCGGCAAGAGTTCGCGCGGATCGACATAGTCGTATTCGATCGCATAGCCCGGCCGCTTGATGACGACCTTTTCGAGCCCCGGCAGCGTTTTCAAAAACGCGTCCTGCACCTCCGGCGGCAAGGATGTGGAGACGCCGTTCGGATAGACGGTGTCGTCGTCGAGTCCTTCGGGCTCGAGAAACACCTGGTGCGCGCTGCGATCGGCGAACCGCACCACCTTGTCCTCGATGGACGGGCAATAACGCGGCCCCCGCGACTCGATCTGGCCCGAATACATCGGCGAGCGCGCGAGATTGGCGCGAATGATGTCGTGCGTCGCGGCGTTGGTCGACGTGATCGCGCACGTGACCTGCGGGTTGGTGATCCTCTCCGTCAAAAACGAGAACGGCACTGGATCCTCGTCGGCTGCCTGTTGCGGAAGCCCGTCCCAATCGATGGAGCTCCGGGCGAGCCGCGCCGGCGTACCCGTCTTGAGACGCCCCATCCTGAGCCCGAGCCCGTAAAGCCGCTCGGACAGCTTGAGCGCGGGCGCATCGCCGACCCTGCCAGCCGCGTGAGTCTGATCACCTAAGTGAATGAGACCATTGAGAAAAGTACCAGTGGTCAAAACCACGGATCCAGCCCGGATCGTCTCTCCCTTTTGCGTGATCACGCCACCGACCACGTCATCCGCCACGATCAGATCTTCGACCGCGCCCTCGAGCACTGTGAGCCCTCGGGTCTCGCGGATCGCCTGCTGCATGGCCTTGCGGTAGAGCGCCCGGTCGGCCTGCGCGCGCGGCCCCTGCACGGCCGGACCCTTCGACCGGTTCAAAAGCCGGAACTGGATGCCCGCCGCATCGGCAACGCGCCCCATGAGCCCGTCCAGCGCATCGATCTCGCGCACGAGATGGCCCTTGCCGAGCCCGCCGATGGCCGGATTGCAGCTCATCTCGCCGATGGTCTCGAAGCGGTGCGTAACGAGCGCAACCGACGCGCCCATGCGTGCGGCGGCCGCGGCCGCCTCCACGCCCGCGTGGCCGCCACCGACCACGATCACATCGAATATCTGCTCCGCCATAGGCTCTCTCTTTTCTCGCCGGAGAGATACAGGACCCCCGCCTCCGGGTCAAAAGCGCGGGCATCATCGCCCATATCTGCGCCGTGCTGATTTCATGTGGATACGGAGGAAAACGCACATCTCCTTCACTGCGCGATCTTGGCTCCGCCACTTTGCGCGCCCTACGCTTCCAAACGCGATGGGGAAGCATCGGGGGTAGCGAATGCTGAAAGTCTGTATCGGGTGTCTCGCGGCACTGTCACTGTCCGCCTGCGCCGGGCGCACACCACAACCGACGCCGCTGGTCATGATCTCCGACAGGCAACTCGATTGCAGCGCCATCGAAGCCGAGATCAAGCTCAACAATCAGAAGATCTCCGACCTCGCCATCGAGAAGGGCTGGAAGATGGGCCAGAACGCCGTCGCCGGCGTCGTAGGCTTCATGATCTGGCCGGCTTGGCTGGGCATGGACCTCCAGAATGCTGCCGGCCAGGAGGCAACCGCCCTCTCCCAGCGCAACCAGTACCTGCTCGCCCTCGCCCGCGAGAAATGCCAGCCCAAGAGCCAGACGGCGAGCCTCACGTCGATGCCAGCGCCGCCGCCGTTCGAGACCACGCTCTCGCCGCTCGCCTCCAACTCGGAGATCACATCGAGCTTGACCCTGGTGAACCAGTAGCCGGCGCACGCCCTCCACTGATTCACGTGAAACATTGCGCGCCGCTCCGGTGCCGAGATGGATTCACGTGAAACACGTGATGCCGATCCGGACGCGAAAATGGATTCACGTGAAACATCACGTGCCGGCCGCGCAGCGCTCCCGGGGTCCAGCCAATCGCCTATCGATGCAGTCCGGCACCCAAATCGGTCGGGTCGGGCATGTGCGGATTGATCGTTTCATCATTCGGACCATAGCCGTCCATGCCATCGAGGATCGGCGCAAAGCGATCGTAGATCGTTTGGTCGAAGCACTGCAGATGCAGGTGCGGGAACCACACGCCGTTTTCTTGGGGCTCACCGACACGACCCAGGAAGCTCCCCGGTTCGAGCGCGGCGCCTGGCTCGGGAAGCTCCGCATGGGCCAGGTGGCCCACGAGACAGTAGCCCGCGCCCCTGTAGAGCGTGACGAGCTGGATGAAAACGCATCCACCCCAACCGCCGTAGGACGCGTCGCGCACGACGCGGAGAACCCTGCCCTGGGCCGGCGCAACGACCGTCGTGCCCGCCGGAACGTTATAGTCGACGGCCGTATGACGCATGAGGTCGGGATGGTGATAATGCTCCCGCCAGAGATGGTCGCGCGGCTCCATGTATCCGCCGAAGGTGAAGTCCGCGCCCGCTTTGCGCGCCAGAGCCTCCACCCACCTTTGGCAGGTGACGGGATCGTTGAGCGGATTGGGCGAGGCATCGGCGACCGCAGGATCGTTCTTGGCCTCAGCAGCCAGGTTCGCATACGCCCACCGCGCGGTCCGCAGCTCCGGGAACAGCATCGGCGTCAGGCTGGCGGTCATGGCTTGCTCGAGTCTCCGCTAGGGATTCACGTGAAACACATCACACCGATCCCGGCACCGAAACGGATTCACGTGAAACATCCCGTGCCTCCCATGCATCGTCCGCCCGGCACGCTCGCCCTCACTTGCCGATGCAGAAGCGCCCGAAGATGTGGTCCAGCACATCCTCGACATCGATCCGCCCCGTGATGCGCCCGAGCGAATCCGCGGCCCGGCGCAGGTCCTCGGCCCGAAGCTCCACGTCCTCCGTCGAGCCCTTGAGGAACGCCTCGAGAGCGGAGGCGCACGCCTCCACCAGCGTGCGGTGACGGATCTGCGTCAGCACCGGCTCTCCCTGGTGACCGATCCGCTCTTGAGCGATCACCGTCACGCGGCGAATGAGGTCATCGAGGCCCGCGCCGCTCTTCACCGAGAGCGGCACCATATCGTCCGGCAATGGCGGTGCCTTCCCGCCCGGCATCAGATCGACCTTGTTCAGGACCAGCAACGTCCGGTCCGCGACGGCCGCGATCTCCGGCGGCAGCACCGTCTCGGGCTCGCGCGCATCCGTCAGCCAAAGCACGAGATCCGCGGCCTCCGCCGCCGCCTGGCTACGGCGGATGCCCTCCCGCTCGATGCTCCCCTGCGTTTCACGGAACCCCGCCGTATCCGAGACGACCACGGGTAACCCGGCAAGATCGAGCCGCACCTCGATCACGTCGCGCGTCGTGCCCGCCTCCTCCGAGACAATGGCCACGTCGCGCTGCGCGAGCGCGTTGAGGAGGCTCGACTTGCCCGCATTCGGCGGACCCGTCAGCGCCACCCGGAACCCGTCGCGCAGGATCTCGCCGCGGTGACCATCCTCGAGGTGATGCCTCACCGCAGGAGCCAGCACCGCGATGATGGATGTCGCATCGGCAAAGGTCTTGGCACCGATGTCACCTTCATCGGAGAAGTCGAGCCCGGCTTCGATGAGCCCGAGCGCCTCGATGAGGCTCGCGCGCCAGCCGTCGTAGAGATCGGACAGCGCTCCGGAGGCCTGCACCAGCGCCTGCCGGCGCTGTCCGTCGGTCTCGGCATCGATGAGATCGGCCAGGCCCTCGACCTCCGCCAGGTCGAGCTTGCCGGCCTCGAAAGCGCGTCGCGCAAACTCGCCCGGCTCCGCCATCCTGAGCCCCGGCATGACGCAAAGCGCCGAGATCACCGCCTGCACGACCGCCCGCCCCCCGTGAAGGTGAAGCTCGGCCATATCCTCGCCGGTGAAGCTCTTGGGCGCCGGGAACCACAACGCGATCCCGTGGTCGAGCTTCTCGCCCGTCTCCGGGTGACGGATGAAACGTGGGGTCGCCACCCGGGCCTTGGGCTTGGGTCCGGCCATGAAATCCAGGACGCGTCCCGCCCCCGTACCCGACACGCGCACGACTGCCACCCCCGCCCGCCCGGGTGGGGTGGCCAATGCAAAGATGGTCGGTTCGGACATCGGGATCATGCCAGCACTTTACTCGGAACACCGAAGCGCGCATTGCCACTTATCAAAGTGCAGGCCGAGCCGGAAGGAGACAGCATGAGCCGCAATCGCCTCGGCGACGAGAGCAGCCCCTATCTCATCCAGCACCGGGATAACCCCGTCCATTGGTGGGCCTGGGGACCGGAGGCCCTGGCCGAGGCCAAGGCCACCGGCAAGCCCATCCTGCTCTCCATCGGCTACTCCGCCTGTCACTGGTGCCACGTGATGGCACACGAGAGCTTCGAGGACGAGGTGACGGCACGCGTGATGAACGATCACTTCGTGAGCATCAAGGTCGATCGCGAGGAGCGACCGGACATCGACGCCATCTACATGGGCGCCCTTCATCGGCTGGGCCAGCAGGGCGGCTGGCCGCTGACCATGTTCCTCGACAGCGACGCGCGCCCTTTCTGGGGCGGAACCTACTTCCCCAAGACGAGCATGTACGGCCGCCCCTCGTTCGTCGACGTGCTGATGCGCGTCTCCGAGATCTACCGCAAGGAGCCGGACAAGGTCGCGGGCAATGCCGACGCGCTGATGCAGTCACTTGCTGAGCGTAGCGACGATGGCGCAGGCCCCGAAGTCACGGACGGCCTCCTGCGTGAGGTGACGTCTCGTCTCGCGCGCGCTGTCGATCCCATTCATGGCGGCATCACGGGCGCCCCGAAGTTTCCGCAGTGGAGCTTCTTCTGGCTGCTCTGGCGCGGCGCCATCCGCTACCGCAATGATCCGGCAAAGGCTGCGGTCGTGAAGACGCTCGAGCGGATGACCATGGGCGGCATCTACGATCACCTGGGTGGCGGCTTCGCGCGCTATTCGGTGGACGAGCTCTGGCTCGTCCCGCACTTCGAGAAGATGCTCTACGACAATGCGCTCCTCCTCGACCTGATGACGGAGGTCTGGCGCGAGACGCAAAGCCCGCTGCTTGCAACGCGCATCGCCGAGACGGTGGACTGGATGGCGCGTGAGATGATCGATGAAAATGCAGCCTTCACCGCCGCGCTCGATGCCGACTCCGAAGGCGAGGAAGGCAAGTTCTACGTCTGGACCGCCGGCGAGATCGACGACGTCCTGGGTGCGGACGATGCCGGCATCTTCAAGAGCGCCTACGGCGTGACCCCGGAGGGCAACTTCGAAGGCCACACCATCCTCAACCGCCTCGACGCCAAAGGCCTCGGCACGCCGGATGAGGAGACCCGTCTCGCCGTGATGCGGGCAAAGCTTCTCGCTCGGCGCGCCGGACGCGTACGTCCCGGTTGGGACGACAAAATTCTCGCCGACTGGAACGGCCTCACGATCGCGGCGCTGGCGCGTGCCGGCACGGTGTTCGATCGCCCCGAGTGGGTGAACATGGCGCGCAAAGCCTTCACCGTCGTCGTCGAAATGATGACCGTCTCCGGTCGCCTTGTTCACGCCATGCGGCATGGGCGGGGCCGGGCCCCCGCCACCTCCGGCGACTACGCGAACATGATCTGGGCTGCGCTCCGCCTCTACCAGGCGACGGGCGACGACAGTGATCTCGCCCAAGCCCGCCGCTGGCTCGAGGTCATGGACGCCCACTACTGGGACGAGCGCGCCGGCGGCTACTTCACCGCCGCCGACGACACCAGCGACGTCGTCGTCCGTCTCAAGACCGCCACCGACGACGCCACCCCATCCGCCAACGCCGTCATGGTGAGCAACCTCGCCGCACTCGGAACCCTCACCGGCGAGCCGCGTTTCCAAGAACGCGCGGAGGCAATACTGCGAGCATTCTCAATGGACTTGTCGCGAAACCTCGGAGGGCACACGGGCCTGTTGGCCGCGGCAATCGATCTCTTGTCTCCACAACTCATTGTAGTAGTAGAAGGCGACGCTGAGACCGGTACGGAGCTGAGATCCGCATTACGCGGACTTTCGGTGCCCGGCGCCCTTGAGCTCCGACTTCGCGGCACGGTCGGCGAGGTCGGCCCACCGGCATTGCGTGGCAAATCCACAGACGACGGAAGATCATCCGCGTTTGTTTGTTTGGGCCCGCAATGCTCGTTGCCGGTAACCAGCGCAGATGAGCTGCGGCGACTTGTCCTGGACCAACGATCGATTGTCTAGGATCAAGTTTTCTTACTGGCCAATCTATAAAAAATGCTGTGCTGTATGCCTTTACCACAGCTAAACTTCCGACAAGATTCGCTCACGCCTACAAGCGTATGAAGGGCCGCAAAGATTCGAGAAGAGGCTCCAATGACGTCAGGACATCTACGTAAGTTGGTGCGGTACGGCTATTTCCCGTTCATGTTCTTCGGACTGAACGGCGCCGCATACTACGTCGTCTCTAACGGCTATTCGCCGCTCTGGATTGCGGCCTGCATCGCCACCCTCTTGCTCACCGCCATCGGCACCGCATTTGCGGCCGAGCGCATTCTGCCTTGGTACGACGAGTGGAATGAGTCCCACGGCGACGAGCACACCAACATCATTCACGCCATCGTCTACGAGTGGCAGAACCTCAACGGCATCCTCACCATCCCGCTTTTAGGCTGGCTCTTCTCCGGCAATCTCAACGCCGGCATCTGGCCGCGCGATTGGCCCATGTGGGCTCAGCTCGTCTTGGCGGTCGTACTTGCCGACTTTGCGCTCATGTTCCTGCACTACCTCAGCCACCGGTTCTCTTTTTTGTGGCGGCTGCATGCGGTGCATCACGGCGTGTCGCGCCTCTACGGATTTAACGGCCTCGTCCGCCATCCGCTGCACCAGATCATCGACATGGTCCTTGGCACGGCGCCGCTCGCCATCGCCGGCATGCCGGTCCAGGTCGCCCTCCTGCTCGGCTTTGCCATTTCGGTTCAGCTCATCATTCAGCATTCGAATGTGGCCTACGCGCTCGGACCGTTCCGCAACCACCTTTCCATCGGCCAGATCCACCACCTCCACCATGTCAACTGGGGTAAGGAGGGTGACTGCAACTTCGGCCTGTTCCTCACCATTTGGGACCGCATGCTTGGTACCTTCCACGCCGAGGCCCCGCGGCCCATCAAGGCCAACGACATGGGCATCGACGAGGTCCCGCAGTTCCCGACGGGCTATATGGAGCAGCTTGTCTTCCCGCTGCATTACAAACCCGGCCAAGGCGTGCAGCAGCCGTTGACGGCAGCCGCGAAGGCACGCGCCATCCACGACGCAGCCGAATAAAAGCGGTTCGCTCGTCCGCGATGCGGAATGCGAAAGGGGCCCGTGTTGCGGGCCCCTTTTCGTATCTGCAGCCGTTCCAGACGAACGTCGTAAAGTAATAATTTACCGATAATACACTATATCATTCACAGTTGAGTCCTTTGCCCTGTCCCCCGACTTTTCGCCACGTTGAGCCGCGCCCACCCTGGCGCCGGGCGCAAACCCGTGTCCAACAAACAGGAGATACTCCAATGTTTTCCGGCAAGGCCCAGGAGCTCGAAGCCCAGATGGCGGCCATCGAAAAGTCGCAGGCCGTTATCGAGTTCAGCATGGACGGGGCGATCATCCGCGCCAACGACAACTTTCTGAAGGCCGTGGGCTACACATTGGCTGAGGTCGTGGGACGCCATCACAGCATGTTCGTCGCCGAGCAGGAACGCAACAGCGCCAAGTACACGGAATTCTGGAGCGCGCTCAATCGCGGCCAGTTCCAAGCCGCCGAATTCCGCCGCATCGGCAAGGGCGGCAAAGAGATCTGGCTGCAGGCGAGCTACAACCCCATCGTGGGCACCAATGGCAAGCCGTTCAAGGTCGTGAAATTCTGCACCGACATCAC
>NZ_CADEFI010000013.1:82421-84040 GCF_902826555.1 uncultured Hyphomicrobium sp.
TCGTGGGCACCAATGGCAAGCCGTTCAAGGTCGTGAAATTCTGCACCGACATCACCGAAGCCAAGCAGCGCAACTCCGACTATCAGGGTCAGCTCGCGGCCATCGATAAGAGCCAGGCTGTCATCCAGTTCAATCTCGACGGCACCATCATTGCGGCCAATGGCAACTTCCTCGCTGCAACCGGCTACACGCTCGACGAGGTCAAGGGCCGGCATCATCGCATGTTCGTTGAAGAGTCCGAGCGCTCGGGCAACGCCTATCGCCTTTTCTGGGATGCCCTCAACCGCGGTGAGTTCCAGGCGGCCGAATACAAGCGCGTCGGCAAGGGCGGCAAGGAGATCTGGCTGCAGGCGACCTATAACCCGATCTTCGATCCGTCAGGGCGCCCCTACAAGGTCGTGAAATTCTGCACCGACATCACGAAAACCGTTCAGGACCGGATCCGCAAGACGCAGATTCAGACCCAGATCGACACCGATCTTGCACAAATTAACACAGCCATCTCGCAGACTTCGAGAGACGCCCAGGACGCCGAGGGTTCCAGCTCCCAGACCGCAACCAACGTCCAAGCCGTTGCGACGGCGGCCGAAGAGCTTGTCGCCTCCGTGCAGGAGATCAGCCGCCGTGTCAACGAAGCCTCCCAGATCTCCAACCAGGCCGTGCATCAGGGCTCGCTGGCCAACAACGCCATGACCGGACTCTCGAGCACCACCGAGCGCATCGGTCAGGTCGTCGAGCTGATCAACACGATCGCATCGCAGACCAATCTGCTGGCCCTGAACGCCACCATCGAAGCCGCTCGTGCCGGCGACGCCGGCAAAGGTTTCGCGGTCGTCGCACAGGAGGTGAAGGCTCTCGCCAATCAGACGGCGAAGGCCACCGCCGAGATTTCGAACCAGATCGCAACCGTGCAGGCCGGCACCCAAAGCGCCGTCGCCGCGATCAAGGACATCACGACCATCATCGGCACCATCAACGACATCTCGCAAGGGATCGCCGCGGCTGTCGAGGAGCAGGGCGCTGTGACCCAGGACATCTCCTCCAACATGCAAACGGCCTCCCAGGGCGTCATGGAGATCTCCGAGAACATGCGCCGGATCTCGAGCTCGGCCCTCGCCGCCAACGAATCGACGCGCAAGGTGAAAGAGGCCTCCTTGGCCCTGATTGCCTGAGCGCGCCATCCGCCGGTACCAATAAAAAAGGCCGCGTAATTCGCGGCCTTTTTGTTTTTGCACGAACTCGAGGGACCGGCCCTCAGGTGTTCATCGACTGGAAGAACTCGCCGTTGGTCTTGGTCGACCGCAGCTTGTCGATGAGGAACTCGATCGCATCCATGGTGCCCATCGGATTGAGGATGCGCCGCAGCACGTAAACTTTCTTGAGCTGGTCCTTCGGCACCAGGAGATCCTCCTTGCGCGTGCCGGAGCGGGCAACGTCGATGGACGGGAACACGCGCTTGTCGGAAACCTTGCGGTCGAGAATGATTTCCGAGTTACCGGTGCCCTTGAACTCTTCGAAAATGACTTCGTCCATGCGCGAGCCGGTATCGATCAGCGCCGTGGCGATGATGGTCAGCGAGCCGCCTTCCTCGATATTGCGCGCCGCACCGAAGAACCGCT
>NZ_CADEFI010000014.1:0-5291 GCF_902826555.1 uncultured Hyphomicrobium sp.
GGTGCCACGCCCCACCTTCCAGCTCTCCTCCTGCACGCGAATGTCGGCGAGGATGCGGTCCAAAAGCAGGCACGTCCGCTTGAAGAGGTCTGACCCGCGCCGGTAGTCGGCGGCGGCGTAGAAGTCGACGCGGCCGGCGCCGAACAATTCCACACAGGTCGCCGTCGAGCGGCCCTCGCCGTGCACCGCGATCGCGTGCCCGCCGCTCTTGCGCATCAGCGCCATCGACGGCACGTCCGTATCGCCGTCGCCGAAGTAGATCATGTTGCGGAACGGGATCGGCCGCAGCTCCTCGGCCATGTGCGCGTTGATGCTCTCGCCGAGATCCTCGATGCCCTTGTTGATGCGGAACAGGTACTGCGTCTTGCCCGTGTCGGTGATCACCCGCTTCGGGAACGGCAGCTCGTAGGCATCGAACCAGTACTCCGACGCGAACACGTTGTGAAAGTGCTTGCGGATCTTGGTGCCCTCGACGATCTCGGTCAGTCCCGACGACACGAGGTAGTGACGAAGCTCTACGCCCGCGCTCTCGGCGCGGATCTTGATGTACGCGGCGATGGCGTCGAACCACTCTTCGACGCCGGGGAACAGCTCCACCTTCGCGCCCTGCTTGACGAGATCCGCGCGGTCGATGCGGAGGCCCTTTTCCTTGGCCTTCTTGTACATGAGGTGCATGTAGGTGATGAGCGGATCGGCGCCCTGCTCGCGCGCCACGCGCCCGCACTCGGCCCAGAACTCCGCCGGATCGACGCCGAGCTGCGGCAGGAACGAATATTCCTGCATGGGCCGCGGCGAGAGCGTGCCGTCGAAATCGTAGACGAGCGCGATGGTCTTCTTGTCGAAGACCTCGGCAGGCTTCGCCTTCTTCTTTGCCTTGGGTGCGGGCGCACTCTCGCGTGCAGGCGCGTCGTCCTCGCCCTGGTCCTTGCCCCGCCCCGTCGCACGCTCGGTCATTGCCGGCTCCTGTCCATCAAACGGCTTGACCGGACATTCCGCCGATTCGGGTGACCGCCTGAAGGCGGAGCGCCATCGCATGCACAACTTGAACGCCGGAGCAGCCGCGCAGGGAACAGACGTTCACGCACTCTTGAGCCGAAACTGGCTTGTTTCCGTCGCATTTCGCGCGTATCAGCCCCGGCTCGCGACAAGCGAAGTCTGAATTGCCGAAGGAGAACCTCATGCGCCGCACCACCAACGAGACGCTGACATCAGCCGTCCGCGGTGGTCGCATCGCGGGCATGGACACCTCTGTTCTCCCGGGCAAACCCAATGGGCAATTCGCTTTCGGACGCGGCGCACGCTGGCCCGCATAACGTCCGTCTTTTCACCTCCGACAAATCCTGGATCGAGGGCGCGGCCCTCGCACAACTGAACCACACGGCACGCCTTCCGGGCATGGTGCTGGCGGCTGGCTTTCCGGATCTGCATCCCGGCAAAGGCATCGCCGTCGGCGCCGCGTTCGTCTCGCGCGGCCTCTTCTATCCGGCACTCGCCGGCAACGACATCGGCTGCGGCATGAGCTTCTGGGCGACGGATCTGCCCGCCAGGAAGCTCAAGCTCGACCGCCTGGAAAAGCGCATCTCGGGCCTTGAGGACCCGTGGGACGGCGACCTCACGCCCTGGCGCGCCCGCTTCGGGCTCGAAGCCTCGCTGTCCGACGCCGGCCTCGGCACGATCGGCGGAGGCAATCACTTCGCCGAGCTGCAGATCGTGGACGAGGTGCGCGATGCGGCGGCGTTCGCCGGCCTCGGCCTCGACAAGGCCAACGCGGCGCTCCTGGTCCACTCGGGCAGCCGCGGCTTGGGCCAGGACATCTTCCGCGAGCTGTTGCAGCGTCACGGCGCCAACCCGCTGGAGGAGGAGAGCGATGCGGCCGCGCACTACCTCGCCCGTCATGAGCACGCCATGCGCTTTGCGCGCGCCAATCGCGCGCTCATTGCACACCGGTTCGCAGTCGAGCTGGGCGCAAACGCCCGCTGCGTCTCGGACGTCGCCCACAACATGGTGACGCGGGAGGACTTCGCGGGCGCCCCCGCCTGGTTCCACCGCAAGGGCGCGGCGTCGACGCGCGAGGCTCTTGCGGCGGGCTGCCTGATGATCCCCGGATCTCGCGGCACGCCGAGCTATCTCGTGCGCGCACGCGGCGAAGAGGGCGAGAAAGCCGCCTGGTCGCTCGCCCACGGCGCCGGTCGCCGCTGGCAGCGCGGCTACGCCAAATCGCGCCTCTCGCACAAGTACCGAGTCGAGGACCTGGCGCGCACCGAGCTCGGCGGCCGCGTCGTCTGCGAGGATCGCGAGTTGCTCTATGACGAGGCCCCGCAAGCCTACAAGGACATCGCGCAGGTGATTGCCGATCTCGAAGCGGCGGATCTGATCGCCACCGTCGCCGTCTATCGCCCGGTCCTTACCTACAAGGTGCGGAGGGCGCGCGATGAGTGACAGCAGAACGGGTGAGCGAATCTGGATTCACGTCACCTCGGGCCGCGGCCCGGCCGAGTGCCAGCTCGCGGTGACGAGCCTCGCCGGCGTGCTGGAGAAGGAGGCGCGCAAATCCGGCCTCGCCTGCGAGGTCCTGGAGATCGTCGCGGGCCGTGAGCGCGGCACGGCGCTTTCGGCGCTGCTGTCGGTCGACGGCGAAGGCGCCCGTGCCTTCGCTGAGAAAAGCCGCGGCAGCGTGCTCTGGATCTGCGCTTCCCCCGTGCGCGCCGGTCACAAGCGCAAGAATTGGTTCGTCGGCGTCGAGGTGCTTGCGCCGCCGGACACCACCATCGCAAGTCTGCGTGTTGCGGACGTCGCCTTCGATGCCATGCGCGCGTCCGGCCCCGGCGGCCAGCATGTCAACAAGACCGAAAGCGCGGTGCGCGCGACGCACAAGCCGACCGGCCTCGTTGCCACCGCGCGCGAGGAGCGCTCGCAGGCCATGAACAAGAAACTCGCGCTCGCCCGTCTTGCAGCGATGCTGGCGGACGGAGCGCAAGCCGCGCGGGCCGATGCCGAACGCGATCGCTGGAGTCAGCATGATGCCCTCGAACGCGGCCGCCCCGTCCGCACCTTCGAAGGCCCAGGCTTCAAGGAGCGGCGGTAGCGCCCACCGCTCCTTTTTCGCCGTCTAGTACATCGGCACCGCGAGGACACCGCCCGGACCGATCATCACGCCCCAGATGTCGCCGGAGGCAACGTCCAGGTCTTCGGTGACGTCGGGCTTTCCCGGAACGCGCAACCGGTATTTGTGCTTGCCGGGGGCGATGTTCAGGGTTGGACCATCGGGCCCCTCTGCGCCGCTTCCGGCCGGAACCTTGACTTGCGTCTTGCCCACGGTGATCACCGCATCCTTTTCGAGGATGTTGCCGAACAGAAGCTTCGTTTGCCCGGCGGGCGGCAGCATGCCGGCCTTGCGGGCGGCGTCCTCCTGTCGCAGCGTCACCACCGCGAACGTCTCGTCACCCTTGCGAGAGACATTGAGCATGCCCGGTCCTTGCGGCGTCTTGAACGAGATGTCGACCTGCTCGGGGCTTTCCTTCGCGCCGCCGTCTTCCGTCCAGCCGCGTGCCGTAAGCTCGCGGCGGTAGAAGGCAACGACCGCCTTCACCGGCGCGCGAACGCTCGCATGCGCCGAGACACGGAACAGGCTCTTCTCGCTGCCCGAAAGCGACCCGGGTGTGGCGACCGGAAGACCATACTTTTCTTCTGCCTTGAACTCGACCTTATCGGCTTCGGCGTCGGGTGCATCGGCTTGGTCCGCAGGCGCCGCCGCTACCACGAGTGCCGAGCCGTCTGCGGTGACGCGCGTTTTCGCGCCGAACGCCATGACGGTGAGCGAGAGGTCCCGTTCGTCCTTGGCAAAGCGCAGCACGACCATGTTGTCTCTGTTGATGGGCGAGCGCTCGCTCTTCCATCCGGCGCGCGACATGGCATCACGATAGAACTGCGCCACGGAGGCGACGTTGGACGCACTCTCGAAAGACAGGTCACCGTCCTCGGCGTCGAAGTCGATATCGGTTGCCGTCGCCGGAAGCGGGATCGGTGTTTCGGGAGCTTCCATGGCATCAAGCGCGGAAACGGACTGTGCGGGGCCGTCTTGCGCGCGCGGTGCGCCGGGCGTGCCGAGACCCTTCAGCGCATCCTGCATGATTTTACCGGCGAGATCGTCGAATGCGTCATGAGCATCCCGCGCGGCGGCGGAAGGCTCGGAGGGCGTCTCCACCTTGGGCTCTTCGCTCTCCTGCGCCAGTGTCAGAAGCTTCTGCGGAACGGCTTCGAGCGTGACGATGAGCTGTCCGTCGTCGCGGCTCTGCAGCAACAGCATCAGAGGTTTTGCGGGCTCGCGTACGAAGAATTGGAACCGGCCTCTTTCGTTGGGCTCCGACACGTCTTCCCCGGCGTTCGCCGCACGGTTCTCCTTGCGCGACCACCCTGACCAGCCGCGTTGCGCCAGCTCTTTCGTGAAAAGCGCGAGAGAATCCGCAAGCGGCGTCTTCGTCACGAAAGAGAGGTACGGTCGTGTCGGCGCATACTTGATGTCGGACGCATCGGCCGCAAAAGGCAGGTCCTCGGCGATCGGATTCGCCGTGTACGAGACGCTCGTGGCATTGCCCTGAGCCGGAGCGAGCGAGACCATCACCGTCAGGCCCTCTGGGCCCCTCTTGAGGGTCATCATCGCCAGGTTCGGAATATCGGCCGCACTTGCGAACGGATCGGTATAGAGCTGCCAGCCTCCGGCTGCGAGCAGCTTCACGACGGCTTTGGCCGTTTCCTCGACGGACGCCGGGCTCGTGAAAATGGTCGTCAGCGGGCTGGCGTAGGTCTCCTTCGCGCCAGGCACGCGCGCGAGCTTGCTGGTATCGAGCGTCGCGTCGGCCCACGCTGGCGCAAGGCCCCCTACGACGAGGGCGAGCGCGCTCGCGGCAACCGCTGCCATGAGCTTCAGTTTGATCCGGCGCATTTTTCGTAACTCCAGTATCGAGTGTCGTTGATCGGCGCCCCGTGCGGGGAGCGCGATGCGGCGTCCAGATTTGGGGGGGGGAAATCCGGCGAGCGGAGCGGCGATTTTCTGCCGCTCGCCCGAAGCGTCTATGGCGCCTCACGACGCGGCCCGATGTTCCTTTGGGAACACCGGGCCGGTTTGTGCGCGCAAATGCGGCGTAAGCTGCCAATTTTGCCGTTCGCTAGTGATCGTGGCCGCACCCGCAGTCGCCCTTGCCGTGGGCGTGCTCGTGGCCATGATCGTGGTCGTGCGCATGGCCGTGACCGCCGCAGCAGCCACCCTCGGCATGATGATGGTGATGATCGTG
>NZ_CADEFI010000014.1:5391-35587 GCF_902826555.1 uncultured Hyphomicrobium sp.
CATGGCCGTGACCGCCGCAGCAGCCACCCTCGGCATGATGATGGTGATGATCGTGCGCGTGGTCATGGCCGCACCCGCAGCCGTCACCATGATGGTGATGGGCGTTCGGATCGGTCAGCACGGCCGCTAGCCGGCGTTCGAGCGCAATCGACTGCTCGCGCGGGGCGTCGCGCGCTTCGATCGTGAGCGCCATCACCTCGGCGCCGACCCGCAGATCGTCCACCTGTCCCAGATAGTGACGCCGGAGACGCCCCTGCCGGTCGAAAATGAGAATCGTCGGCGTACCCTGGATCTCGAAGGCCTCCATGGTCTTCGGCAGGCTCTTGCCGTTGGCCTTGTCGAGCGCCACCGGGAACGAGAGGCCGTGCTCGGCGACAAAAGCCTCGAGCGCCGCCTTGCTCTGCGTGTCCGTCTGCTCGAACGGCGTGTTGAGCCCGATCACGGCCACCTCGTCATCGTTGAAGGCGTGCGCGAGACGTGCCGCCTGCGGCAGGCCGTGCCTGAGGCTGCCCGGGCAATGCTGCTGGAAGGCGGCCAGCACGACCACCTTGCCCTTGAGGTCCTTGAGCTTCGGCGGCGTCTCGGCGTTGAACCAGGCGGCGGCTTCGAGCTCGGGCGGGCTTTCGGGATCGAACATGAAAAAGGTCCTTTCTGCCCCGCCGGACGCGGGGCGGGCATGGCATGTGTTGGCCGGCACACTACCCGGAATCGCGGCCCGGTGTCAGGGGGTGGGCGGAGCGGCCGCAACCGCACATGTAGGGGCACCGCAGTCTATTGAAAGGGATCACGTTCCTCGATGGGTGGCGAGGGCCTCGCGGTCCAGGATCTCGATTCGCCCGCGCTGGGTCCGGATCCAACCCGCCCGCTCCCACTCGCCGAGATACCGGCTGATGACCTCGCGCACGCTGCCGAGATCCAGCGCCAGTTGCTGATGGGTCTTGGCCACGCACCCTTGCCCGTCGGCCTCCGCGATCAGACGCCCGGCAAGCCTTTGCTCGAGCGAGGCGAACGCCATCTCGTCGACGAGCGAGATCATGGTCGAAAGGAGAGTGCTGTAGTCGTCCAGCACGAAGCGGCGGAACGGCGGCGATTGCGCCATCAGCGTATGAAAGCTTGCGGCCGGCAGCGCGGCCAGCCGCGTCGGAGCTTCCGCAACGCTCTCGGCAGGAAAGGTCCCGCCCGCGAGCAGGCATTGTGTCGTGAACACGCACGTCCCGCCGGCGGCGACTTTGTAGAGCAGAAGCTCGCGCCCCGAGCTGGACGTCTTGAAAGTCCGTGTCCCGCCTTCGAGGCACATGACATAGTTGGGACATTCCCATCCCTGCCGGTAGGCGACGTCGCGTTCCCGGAGCTCGGGAAAGCGAACCTGGGCGCGCGCCAGCGCCAGATGTTCTGGGGCAAGCTCGGCCAGGGCGGGAAAAAGGCCGAGCCAAACGTCTTCGAAATCATGTGAAGGCATTGCGGTTTGCGTTTCGTGACCCAGGTTACAGATGGTGGCTTTCGGCTCGAATACCCCAGTGTCTCACGACGCAAACGGTCGTGGCGAGCCCGCCCGAGCGGGTCGAACAAAAAAGTTGGGAGGAGCGCGGGCGATGTCCGGAAAGATCATTTTTATCAGCGCCATCGCCTTGGCGATGTCGATTGGCGTCGGCCCCTCCCGGGCTCAGAGCATGCTCGACATGGTCGATCTCTCGCAGCCGGCCTTCACCAAGGCCGAGATGACGCGGGCCGAGATCGAGGCCGCTATCGCCAAGCTGCCTGAGGGCGAAAAGCTGGATCTCTTCGGCAAGGCCCTGAACAATCTCGACCTGTCGGGAATGGACTTGCGCCGCGTGAACTTTCAGGCCGCCCGCCTCATGGGTTCGAATCTTTCCAAGGCCAACCTCGAAGGCGTGAACCTCGACTCGGCCTGGTCGCTCAATTCCAACTGGACCGGGGCCAACCTCAGGAGCGCAAGCCTGTTCGGAACGCAGTTCGTCGGCGCAAAGCTCGACGGCGCGGATATGACGGGTGCCCACGTGGCGGGTGACTTCTCGAAGGCCAGCATGAAGGGCGCGATCCTCGACGGCGCCGACCTCTCGGCCAACGAGAAGAACCAGTCGATGGGCCTCATGCGCGGCACGTTCAAGAGCACGGTCCTCGACGGCGCCTCCTTCAAAGGCGCCAACATGCGCCGCGTTCTGATCGAGTATTCGAGCCTGAACGGCGCCGATTTCACGGGTGCATCGCTCACGGGCGGCGAGCTCGGCGGCTCGGACTTCACCGGCGCCAACGTGGCCGGCGCCGATTTCGAGGGCGCCGACGTCAACTCCGCCCGCATCGGTGCCATGAAGAACGCCGACAAGGCCAAGAACCTCGACAAGGTGAAAAATTTGGACCGCGCCTTCCGAAACTGAAGGAGCGCCGTGTCCGTAGATGGAAAGGTACGAATGCCGATGCGATCTGGGAGCGCCGCCATGTCACCACGTTTCATATTTGTTTCCGTAGCCCTGCTGGCCCTGGCATGGGCGATCGCCCTGCCTGCGGCAGCCGCCGGCCGGCAGCCTTACGACGCCGCGGCGCTGGCCGCCGCGCAGGCGGCGGGCAAGTCCATCCTCGTGCATGTCAGCGCACCGTGGTGTCCGACCTGCAAGGCCCAGAAGCCCATCCTGGACAAGCTCGCGGCCGATCCCGCGTTCAAGGATGTCGTGATGTTCGAGCTTGATTTCGACACCGGCGGCGAAGCGCTGAGGACGCTCAACGCCCGCAGTCAGTCGACGTTGATCGCCTTCAAAGGCGAGAAGGAGACCGGCCGTTCCGCTGGCGATACCAGCACCGAAGGCATCGAAGCGCTTCTTAAAACCGCCCTCTGAGTGAGGCCGTGACCCTCGCTACTCTGGCATTGGCAGCTCTCGCCGGCACACTGTCGGTTCTGTCTCCGTGCGTCCTGCCGCTGCTGCCGATCGTGCTCGGAGCCGCCGCCACGGAGCATCGGTGGGCACCGGCCGCGCTCGCCGTCGGAGTAGCCTTGTCGTTCACCGTGCTCGGCTTGTTCGTCTCCACGATCGGTTACGCCGTCGGGCTCGATGCCGCCCTGTTTCGCACCGTTGCCGCCGCGGCTCTGCTGGCCGTCGGCATCGTGCTGATCGTAGAGCCGTTGCAGGTCCGCCTTGCCGCCGCCGGCAGCCCCATCGGCAACTATGTCGAGGAGGTGTTCGGCGAGTTTTCGACGCGCGGATGGAGCGGACAATTTCTGTTGGGCCTTGTGCTTGGCGCCGTCTGGGCGCCGTGCGTAGGCCCGACGCTTGGCGCGGCGTCCGTGCTTGCTGCGCGTGGCGAGAACCTCGGACAGGTGGGGTTGACCATGGCGCTGTTCGGATTGGGCGCCGCTCTTCCGCTCCTGGCCTTGGGGGTTCTTTCGCGCGAGGCCATGATGCGGTGGCGCGGCCTGCTCTTGGGAGCGGGCGGCACGGGGAAGACCGTGCTCGGCGTCCTGCTCGTCGCCATTGGCATCCTCATCCTGACCGGCTTCGACAAGACCATCGAGGCGGCCCTGGTCGAAGCTTCCCCGGCGTGGCTGACCGAGCTCACGACCCGCTATTGAGCCGAAGCGCACAGTCTTATGGATTTCAGCAAGCCATTGTTAACGCTGTAAAGCGGCTCGCCCGGCGCGTGCCCCGTCCTTAACGGAGTTTGGCAAGCTTCCCGCTAAGAGTGACGGACCTACGTCAGTAAAGTCACTTACGCACGGATGATCAAAGCTGCTGCAACTGAAGGCGATGCTCGCGCCCTCGCCGCCTTGCCGGCGACGCCGGGGCGTGCGTGTGATGTCGCGGTTGTCGGAGCGGGCCTGGCCGGCTCCATCGCCGCCACCATGCTGGCACGTGCCGGCCATTCGGTGGTGATCATCGATCCGCACCGAACCTACCCCGACGACTTCCGCTGCGAGAAGTTCGACGACGGGCAGATGGCGGTCCTGAAAAAGATCGGCCTCAGCGACACCGTGACCGCCGCCTCGACGCACGACCGATCCGTGTGGGTCTCGCTCCTTGGCCATCTCGCCGAGAAGCGGCCGAGCGACCAGATGGGATTTGACTATGGCCCGCTCGTCAACCGGCTGCGCGCCGAGCTGCCGCCGTCCGTCACTCAGATCCACGGCAAGGTTACGGCTGTTGCCAACAGCCCCGATCGTCAGAGCGTCTCCATTTCCACCGGAGAGACCATCGAAGCGCGTCTGGTGGTGCTGGCCAGCGGCTTGAACAATGCGCTCCGCGAGCAGCTTGGTATCGAGCGCGTGGACCTCTGCCGGTGCCAGTCGATCACCTTCGGTTTCGACATGGAGCCGTTGGCGGGAGCGAGCTTTCCCTTCCGTGCGCTCACCCACTACGGCGAGCATCCGCGCTTTCGGGCAGCTTACATCACGCTGTTTCCGATCGGCACGCGCATGCGTGCCAACTTCTTCGTCTACCGCGATCTCGCAGACCCGTGGCTGCGTGCGTTTCGCGATGCGCCGGAGGCGACTCTCAGCGCTGCGATGCCGCGTCTCGAGCGCCTGACCGGCCCCTTCCGCATCGTGGGACCGGTGAAAATGCGCCCCATCGATCTCTACGAGACCACGGGATACCTGACGCCCGGCCTGGTGCTTGTGGGCGACGCCTTCGGCACCGCTTGCCCCGCAGGTGGCAGCGGCGCACGCAAGGCGCTTGTCGACGTCGAGCGCCTCTGCAACGGCCATGTCTCGCGCTGGCTCGCCACCCCCGGCATGGGGGTTGAGAAGATTGCGAGCTTCTACGCCGACCCCGAGAAGGTCGCGCACGATCGCCGGTCGTTGGCGCTCGCCTATTCGATCAAGGCCATGGCGCTCGACGAGAGCCCGATCTTCTGGGCACGCCGATGGATGAAGCTGGCGCTGACACGCGTGCGCTGGGCGAAGATTGCGATCTCCTCCGCATTCTCCAGACCTCTTGCACCGATTTTGGATCGCGGGATTGAAGCGTCGGCCGGACCGTCGCGGCCGCGGGGATGATCCTGCGGACACCGAGGTCACTTAAGTGATTTCGGTGGCCGGCCAGATCTGGAACAGGCCGCTTTCGACGCTGCTCATCGCCTCCACGACGGCCATGTTGTCGAAACCCGTGAGGCGCGCTTGCATGGCCTTGAGCAGCGCATCCTCGCCGCCGGCGTCCATCGGCACCGTAATCGACTGCCGGCCTTCCTTGTCCGTCAGGATCCAGAACAGATCGGTTGCAAACGGCCCGCTATCGGTGGTGATCACCGCCACGTTGCCGAGACTGGACCACGGAAGCGAGGCGATGCCGCCCGCCCCGTCGTCGACCGAGATGGTTTTCTCGTCGAGCATGACGCGCACGGGAGACGCGGAGCGACGTTGAGGCTGAGCCTCGTGGTGCCGCCGGAACAGCTTTGAAAGCCAGTTCAGCATCGCCGTTATCCCACGAGAGGAGCACGGAAAGCCTTTCGGCGCCGTGCAGGGTCACGTGTAGATCACGATTCATACGAGAGTTCGAGCGTCTCGGATAAGCGCGAAATGAGCGCATGAGATCCCCTGACTGAAGTCAGGGGATCCTCTCGCCGCTGGACGCGTCGCGCGTTCAGCCGAGACGCTGCTCGAGATCGGCAAGCTCTTGGCTGAGCGCCGACGGCAATTTGGCGCCGAATGTCGCAAAATGTTCGCGGATCGACGGCAGCTCGGACTTCCAGCCCGCGATGTCCACCTTCAAGAGCTCGCCCATGGCGCCCGGCGCCACGTTGAGCCCGTTGATGTCGAGCGCACCATCGGCGGGCAGTTTGCCGATCGGCGTGTCGACCGCTTGCGCCGTGCCGTCGCACCGCTCGAAGATCCACTTCAGCACGCGGCTGTTCTCGGCATAGCCCGGCCAAAGGAACTTGCCTTCGGGGCTCTTCCGGAACCAGTTGACGTAGAAGACCTTCGGCATCTTGCTGCCGCCCTTCTCGCCCATCTTGATCCAGTGCTGGAAGTAGTCGCCCATGTTGTAGCCGCAGAAAGGCAGCATGGCCATCGGGTCGCGGCGCAGTTCGCCGACGCCTCCGCCGGCTGCGGCGGCGGTCTTCTCGGACGCCATGATGGAGCCGAGGAACGTGCCGTGGCGCCACGAAAGCGCTTCGGAAACGAGCGGCACCACCGATGCGCGCCGTCCGCCGAACAGGATGGCATCGATCGGCACGCCGGCGGGATCCTCCCACTCCTTGGCGATCACGGGACACTGGGCCGCCGGCGCCGTGAAGCGTGCGTTGGGATGCGCCGATGGGCGTCCCGACGCGGGTGTCCAGGAGCGGCGCATCCAGTCGATGGCATGGGCCGGCTGCTCGCCCATCTGCTCCCAGTAGACGTCGCCGTCGTCGGTGAGCGCGACGTTCGAGTAGATGATGTTCGCGGTGAGCGTCTTCATCGCGTTGAGGTTGCTGTCGTTCGACGTGCCGGGCGCGACGCCGAAGAAGCCGGTCTCCGGGTTGATGGCATAGAGGCGGCCATCGGCGCCGAATTTCATCCAGCAGATGTCGTCGCCGACCGTCTCGGCCTTCCAGCCGGGAATGGTCGGCACCAGCATGGCGAGGTTGGTCTTGCCGCAAGCGGACGGAAAGGCCGCCGCTACGAACTTTGACCGGCCTTCCGGGTTGGTGAGCTTGAGGATGAGCATGTGCTCGGCCATCCAGCCCTCGTCGCGGGCTTTGACCGAGGCGATGCGCAGAGCGTGGCATTTCTTGCCGAGCAGCGCGTTACCGCCGTAGCCCGAGCCATAGGACCAGATCTCGCGAGTCTCCGGGAAATGCGTGATGTACTTGGTCTTGTTGCAGGGCCAGGGGACATCCGCCGTCGCCGGCGTCGAGAGCGGATAGCCGACGGTGTGCCGGCCGCGCACGAAATCGCTGCTTTGGCCGAGCGCCGCCAGCACCTTGTCGCCGACGCGCGTCATGATGTGCATGTTGGCGACCGCATAGGCGCTATCGGTCACCATGACGCCGATGCCGGCGATGGGCGAGCCGATCGGCCCCATCGAGTACGGGACGACGTACATGGTGCGCCCCACCATCGCCCCGTCATAGAGCTTGCTCAACGTCGCTTTCATCTCGTTGGGATCGGCCCAATTGTTGGTCGGACCCGCATCGTCCTTGGAGCGCGAGCAGATGAAAGTCTGATCCTCGACGCGGGCGACGTCGGCCGGATCGGAGCGCACGATAACGGAGTTCGGCCGCTTGGCCGGGTTGAGCCACTGGGCGGTTCCCCCGTCCACCAGCGCCTTCAACATTTCTTGGTATTCCCACTTGGTGCCGTTGCACCACCGGACATTGTCCGGCTTGAACAGGGCCTTTGCTTCCTCGACGAAGGCGAGAACAGCGGGATTGCTCGTTTTGGCATCCACAGGCGGCATGGCGTTCATGTTGGGTGTTCCTCCGCGCAATGAGCGTTGAAAGGCTTGATGCTTTCTTTTTGGCTTGGGCGCGGAAGCAAGGCTAGCATCCGGAAGATCGTCCGGACAAGCACAGCCAAGGGCAATCGGTTAGCGCTTGGACTTTTGATCGCGCGCCAGCGCCGCAAGGCGAACCAGCTCCTGCCGCGCTTCGTCCGGCGTCGTCACGCGGATGGTAAACGGCAGCCGGCATGTCGTGCCATCACAGACGATGTCGAAGCCTTCCGGATCGATGCCCGTCATGCGCCAGGGTCCACCCGGCGCACCTGCGAGCTCCGTGGCGTAAAGGGCGAGGGCCGCGGCGTGATCGTCGTTCATATGCGAGACGATGTCGGCGTGGGCCGAGATCAGGCCGGCTGAATCGTCCGTATTGATCAGAAAATCGCCTGGCGCGAGGTCGACGATCCTGCCGAAGCCCCCGATGAAGTGCGCCCGCTCCGGTTGCAGTTCGTAGAAGGCGAAATCCGGAAAATCCGCGTAACCCCGGGCCGTTTGGTGCCGGCCCAGGAAACGCTCCCGGGCAGAGGCGCGCTCCGTTTTGACCGCCCGGCCGATCACCGTGACGCGTCCGCCTGCAAGGGGGTCGCCGGCCGCATCCGTACCGTCGAAAAGCAGGCTTGCCCGGGCGTCGGAATTGAGATTTCTCGTGTGAAGTGCGAGGGTTGAGATCAAGAGCAGCGGCGTTCCGTCCACATCGGTTGCGATTGTGACCAGCGAGGCGTAAGGATGGCCGCTCGATGCCTCGAGCGTCGCCAGCGAGGCCTTGAGGGCGCGGCGCATGATGAGGCGCGCGGCGTCACCCGGCGGAAGCTGGGCTTGAGACGGTTGCCGCGAAGCGCCGGGTTCTTTGCCGCTTTCGGTGCCTGCCATGTGTGATCACTCCGCTCGGTTCTGGCTTTCGAGGCCATTCAGTTCGTGTTCAGGCCCCGACGCATAAGAAGGCTCCTGCCACAATTGATCCACCTTGGGACCATAAAGCGCCAGGAAGGCAAATAGGATTGCCGCGAGGATAATCGGGACCATGAAAGAGAAAAGCACGATCGCGCTGGTGGATGACGAGCGGAACATTCTGACCTCGCTCGGCATGGCACTCGAGGCCGAAGGCTACAAGGTGCGCACCTACAGCGATGGCGCCTCCGCGCTCGAGGCTCTGACCGAGGATCCCGCCGATCTCGGCATCTTCGACATCAAGATGCCCCGCATGGACGGCATGGAACTGCTCCGCCGGGTGCGCCAGCAGTCGGACATGCCCGTCATCTTCCTCACCTCCAAGGACGAGGAGATCGACGAGTTGTTCGGTCTCAAGATGGGGGCCGACGACTACATCGCCAAGCCCTTTTCGCAGCGCCTCATCGTCGAGCGCGTGCGCGCAATCCTCCGTCGTCTGCAGCCCAAGGACGGTCAGGTCGCCGAACCGCAGGTCGCTCACATTCTGGAGCGTGGCAAGCTGAAGCTCGATCCGGAGCGCCACACCTGCCATTGGGACAATCGTCCCGTGACGCTCACCGTCACCGAATTCCTCATCCTTCAGGCCCTTGCCCATCGCCCCGGCGTGGTGAAGACGCGGGACGCGCTGATGGACGCCGCCTACGACGATCAGGTCTATGTCGACGACCGCACGATCGACAGCCATATTAAGCGCTTGCGCAAGAAGTTTAAGCAAGTCGACGATGATTTCGACGTCATCGAGACGCTCTATGGCGTAGGCTACCGCTTCAAGGAAGCCTAGCCACGCGCGTCGGTTGAGTTTCTAGAGAAGAGTTAAAGAGGCGGGCCGCGCTGTAACCGGTCCGCGTGGAGGGGTAATGGCGCTCGAAACCGAGCGAACGCCTGCTGTCGACACCGGACTTGAGGCCATCCTCTCCGGTGCGCGGAGGCACCTCTCCAATCTCGTCCGCCGGATCCGCTATGTCTTTCGCCAGCGGCCGGCCGTCGGCACCGGCGCACTCGGTTGGTGGCGCACTTTTCCCCCCGTCCGCTTCATCGCTGGCAGTCTGTTGCGCCGCATTCTCGTGGCCAGCGTTGCTGGCCTCGTTGTGATGATCGGTGGCATCCTCTACTTCAGCGAGAACAACTCCTGGCTCATCGACGCCAAGCGCGAGTCGCTGCGTGTGCAAGGCGAGATTATCGCCGCCGCGATCGCGGGTGACGCGCGGGTCGAAACCGGCCGCCTGGTCATCCACACCGATCCGGTCGTGGAGGAGGAGCCGAGCTCGCCTTACGACGAAGCCTTCACCGCGCACGAGTTGTCCATCCGTCCGGAGCGCGTCGCGCCGATTCTGCGTCGTCTGGTCGAACCCACGACGCGCCGCGCACGCGTCTACAGCCGCGACGGCACGCTGGTCATGGACTCCGCGACGCTCTTGAAGCGCGGCCAGCTTTCGCGGCACGAGCCCAAGGTCCCTGACGGTGGACGGACCAGCACCAAGAATTTCTGGACCCGCCTCAAGTCCTGGATGCTCGCCAACGACGATCTCCCTGTCTACAAGGAGATCGGCAACGCCAACGGCACCTCGTATCCTGAGGTAAAGCGGGCGCTCGAAGGCAAGGCGACGGCGATGCTGCTCCTGAACGAGAAGGGCCAGCAGATTGTCTCGACCGCTGTTCCCATCCAGCGCGCGTCCGTCGTGCAGGGCGTGCTTCTCATGTCGACGCGGCCCGGCGAGATCGACAAGATCGTCTCCGATCAGCAGGATCAGATCTGGCTGCTTGCACTCTTTGCCGGGCTGGCGACCCTGCTCAGCGCGCTTCTTCTGGCGCGCACCGTTGCCGGCCCCATACGCAGGCTGTCGGCCTCGGCGGATCTCGTGAGCCGCAACATCGGCGCACGCCACGAGCTTCCGGATTTCGCTCATCGCACCGATGAGGTGGGACAGATGGCGTCGGCGTTTGCCGCCATGACGGCAGCGCTCTATCGCCGTGTCGAGGCCAGCGAGAGTTTCGCCGCCGACGTGGCCCACGAGCTCAAGAATCCCCTGACCGCCGCGCGCTCGATGGCCGAGTCGCTATCGTATGCGAGGACGGACGAGCAGCGCAAAGAGGTCGTAAAGCAGATTCAGAACGAGTTGATGCGCCTCAACCGCCTGATCACCGACGTATCGAATGCCTCCCGTCTCGACGCCGAGCTCGCTCGCCAGCAGATGGGTCCGCTCGACGTGACCGCCGTCGTCGCCAGTGTGACGCAGATCTTCAAGGACATTCTCTCGGGCGACAGCCGCCGCGTGGAGACCATCATCGCGGTCGCGCCCTTCGAAGGTGCGTTCCTGGTCAGCGGCCACGCCGGCCGACTGGGCCAGGTGCTGACGAATCTGGTCGACAACGCCATCTCGTTCTCGCCTGAAGGTCGCGCAGTCACGGTTTTCCTTCGCCGCGTCGGCGCCAACGTCGAGCTGGCCGTCGAGGACGAAGGCCCCGGCATCCCGGAAGATCGTCTCAACATCATCTTCGATCGCTTCTACACCGACCGCCCAGACACGGAGGCCGTACGCGGCAAGAACTCCGGCCTCGGGCTCTCGATCTCGCGCGAGATCATTCGCGCCCACGGCGGCGAGATTTCTGCCGAGAACAAGAAGGCTGGCCCAGCGAAGTCTCCGGAGCGCCGCCCGGGAGCGCGCTTCGTCGTGCGCCTGCCTGCTCTCCTTTCCTCTGCGCGTGCTGGTGCAGCGGGTGGGCGGCGCGTTGGATCCGAGCGCCATGAGCCATCCTCCAACTGAAACGGTTCATGGAACGGCGATCGCTCTAGGCGGGAAAGCGGCCCTGATCCGCGGCGCCTCGGGATCGGGAAAATCCGACCTCGCCCTCCGGTGCATTGCCATGCCGCAGCTGGCGCACATCCCGTCTCGCGCCGAGTTGCTCGCCGACGATCAGGTCTGCCTGCTCGCCAAAGGGGGGACGATCGAAGCCAGCCCTCCTCCGACGATCGCTGGCAAGATCGAGGTTCGCGGCCTCGGGATCGTGACGCTCCCTCATCGCGCCGCCGCGCGCCTCGCGCTGGTGGTCGACCTCGTGACGGCGGGCGACGTCCCGCGTTATCCACTCGATGCGACATCTGCGAACTACCTCGGTATCGAGGTGCCGCTGCTGCGGCTCGCTCCTTTCGAATCTTCCTCTCCTGTCAAGCTTATTCTCGCTCTCGACGCCGCATGAAGGGTATTAACCGCCCCGGGAGCGTGGCCAGGAAACCCCTTGCTTTGCCCGCGAACCCCTGTAAGTCTCCGGCCCGCTACAAACGGTGGGTGTGGCATCGTGCTGCTCACGACAGGATGGTGAATGTCGTGACGCCACGGAGACTTGGAGCACAACCCTGCTATTGGGCTGGTGCTCGGAACTTCCAACTTCGAAATAACCTCGGCTCAATTAGATGATCGGACTTGTGATCGTCACACACGGCGGCCTGGCGGTCGAGTTCCGCGCGGCGCTCGAGCATATTGTCGGACCCCAGACACAGCTCGAGACCATCTCGATCGGCCCCGAGGACGACATGGAGGCACGCCGTGCCGAGATCCTGGAGGCCGTGCGCCGTACGGAGACGGGCTCGGGCGTCATTATCCTGACCGACATGTTCGGCGGCACGCCGTCCAACCTCGCCATCTCCGTCATGGACGAGGCCAATGTCGAGATCCTCGCCGGCATCAACCTGCCGATCCTCGTCAAGCTCGCGGGATTGCGAGCCGAGGTGCCGCTCGACGAGGCGGTAACGCTGGCCCGCGAGGCCGGACGCAAGTACATCAAGGTGGCCAGCCAAGAGCTTTCAGGCGAGCAGTGATAGGTCGACGAGAGCGCGATGCCTGAGATCAGAGACAGCAAGCGTCCCGAGGCCGTCGTCACCGTCGTCAACCGCAAGGGCCTCCACGCCCGCGCATCCGCCAAATTCGTCAAGCTGGCCGAGACCTTCGAGGCGGCCGTGACGGTCACCCGCGACGGCCAGACGGTCGGCGGCACGTCGATCATGGGGCTGATGATGCTCGCTGCCGGTCCCGGCTCCACCCTCTACATCACGGCCGAAGGCACCGAGGGCCCCGAGGCGCTCGCCGCCCTGGTCGATCTGGTCGAGACCGGCTTCGGCGAGGAACTCGCCGAGGAGGATTGAGCGCCTCTGTGCCGTCCGACATCTGCGGTTTGTGGCCTGAATCCGCCCCGTCACGGTAGGCAATACCACGGGTCCGCGTCCCTGCCCGCTGAGCCGGATGCCGACTTTTTCTCGGGACATAAGGACTTGTTTATATCTTATTGCGTCCTG
Organism: uncultured Hyphomicrobium sp.; assembly: GCF_902826555.1. Taxonomy (GTDB): domain Bacteria; phylum Pseudomonadota; class Alphaproteobacteria; order Rhizobiales; family Hyphomicrobiaceae; genus Hyphomicrobium_C. The sequence continues at coordinate 18,058 of NZ_CADEFI010000014.1, forward strand.
CACCGGTCGCGGTTATAGGAAGGCCATCTTTGCGCCGGGAGGGCCTCAGAGCCCCCGGAAAACGTGAAAACGCTCGCTCAAGGAACTCCCATGGCCGCCACTCAGACCGCCGACAAGGACTACATCGTCAAGGACATGTCGCTCGCCGCTTTCGGCCGCAAGGAGATCGATCTTGCGGAGACGGAGATGCCGGGCCTGATGGCGATCCGCGCCGAGTATGGCCCCAAGCAGCCGCTCAAGGGCGCGCGCATCGCCGGCTCGCTGCACATGACCATCCAGACCGCGGTTCTGATCGAGACCCTGAAGGCGCTTGGCGCCGACGTGCGCTGGGTCTCCTGCAACATCTTCTCGACCCAGGACCACGCCGCGGCCGCCATCGCCGCCGCCGGCACGCCCGTTTTCGCCTTCAAGGGCGAGACGCTCGTCGAGTATTGGGACTTCACCGCGCGTCTCTTCGACTGGCACGGCGGCGGCGTGCCCAACATGATCCTCGATGACGGCGGCGACGCGACCATGCTGGTCCACTACGGCCTGCGTGCGGAGAACGGCGACACCGCCTTCCTGGACAAGCCCGGCTCCGAGGAGGAGGAAATCTTCTTCGCGCTCATCAAGCGTCTTCTGAAAGAGAAGCCCTCGGGCTGGTTCGCGCATGTTGCGACGTCGATCCGCGGCGTCTCCGAGGAAACCACGACCGGAGTGCATCGCCTCTACAAGCTGGCCGAGCAGAACCAGCTTCTGTTCCCGGCCATCAACGTCAACGACAGCGTCACGAAGTCGAAGTTCGACAACCTCTACGGCTGCCGTGAATCGCTCGTCGACGCCATCCGCCGCGGCACCGACGTCATGCTCGCCGGCAAGGTCGCCTTCGTGGCCGGCTTCGGCGACGTCGGCAAGGGTTCGGCCGCCTCGCTCCGTCAGGCCGGTGCCCGTGTCATCGTCTCGGAAGTCGACCCGATCTGTGCCCTCCAGGCCTCGATGGAAGGCTACGAGGTCACCACCATCGAGAACGCGTTCAGCCGCGCGGACATCTATGTCACCGCCACCGGCAACCGCGACATCATCACCGTCGATCACATGCGCCTGATGAAGGATCGCGCCATCGTCTGCAACATCGGCCATTTCGACAACGAGATTCAGGTCGCGGGCCTCAAGAATTTCAAGTGGACCAACATCAAGCCGCAGGTCGATGAGATCGAGTTCCCGTCCGGCAACCGCATCATCCTTTTGTCGGAAGGCCGCCTCGTGAACCTCGGCAACGCCATGGGGCATCCCTCGTTCGTCATGTCGTCCTCGTTCTCGAACCAGACGCTGGCGCAGGTCGATCTCTGGGCCAATCCCGGCAAGTACGAGAAGAAGGTCTACACCTTGCCGAAGGTGCTCGACGAGAAGGTCGCCGCCCTCCACCTCGAGAAGCTGGGCGTGAAGCTCACCAAGCTGCGCCCCGAGCAGGCCGACTACATCGGCGTGCCGGTCGAAGGCCCCTACAAGGCGGATCACTACCGCTACTGAGGCGCAAAAGCCCGAAAATCAGGCCCCGTGACCGGCATAGTGTCCGGTTGCGGGGCTTTTATTTTGTGCTGGTTCACGATCCTGGCACGCACGCGCAAGTCTATCCGGCCCTGTGCCCTCGTGAGGCTGGCATCGGCCCGCGAAGCTCCCCATACTTCGAAAGCGATTCGCCATTTCCGGGCGGCCGCAGCCACGCGCGCGCGGGATCGAACTCCGAGATCGATGTCAGGCAAGAGCCCAACGCCAGAACGGCAGAACACACGGGTCGAGCTCGCCATGCTCGCGCTCGCGAGCCTCGCTTGCGTCACGGTTCTGACGGCGACGCTGGCGTCCGGACGCAGGATCTTCGACAACGGCGGCCTGCCCGGCGGCACCTGGATCCTCGCCGCGCTGGTCACCGTGGCCGGCATCGGCACCGTGTACCTGCTCTATCAGGCGATCGGCACCATGCGCCGTCAGGCGCGCCGCGCCCAGGATGAATCGCGCGAGCTGAGGCGCGCCCTCGCTGCGGCCGAGGCCTTGATGAAGGCCGAGCCGCAGGTGCTCATGCACTGGGAGCAGGGGCGTGGCATTTCCGTCGTCACCAACACCCTGACCGGCGTGCCGGGCCTCCCCACCAACACCGGCGAGCTGGTGCGCTTCAACTTCTGGCTCGACCAGAAAAGCAACGCGGCGCTCAAGTCCGCGCTGGATGGTCTTCTCTCCGAGGGCCGCGCCTTCAACCTGATCCTCAAGACGGCGGCCGGCGGCCACGTCGAGGCGGACGGCCGCGCCGCCGGAAGCCGGGCCGTGCTGCGCTTCAAGGACGTCGCCGGCTACAAGCGCGATCTGTCCGTCATCCTCGATCAGCACATGCGGCTCGCCCGCGACGTGCGCGCGAGCCGTGCGCTTTTGAGCGCGCTCCCGCATCCCGCCTGGCTGCACGACGTGTCGGGGCGCATCACGTGGGTCAACAGCGCCTATGTGAAGGCCGTGGACGCCGAGAGCGAGGCGGAGGTCGTCGACGGTCAGATCCAGTTGCTCGAGTCGCGCCAGCGCAAGAAGGTCGCGCGCGTCCTGAAAACGGGCCAGGTCTTCAAGGAGCGCCTGCCTCTCATCGTCGGCTCCGAAAGGAAGACGCACGAGGTCACCGTGCTGCCGCTGGGTGACGCGACCGCGGGCGCAGCGATCGACGTCGCCGATCTCGAATCCGCGAAGGGTGAGCTCAATCGTCAGATCGCCGCCTACGACCGCACGCTGGACCGCGTCGCCACCGCCGTTGCCATCTTCAACGCCGACCAGAAGCTCACGTTCTTCAACGCCGCTTACCAGAAGCTCTGGCAGCTCGATGCCGGCTGGCTCGCGTCTGCGCCGAGCGACGGTGCCGTGCTTGACCGCCTGCGCGAGCTTGGCCGCCTGCCGGAAGTGGTGAACTACCGCGAATGGAAGTCGAAGGTCCTGAAAGGCTACAAGGACGAGACCGAGCACGAGGATTGGTGGCACCTGCCCGACGGGCGCGATCTGCACGTCATGGCCGCGCAGCGCCCGGATGGCGGCGTGACCTATCTCTACAGGGATGAGACCGAGCGCCTGGCCCTCGAAAGCCGCTACAATGCCCTGATCGGCGTGCAGACGGAGACCTTGAACAGCCTCAATGAGGGCGTCGCCGTGTTCGGTACCGACGGCCGGCTCCAGCTCCACAATTCGGCCTTCGCATCCATCTGGAAGCTGTCCCGCCAGCAGCTCGACGAGCGGCCGCACATCGACGAGTTCATCCGTGTCACGCAGGTGCTGCACGGCGAATTCGCGCCGTGGGCCGAGATCAGCCGAGCGGTCACGTCCTTCGACATGCGCGAGCCCATCGAGGGCCAGATGGTGCGCCCCGACAGCAGCGTCATCGACTACGCCGTGACGCCGCTTCCCGACGGCGGCACGTTGCTCACCTTCGTCGACGTGACCGACTCGAAGCGCTACGAGCGGGCGCTGATCGAGCGCAACGAGGCTCTCGTCACCGCCGACACGCTGAAGAACCAGTTCATCGGCCACATCTCCTACGAGCTTCGCACGCCGCTGACCAACATCATCGGTTTCAGCGAGCTGCTGGCCAACCCGATCTTCGGCGTGCTGACGCCGCGCCAGCGTGACTATCTCGACGACATTTCCTTCTCGTCGAAGACGCTTCTCGCCATCATCGACGACATCCTCGACCTGTCCGCCATCGATGCCGGCGGGCTGGAGCTGAAGCTCGCCAAGGTCGACGTCCAGGCCGTCATCGATCAAGCCATCAACGGCGTGCGCGAACGCGCCGCACGCGCCCGCCTCACGCTCGACATCGCCGTCGCCGACGATGCGACGGGCTTCATCGCCGACGAGCAGCGCGTGCGTCAGGTGCTTTACAATCTGCTGTCCAACGCCGTGGGCTTCTCGAAGCCCGAGGGCGTGGTGCATCTCTCGTGCTGGCGCGAGGGCGGAACCATGGTGTTCTCGGTGGAGGACCAGGGGGTCGGCATCCCCAAGGAGCAGCAGGCTCGTATTTTCGAGCGTTTCGAAAGCCGCAGCCAGGGCAGCAAGCATCGCGGGGCCGGTGTCGGCCTGTCCATCGTCAAAAGCCTCGTCGATCTGCACGGCGGGGACATGACGCTCGACAGCGAGCCTGGAAGAGGAACCAAGGTCACGGTACGTTTCCCCGAGCGTGGCCTCGAGCAAAAGAATGTCCCCACAGGCACTGAAGCAGCAGCAAGACTGGCGCGTGGTTGACACGGACGAGGCGTCGGTCGTCCGCTTGGCGGAGCGCATCGCGCTGAAGCTCGCCGTAGGCGACCTGCTGGCACTTTCGGGCACCCCTGCCCTCCGGGCGACGTTCGCGCGCGCCCTCGTCCGCGCCCTTCTCGGCGATCCTGGGGCAGAGGTCCCGAGCCCGATCGGATCGCGCGCACAGATCTACACCACGCCCCGTCTCGCGCTGGCCCACCTCGATTTACACGCCGCCGCTCTATCCGCGCTTGATACCCGCCTGGCCGACGGCGCCGTTGTCGTCGAAATTGCGGAGCCGATGCCGGGCCGCCCCGCCACCAACCGCCTCGACATCCACGTCACCCCCGGCGCGTTGCACCTCACGGGACATGGCACCTGGGTGTCACGGCTCGCCCGCCTCGAAGTCATGTCGGGCTTTCTCGACGCACATCCGCCATGGGATGCGGCAATGCCCGCCTACCTGCAAGGCGATGCCTCCGCCCGCGCTTACGCACGCCTCGGTTCCGCCCGCAGCTCGGCGATCCTCATGGATCAGCCCCGCCAGCCGGACGGGCCGCCGATCAGGAACGGCCTGCCCTACAGCCGCATCGCGAAACTGGCAGAGGATGTACGGCCGTTCGTGGCCGTGGCGTCTGCGCTGCGCGAGGCCGAGCTGAGCGCTCCCGAGATCTACGCGACCGATCTCGACCGCGGCTTCCTCGTGCTCGAAGACTTCGGCGATCGTGTCTTCGGAGCCGAGATCGAGAACGGCACCTCGCAGGCCGAGCTCTGGCGAGCCGCCACCGACACATTGATTGCGCTGGCCCGCGTGCCTGTGCCGGGATCGATCGCGCTCCCCGATGGAACGAGCCACCATGTCCCGCGCCAGGACGCGGCCGTGCTCGGCATCGAGGTCGAGCTCTTGCCCGACTGGTACTGGCGCGCGATTTACGGCGCACCGGTCCCCTCCGAGATCCGCGCCGAGTTCATGGACGCCTGGCAGGGCATCTTCGCGCGCCTCGCGTCCGAGCCTGCCGGCTGGGTGCTGCGCGACTACCACTCGCCCAACCTCGTCTGGCTGCCCGAGCGTGACGGCCCGCGCCGCGCCGGTCTCCTCGACTTCCAGGACGCTCTCTGCGGCTCCGCGGCCTATGATCTTGTCTCGCTGCTCGAGGATGCCCGTCTCGACGTCCCGCCGGCGCTGGAGGACGAGTTGCTGGCCCATTACCTCGGGCAGCGGGGCACCGAACCCGCGTTCGATCGCGACGCGTTCAGCTTCGCCTACGCGGCCCTCGGCGTTCAGCGCAACACCAAGATCCTGGGCATTTTTGCGCGCCTCGCGATGCGCGATGGCAAACATACGTATTTACGTCACATCCCGCGCCTATGGCGGTATCTGGCGCGCGGGCTCGCCCATCCCGAGCTTGCCGCCCTCGCCCGTTGGTTCGATCGCCACCTTCCGGATTCCATCCGCCACCAACCGCCCGCAGTTCCACTCCCCGGGAGCCCGCCTGCATGACCGACAAGGTGACGACTGCCATGGTGCTGGCCGCCGGCCTCGGCACGCGCATGCGCCCGCTGACGGACACCATGCCGAAGCCACTGGTGCCGCTGTGCGGGAAGCCCCTTATCGACCATGTGCTCGATCGCTTGGCGGCCGGCGGCATCGAGCGCGCTGTCGTCAATGTCCACCACTTCGCCGATCAGGTCGAAGGCCATCTGAAGGGCCGCAAGAAGCCCGCCATCACCATATCGGACGAGCGCGGCGAGCTACTGGATACCGGCGGCGGAGTGGTGAAGGCGCTGCCGCTGCTCGGCAAAGCTCCGTTCGTCATCCACAACTCGGATTCCGCCTGGATCGACGGTATCGGCTCCAACATCGCCCGCCTCGCTACAGCCTTCGACGCCAAGCGCATGGACAGTCTCCTGCTGCTCGCCCTCGGCGCCACCAGTATCGGCTATGACGGCCACGGCGATTTTCTCATGTCGCAGGATGGCGCGCTCGAGCGTCGCGGCGAGCGTCGCGAGTCGCCATTCGCCTTCACCGGCGTTTCCATCGCCCATCCGCGCCTGTTCGAGGACGCGCCCAAGGGGCGTTTCTCCCTCAACGTGTTATGGGACCGTGCCATCGCCCGCGGCCGCCTTTTTGGGCTCAGGCTCGACGGCGTGTGGATGCACGTCGGCACGCCGCAATCTGTCCAGGACGCGGAACAGTGGATAGCCCGCGCGGCAAGCGCCTGATTGCCCCCGTCCCGGTGGTATACCCGGCTGTAACTTCAAGCCGAATCGATCCACGGGAGCGGCACGCTGCAGGCGCGCGCAAACATCTACACGGTTGAAGCCGGGCGCTCGTTCCTCGATTGCCTCGCCGCCGCCGTTCTTGACGGCACCCTGCCGGCAGGCGGCGGACGCGCGCCGGGTCTCATGGAGCTGCCGCGCGTCACGCTCTACTTGCCGACACGCCGCGCCACGCGAGCCTTGCAGGATGCGTTTCTTCGGGCTTCGGGCGGGCGCGCGCTTCTACTTCCGCGCATCGTGCCCATCTCGGAAGGTGAGGAGGATCTGTCCCTCATCGCCGCTGTGGCATCCGGCGTCGATCCGGGCACATCCAACATCCCGCCTGCCATCGGCGAGCTGGAACGCCGCCTTGTGCTGACGAGCCTCATTCGTCGCTGGACCGAGGCCATGCGCAGCGCCGAAGGGGAAGCGTCCACCACGGCCGCGTCGACCTCCGCCCAGGCCGCCCTGCTGGCCAAGGAGCTCGCTCAGCTGATGGACATGGTCGAGACCGAGGACGTGAGCCTCGATAGTCTCGCCAAGCTCGTCCCCGAAACCTTCTCCGAGCACTGGCAGAGGACGCTTCGCTTTCTTGAGATCGTCACCCAGGCGTGGCCGGGCTATCTGGCCCAGTCCGGGATGCTCTCCGCCGCCGGCCGCCGCAATGCCGTCATCCGGGCCGAGGCCGAGCGCTTGTCGGCGAGCTTGCCGTTGCACCCGGTCATCGTCGCCGGCGTGACGGGCTCGATTCCGGCGACCGTGGAGCTGATGCGCGCCGTGGCCGCTCTGCCGAACGGCGCCATCGTGCTGCCCGCCCTCGATACGGATCTCGATGCTGAAAGCTGGCGCGCCATCGGCCTTGAGAATCCCAAGGATCAGCATCCCGAGCATCCGCAGTTCGGCTTGAAGAAGCTCCTCGACGCGCTCTCATGCTCGCGCAGTGACGTCGAGCGTTTGGGGGAGGCGTCCTCCACAGCGGCGCGAGCGCGCACGCGCCTCATCGCCGAGGCGATGCGCCCGGCCGGCACCACGCAGCGGTGGGAAGCCTTCGCGGCCGCCGCGCGCCACGATCCCGTCGCTGCCGCGCCCCAGGGCCTGAGCCTCGTCGAGGCGCCGACGGCTCAGGACGAGGCGGAGGCCGTGGCCCTCATTCTGCGTCAGGCGGCGGAGACGCCCGGCAAGACCGCCGCGCTCGTCTCGCCCGACCGTTTTCTCGCGCGCCGGGTGGCGATCCGTCTCGAAGCCTGGGGCATCAAGGTCGACGACTCGGCGGGCCGTCCGCTCGGCAAGACGCCCCCCGGCGCCTTCCTCGATCTCGTGATCAACGCCGCTACCTCGCGCTTTGCGTCTGCCGAGACGGTCGCGCTTTTGAAACACCCGCTGACGCGTTTGCGGCTGGATCCGTTCGCCGCCCGCCGCGCCGCCCGCGCACTCGAGATCGCGACCTTCCGCGCGCCGTATCTGGGCGAAGGCCTCGCGGGCATCGAGGCGGCCTTCGAGCGCGCTGCCGAAACATGGACGGAGAAGCGGCGTCTGCACCGCGCCGCCGAGCGCCTCTGGGCCGAGGATTGGCAAGGCGCCCGTGATCTGCTGCTCCGGTTGCGGACCGCCTTCGCGCCGCTGCTCGCCCTCTACGAGCGTGCCGAGCCGGCGCCCCTCCGCGACCTGGTCCTGGCCCACTGCGCCGCTGCCGAGGCGGTTGCGCAGTTGCCGGAGGAAGAGCGCGCCGCCTCCGAGGACGAAAGCCCGCTCTGGCGCGACGAAGCCGGTGAGACAGCCGCGCGCTTCTTCGCGGGCCTGCTCGACGAAAATCTGCCTGCGCTCGATCTGCCCGCGACCGACTACGCGGATCTCTACCGCAGCCTCGCTTCCTCCGAGACGGTGCGCCCGCGTGGTCCCGTACATCCGCGCCTGTTCATCTGGGGCCCGTTCGAAGCGCGCCTGCAGCAGACCGATGTCGTCATCCTGGGCTCGCTCAACGACGGCACGTGGCCCAAGTCGTCGGATCCCGGCGCTTGGCTCAACCGGCCCATGCGGCAAGCCCTCGGCCTGCCCTCGCCGGAAGAGCAGATCGGCCAGTCGGCGCACGATTTCGCCACCCTGCTTGCGGCTCCCCAGGTGATCCTGACGCGCGCCGAGAAGAAGGACGGCGTGCCGACCGTCCCCTCGCGCTGGCTCTTGCGGCTTCAGGCCCTGCTGAACGGCATGGGCGTCGCCGATGCGTTGAAGCCGAGCGAGCCCTGGCTCGCCTGGGCCCGCCAGCGCGACAACATCGCACCGGTCCCGCGCCTCTCCGTTCCCGAGCCGCGTCCCGCCATCGCGCAGCGGCCACGCAAGCTCTCCGTGTCGGCCGTCGAAAAATGGATCGCCAACCCGTACACGATCTTCGCCGGCGAGATCCTGAAGCTTGCGCCCCTTCCGCCGCTGGGCGAGGCGCCCGGGCCTGCACTCCGCGGCAGCATCATCCACGATGCGCTCTCGGCCTTCGCGAAAGCCTACCCGTCGGATCTGCCGGAGAACATTGAGGCTGAGTTGGTGCGCTTCGCGCGCGAGACGTTGGAGGCCTACGCCGCCCACCCGCGCATCGCCGCCTTCTGGATCCCGCGCTTCGAGCGTTTCGCCACCTGGTTCGCGGCAACCGAGCCGTCGCGCCGCAGCGCCGTGTCCGAGGTGAGAGCCGAGGTCACGGGCGATCTCGTCTTCGATGCGCCGGCCGGTCCATTCCGGCTCAGAGCTCGCGCCGATCGCATCGACATTCTGGACGATGCCATCGTCATCTCCGACTACAAGACCGGCATTCCGCCGCCCGACAAGAAGGTCCTCGAAGGCGTCTATCCGCAGCTGCCGTTGGAAGCCGCCATCGCGCGCGATGCGGTGCTCGGTTTCGAGAAAGTTCCGAAGCGGCCGGTTGCGGCGCTGAGGTACATCCGCGCATCAGGCGGCGAGCCGCCCGGCGACGAGCGCGATATCAAGGCATCCGACATCGCCGCGCTGAGCGAGCAGGCCCTCGATGGCCTGAAACGCCACGTCGCGCGCTTCGACGACGAGCGCACGCCCTATCGCCCGTTGCGGCGGTCGCGCTTCAGCAACGCCCACGACGACTACGCGCATCTGGCGCGCGTCGCCGAGTGGTCGTCGGGTGCAGGTGTTGAGGAGGACGCCTAGCCCATGTCGGCGCTCATTGAGCATAAGTCGATCGAGATCGAGCTGGAACGCACACGGCAGCGCCAGGCCGCCGCGGCGGATCCCGCCGCGTCCGTATGGGTCAGCGCCAACGCCGGCACAGGCAAGACCCACGTGCTGACCATGCGCGTGCTGCGTCTGTTGTTGGCCGGCACGCCGCCGGAACGCATTCTTTGCCTCACCTACACCAAGGCCGCCGCGGCCGAGATGTCGAAGCGTGTCTTCGACAGCCTCTCGAAGTGGGTCATGCTGCCCGACGCCGAGCTCGAAAAGACCCTTCTCGCATTCTTGGGCCGCGAGCCCAATGTGGCGGAGATGGCGCTCGCCCGCACACTTTTCACGCGCGCCACCGAGACGCCGGGCGGTCTGTCCGTGCAGACCATTCACGCCTTCGCCGAGCGGCTGCTGCAGCGCTTTCCGCTCGAGGCCGGCGTCACGCCCGGCTTCGCTATCCTCGACGATCAGACCTCGCGCAAGCTGATGCGCGAGGCCATCGATCACGTGATCGGCAACGCCGCGCGCCAGCGGGCGACCACCATGGGCCGTGCGTTGGAGACGGCAATTCGCTACGCCGCCGACGACCGTTTCGATGAAATTCTCGCCGATGCGCTGAAGCACCGGGAATGGCTCGAGACCGCCGCCCAGCTGACGCTCGACGTCGTGGACGGGCTGTTCCGTCGTCACTTCGCAGTGCGCGACGGCGTCTCGCGCGCCGCCATCGAGGCCGAGGCCGCAACCATCCTTTCGCCGCGCGATCTCATGCACCTGCGCGACGTGTTGCGCGGCGGCGGCAAGACCGACGCCAGCATGGCCGACAAGATCGCGGCCGCGCTTACTGCTGCTACGGACCGCGCGCGCATGGAGGCCCTGTCTGGGCTGTTCCTTAAGAGCGATGGCAGCCCGCGGGACAAGTTCCTCACCAACGCTCTGAAGACGAAGAACCCCGAAATAGATCCCATGCTCTCTCGCGCACAGTCGCGATTTCTCGCGCTCTGGGCCGAGCAGCAGGGCGCCGCCGTCGTCGAGGCAACGATGGCGTTGCTGCGCCTCGCCGAAGCCGTGCAGAGCCGGTACAATGACGCCAAGGTCCGCCGTGCCGCCCTCGATTTCGACGATCTCATCATGCACACCAAGCGGCTGCTTTCGGAAAGAGGCTCCGCGGAGTGGGTGCTCTACAAACTCGACAATGGCCTTGACCATATCCTGGTGGACGAAAGCCAGGACACGAGCCCGTCGCAGTGGCGTGTCGTCGAGGCTATCGTCAACGAGTTCTTCTCCGGCACCGGCGCGCGCGAGGATATCGTGCGCACGCTCTTTGCGGTCGGCGACGAGAAACAATCGATCTACTCGTTCCAGGGCGCGGCCCCCGAGATGTTCTCGGCCATGGGCAACCGCTTTGCGGAGCTCGGCCGCAGCGCCGGCGCCACTTGGCGCAGCGTGCCGCTCACCCTGTCGTTCCGCACCGTGGCGCCGGTGCTGACGGCGGTCGATCGCGTCTTTTCCGATCCGCTGCGCACGCCGGGGGTAACGCCCGCGCCTCACGCCGTGAAGCGCGCCGGCCACGGCGGCGTGGTGGAGATTTGGCCGACTGAGATCTACGAGGACATCGCGCCCGCCGATGCCTGGTCGCCGCTCGACGAGCAGTCGGCCGAGCCGCCGGTCGTTCGCCTAGCAAACCGCATCGCCGACACCATCAAAGGATGGCTGGCGCGCGGCGAGACGCTGGCATCCACCGGCCGCCCCATCGAGCCGGGCGACATCCTCATTCTGGTGCGCAAGCGCCCGCCCTTCGCCGCGCCCATGGTGCAGGCGTTGAAGGCACGCGGCATCCCCGTCGCCGGCGCCGACCGCATGAACCTCACCGACCAGATCGCCGTCCAGGACATCCTGTCCCTTGGCGATTTCCTGACCCTGCCCGAGGACGACCTCGCTCTGGCCGAGGTGCTGAAAAGCCCCATATTCGGCTTGGACGATGCGGACCTGACGGACCTTGCCTACGGACGCAAAGGCACGCTCTGGAAGGCGCTCCTTGAGAAGAGCAAGGAAACGGAACGCTACCTTGAGGCCGCGTCCACGCTGAAGCGGTGGCGCAAGGCCGCTGACTTCCGTCCGCCGTTCGAGTTCTTCGCCGATCTTCTGGAGCGCGATGGCGTGCGCGCCAAGCTCATCGCGCGCCTCGGTCCCGACGCTGCCGATCCGCTCGACGAGTTTCTGAACCTGGCTCTCACCTACGACGACGGCGCGCCGCCCTCGCTCGCGGGCTTCCTTGCCTTCATGCGCGACGGCGAGCGTGACATCAAACGTGACATGGAGCACGGCCGCAATCAGGTCCGCGTCATGACCGTTCACGGCGCCAAGGGCCTCGAGGCCCCGATCGTGTTCCTGCCCGATACGACGAGCGCAGGCTCTGCGTCGAGCCAGGGCGGCAAACCCATGAAGCTCGACGCCATCGAGCGCCCGGCCGCCACGCCGCCGCCCTTCATCTGGCCGGTGAAGGGGACGAGTGGCCTCGATCCCATTCGCGAGGCGCGCGACGCGCAAAAGGCGCGCGAGCGCCAGGAAGCGAACCGCCTGCTTTACGTGGCCATGACGCGCGCCCGCGACCGCCTCTACGTCGCCGGCTTCGAAAGCAAATCCGGCCTCGACGCCGGCTGCTGGTACGAGCTGATCCGCAACGGCCTCGATGGCGTGCTCGAACGCGTGACGGCGAGCGACGGCCGTCAGGTTCTGCGCCTGTCCATGCCACAGACCGCGCCGCCCGAGGCGCCGAAGCTCATCCACGCAGCCGAGCAGGGCATGGAGCCGCTGCCTCCCTGGAGTGCCGCGCCGGCGCCGCGTGAGCCCCAGCTTTCGATCCCGCTGGCTCCGTCGCGCCTGGCGCCCTATGACACCGACGACGAAGGCGAGCCGCTTCGAACGCCGCCGCCGCGGGATCCGCAGTCGGAGCCTGCGGTCCTGAGCCCGGTCGCGTCGAGCCCGGCAAAACGCGCCGGAGAGAACCGCTTCCTGCGCGGCACGCTGACCCACGCCCTGCTGCAGCACCTGCCGTCCGTCGACCGCAAGGCATGGCCCAAGGCCGCGAAAGCCTTCCTCGCCGAGCGCGGGCGCGGCCTCCCCGCCCGGACGCTGGCCAGCATCGCAGCCGAGACGCTGACAATCTTGTCCGACGCCGACTTTGCGCCGGTGTTCGGGGCCGGAAGCCAGGCCGAGGTGCCGATTGTCGCCGTCATCCCGCGTCCGGACGGGGCTGGCCCGCCGCTGCGTATCGCCGGCCAGATCGACCGGTTGGCCGTGCTCGAGGATCGGGTGCTGATCGTGGACTACAAGACCAACCGCGGCGCCCCGCCATCGCCCGCCGACGTGGCGCCGGCCTACCTGTACCAGCTGGCCGCCTACCGGCTGGCCGTGCGCGAAATCGCCCCGGACAAGCCCGTCCGGGCGGCCCTTCTTTGGACGCAGGGCCCCGTTCTCATGGAGATCCAGGACGAGGTCCTCGCCGTATACACCAGCGAATTATGGCGGTTGGACCACGATCGCCTCGGATCTTAGCCGTCCGGGGCGTGAATGATCGGTCCCATCAAGGAGATACCGCCCGACTTGACGCCTGACGGGGCCATTCTTACGTTCTGAGCCCGCTCGAGGGCACCAACCATTCGGCCATGTGCCGAAGAAGGAGATTCGAATGACCGCACTCGTATCCGACAAGACGTTCGACGAAGAGGTCCTGAAGTCGAAGGAGCCCGTGCTCGTCGACTTCTTCGCCGAGTGGTGTGGTCCCTGTAAAGCCATGGCGCCCGCCCTGGAGCAGGTGGCTGCCGAGCAGAAGGGCAAGGTCAAGATCGTGAAGATCGACGTCGACCAGAGCCCGGCCATCACCACCAAGTATGGCATTCGCGCCATGCCGACGCTGATCCTGTTCAAGGACGGCCAGGTTGCCGGCCAGCACGTCGGCGCGCTTGTGCAGAAGCGCAAGCTCGAGGAGTGGTTGGGCTCGCAGATCGGCGAGAGCCTCGTCGCCAAGGCCTGACGCGCTGTTGAGCGCTGAATTCGACAGGGCTCCGATCACTCGGAGCCCTTTTTCGTTGGGCGACCCGCAAGCCTCCTCATGTCATCCTCGACGTCATGCGAGCATCCACCCCTACGCGAGGGCGAGACGACGGGACATTCATCGGTCCGGCCGCTTGTTCCCGTTGATGCCCGGATCCACCGGGACAAGCCCGAGGATGACCGTTGCGGCATCTTCTCGAAGCGAGGTCAGTTCGCCTGCGGCTCGACGCCTTCCTGCAGCGCCAGCACGTGCCCGGCGAGGTAGAGCGAGCCTGTGATCAGGACGCGCTTGGGCCCCGGATCGAGCGCATCGATCCGCTTCAAGGCCGCTTCCACCGACGGCGCAGGCTCGGCACTGAGCGAGACGGAGCGCGCGGCATCCGCGAGCCCTTCCGGCGTGAAGGGTGCCTCGTGCGCGCCCGGGATCGGCACCCCGACCACGTGCCGCGCAAGCCCGCGGAACGAGCCGAGGAACCCGGCCGCATCCTTGAGGCCGAGCATGCCGACGATGAGGTAGAGCGGCTTCGGCGCCCGCTCTTCGAGGTCTGCGAGCGATTGCGCAAGCACGAGCCCCGCCGCGGGATTGTGTCCGCCGTCGAGCCACAACTCCGAGCCGGGCTTCAGGAGAGACGGCAGCGGGCCCCCGTCGATGCGCTGCATGCGCGCCGGCCATCGTGCCGAGATGAGCCCGCGCTCGATGGCCCCTTCGTCGATCTCGACGCACGTGAGTTCGAGCGCCGCAGCAACGGCCGTTCCCGCATTGATGATCTGATGCCGCCCGACGAGAGCCGGCAGCGGCAGGTCGAGAAGCTGGTCGGCCTTCTGCACGACGAGCCGCCCGCGCTGCTCGTAGGCATCGTAGTCCTGTCCCCAGACATAGAGCCGCGCACCCTTGCGCGCCGCCTCGTGCGCGATCACGTCGAGCACGTTGTCTTCCTGCTGCGAGACGATGCAGTTGACGCCGCGCTTCAGAATGCCGGCCTTTTCCGCTGCGATCAGCTCGAGCGTATTGCCCAGCTTCTCGGCGTGGTCGAGCGAGATTGGCGTCAGGATGGTGAGCGCCGGCGTGTCGATGACGTTCGTTGCGTCGAGCCGGCCGCCGAGCCCGACTTCCAGAAGCACGATGTCGGCCTGATGCTCGGCGAAGGCTAGCAGCGCCGCTGCCGTCGTGATTTCGAATTGCGTGATGTCGTCGCCGCTGTTGACCGATTGCGTGCGCTTGAGCACGTCGACCAGATCGGCCTCCGAGATCGGCTGCGTGAGCCCGTCGGCCTGAGCCAGTTCGATGCGCTCGTGAAAGCGCACCAGATGCGGAGACGTGTACACGTGTACCCGCTTGCCGGCGGCCGTCAGCATGGCCTTGAGGTAGGCGGTGACGGAGCCCTTGCCGTTCGTGCCGGCGATGTGCACGACAGGCGGCAGCGCCTTGTGTGGATTGCCGAGCTTGGCCAAAAGACGTTCCACCCGGCCCAACGAAAGATCGATGAGCTTCGGATGCAGGAGCTTCATGTCCGCGAGGAGCTGGTCGCTCGTTAGAATGTCACGCCCCTCCGTTTTCGAGGCCCGGTCTCGCCAAAGACGTAGAGCGCGATTGCGGTGAAATCAAAAGCAATCACGCTCTAGAGAATGCCCCGAGCCACGTGCGGGTCAACCCTGCTGGTGATGATTTTGAGAAATCCTGCGCGCAATTCCCGCGTGCGGGTGCCCTCGATCAGTTCCTGGGCTGGCTCCGCGGCTCGACGGTATCCGGATCGTCGTCGTCGTCGCCCCGCGCGTGGAAGCGTTCACTATCTTTCACCGGCTCGAGCTCGAGCGCCGTGGTCTCGATCAGCTTTCCATCCACCACCGCGCCATTGCTCTGCGACTTGCCGTTGCCGCGCCGGGATTTGCCGGTTTCGGCCGAGGCACCTTGCGTCAACAGGGTGCAGATCCGGCTCAACGTCTCCCGCATCTTGTGGCGGTGCACGACCATGTCGATCATGCCGTGACTCAGCAGGTACTCGGCGCGCTGGAACCCATCCGGAAGCTGCTCGCGGATGGTTTGCTGAATGACGCGGGGCCCCGCAAAACAGATGAGCGCTCCGGGCTCGGCGATGTGGATGTCACCCAGCATCGCATAGGACGCCGTGACGCCGCCCGTCGTCGGGTCCGTCAGCACGACGATGTACGGGAGCTTGGCTTCGCGCAGGCGCTGCACGGCAATGGTGGTGCGCGGCATCTGCATGAGCGACAGGATGCCTTCCTGCATGCGCGCTCCGCCCGAGGCCGCGAACAGAATGAACGGGGCCTTGATGGCGACCGCCCGCAGCATGCCGGCGATCACCGCCTCGCCGGCCGCCATGCCGAGCGATCCGGCCATGAACTCGAAATCCTGCGCTGCTGCCACCGCGCGCCGCCCATCGAGCAATCCTTCGCCGACGAGAATGGCGTCGTCCATGCCCGTCTTGGTGCGAGCATCCTTGAGGCGATCGGTGTAGCGGCGTCCATCGCGGAAGCGCAACGGATCCTGCGCCACTGAAGGCACGGGCACGGGCTCGAAAACGCCGCCGTCGAACAGGCTCGTGAGCCGCGCGCGCGAGCCCATTTTCATGTGATAGTTGGAGCCTGGAACGACGAATTGGTTGGCTTCGAGGTCTTTGTAAAAGACCATCTGCCCCGTCTCCGGGCATTTGACCCAGAGGTTCTCCGGCACTTCGCGCTTCGTGGTGAGGAAGCTGCGGATCTTGGGCCGGACGACGTTGTTGATCCAGTTCACGCTTGACCGCTCCTGAAGTGCTCGCCGCGCACGCGGCACAATGAAACAAACACCCGCACCATCGTAGTCTCGTCTGCCCGCGGGGCAGCGCCATGCCGTAAGCCGATCAGAAGTTCATGAGCCTCGCCGACACGCGTCGATCACGACGTCCTGAGGGCCGCGCTCAGACCATCGACCAAACTTAGGACGGAGCCTGCCGTATTACCAGTCGCCCGCCCGTCCTGGGTTAAGCTCGTTTCGATGGCCCTGACCAGGGCCGAGCCGACCACGACGCCGTCTGCACCTTTTGCCAGGGCGCGGGCCTGCTCGGGTGTTCTTACGCCAAATCCGACCGCCACGGGAAGTGTTGTCGCGGCCTTGAGGCGCGCCACCTGCAGTTGCACGTCGTCCGGATTGGCCGAGGCGGCGCCGGTGATCCCGGTGATCGAGACATAGTAAAGAAAACCGGACGTGTTTTTCAGCACGGTCTTCAAGCGCTTATCGTCGGTGGTCGGAGTGGCGAGGCGGATGAAGTTGAGCCCCCTCTCCACCGCGGGCAGGCATAGCTCCTCGTCGGCCTCCGGCGGAATGTCCACAACGATCAGTCCATCCACACCGGCCTGAGTCGCCTCGTCGAGGAATTTCTCCGCAGGGTGGACGTAGATGGGATTGTAGTAGCCCATCAGAACGATCGGCGTGTCGGCATCGGTTTTCCGGAATTGCCGCACCAGATCGAGGGTCTTCTTCATCGTGTGTCCGGCCTTGAGCGCACGCAGCGACGAGGCCTGGATCGCCGGACCGTCGGCCATCGGATCCGAGAACGGCATGCCGAGTTCGATGACGTCGGCCCCCGCCTTCGGCAATCCGTTGAGGATCTTCTGCGAGGTTTCGAGGTCGGGATCGCCCGCGGTGATGAAGGTGACGAGCGCCGCACGCCCCTCTTTCTTCAGCGCCGCGAAGCGCCGGTCGATCCGAGTTTCATTTTTATTGGTCAAAGCTTGATCCCCAGATATCCGGCAACCGCGAACACGTCCTTGTCGCCGCGTCCGCACATGTTCATGACGAGCA
>NZ_CADEFI010000014.1:35687-83147 GCF_902826555.1 uncultured Hyphomicrobium sp.
CCGGCAACCGCGAACACGTCCTTGTCGCCGCGTCCGCACATGTTCATGACGAGCAGGTTGTCCTGGGGCAGCGTCGGCGCGAGTTTGGTGACCCACCCGAGCGCGTGCGAAGGCTCGAGCGCCGGGATGATGCCTTCGAGCTTGGCCGAGAGCTGGAACGCGGTAAGCGCTTCCTTGTCGGTGATCGAGACGTACTGCACGCGCCCCGTGTCCTTGAGCCAGGAGTGCTCGGGCCCCACGCCCGGATAATCCAGACCGGCCGAAATCGAATGCCCTTCGAGGATCTGTCCCTCGGCGTCCTGCAGCAGGTACGTGCGGTTGCCGTGCAGCACGCCCGGCCGCCCGCCGTTCATCGACGCTGCATGTCCGTTCTCAACCTCGAGACCGTGTCCTCCCGCTTCGACGCCGTAGATCGTTACGCCCTCGTCGTCGAGGAACGGATGGAAAAGTCCGATGGCGTTCGAGCCGCCGCCGATGCAGGCAACGAGCGTGTCCGGCAGCCGCCCCTCACGCTCCATCATCTGCTCGCGCGTCTCCGTGCCGATGATCGACTGGAAATCGCGCACCATGGCCGGATAGGGATGTGGGCCGGCCGCCGTGCCGATGAGGTAGTAGGTGTCGCGCACGTTGGTCACCCAATCGCGCAAGGCTTCGTTCATTGCGTCCTTGAGTGTGCCGGCGCCGGCCGTGACGGGATTGACCTTGGCGCCGAGCATATGCATGCGCGCCACGTTCGGCGACTGCCGCGCCACGTCGGTCGCACCCATGTAGATCTCGCACGGAAGGCCGAAACGCGCGCACACCGTCGCCACGGCAACGCCATGCTGCCCGGCGCCGGTCTCGGCGATGATGCGCGTCTTCTTCATGCGCCGCGCCAGCTGGATCTGGCCCAGGCAGTTGTTGATCTTATGGCTGCCCGTGTGGTTGAGCTCGTCGCGCTTGAAGTAGATTTTGGCGCCGCCCTTGCCGCCCTGGGCCTTCGCCACCTCGCGGAAATGCGTCGTCAGCCGCTCGGCGTAGTAAAGCGGGCTCGGCCTTCCGCCGTAGTGGAGCATGAGGTCGGTCAGCTCGGCCTGGAACGCCGGATCGTCCTTGGCGGCGTTATAGGCCGTCTCCAGATCGAGGATCAGCGGCATCAGCGTTTCGGCAACGAACCGCCCGCCGTAGAGGCCGAAGTGTCCCCGCTCGTCGGGACCGGCTTGCAGCGTGTTGAGCTTGGCTTCGCCTGACTTTTGCTTCTTCGAGGCCATAAGCCTGTTCCTTTGCGATGCGGCCCTTTCGGGCCGCGGATTTTCATGCCTCCTTAGCGGCCTTTGCGGCGTTTAGGAAGCGGCGGATGCGCTCGGGATCCTTCTCGCCCGGCCGGCTTTCGACGCCCGAAGAGACGTCGACGATGGAGGCTCCCGTGAGCGCGATGGCTTGAGCGACGTTTTCGGGTGTGAGGCCGCCTGCGAGCGCGAAGGGCGCCGGGTCGCGCCCGGCGGCGGGACGCACCGCATCCAGGATGCGCCAGTCGAAGGCGAGGCCATTTCCCCCGGGCAGCGCACCGGGGTCGGCGGGCGGCTTGGCGTCGAACAAGAGGAGGCTCGCCCGGCCCGGCGCCAGGTATCGGAGGGCGTCCCGCACCTCCTCCGCCGTTGCGACGGGAACCGCCTTGAGGATGGGAAGTCCGCTCCGGGACCGGATTTCGGCGACACGCTCCGGTGTCTCGTGGCCGTGCAGCTGGATGAAATCCGGCGCCACCTCGCTGGCGACGCGATCGACAAGGGCATCGTCCGGATCCACGAGCAGCGTCACCGTCGTCGCGCCCCCGCGCGTGCGCGCGTGCTGCGCGAGCGTGGCCGCCTCCGCGAGGCTCACGTTGCGCGGACTCCTGGGATAGAGAACGAAACCGACGAGGTCGGCCCCGGCATCGAGCGCTGCATCGAGCGCCGCCTCGGTCCGCAACCCGCAGATTTTCACGCGTGTCGACATGGAAATTTGATCAACTCGAGTCGAGCTAGCAATGCGCACGGCCCGCATCGGCAACCTGCGAGCGTGGCAATGGAGTGAACGGAGGAACGAATATCTTATGCCGCGTTGCGCTTCTCGGGGGCAGCAAGCGCCTTGGTCCGGGTTGAAACTTCTGCGTCGCGCTCCCGCATGAGGCGGTCCGCTTCCGTCTGCCACCGTTTCGCTTCGCCTGTGCGCACGCGCGCTGTACGCCGCCATCGCCCTTGCGAAAGCCACGTCGCCGCGCCGCCGAGCAGCACGCCGATGAGCAACGCCCCGAACAGGAAGCCGTAGAACGGCAGCACCAGCGAGATCACCGGGGCCTCGGGCCGGAAGGGATCGAGCACGAGCCGAACCGAATGACGGTTCGCGACGGCCAGCGTGATGAGAAGCGCCGCCGCAGGAAACGCCGTCAACAGCCAGAGAATTCTTTTGAGCACGCTCGCTCCTCTTGATCCGCATCGCGGACGCTTGCGCGCTCCGCTGAACTAGTCGTTCGTGTTGAGCCGGTCCCTGAGTTCCTTGCCCGTCTTGAAGAAGGGCACGAACTTTTCTGCCACCGGCACCGGAGTGCCCGTGCGCGGGTTGCGGCCCTGCCGCGCGGCGCGATGCTTCACTGTGAACGCACCGAAGCCACGCAACTCGACGCGGTCTCCCTGCGCGAGAGCATCCACGATCTCGTCGAACACAACATTGACGATACGCTCGACATCCCGATGATAGAGATGCGGGTTCGAGGCTGCAATTTTCTGAATAAGTTCTGATTTGATCAAAGCACTGGCCTCCCGGACGGAATTATTATCTTTAGTTTTCCGCAGGTTGCCAAACGGATACGAGTCCGTCAAGGCCGAGTCTGCCGACGTTTGCGGGAAGGTTTACGATATTGAGAAGCCCCCCCAGCGTCGCCGCGAGGACCGCCCCGGCCGCTTGGGAGGCGCTCCCCGTAACCGAGCCCCACGCGCTTTCGGTCGTAGGCTTCCAATCCACCACCTTGAGGTCTTTCGGCACATTGCGGCTGGTTTCGAGCCACCGCACGGCCTCCGCCTCCCCGCCGATCTCGTCGACGAGCTTGTGCGAGAGCGCCTGCCGGCCAGAGTAAATGCGCCCCTGGACCAGCCCGTCCACGTCCCGGGCCACGATCCCGCGCCGCGTCTCGACCAGGGACAGGAACCAGCGGAACCCGTCGTCGATGGTGTCCTGCATGACCTGGCGGGCCTCGGGCGTCGCCGGCTCGAACGGATTGGGCGCCGCCTTGAGGTCGCCGCTCTTCACCTCGTTGAACTTCACCCCGAGCTTGCCGAGCATCTCGGAGACTTCGGGCCACTGTGCAAGCACGCCGACCGAGCCGGTAATGCTGTTGCCGCGCGCCACGATGTGATCGGTGCCGAGTCCGACGATGTACCCGGCCGACGCCGCCACCGTGCCGAACTGCGCCACCACGGGCTTCTTCTCGGCCACATCGCGCAGCGCCAGGTAAAGGCTCTCTCCGCCGGTCGTCGTTCCGCCCGGGCTGTTGACGAACACGAGCAAGGCTTCCACGTGGCTCGCGTCGCGGATCTTCTTCAGCATGGCGAGCTGATCACGGTCATCGGTGATGGTCCCCTCGATGGAGACGCGCGCGATCTGCTTGGTGCCGGCGAGCGTCGAGAGGTCGTCGCCGTTGAACATCAAAGCGCCGAGCAGAAGGCCGACGAAGAGCACCGCCGCACTGCGCCAGAAGGTGAGGCGCCGGCGCATGCGGCGGCGGTCGAGAACGGCTTCGGTCTCAAGCGACATGGGGGATACTCCTGGGATAAACCCTTGCGCGCAAAATAGGAAACTGGCGGCCCCCGCGCAATGGGCAGAGCAGGCAAAAGAAAATGCGCGGGACTTTTCGCCCCGCGCATTGTCGGATCAACCCTGGGTAAGCGTGTGACGCTTACTCCTCGTCGCCCTGATCGGCGTCGCGCTTCTTGATGGCGGCCTTGAAGATGTCGCCGAGCGATGCGCCCGAGTCCGACGAGCCGTACTGAGCGACGGCCTGCTTCTCCTCCGCGATCTCGAGCGCCTTGATGGAGACCGAGATGCGGCGAGCCGCCTTGTCCGCCGCGATGACAGCCGCATCGACCTTCTGGCCGACGGAGAAGCGCTCGGAGCGCTGCTCCGAACGGTCACGCGACAGATCCGAACGCTTGATGAACGTGGTGATGTCGCTGTCGGCGATCTTCACCTCGATACCGTTCTCCTGCACGGCAATGACCTCGCAGGTCACCTGGTCGCCCTTCTTGTACTTGCCGAGAGCGTCCGCCGGATCGCCGCCGAGTTGCTTGATGCCGAGCGAGATGCGCTCCTTCGAGCTGTCGACGTCGAGCACCACCGCTTTGACGGTGTCGCCCTTCTTGAAGTCCTTGATCACCTCGTCGCCCGGCTTCTGCCAGTCGAGGTCCGAGAGATGCACCATGCCGTCCACGCCGCCATCGAGGCCGATGAACAGCCCGAACTCGGTGATGTTGCGGATCGGGCCTTCGACCACGGAGCCCTTCGGATGCTGGGTCAGGAACGCATCCCACGGATTGTCCTGGGTCTGCTTGAGGCCGAGCGAGATGCGCCGCTTGGCGGGGTCGACCTCGAGGATCTGTACCTCGACCTGCTGGCTGGTCGAGACGATCTTGCCCGGGTGAACGTTCTTCTTGGTCCAGCTCATCTCCGAGACGTGGATCAGGCCCTCGACGCCCGGCTCGAGCTCGACGAATGCGCCGTAATCGGCGATGTTCGTCACCGTGCCGGTGAAGCGGGCGCCGATCGGATACTTGGCCTCGATGGCCGACCACGGATCGGACTGCAGCTGCTTCATGCCGAGGCTGATGCGCTGCGTCTCCGGATTGATGCGGATGATCTGCACCTTCACCGTGTCGCCGACGTTCAGGATCTCGGACGGATGATTGACGCGGCGCCAGGCCATGTCGGTGACGTGCAGGAGGCCGTCGATGCCGCCGAGATCGATGAACGCGCCGTAGTCCGTGATGTTCTTCACGAGGCCGTCGATGATCTGGCCCTCTGCGAGGCGGGCGACGATGTCGGCACGCTGCTCGGCACGCGTCTCTTCGAGCACCGAGCGGCGCGAGACGACGATGTTGCCGCGGCGGCGGTCCATCTTGAGGATCTGGAACTGCATCGGCTGGTGCATCAGCGGGCCGATGTCGCGCACCGGGCGGATGTCGACCTGCGAGCCCGGCAGGAACGCCACGGCGCCGTCGAGATCGACCGTGAAGCCGCCCTTGACCTTGTTGAAGATGACGCCCGTCACCTTCTCGCCCTTCTCGGAAAGCTTCTCGAGGCGGGTCCAGCTCTCCTCGCGGCGCGCCTTGTCGCGTGAGAGAACGGCCTCACCGAGCGCGTTCTCGATGCGCTCCAGATAGACTTCGACGGTGTCGCCGACTTTGATCGTGCTGGGCTGGCCGGCCAGGCCGAACTCCTTGAGCGGCACGCGGCCTTCCATCTTGAGGCCGACGTCGATGACGGCGAGGTCCTTCTCGATGCCGACCACCTTGCCCTTGACGACGCTGCCTTCGAAGACGTCGTCCTTGGCGAGGCTTTCGGTGAGCATCGCTGCGAACTCGTCGCGCGACGGGGTGTAATCTTTGCTGATCTCAGCGGACATTCGAACTCCTGGAAGTGTGTTGGAATGAATGACATGCCGCACGGCCGCTCGCATGAGCTCCGTGCAGCGCGGATAGGGATGTGCCGCTGGTCCTCCCGAATGCGCAACGGCGCACACTCGGACGGTTCCAAACCGGCTCGTTCGTGTGGATCTTGTCTCGGCGCCGCCGTGATGGGCTTCTGCCCGCCACTTGAAATTGAGACGCTGTTTCAGCGTCCCGGGTGGCCGATCTTCCTCTTGATCAATCCGACGGCGGCGTCGAATGCCGCTTCTATACTCAAGTTGGTGGTGTCAAGCAACAAGGCATCCGGGGCGACCGCCATGGGGGCGTTGGGCCGCCCGGCGTCGCGCGCGTCCCGGGCGATGATGTCCGCCAGCACCGTCTCGTAGGCAACGCCCATTCCACGGGCCTCGAACTCGGCAAAACGGCGTTTTGCCCGAACTTCGGGGGATGCGGTCACGAAAATCTTAACGTCCGCGTCGGGGCAGACCACGGTGCCGATATCGCGCCCGTCGAGCACGGACCCGGGCTCTTGGCGGGAGAAATCCCGTTGATAGGCGAGCAGCGCCGCCCGCACCTCCGCAATGCGGGCCACGATCGAGGCCGCATCGCCTGCCGCGGTGCCCCGCAGATCGGCGTCTTCCAGCTCTGCAGGGTCGAGGCTGCGGGCTGTGGCCACCGCCGCCCAGAGATCGTCCAGCCGGAAGCCCCGCCGCGCCACGTCCCGGGCCACGGCCCGGTAGAGAAGCCCCGTGTCGAGGCAGTGAAAGCCGAGATGCTCCGCCAGCCGTTTGGCCAGAGTGCCCTTGCCCGATGCGGCCGGCCCGTCGATGGCGATGATCATGGCGACGTCACCCGCATTGCGTTGGGATCGAGGCGCGCCCATCTCCCGAAGGCGCCGGCGAGTGTGAGCGAAAGTCCAAACGCGATCAGGGTCGTCAGCACAGCGCCAAGCCACATTGCAGCGATCACGACCAGCGAGATCATGTACGGCGCGGGCTGCTCGCTGTGTGCCCACATCTCCCTCGGAATGCTGACGCCCCCGAGCACGAAGATGACAGGCATCCACGCCAGCGCATTGGCGACCAGTGTCCGGCCAAGTGGTCCATCCGCCGCGAAGCGCTTTGCGAGTTGCACGCCGAGAAGAATGGCGCCGACGCTGAGGACGAGGGCGGCGCCAAGCCAAAATGGGTGCGCCAAAATCAGAAGAAAGTGGAGCTTTAGGTAGATCAAAGGGCTCACGGTGCCTCCACGGGCGCAAACCGCGCCCCGATCTGCGCCATCAGCGAGCGGAACTCCGGGAAGCTGGTGGCGATCATGGCCGTATCGTCCACGGTGACGGGCGCCTCGCTCGCGAGCCCCATGACCAGGAAGCTCATCGCCATGCGATGATCGAGATGCGTGGCGACCCGTCCGCCGCCCGGCGCCCGCCCTGCACCGTGAACGGTCAGCGTGTCGCCGGAAACCTCGGCCCGGACGCCGTTGGCCGCTAGCCCAGCCGCCGTTGCCGCCAGGCGGTCGCTCTCCTTGACCTTGAGTTCGCCGAGACCGTCCATGCGCGTCGGGCCCTGCGCGAACGCCGCCGTTACCGCCAGCATCGGATACTCGTCGATCATCGACGGCGCCCGCTCCGCCGGCACCGAAACGCCCTTGAGCCTGGAAAAGCGCGCCCGGATATCGGCGACCGGCTCGCCGCCCTCCTCGCGCGGATTGAGGAAGGTGACGTCCCCGCCCATTTCGACCAGCGTCGTGTAGAGCCCCGTGCGCGTCGGGTTCACCAGCACGCCCTCGATCGTCACGTCCGAGCCCGGCACGATCAGAGCCGCCGCGATTAGGAAGGCAGCCGACGACGGGTCTCCCGGCACGGTCACGTCCTGCCCCGCGAGTTCCGCCCCGCCCTTGACCGTGATCCGCGTCGTGCCAGCGTCCGAGACCGTCGACACGCTCGCCCCGAAATGCCGCAGCATGCGCTCCGTGTGGTCGCGTGTCGCCTCCCGCTCGATGACCGTCGTTTCCCCCGCGGTGCCGAGCCCCGCGAGCAGGATTGCGCTTTTGATCTGCGCCGACGGCACCGGTAGCTCGTAGGCGATCGGCACCAGCCGCGAGGTGCCGCGGATGGTGAGCGGCAGTCGGTCCCCGTTACCGTCCACATCGACGCCCATTGAACGCAAGGGATTGAGCACGCGCCCCATGGGCCGCTTCGACAGCGACGCATCGCCGACCATGCTGACCGAGATGTCGTGTGGAGCGATGACGCCCATCATCAGCCGGGTTCCGGTCCCGGAGTTTCCGAAGTCGATCGGCCCCTTGGGCTGGGCGAGGCCCCCCGTGCCGCGCCCCAGCACCTCCCAGACGTCACCGGATTTCGAGGCCGGCGCGCCCAGAGCCGTGACCGCCCGGGCGGTGTTGATCACGTCCTCGGCCTCGAGCAGCCCCCGGATGCGGGTTTTGCCCGTTGCCAGGGCGCCGAGCATGAGGGCGCGGTGCGAGATGGATTTGTCGCCCGGCACACGAAGCAGCCCGCGCAAGGGCCCGGAGGACACTGAGGTGAGCGGCGTGGGATCGGCGTGGGACACGGGGGCTGAGGGCCTGAGTTGCGGGCAGGCGGCCGGAAAGACGGCGCCGGCTCCCGCTGATTTCGGGAAAGTCGAGCGCATAGAGCCGCCGGAGAGGGAAGCTGTCAACGTTGGGATCACGAGTTTCTGAAGCCACTTGCGGATTTCGTTTTGACAGCCGACATGGGCTGTGGCAGACCCCGCTATCCCAATTTTTACTGTGAGCAATAGCCATGGCGACCAAGCAAGCGCGCGGGACGAAGCGCACCTGCCAGAGCAGCGAATGCGGCGCTCGGTTCTACGATCTCAATCGTAACCCGATCACATGCCCGATCTGCGGCTCGATCTACGAGCTGGCCTCATCCCCGCTCGCGTTGGCGGCGTCGGGCGAGGAGAAATCCGGCCGCCGCGGCCGCAAGGCGGAATACGTCGAGAAAGCGCCGGTCGAAGCCACGGCCGAGGCCGAGACCGACGAGGCGCTGCCCGAGATCGAGGAGGATGGCGAAGCCATCGCCGCCGACGAGGACGAGACCTTCCTCGAGGAGGAGGAAGAGGAGGGCGGCGACGTTTCGAACATCATTGGCGGCCCTGTCGCCGAAGGCGACGAGGAGCGCTGACGCGCCGGTGGGCGGTGATGTTGCGCCGCTGTCCGGGATTTCCGTGCGCGGGAGCCAACTTCGCGCTTGAAGTTTTGAACCGATCGGCCTAATGAGCCGGTCTTCCTGCGGGGCTCGCGAGCCCCGCAGACATCCCAAGATCAGGGGCCATAGCTCAGCTGGGAGAGCGCTTGCATGGCATGCAAGAGGTCAGCGGTTCGATCCCGCTTGGCTCCACCATTTCCACTTCGTTTTAAGCATCAATGGCTTAGGCCCACACCCCGGCAAGGGGAGTCGGCGCCGCTCGCTTCGTCTCGTTCGCCGGCAAACGGCAACAGGTCCATCCGGATGCGTTGACGCGCCGCCGTGCGGTGTTGAAGGCGCGTGATGCGGCTATTTCGCTTTGGCGGTTTTCTCGGCCACTTTCACGAACAGCGTTTGCAGCTGCTTGACGGTCAAATTGCCGGTCGACTCCGCCCCGATTGAATCCTGGAACTGCATCACGGCGATCTTGGTCTTGAGGTCGAGCGTCCCGTTGAGCTCCGGCACGTCGTAGCCCATGTACTTCAGGTGTTCTTGCGCCGACTTGATCTCGGACTTTGACGAGATGGTTTTCGCGTCACTGGCCGCCGTCGCCGCGACTCCGGTTGCCGCGAGTGCCGCGGTTCCGCTAGGTGCCGACTGCACCGCAGCAGGTGTGGGCTGTCGAGCCGCGTCGACGGATCCCGTCGCGGTCGTGCTCGCGCTCTCCTCGGCGCTCTCATCGGCTTTGCCGGTTGTGCCGCTGTCGTCGTCGTCCTTCTTGGCCGTCGAGCTGCCGCTCCCCTTGCTCTTGGAGCCGTAAGTTTTCTTCTTGCTGCTCTTGCCTGAGGCGGAAGACTTGCTGGATTTGCCCTTCTTCGTCGTTCCGACTTTCGAAAGTTCGTTCAGAACGCTGAGCCCGCCGGCCACCCCAAGCCCGATGCCGACGCCGCGCCGCTGCGCCTGCGCCTCCGAGACCGGCCAGGCAAGTAGCGACACACAGAAGGCCATGACCATCGCGCACGTCATCGCCGATCGGCACCGAGGCCGGTAGGTTTCTGAGGCAATCATGTCATTTCTCCGCATTCTTCGGCTTCCGCATTTTGGCGAAACTCAGCTATTCCGGCTCTTGGAACACGGGCTTGTCGTTTGACGACGACCCGTAGTTGATCCGCTTGTCGGGATCCTTTTTCTTCTTTCCCACCGCCTTGACAGGCTTGTGGCAATTCGGCGGTGTTCCGACCAATCCGGCAGGGCAAGGCGGTGGGGCCGGCTTCGGCGGCGGCGCGACCGGTTTCGGCGGTGGAGGCTTCACCGCCTTCACGCAATTGGATCCGCTGCCGCCATTTGCGCAGTAGCAATTCGGTGGCGTGCCGATCTGCTTGCCCTTGCACTTGGCCACCTTCGGCGGCTTCGGCTCCTTGACCCTGGCGCAATAGTTGGGGCGGATCTCCTTCGTCCCTGGCGGGCAGAAGCAGGCCGGCGGTTGCCCGATCTGATTTCCGCGGCATCTCACGGGGGGCTTCGGTGTCGGCGGTGGCGATTGTGTTCTGACGCACGCCGTTTTCGTCATCTTCAGACCGGCGGGGCAATAGCAGTTCGGCCGCGTGCCGAGCTGATTGCCGGGGCACGGGTAGCGCGGCGGATCCTTGATGATGACCACGGGCCCGCATTGCGTCTTGCTGATGCGGCGCGTTCCGTCCGGACAGCGGCAGTAGGGTCGCGTGCCGACGAGGTCACCCGGACAGGGACGGACGTCAGGGACGCGGACCGGCGTAGCCGTAGTCTCGGGATCCTGGGCGGTCATGTTCATGCCGCCTGTCAGTGCCTCCTCATCCTCGTCCCGCGTCGGCGGATCGACGCAGGTCCCTGTCGCGGACGAGAGCACGGTCGGCGCCGGACACCGGCATTCGTTGCTGGAAGCGACCAGGATCATGCCGCCGAAGCACTGGTCGTCTTGCACCGTCCCGTTCATTCCGCCGGTGAGTTGATCCGGCTGCGCCGCCATGCTCGGCCCGCCGGTCGGCGGCGGGATGCAGTCAGGGTGAGTGCCGGTCCAGCCGTCCGGGCAGCTGAGCGTCGACGCGGTGTCATTCGTGCCGCCGGTGAGCGGATCCGGCTGCTCCGTCATGCTGGGCCCGCCGGTCATTTGCTCCGGTGGGACGCAGTTGGGATGGATGCCCGTCCAGCCTTCGGGACAGGTCTCCGGCGCAGCCGGCTCGAGCGTCGTCGTGTGGCAGGAGCCTCCGGCGGGCGTCGCACCCTTGTCGGCGCTCACGGCCTCCGGTTGAGTTCCCCCCTTCGGCCCCACGCTCGCGCAGTTGGTGAAAGCGCCCGTCGTCGGCGCGTCGTCCGGGATGCGGATCACGACCTCGTAGTTGTTGTGCTCGCCGACCTCGAGACGCATGTGCCCGGTGCATGTGAAAGGCGCTTGCGTCGGCGGCGGAGTGCACGGGAAGTCATCCGCATTGCCGACCTTGGTCAGCGACACGATCTGCGCCGTGCCGAGCCCGCTCATCTTGTCGGTGACGATGACCGGATCGTCATGCGGGATGTTGCCCGGATTGAAGATGTCGAGATTGAACTTGCACTCCTTGCCCGGCTGGCACGACTGCCCGCCGGTCTTCGCGACCTGCACGTCGAACGGATCGAGCCGCGCCGTCGCGCAGTCTTTACCGGAGTGCCGCGAAGGAGGCGCGGTGCCTTCGGCCGAAAGGTTCGCGCAGTTCTCGAGCTCGTTGGTTTGCGCGTTCTTCCATGTGTCGCCCGCCGTCACGTCGACGACGAGCGACACCGATTGGCCCGCCGGGATGAAGGCATTCTTCAGGTCGCACTCGAGGAGGTTCTTTTGCGAAGGAGCTGACCTGCAGCCCCAATTTCCCCCCGTGCTGTCCGCGGAAAGATGCATCGACTCGGCTTCCGCACTGATGACGCCGCTCGGCGTGCTGACCGCCTGACCAGGGAGAAAATCGGTGATCGAAACGGTTCCCTGGAACGCCGCCTCTCCCTGGTTCGTGATATCGATCTTGAACTTGCAGATCCCGTGCACCGGACAGTGCTCCGGGCCGCTCTTGTCGATGACGAGCTTCGGCGGAGCCGGCACTCGTGCCAATGTGCATTTACGCTGAGGAAGGGCCAAGATGTCTTTGGCGCCCGGTCCTGTCGGTGCCGTGCCATCGGGTGAAGGGACTGGAGGATCGAGCGCAACCACGGTGTCGAAAGTGCCGGATAGCCTGGCTCCTTGCGTGTCGCCGATCCTTGCCCGGATGGATTGCATCAGTGTGGTAGCGGCCTTGTCGCCCGGGAGGGACGGCGTCGTAGCGATGCTGAAATTCAGGGACTGGCCGGGCTCTATCGTGACGTTCGGCACATTGCAGACGCTCGGCTCCAGTGGCTTGTTGCAAACAAGCCCCTCGCCGGAGACAGCCTTGCTCGCGATGACACGCGAATCCGGGCCGACATTGGCAGTCGTGCCGTCGAAGCCATCAACGCTATTCTCAAACTCCAGCGGACCGGACATCGGTGCATTTGTCGTGTTCGTGACGGTAATATCCCAAACGCACTCGCCGCTCGGCGAGCAGGTGTCGCTGCGCGGCTTGGCGAAAACCGCCACGCCGTCTTTCGAGCTCGCGGTTGGCCGCACTTGATTGGCGACCTCGGGCGTAATCCCTTCGGGGATGCCGGAGAGATTGACGCAGTTGGCAACGCCGGTGCCCTGGTCCGATGGCGGAACCTTGAACTTTGCTCGCAGGATCTCTGTCTGTCCCGCGCGAAGAGGCCCGGGATGCGAGCAAGCCATCGTCTTCTCGCCTGGCGTGCAGGTCCACGGGGCGTTGACCGGCCCTGCGAGAGTGGGTTGGGGCGTACCGCTCGGACCCAAGCCGGCCACCATCTCGTCCAGTGCGATCGGGCCCTTCATGTCCTTTCCCGTCGTGTTCGTGACCGCTATTTCGAACTCGCAGTCCCCATCGGGGGAACACGCCCCGACCGCTCTCTTGGCAAGCTCGACCGGCTGAACGGGGGGCGGTGTGCCGCCGCCGGCGCTAGGGTTTGCGCCCGGCGTGGCAGGCGCCGGATTTGGTGTTTGTGGCAAGGTTGGTGTGTTCGTGGGTGTGCCCGGGTCGTCGGGCTTGTTGGTGTCGAAGGTCACGCACGATTGGTTGTCGCTCGGATCGGAATCGGCGCTGGCTGTCTGGGTGGCGCCGCCTTGATTTTGAGCGGCTGGCGCGCCGGCTGCGGCAATGAGCTTTTCGTCGTCCTCGGATTTCGGAATGACGGCCAGGGCTTCGGCGTCGGTCGGAATGGCGGTGTCGATTTTCACCGCGTTGATGTCCGCGTCCCTGGGAAGCGTCAGGCGGACAGGCACGGTACTCTCGGTTTTGCCATTGATGCCCCCGCCATTGATGAAGACGCGGTTCTCGCCGACCACCGTCGTATTGGTGCCGCTACCCGCCGAAGCGCTGTCGACCTTGGCTGGCGAGGTAACAGTGAGACGGACGCCCGTATTGGTATTGGCGTCGTTGTCGTTCCGCACCGTAACGTCGATCGTGCAGTCCTTGAGCCCGGTATTGGGGTCCGGTTCCGCGCATTTCCGCGTATCCGATTTGACCGAGGTGCCCGGAACCGGCGCGGTGTTCTGCGGCGCTGTCGGCGCAGCCGCCGGCAGCGGCACGGCCGGATCGGCGAACGAGACCGACGCGCAGTTCTCCACCGTCACGCCACCCGGCGGCACGGCGAAGCTCATCGTCACCGCGCGGCTCGGGATCGTGGCGCCGGGCTGGATGATCGCCGACCGGTTAATCGGCACGGTGAAGCCGTTCGCGGTCGCCTGCGCACCTCCGTTCGCGGGCAGGTTCGTCGTCGGCGTGGCGCCGGAGAATGCGTCGGTGATGGTCGCGCCGATCATGTTGAACGGCACCGCGCGATCGTTGATGAGCGAGATCGTGAACGTGCACTGGCCGGTAGCGCCGGAGACCGAGCATTGCCGCTCCTTCTTGACGGCGACGTTGGGCGCGTTGGGATCGACGCCTTCCTCGACCGGGGCGTCCTCGCCCGCCGCTAAGCCCTCTTCGACCTGCTGTTCGTCGAAGAAACCGCTCTCGCCTGGGGACCCGCCGCCGAAACCGCCGCCCGCACCACCTTCGGCGACGGCCGCCGCGGGTGCCTCCGCGCCCCCGCAGCGTTGGAAGATCTCGATATCGCCGATATGCCCGGTCAGCTCCTTGCTGTTCTGCATCGGGTCGAAATCGACGAACACGCTTTTGGCCGGCGCATCGGCAGGCCGCACGAGATCGGCGCTCATGATTTGCGCGCCATTGACGACATCGTCGTCCGCAGGCAGCGCGTCACCCGTCGCCGCGACGCTCCCCGAGCAGGCCGCGAGTTTTATGGTGCCGTTGCTTTCGTACGGGTATCCGAGCGTGACACCGCCCGAGGCACTGCTTTTTCCGTTTGCCGAGCCGATACCATAGATCTCCGGCTCGGCCTTCCAACGCGTTGCGCCGCCCGCCGCATCCGGAAGATAGCGCAGCACCGCGCCCGTTTCGGGCTCGATCAGCTTGCGATAGTCGTAAGGGCTCTTGGTCTCGCCGCGCAGCGCAACCGTCATCCGCCCATCGGCATCGAAGACGATGTCGGATACGACGGCCGGACGCTCGCTTTTGACAGAGATTTCGCGGCGTGCGTCCGAGCCGAAGACGCCATCCGCGCCGATGCCCACCGACCAGATCTCCGGACCCGCCGCCACCGCGTAGTAGAGCCGTCCGTCGCGCACGGCCAGGCCGTCGATGCGCCGCTCGGAGGGAGTGATGCCCCACGTCTTCGGATCGTTAGGCTTGAAAGCCGGGCTCGTGACGTCGAGCCGCTTTTTGTCGTCGGCCACGGCAGCAAGGCCCGCCGCCACGCGCCCTGCCGCACCATGGTCGAACGTCGCGCCGCTTTTCCCGCCGGCTTCCAGCGGAAAACGATGAATGAGACCCGTATCGAGATCCGAAGCGAACAAGCTGCCGCTCGCGGGGTCGACGGCAATGTCGCCGAGCGCGGCGCCGCTGTTGCCGCTGCTTCCCTCGACGGTCTCCGCAAACAGGCTGACGGCACCTGTTGCGCCATCGATCTTCCAGATGGCGCCGGGAGTTGCGCCCGGCCCGAACTGGCCGTCCATGAATTTCGCGCCCGGGGCACCCGCCTTGAGGCGCACGGGCTTGCCGTCCGGCCCGGGTTTGTCGGCGACGATGTAAAGGCCATACGCCGAGGTCGACGCGGCGAAGACGTCTGGAGGACTGTCGGCGGCGCCTTCATCGAAGGCCAGACCGAACACTTGGCCGATGTCCTTGGCAGCGACGGAGAACTTGATTTTCGGTGGCAGCAGTTGACCGACCGGCTCGCCTTCGATGTGCGAAAGATCGAGAATTTTCAACGAGGGGTTCGCGATCGAAATCACGGTTTTGTCGATCGGGTTCACACCGCGAGCAACACTTCCGCCCGAAAGCTCGACGCCGGAAAATCCGGAAAGCGCCCCATCGCCGGGTGAAATGCCGGCCTGCGCCGCCGCGTCCGTCGTCGCTGCGGGCGGCTCGGATTGCGCAACGGCAAGGGGAAAGACCGAGAACCCTATCAGAAATAAAAACAGAAACTTACGTGACTTGGCTCCGAACGGAATCCGCATATGCGCACCGCAAAAAAATATAAACGGACCTAAAAAGAGTGAACTTCATCAGGAAGATAGACGTTAGCATCGGGCGCTTCGGCCAGTCATCATTACAAAGGATGATTGAAACATGATGGGAGAATTGAAAGCCCATTTGGCGCGATTGTCTATCTGGAAAGCGTCGCCAGCGTTCCCCGCCAAAGTGGGCAATGAAATTCGAGCGCGATCTGAACAGGAGCTCAACTCACGCCCGTTCCGGTCGTGCGCTGTGGTCTTTGCGCCACCCTCGAAGGTTTGAAAGCACGAGCGCCTCTTATGTGAGGCTCGCGCGCTGCTATGACTTGATAGCGTTTCTTTTCTTCTGCCGTCGAAGAGAATTGATCGATTGGAGAATTTGCAAGTGATTGAGGGGCGCGAAGAAAAGCAGCCGGATCTGCTCGGATTGGTGGGTCAGATCTACGATTGCGCGATTGATCCGGCATTGTGGCCGCAAACGCTTGAGCGCGTCGCAGGCCTCATGGATGCCAAAAACGTCGCCCTCACGCTGAACAGCATTTCCAATCCTGGTTTCGAGATGCGGGCCCGCTGGAACATCGATGCCGATTTCGAGGAGTCGATGCGCGCCAACTACACCACCAATCCGCTGTTGCCCTCGGTGTGGTACTACGGCGTCGACGAGGCCTTCTCCGTCCTGCAGGTTCTTGACGAGGAGGAGCTGAAGCGTACGCCGTGGTGGGAAAAGACCATGGGAAAGCACGGTTACCGTGACTCAGCCGTGAGCTTGCTCGCCAAATCCGTCAGCCAGTTCGGCTCCATCTCAGTCCAGCGGACCGTAGACCGCGAACCGTTCGACGAGCCCGCCCTGTCCATCATGAGCCGGCTCGCCCCGCACATTCGCCGCGCGGTGCACATCGGCGATCTCCTGAAATCGCGCGCGCTGGAGCGCGACATGCTCTCCGACACGCTGCAGATGCTCACGGTTGGCATCGTGCTGACCGATAAGGCCGGCCGCATCGTGCACACCAATCTTGCCGGCAAGTCCTTGATCGAGACCAGCGCGGCATTCCATCGCGACGCCGGTATGCTGGCAGCGCGCAACCCGCGATCGGCCGCCGATCTTGAGAACGCAATCGCGAGCGCAGCCAGCGGCACGACCGTCGATATTCCACGCGTCGGCATCGGTGTCCCCTTGCAGAGCGACGACGGAAAGGACATCGCCGCCTGGGTGCTGCCGCTCGACGGAGGCCTGCGCCGGGATCTCGGCGCGGCTTACACGGCCCAGGTTGCGGTCTTCCTGCGCGAGCTCGGAAACACGTCGCCGGTTCCGGGCGAGCTTTTTGTGCGCCGCTACGGCATCAGCCACGCCGAATGCCGGGTGCTGCTGCTGATCGTGCAGGGCAAGACGGCCCGTGAGGTCGCGACCGAGCTCGGGATTTCCGTGGCGACGGTCAAAACGCATGTGGCGCGCCTACTGGACAAGACGCATACCGAGCGCACGGTTGACCTGATCCAGCTCGCGATGTCGGCCCTTGCGCCGGCTTCGACGTAGCAGCCCGCCCCGATCGGGCGGTTAGAGCGCCTCGGACCTGGCCGCGAGGCGTTGCTCGCGTGCTCGTCGCGCGTGCCGCTCTTCACTATCCCCGCCAAGACCCAGCCAGCCTTGCATGCGGATCAGCGCTTCGGGCAGCACCACGAGGTTGAGGAACGTCGCGGTCGCGAGCCCGCCGAGAATGGCGATGGCCATGGGGGCTTCGATCTCATGCCCCGGCCGCCCGAGGCCGAGCGCGAGCGGAACGAGGCCAAGGGCTGCCATCAGCGCCGTCATGAAGACTGGCGCGAAGCGCTCGGCCGCCGCCACCCTGATGGTGTGATCCGACCAGGGGTGGCCCTCGTTGTCGACGAGGTGCTCGACGTGCGCCAGCATCATCACCGAGTTGCGCGCACCGATGCCGAATACGGTCACGAGGCCGACCAGGCTGCCGAGCGTAAGTCCGATGCCGCTCGCGACGATCGCCGCCATGCCGCCGATGAGGCAGAACGGCACATTGATGAGCAGCACGGCCGCCAGCGCGCGCCGCTTGAACGCGGCCGTCAGCACGATCACGACCAGCGCAATGCTGAGCGCGGTGAGAAGCGCGAGACGCAGCTGGCCCGCCCGTTCCTCTTCGGCCTGCCCGGCGTAGGAGACGTAGACGCCGGGCGGGAGCGCGAGCGCGCCGACACGCTCCTTGACCTCGGCGACGACATCCCTGAGCGAACGCTCCCCGGATCCGTTGAAGTTGACGTTGACCCGCCGCTGCGCCCCCTCGTGCTGGATGTTGACACGCCCGTCGGTGACGGAGATCGATGCCACGTTGCCGAGCAAAACGCGCGTCTGTGCGTTGCTGACGAGCAGGTTCGAGAGCTGCTCGATGCGGTCGCGCTCGTTGGGCGCCAGGATGACGACCACGTCGACGGTCTGCGCGCCGATGAATGTCTGTCCGATCGTCGTGCCTGCAAACGCCGTCTGCACGGTTTCGAGCGCATCCCGTGCTGTAAGCCCGTAGTTCGTCAGCGCCGCGTGATCGAGCTTGATCGATAGCGTCGGGACCTTGGCGGCCTTCGGGATGCGCAAATCGTCGAGCCCCTCGACGTTGGCGATGGCTCTTTCGACCTGCTCCGCCGAGCGCTCGAGCGTCTCGAGATCGGTCCCCGTCAGATTGATGACGACCTGAGCCGTTTCGCCACTGAGGCTTTCGCTGATGCGGTCGCCGAGAAAAGTCATGGCTTCCGTGCGCACCTCGGGGAAGCGCTCGAGCACGTCGCGGATTTTCTCCTGGGCCTCCGTCTCCGTCTCCTCGTGCTCCTCCGTCAGCTCGACGTGAAATTCGCTCTTGTCCGGGCTCCAGGTGTCCTCGCCGAGGTCCGCGCGGCCGATCTGGTGGCCCACTGCGAGAATGAACGGCAGTTTCAGGAGCTCGTTCGAGATTCGCACGCCCGTTGCAGTCACGTCGCCGACCGACGTGCCCTGCGCCGCCATCGCCATCTGGATGACGAAGTGGCCCTCGCGGAACTGCGGGATGAGTTCGCTGCGCAGGAACGGCGCCACTGCGATGGCTGCTGCGGCAGCGCCGGCCAGCGCCGCCACCGTGAGCCGCCACCTCGTGCGCACCTTTTCCATGCACCAGGCCTGGAATTCTTTCATGCGATCGACAAGGCGAGGCGTTTCCTTCGTTTCCTCGCCCGTGAGCAGCAGCGCGCAGAGTGCCGGCGTCACCGTCAACGCCACCACCATGGATGCAATGACGGCAATGATGAAGGTCAGCGCCATGGGGCCGATGAAGCGGCCTTGCACGCCGCCCGTGAACAGGATCGGAAGAAAGACGAAGATCACGGCCAGCGTGCCGTAAAGCATCGATCCGCGGATCTCGATCGACGCCTCCTCGATGGTTGCGAGGTCGTCGTCTCGGCCTTCGGCCTTGGCGAGGCGCAGGCGCCGCATGATGTTTTCGATGTCGATGATCGCGTCGTCGACCAGCACCCCGAGCGCCAGCGCGAATCCGCCGAGCGTCATCGTGTTGAGCGTCTGCCCGAATTCGGCGAGCACGAAGATGGCGGCGAGCAGCGACAGCGGAATGGCGAGGAAGGAGATCAGCGCCGCCTTCCAGCTCCTGAGGAAGGCATAGAGCACGACGAGGATGAGCGCCGAGCCCAAAGCCAGAGCATGCTCGAGGTTGCCGAGCGCCCGCTCGATGAAGGACGCCGGCCTGTGCAGCAGGATGACGTCGATGCCTCGCTGCTTGAGCGCCGGTTTCAGGTCCTCGAGCGCCCTCTCCACCGCGTCCGTGGCCTCGAGCGTATTGGCTCCGAACTGGCTCGATACCGTGACCAGCACGCCGGGTTTTCCCATGATCGTTGCGTCGCCGATGGGCACAGCCGGGCCGAACGTGACGTTTGCAACCTGACCGATGGTGATCGGCGTGTTGTCCTGCATGGCGACCAGCGCCTGCGAGATCGCTTGCGGATCGGGCGTTGGCGGTGGCGCGTCGAGCGTAATGCGCTGCGCGCTGGTATCGATGGTGCCGCCTCCGCGCAGCGTCAACGCCGCTTTTCCCGCCTCCATCACGTCGTTGACGGTGAGGCCGAGCCCCGCCAGCCGCTCGAGGTCAGGCTGGATCTGCACCTGCCGGATGGCGCCGCCATAGACCGTCACGCGCGCAATGCCGGGCAGCGCCAGAAGATGCGGATTGATGGTCCAATCGGCGATGTCGCGGAGCGTGTAGGGATCGACGGAGTTTGAAAGCAGCCCGAACTTGAGCACGTCCATGGTGCTCGATGTGAGCGGCGTCAGCTTGGGCTGCTCGACACCGGCCGGCAGCTCGCCCGCCAGCGTCGCCAGGCGCTCGGAGATGCCTTGCCGGATCGTCTCGGGATCGACGTCCTCCTTGAACGTGATGAGCACCACCGACAGCCCGTAGACGGACTCCGACCGGATGGACTCGATTCCGGGAGCGCCATTGACGGCCGCCTCGATCGGTCGTGTTACGATTTGCTCGACGTGCTCCGGCGCAAACCCCGGCGCCTCGGTCTGGATGGTGACCTGGGGCGGCACGAATTCCGGGAACACGTCGAGCGGCGCATGAAAAGCGAAAAAGATGCCGGCCACGAGCCACGCCACGGACAACGCCGCCACGGCGGAGCGGTAGCGGATCGACCATCGGATCAGCGCATCCATGGCAGCGCTCTAGTCGGGATCGGAGCTGGCGATCGGAGCTGTCCGGTGCTCGCTCTCCGATCCCTGCTCCTCTTCGGGCTTCGGCTTCTTCGCGCGCGGCCGCTCGTCGCCGCCATCATCGTCGTCGTCGAAGGAGCCCGGCTCCGCTTCGCGCGAGAGCAACGCCGAGGCGCCCTGGATCACGACTTTGGTCCCCGCCGCGAAGTCGTTGGTCAGATAGCCGTCCGTCACGGGTGTCGCGAGAGAAACCCGCTTGCGCTCGAACGTACCGGAGCCGGTCTCGACGTAGCACCATGAATCGCCGGCATGCACGACGACGGCTGCCGCCGGAACGATGACGCCGGAGGACGGCGCGTTGCGCTCGGCCGTCACTTTGGCGCGATCGCCGGGCCTGAGGCCGGGGCCGGTCGGCATGATTCCGAAAAACGAGGTGCCGGGCATGGCGAGGCTGCCCGAGGGCGCGGGCCACACTTGATCCACGGTGATCTGCTCGCCACCGCCGAGCGGCGCGATGCGGACATTCTTGGGATCTCGCTCGACCGATCGCGGGAAGTCGAGGCGCACGAGGGTGGTCTTGCCGGACGAGAGCTCGTCGACCAGCTGTTGCCGGTTTGCGGCGGCCAGGAACGGCGCCGTCTCACCCCAGGCATTGCGCAGCTTGAGTTCGAGCAGGGCCACCTGGGTTGCATCCGTGGCCGCTTGCCGCTCGGCGTTGTCGAGGCGGTGCTCGCCAAGCGATGTGGTGCCCTTGAAGCGCTCCACGGTACGCTGGCTGAACGCGTACGCGATCTCCGCGGCACGGATCTCGGCGTTGAGCTGCGTCAGGGCGTCCGGATTGACGAGGGTGGCGGTGCCGTTGATCTTCTGCGCGGCTTCCGCAGGCACGAGGGCGACCGAAACCGGCGTGAAGTCGCTCTCCTCCTCTGCTGAATAGGCTTCGGACCTGGGCTCGTCACATCCGCCGAGGAACAGCGGTCCAAGCGCGAGCATGAGTACGAGCCGCCGCATACCGCTTCAAACGCCTCCCGGGAAAAAGTCCTACGTGAAGTCGGGAAGAATGCCCCATCGGGGATCGGCTCGCCAGCCCAAAGAGGAAGTTTTGATCCGTTATCTAGTTGCAGCAGGCAGCTTTCGACCTGCCGCCCGGGCGGCACTAAGGCATGCGTCCGCCGAAGGTTGCGAGCGGCGCGCGCCGCAGAGAGCTGAAAACGCGGGTTTTTTGCGCGGACTGCAGAGAGTGTATCTTGCCACAAACACGCGCTATACTTCAGTACACTCGCGTCTGTTTGCGCGTTTGTGCGGAGTGCATCGATGTTTGCCGATCTCGATCTGCAGCCCATCGTTAAAGGGCATGCCACGGGTCGAAGCACGGGCGACCGATCCAGCCCGATGCCATCTCGAACCCAACCGATTTCTCGGAGCGCCGGGCTCTTTCTCCGACCGCCACACGACGGCGCCATTGCAGCTTTAACCAAACCGCTTGAAAGCCGTCCCTTTCGCGGGGAAGGCTCGTATTTGTCTGACTGATCCTGGCACAGCGCTCGCCCGAGGGTGGGGTAGGCACCTCCTGGTGCAATCTCTTGGGTCGTTGCGAAGGAAGTCCAATCGATGTTGCAACCGATGTTACACCTTGGTCCATCGTCGGAAATGCAACCCTCTGGCGTCGAGCTGCGAGAGGTCATTGGCATCTTGCGGCGCAATTGGCTTTGGATCGTCAACTCGATCGTTATTGCGCTCCTGCTCGCGGCAACCAGCATCGTCCTGACGCGGCCGACCTATACGGCCACCGCCCAGATCGCATTGAGCCCGCCACGAACCACCACCGCTGCCGGTCAAACGGAGGCTGCGCTCGATCCCGGTGTGCTGGAAAGCCAGCTCATGTTCATCGGCTCGGTCACGCTCCTGAACAAAGTGGTGGAGTCGGAGAAGCTGCTCGACGATCCCGAATTCAACACCA
The DNA here is from genome assembly GCF_902826555.1 of uncultured Hyphomicrobium sp. Taxonomy (GTDB): domain Bacteria; phylum Pseudomonadota; class Alphaproteobacteria; order Rhizobiales; family Hyphomicrobiaceae; genus Hyphomicrobium_C. Next base: position 57,810 of record NZ_CADEFI010000014.1, read on the forward strand.
CGCTGTCGCCCAGCTTGCTGAGCCGGCTGCTCGGTTCCACGCCCAAGGACGGCCCGGACGCCGCCAACGCCGCTCTCGAAGCCACGCTCACCTCATTGCGCAAGCGTCTGATCGTCGAGCGCATCGGCAAGTCGTATGTGATCGCCGTGTCGGTCGCGACCACCGGCGCTATGAAATCCGTACGCCTCGCCAACGGCATCGCGCGCGCTTTCATCGCCGATGGCCTGGCAACCCAGGTCGGCGCTAACAATCGCGCCCTTCGCCTGATCAATCCGGCCATCCTGCCCACGTCGCCAAGCCATCCGAAGAAGGTGCTCTCCATCGCCATCGGCCTCATCGGCGGTTTGATGATTGGCGTGGCCCTCGCCCTCCTTGTCGAAGCAAGGCGGCCGGGCTTTACGAGCCCGAAGCAGATCGAGGGTAGGCTGGGCGTGCGGGTGTTTTCGGTCCTTGAAGATCTGAGGCGCAAGCGAAACCACCTGCAGATCGTGACCAGCTACCTGCGTCCGAGGAAGACAAACAAGTCCATGGCAGGCGCAGTGCCGGTGGAGAGGCCGCCAGCCGCGAACTATCTCGGCACCACCGACGCCGAGCCGGAACGCGGCAACGTGGTCGGCTTCATGCTGGGCGAGCCGTTCGGTCGCTATAGCGACGGTGTCCGCGGCTTGCGCACGCGCCTGCAGCAGCTCAACGCTGACAAGCCCTCGGTGGTCCTGGTGTCGTCGACGGTATCGAAGGAAGGAAAAACGGCGCTCTCGATGTGCCTCGCCGTCTGTGCCGTGACCGGCGGCCAGCGGGCGGCGATCGTCGATTGCGATCTCCGGCGCGCATCGCTGACGCTGGACTGGAAGCTCTGCGATCGGCCCGGCGTCACGGAGTTCGTCGAAAAGAACATGGGCCTGGAGCAGGTGATCCATCGCGCGAGCGACACCGACATCAGCATCGTCCCCGCGGGCGCGGCAACTCTCGATCCGCAGGCCGTCCTCACGTCCCCCCGCTTCAAGCAGCTGCTGACGGAGCTCAGGAAAAGCTACGATTTCATCGTCATCGATTCACCGCCGATCGATCCGGTCGTCGATGCCGCGCTGATCGCACAGCGTGCCGACGCCGCACTGATGCTGGTGCGCTGGAACTCGACCCCGCAGCATCTGGTGCAGCAGGCCGTGCAGCGGCTCGGTATGCGGCCTGAGAAGCTGGTGACCGCGCTGACGTTCGTGGATGCCGAGCGCTCCCGGCGCTTCGATGCATCGGCTTTCCAGGTCTTCTCGAACGAGTACCAGAATTACTACCGCAAGCATTGACCGCGGCGCGTGCCGGCGGCGCTGCGGCGGAGCGTCTTGCGGTGGGATTGGTCGAAGTTAATGATATACTAACGTCGGCGTTGATCCGGCCCGGCCAGGTGCTCTTGGTATCGGATTGGATACGGATGGCCCTGGCGCAGCTCGGTAGGCGCCGCCTCGGTCTGGAGGAGCGCAGCGAGGCGCTCCTTCTCGAACAGTTCCCTAGGGGGCAAGTCGCGATGGCCTTTCCATCACTCGGGCTAAGAAACAGCGCCGCTTTTCTGAAGGCCCTGTCGTGCGTCGCCGCGCTGGTCGTCACGTGCGGGTCGGCCGCTGCTGCGGAATACAAGCTGCAGCCTGGAGATACGGTCGAGATTACCGTGCAAGGCGTGCCGGAGCTTCAGCGCAAGGCCACCATCCGGGAAGATGGATACATCCCGTTCCCGATGATCGGAAACGTAAACTTCGTCGACCTCACGCTGTCGGAGGTGCGCGACAGCATTCGCGATAAGCTCATCGAGAAAGACATCGTCGCCTATCCCGATGTGACCGTGGATCTGACCGAGGTCAGGCCGATGTACATCCTGGGCAACGTGGCCCGTCCGGGCATGTATCCCTTCAAACCGGAATACACGGTGCGTCACGCGCTGTCTCTCGCAGGTGGCGTGGGCGGGCAGGGCCTGCGTAGCGACAGCATTCTCGAAGCGGCCCAGGTCGCGGGAGAGTTCGAGGCGCTCCGCGTCGAATTCGTGCGTTACCAGGCGAAAGTTCGCCGGCTGCAGGCCGAGCTCGCCGGAAAGACGAGCATCGATTTCGGCACGTTCTCCGCGCTTCCGTTTCCCGAAACGATCTTCAAGGACATCAAGGCGACCGAGGAGCGGCATCTGGGCGCCACGCTCACCAACATCGAGAACGACCGCGCGGCCCACAGCCGTGAGCTTGAGCAAGCGAAAGCCCAGCTCGAAGCACTCGAGGAGCAGCAGCAGACCGAGGACACGGGCCTCAAGCAGCAGACCGAGGATGTCGAGCGCATCAAATCCTTGAGTGAGCGGGGCATGGCCACGTCGGCACGCGTGATCGACGAGCAGCGCTCGATCCTGCTCTCCAAGGGGCGCTTGATGCAGACCATGGCCCAGGTGGCGTCGGTACGCCGCAGCATCGAGGAGCTGCGGCGCGAGATCGACAAATCGCTGGAGTCGCGCAATCTCGAGGCGCTGAAGGAGCTTCAGGAGGCGCTGGTGAATGCCGAGACGGTGTTCGTCAAGATGCAGACCACCCAGGAGAAGATGAGCTACTTCGGATCTCCTTGGCAGAGCGATGACGCCAGCAGCCGGATCCGCTTCGTGATTCACCGCAAGCAGGTCGGCAAGGACATCGAGGTTGTGGCACAGCCCGGCACGACGCTCATGCCGGGCGACGTCATCGAGGTGCTGATCAACCGCCCGACGATGGATTTCCTGAAGCCGACCTCGCTGCCGTCCGCCGAACCCCCGACGAACGCCGAGATCGCCGATCAGAAGACCTCTGCTCCCATCCCCTGAGGGGCGGGGTGACGGCAAAGGCGCGCCCAAAAGCTTTTTTGCCGCCTCGGCTGGACCCGGCCCCGCACCTTCTCTTCCGCACGTCAGTCCCGAGCGAGCATGGCGCGCAGTCAAAGAGAAAGGCCGCGCAACGATGGCTGCGCGGCCGAGGAACGTTTGCTGATATTTGTAGCTCTGCGGCGTTTTAGGCCGTGCGATCCTTGCGCCAGGTCTCGGAGGCAACTTCCGCCAGATCGGCCGTCACCATTTCATCGACAAGCGTCGGGAAATCGCACTTCGGCTCCCAGCCGAGCTTCTCGCGCGCCTTGGTCGCGTCGCCGAGCAGCAGATCCACTTCGGTCGGACGGAAATGCGCCGGGTCGATGCGCACCACGTCGCGCCCGCTCCGGGAATCGACACCGACCTCGTCGACGCCCTTCCCGCGCCACACGATCTTGCGCCCGACCTTGGCGAACGCCAGCTCGACGAACTCGCGTACGCTGTGCGTCTCGCCTGTTGCCAGCACGTAGTCGTCGGCCTCCGGCTGCTGCAGCACGCGCCACATGCCCTCGACATAATCGCGGGCATGACCCCAGTCGCGCTTGGCGTCGAGATTGCCGAGCACCAGGCGCTGCTGAAGCCCGAGCTCGATCGCTGCGACTGCGCGCGTGATCTTGCGCGTGACGAACGTTTCGCCGCGCATCGGGCTCTCGTGGTTGAAGAGGATGCCGTTGGCGCCGTAGATGCCGTAAGCCTCGCGGTAGTTGATGGTGATCCAGTAGGCGTAGAGCTTGGCCACCGCATACGGCGAGCGCGGATAGAACGGCGTCGTCTCGCGCTGCGGCGTCTCCTGCACCTTGCCGAACAATTCCGACGTCGAGGCCTGATAGAAGCGCACGCGCTCCTTCATGCCGAGAATGCGAATGGCCTCCAGCAGCCGCAGCGTTCCGAGCGCGTCCGCGTTGGCCGTATATTCCGGCGTTTCGAAGCTCACCTGCACGTGGCTCTGCGCGGCGAGATTGTAGATTTCGTCGGGCTGGGTCTCTTGCAGAAGGCGGATCAGGTTGGTGGCGTCGGTGAGATCGCCGTAGTGGAGATGGAGCTTGGTGAAGCTCTCGCGCGGGTCGACGTAGATGTCGTCGATGCGTCCCGTGTTGAAGGACGAGGACCGCCTGCGAACACCGTGCACGGTGTAGCCCTTGGAAAGCAGCAGGCGGGCGAGATACGCGCCGTCCTGACCGGTGATCCCTAGAAGTAGTGCAACTTTTTCCGCCACGATGCCGAGCTCCCCGCTGAAATAGGTGTGGGCTGAGAGTGTGTCTGAAACAATCTTATCACGCCCGCCCTTGCATGCGTTAACCCTAATCGTCCCGCTGCGTCGTTCCCGCGCGTCCCTTACGCTAGGAAAATGACTGTCCTGCGGGCCGTTGAAAGGCCGCATGCGCGCTTCATCTTGTGGCGCGAAAGGCCGACCCCGGTTGTCATGGCAAAGACCAACTTTATGAGCAGCGATGACGCGCCGGGGCGCCGCAAGGTCCTCGCGATACCGGCGCCGTACGGGCTGCACCCGATACCGCTCGCCCTTGTTCTTATCCAGGGCAAGTTCTTCTACTGGACGAATTTCTCGTTCGAGCAGCACCCGCTCGCAATGCCCGGTCTGCGCGAGCTTTATCTGTTGGTGTCGCTCGTGTTCGCCGCCAGCTTCGTGCTCGGTGCGCTCTACGGACGCAGGTTCTATCCGACCGACCTCGCCCTCGTCGGGCTCTTGCTGGGCTTCAATCTCATCTGCGCCACGCTCGCCTATCTGAACTTCGGCCAGCCCTTGCCGTACGGCATCCTCGAGGAACGCAGGATGGCGTCGTTTCTGTCGTTCTTCGTATTGCTCTATGCCATCGAGCGCTTCCGCATCTCACCCGAGGCGCTGGTGTCGTCCATCCTCGTGGCGGCCGCGATCTACCTCGGGCTCGGTCTTTTTCTGCAGACCGGCGTTCTGGGCGATCTGACGGCCCGCGACATCCCCTATCTCGACCCGCGCAAACACCGGATCCTGAATGGCGTCGAGCTCTACATGGTCTCGATTGCGATCAGTCTCGTCATGGTGCTCCGCTTCCGCGCCTGGTCGTATGTCGTTCCCATGATGGTGGGCGCCATGGGCATGCTTCTGATTTCCCAGACCCGCAGCTCCATGGCGGTTATGCTGCTTGCAGGGACGATCATCTTCGCTCTGAGCAGCCCGACGCGTCTCGTCATGTTTGGGCTTGGCGCTGCCGGGCTCGCGGTCCTGGCCGTGTTCGGCGGCGACCTGCTCTGGGAGGCAGTGGAGTTCCTGCACGGCTTCGTTGTCGAGATCTTCTCGGGCGGTCAATCGACGAACAGTCCGGCCGAGATCACGCTCGAAGATTCCGTTCGCACCCACACCGCGTCCGTCATTCTATCCGAGCTGTGGAAGAACGGCTGGATGGGGATGGGATCCCTGTCGCTGCAGTGGAACGGCGGATTCCACTCCGTCTACGATCCGCACTTCTTCCTGACCGATGTTGGTATGCTCGGCGAGTTCTATCGCTTCGGGATGCTGCTGCCGCTGGTCTATGGTTCGTTTTTCTATCTCATCTACTGCTTCATCAGTCCCATCCGCGACCCCATTGGCCGCCAGGTCCTGATCGGAATTCTTGTTCTGCTCGTTTGCAATGCGATCGCGGGCTCGGGATTCATCTCGCTGCCCGGAGAGCTCTACGCGCTCATGTTTGCGGTGGCCGCCGCTTATCGGCGCCGGGAAGCATTGCAGGCACGGTACGAACCGATGCGCCAGGTGGAGCAGTTGCCCGGCGGCGGCGCACAGGCAGAGCCCATCACAAGCTTCGATCAGGAAGCTGCCAGCGGCCCACCAAATCGCGCATCTTGAGAGCGCTGTCCATGAGGCGCCGCTGTGCGCGCCGCATGATGCTCTTCGATCCGGCGCGCTGGCCGGCGCGGATCAGGCGCCGATCGGAGAAGATCGTGACCGGAAGCCGTCGCACCGGCCCCACGTCGGCGATGCTGTTGTCGAACAGTCTCGTGTCCGCGCAGTGCAGGCCCGACCCATCGTGCCCGATGTTGTCGACCAGCGAGCGTACCGGACAGATCGAAAGATAGCTGTGCCGGAACTGGCTGAAGCTGTACGGCAGCACCCAGTCGTCGAATTCTCCGGCCTGCTGGCGGACGAGCAATTCGAAGAGATCGTCGCCCACGTCGCGCAACGCCTGAACCTCGCTTTTGGAGGCTGAGAAACGTTGAAAATCGCTGACCGACCAATCGACGTTATCGAGTGTCCGCTCCCAGGTCGCCCAGCCCCAGGGGAAAAAGCGTGGGGTGAAGTAGGCGTCGTACTCGTAAGCCTGCGGGATCGGCATCAGGCGCGCCGGAAAATTATACGCGCAGGCCGACATGACGTTGGGATGCGCGGCATATTTGTCGAGACACGTCGTGAGGAAGCCGAGGGCGTGCTTCGAGAAGACGAGATCGTCCTCCATGACGATCGCGCGCCCCCTATCCCGGAGAATCTCGGTAAGCCCGGTTATGATGGAGCTCGCCGCGCCCATGTTCTTTTCGCGCAGCACGCTTCGAACCGACGCAAAGCCCTCCACATTGCTGATGATCTCGCGCACCTCGCGCACGGCGGAAGCGGCGCGCTCCGTCTTCGGTGCATCGGAGAAAATGACAAGGTCGCACTCCGAGGCGCCGTCGCAGGCAGCCAGAGATCGAAGCGCTTTTAAGGTGTGCGCCGGCCGGTTGTAAACGAACAGCGCTACGGGCGTCCGCACGACCAATGCCCTTTCTAAGGGTATTCAATAATTACAAAAGTAAGCGTGTACGTGTGTGGCGGCTTGTGTAGCTGAAGCGTGGCAATTCCGGACTGCGGTAGAATTGCAGTCCGCCCTTCGAACCCCCCAGCCACCCTGCGCCCCCACAGACGTCTGCAGGATAACAGATGTCGATTATGGGACGGAAAACTACATAAGTTTAGGGTTGCTAACCGCGGCAGTGAGGCGCAGCCCGTCAGCCGGCGCGTATAATTAACGCTACCTTCCGACTTCGATCTCGTTGTTCGTGGACGAAGGCTACAATCGCCCTCCGAGCAGTCCGCATTGCGGGCCCGTGGGATGCTGCGTGACGGACGCTCGCCGTTGATTTCGCTCGCTTCCACATGGTGTGGCGGCCGAGGCGTAGAATTGTGCGAGAAGGCAGCGCATGGGGACTCCGCCACTTTTTTCCATAATCACCGTATGCCGCAACGACTTGCCGCGGCTTCACGACACGGCCGCATCGATCAGGCGGCAGACCTTCAAGGATTGGGAGTGGGTGGTCGTTGACGGGGCGTCGAGCGACGGCACGTCGGCCTATCTCGAGACCCGGCCGCTCGAGAACATGATCTGGAAGTCGGAGCCGGATCGCGGCATCTACGACGGCTTCAACAAGGCCGCGGCGCTTTCGACCGGTCAGATCCTGATCTACATCTGCGCCGGCGATCTCCTGACCGACCCGGACGTGCTCCAGCGCACCGCGGATTTCATCGCCAAGAACCCGTCCTTCGATATCTATTATGGCGACGCCAACGAGCTCTACGACGACGGCAGCAGGTTCCTGCGCGCCGCACGCAGCCACACCTGGGTTTGGTACAGCCAGTTCACCCACCACCAGTCGATCTTTTATCGGCGCCGTTGCTTTGATCTGGCGCAGTATCGTGAGGAGCACGCCATCGGCGGCGACTACACCTTCACTGCCGAGCTTCTTCACAAGGGCGCCACCGCGGTGCAGATGCCGATTGTTGTGGCCGATTTCCCGGTCGGCGGACACTCGTACCGCAACTATTGGCAGGGCGAATGGGACAACTGGCGTTGCCGGCGTGACATCCTGGACATGTCGTGGCCGACGTGCGCCGCCATCCTCGCCGTACATGGCGCCGTCCGTGTCGGCCGGCTCGCGCTGCCTGGCGTATATCGTCAGCTTCGCTACGCGGGCCGCGCACAGGACCAGCAGGCTTGAGAGTACGACATTAAGGGAATGCGCCCGGCGCGGGACGGCCTGCGCCGGGTCTTAGAGACCCATCCAGTCCTTCGAGAGGCCATCCGTGACCGCCGCAACCGAGCAATCCGCGGAGGGGCAGACCGAGCGCATCCTCGGCCTTCCGATCCGCTCGATGGCCCCGGAGCGTTGCGTGGCCGAGCTCGACACGCTTGTCGAGCAGGCGCCCGTGCGCCTCGGCTTCGTCAACATCAATACGGCCTACCTGATTGCCAACGATCCCGCATACCAGGATGCGTTGCGCCGTTTCGTGCTCCTGAATGACGGCGTGGGCCTGGATCTCGTGAGCCTCGTCCTGCACGGACGGGCGTTCTCTCACAATCTCAATGGCACCGATTTCGTCCCGCACTATCTGCGTTCGACGCGGCATAGCTATCGTGTGTTTCTGCTCGGGGCCAAGCCCGGAATAGCGGATGCCGCCCTCGAAGTGCTGCGCAAGCTGGCGCCCCAACACGAATATGTCGGCTCCCGCCACGGCTATTTCACGTCCGAGGAGAACGAGGCCGTACTGCAGCGCATTCGCGATGCCAGGGCCGACGTGGTGATCGTCGCGCTCGGTAACCCCGGCCAGGAAATGTGGATCGCCAGCAATACCGAGCGCTCGGGCGCCAAACTGGCCATCGGTGTCGGCGCGCTGTTCGATTTTTTGACGGGCACCGTCTCCCGCGCCCCGCTTTGGGTGCGCAAGGCGCGCCTCGAATGGCTCTATCGGCTGATGCAGGAGCCGAAACGGTTGGCGATGCGCTATTGCGTATACGCGCCTGCCGTCCTCTTCCGCGCCATTGCGTTCGGCAACGGCAACCAGCGTCGCAGCTCCTAGACCTCGCCGTCCCTGACGACTAGTAGGCGTTGGGGTTGACGAACCCTTTGAACGGGGTGAGCAGGATGATCTTCATGTCCATCCAGAACGACCAGTTCTCGATGTAGAAGAGATCCATCTTCACGCGCCGCGCCATGAGCTCGGGATCCTCGGTCGAGCCGCGCAATCCGTTGATCTGCGACAGACCCGTCAGGCCCGGGCGCACGAGATGGCGCTGCGCATAGCTCTGCACGTGCTGGCGATAGTAGTGGTTGTGCGCAAGCGCATGCGGCCGTGGTCCCACGAGAGACATTTCGCCCTTGAGCACGTTGATGAGCTGCGGCAGCTCGTCGAGGCTCGTGCGGCGCAGGAACTTGCCGACGAACGTCACGCGATCGTCGTCCTTGGTTGCCTGCGTGACCTTGTCGCCGTTCTCCATCACCCGCATGGTGCGGAACTTGTACACGTCGATGATGCGGTGATTGTAGCCGTTGCGCCGCTGGCGGAAGAACGCCGGGCCCGGGCTATCGAGGCGGATGGCAATGGCGATCAGCACCATCAGCGGCGCGAACGCCAGCAGGCAAAGCAAGCCGAAGCTGTAGTCGAAAAACAGCTTGCAGACGCGCCCCCACTCGCCCATCGGGCGCGACCTAGTCTCGAGCAGGTTGAGGCCACCGAGCCGCTGAGCGCTGCGGATTGGCAGGCCAAGCTCCGCATAGTGCAACCACACGTGCACCGGAAGCACGCTGAGCTGATCGACCACCGCGCCGAGCCGCGCATCGGGCCGCGAGAAGGCGACGATGATCTCGTCGATTTCGTTGCGCTCGCCGATGGAGATGACCTTCTCGATCACGTTCGCTTCGTCGACCGCACCATTGGTCGCAAACACGCCGGTGACGCCGATTCCCGGCATTTTCCGAAGTTGCTCGGCGACCTGCTCCCCGGAGTCGTCGATCGTCACAACGGCAATCCGCCGTGCGGCCGATCCCATGCGGTAGAGCCACGCCAGAATTTGCGCCGACGCGATGCGCCAGAGAACGAGAAGAAGCGCCGACAGCACGAACCACGTCAGCAGCCAGCCGCGCGAATAGTCTTCGGACACTTTGAATAGGAACGCGACGACGATGAGCAGCAGGAACGTCGCGCCGATGCAGAACAGAAGATCGTGAACGCGTGCGCGCCAGTCGAGCAGCGCGCCACGCTCGTGCAGTCCGTAGCCGCGCGCCATGTAGTAGGTGATGAGACCGGCAACCAGACCGGCTACGAAATACGGATGCGATGCTTGCTCGCTGCCGAGCACCAGCGTGATGTAGAAAAATTTCGCCAGAAGCGCTGCGACTGCGACCAGCACGAAGTCCGCAAGCGCCAGGAGATCGAGAACGATGCGGTCCGACAGGTGCACGTTGAAATCGCGCCGCCCGAAAGGCATATCGAGAGCATTAGCAATCGCTCCCAGGCTCCGCCGTACCATTTTTCCTAGTCCCCCAAACCGCACTTGAGCGAAATGCTAGGGATGCAGATTTGTCTGCGCAACGTGAAGCTTAAGGAATGATTAATAACGTCGAGGCATCTGCGTCGGTGGCGTCAGGTGCGACAGTTAGACCCTTGACGATGGATCGCGCGGGAACGGTCGCAGTTCACCACCGCGAATGTCCGCTGTTGCTGGAGATCCGCCGTCGTGCCACTTGATGGCTCGGGCCTTGGATCCGGAAAAGTTTCCCTGCGCCATTCGGGAAGCGACGCATGAGCAAAATAATCCTGCTTGCGGCGGCAGCGGTCGCAGCAATGGCGCCGTCATCGACGCCGGTTGTCGAGCCGCAGGCCGACCCGCTTTCCACGCGCAGTATTTTTCTGACCGGCGTCAATCTTGCTGGCGCGGAGTTTGGCCCGCCGCCTCGTCCCGGCGGCCCGCCGGCCAAACACGGCGTTGACTATGTCTACCCGAGCGAAGCCTACGTCGAGGGATACAAGTCGCCGTCCTACTTCCTGGCCAAGGGGATGAATACGTTTCGCATTGCGTTTCTTTGGGAGCGCATTCAGCCCAAGCTCATGCAGGGGTTGGATCATGCCGAGCTTGCACGCCTGGCGCGCACGGTGAATACCCTCGCCCGGCGAGGTGCCTGGGTCATTCTCGATCTGCATAACTACGCCCGCTACGAAGGCAAGACCATCGGTTCCCAGGATGTGACGCTCGAGGCCTTTGCCGACGTCTGGAAACGTCTAGCGGCCACCTTCAAGCACAATCCGAAAGTGCTTTTCGGCATCATGAACGAGCCGTACGAGATGCCGACCGAAACCTGGGTCGATGCGGCAAATGCCGCGCTGGTGGCTATTCGCGCCACGCGCGCCCGCAATATCGTGCTGGTGCCTGGCAATGGCTATACCAGCGCCGGGCTTTGGGCGTCCGACGTCTACGGCACTCCGAACGCGATGGCCCTCGATAAAATTCACGATCCGCTGCAACGGATTGTGTTCGAAGCGCATCTCTATCTGGATCACGACGGGTCCGGCACCAATGGGGAATGTCCGAGCGCGACGCTTGGTGTCGAGCGGCTGCAGCCGTTTACCGATTGGCTGAAAGCGCGCAAGCAGCTCGGATTCATCGGCGAGTTCGGCGCCGGTACGAGTGACGTCTGTCTCGAAGCTCTATCGTCCCTGGCAACAACGATGCTCGACAACCGGGACGTGCTCTTGGGCTGGACGTACTGGGCCGCAGGACCTTGGTGGCCGGTGGACTACTTTTCGCGCATCGAGCCGGGAGAGAAGAGCGATGCCCCACAGATGAGGGCGCTGCTGCCGCATCTTGGTGCACCGCAAACGGTCGGCGCCATGGCGCCGCACCTAAGCGCACCCGAAGACGGAACCGCGCGTGCCATAGCGCGCTGAGCGTCCGCACCCTGATAGGGATATTCGTGTCCGGCCGCGATAGTTACGGAAGCGGCCGGTCCGGCGGCGATGCGGCCGGAGGCTCGCTCGTCAGAATGCCCTCGAGTGAAAATCGCTGCTTTGCCTGCAGGCGGAAGAGGTGACGCCCGCCGCGGCCGAGCAGCAGATGCACGCCGATGCCGGTGATGAATACCGTGAGCACGCTGGCAATCGCCGCACCGACCGCGCCGAACGGCGGGATCAGAAGAAGATTGAGCAACACATTGGCGACGGCCCCGGCGAGCGTACGCTTCATGGACACCACTAGCCGGCCGCGTGCGATCCACCAGTATTCGGTCGCAACGCCCTGGGCAACGAACACCAGTCCCACGATCTGGATGGCGAGGATCAGGGCGCTCTCATGGTAGGCCTCGCCGAACAGGAGATGGATCAGGAAGGGCGAGAGCAGGCAAACGACGACGGAAATGGCAATGAAGACCACATTGAAATAGGTGAGCAGCACCTGGAAGAGCCGCAGGAACTGATGCAGGTTGTTGCGATAGCTCCGGAATAGGAACGGCGCCGCCGCGGTCATCAGCACGACGGGCGCAATTTGAGCCGCCTCGTAGATGCGCGTCGCCGCCGCGTAGACGCCGACCTCGTGATCGCCTTTCAGCGCCGCGAGCATCATCACGTCGCAGCGCATGTAGACCATGTTGGCCAGCGTGGTGATGAAAAGCGGCGCGCCAAGCACGTAGAGCTCGCGCACTTGCCGCGGCAGCGCGGCGTCGAATTTCAGTTTGAGGCCGCGCTTGAGGTAAAAGACCAGCAGCAGCACGCCCACAAGTGCGAGCTGGACCACATGCGCCACGCCGACCAGCGCCATGCTGGCGCCGAAGGCGACGAGGGCGATCTTGAGAGCGGATCCCGTAAGAATGGCCGTGATGCGCGCGATCGCCGGCACCGTGGCGTTCTTCGTGGCGCGGAACCAGGCTTCCAGCGTTTCCAGCGGGATGAACAGCAACACCGGCAGCATGATGAGCAGGAGCTCATAGCCGACCGCGCCTTCCGGATACGTGAAGTAGCCCGCGATAGCTGCCAGCAGCATGAAGCCCACCGCATTGATGAGCCGCATGACGATAGCGCTGGCGAGGAAGCTGTCGTGGGATTTGGTGTCGTCCGAGCAGTGGCGGATGATGGCGAGGTCGAGGCCGTACTTGAGGCTGGTCGCGGACACCAGGATGATCGAGGTGGCGAGGCTCCACACGCCGAACTTGTCGGGTCCGAACACGCGCGCCATGTAAACCGTGACGAACAGGCCGAAAACGATGTTCACGAGCTGCTCGGTAGCCTGAATGATGCTGCTCTTGCTGAAGGTCATGAACGCCCCCGAGCCGAGCAGGGGCTGCACGAACTTTGTGATGCGAGCGATCATTCACCGGCTCCGCGTGAGCGCCGGACCGCGCTGCCCATGTGCGCAGCGGCCGTCTTCGCGGCGAGGAGGCTCGGAGCAGCGATCCAGCAATGCACTGTAGGACACTCCGGGCGAGAGTTTTGCGATGCGGACCCGTGCCAGAAGGACCAGAAAAGTGTGGCGCCGCCAAGAGCTTCGCGCACGGCAACAGGCGACGACGTCGAGACAACCTTAATGAGTGCCGGACCAGCCGACGATAGGCCCGCGCGACTACCGGTTGGCGAAGAACGTACGGATCGTAGCCGCGACCCGCCGCGCATCGTCGTCGGAGATATGGTGATGCACCGGCAGGCAAAGGCCGGTCTCGGACAGCTTCTCGCTGACGGGCAGCGACACGGGAGGATCGCTCTTGAGCTTCGGCTGCAGGTGCATCGGGTAGAAGAAGCCGCGCGTCTCGATGTTCTCTTCGCGCATGAAAGCTTCGAGATCGGCCTTGTGCGCGGTGGTGAACGCCACGCGGAACGGAATGACGTCCGAGCTCGGATGCACCTGCATGAGCTTGATGTCGCCCACGCCGGCGAGCTCGCTGGCATAGAGCCGCCACAGCTCGTTGCGCCGGCTGCGGATGCGATCGAGCTTGCCGAATTGCACGAGACCCATGCCGGCCTGCAGATCGGTGATACGGAAGTTCATGCCGTGCTCGGGATGAATGAACGTTCCGGAGTTGGGCCGCCCCTGGTTTCTGAGCAGCTTCAGCCTCTCGAACAGCGCGTCGTCCTGGGTGAAAAGCGCGCTGCCCTCGCCCATGGTGATCGACTTGTCGGAGAAGAACGAGAACACGCCGACATTGCCGAACGTGCCTGCGTGCTTGCCGTTGAAATGCACGCCGAAAGCCTGCGCCGCGTCCTCGATGACCGCGAGTCCATGCCGGTTGGCGACGTCCATGACGCGCTCGATGTCGCACATCTGTCCGTAGATGTGCACCGGCATGATGGCGCGCGTGGCGGGCGTGATCTTCCGCTCGAGATCCTCGACATCGATGTTATAGGTGTCGGGATAGCAGTCGACGAAGACCGGTTTGAGGCCGGCGAAAACCGCCGACATCGCCGAGCCATAGAACGTGAAGGCCGGGATCAGGATCTCGCTGCCGCGCGGCAGATCGAGACCGAGCAGGCCGAGGAACAGTCCGAGCGTGCCGTTAGGCGCAAACACGACATGTTTGGTCTTGGTGTAGTCGCGGATGAGCTCGGCGAGCTTGGCCGCGTTGGGACCCTCGGTCAGCCATCGATCCATCACGGAGCGCTCGACCTTCTCCAGCTCCTCGGCGTCGAGGAACAGGTCGACTTGGGTAATACGTTTCTTGGGGGGCTCTTGGTTTGTCACCGCAGCACTCGCGCTCTCTAGAAATCACGCTCTGACAGGATTGGATCCGCTACCGGCCACCAGATCTTGGCACGCGGGTCGTTCCATTTGACGGTAAATTGCTTGGTCTCTTCGTAGTAGGTCGTCTGTTTGTAGTGGAAGATGCCGACGTCCGACATCACCAGGTAGCCGATGCCGTACTTGGCCGGCACGTAGACCTGGTGCCGGTTGGTGCTGGTCAGGTTGAACGACTGCCATTGCATGAACTGCGGGTGAGATTCGTCGGCCTGGACCGCGACCATGTAGAGCGACCCGTAGACGCATTTGACGAGCTTCTCGGTCTTGTCGTCGCCGTGCATGCCGCGCAACACGTGCTTGCGGTTGGTCGCGTAGTCGTCCTGCTTGAAGTCGGCGACGATTCCCGCGTTCCGATAGATGTCGCGATTATAGATCTCGACATAGTCACCGCGAAAGTCCTCGAACGCGGTGGCCGGTGTGATCAGCTTGACACCGTCGAGCTTGGTATCTTTGCACGTAAACGACATGTCGGTGTCTGCCCCCCAGCCCGACGCAGCACCCTGGCCGGCTCCGGCCGGCGTTGCTGCACCGCACGCTCGCGGACTTATAGACGGCGCGCAGCCCGGCGACCAGCCGCAACCGCGCGCACAGGTTAATGCCGCGGGGCCAAGGTCGGGAGGGCCGTCCGGACGGGGTCAGCTATCCGACCGAAACACCATTTTGGGGCGAAGATTGCCAAGATTGCGCGGCGGCGCCTTGAGCCGCACGGGCTGCGTTTTGCCGTTCCAGAACAGGCGGTCGGTGAACGCTAGCAGATCCACGGCCAGCGTCAGCGGCGGCGCCACCAGGAGATAGAGCATCTTGGTATCGGTCCGGCATTCCGGCCATTCGCGCCGTGCGATCCAAAGCGCCCGTCCGATGTAGAAGGCGAAAAGCGCGAGAAGCAGGGTCGAGCCGGAGATGAGGAAAGTGAAGTCGGTAGCTTCTTCTGTCACGTTGCGGAACCACGTTGCAGATTTCAGTTGGACGAAAATGTAACATCGAACTATGCGGTCGCGTTCCCCATAAATGACCCCTAAGGAATCTGGCGTAGGGCGCCGTTCGCGCATGCGAAAACTGCGCCGCCGGACCCGTTCATCTCCTTCATTTACCGTGCAACCGCTCTCGCTCGGGCAGGTCCGCCGACGCGCGTGATCTGGCATCGAAGCTGCAGCCTGCCGCTCAAGCAGGAGTAAGGCGGCCCATGAGCGAGAGATATCCCACACCAGCCCTGTCCCTCTGTCTCGGATTGGGACTTCTGGTTGCCCACATATCGGCCCTCGGCGCCGCCCCCGCTCGCGAGATGGAGGCAGGCCACAAGGCACCGACCGGCCTCGAGCTGATCGCGTTCGAGGCTCCGGGATGCAACTATTGCCCCGTCTTCCGCCGCGACGTGGCACCCTCCTATACGGCCTCGCGCGTCGGCAAATCCGCGCCGCTCCGCTTTATCGACCTCAATGATGAAGCCGCTGCGAGTTTCGCGCTCGCGAGCCCCGTGACCATGGTGCCGACCGTCGTCCTGGTTCGCGACGGCGTCGAGATCGGACGCGTTGCGGGCTACGTCGGACGCGAGAGCATGCACCGCCTGCTGGAAACGATGCTGCCACCGGAGTGATCGCGCCGTGCGGCGATGCTATGCTGCCGCAGGAACATCTCCGAAGGTGAGGGCAGGTGCCGCTCTTCGTCCACATCGCCCCCGAACCGCTGGCCAAGCGCATCCGCCGCAGCGGCATTGCCGCCCGTCGTCTCGATGCCGCGTACAACGGATTTGATCGCCTCGTATGGGCTTTTCCGGTCATGGAAAGTTACACGCTCACCCATCAATGGGCGCGCGAGCTGAAGCGGTTGGGTGCACGCACGCTTGTCGCCGTCACGTTTCGCGTTCCCGACACCGAGCCTGTCCTGGCTCATCACTACAACGACGAGCCGCGGTTGATGAAGGCCGCGGAAGCGGTTGCCGCTATCCGCGCCATGTCCGATCCGCGCGGCGGCCAGGTCGTCATTCCGCGACGCATTGAGCCGCAGGAGATCGTACGCGTGACGCCGCTGCCCCGCACCTTCGGCTGGCGGTACTTTCCCGGCGTGAAGAGCGCGGACCGGCGCCCGTGCGACTGCCCCATGTGCGCCCCGCGCGGCGAGGTGAAGGCGAAGCGCTATCGCGATCGCCTTCCGCTCCTCGCGCGCCGATGGGACGCACGCCACGAAAAGTCGTAGCCGCGCGCCCGTCTAGCTGAGCGCTTTTTGTCCGTAGTGCTTGAACTGCTCGATCACGATCTGCATCTCGGATTCGGGCAGCACCGCCGGCGGGCCGATGGCGAGCACCTTGGTATACTGCTCGGCCAGGACTTCGATCTCGTGCGCGAGCTCGAGCGCTTCCGGCAGGGTTTCGCCCAGTGCGATCGCGCCGTGATGGGCCATCAGGCATGCGCGCCGGTCTGCAAGCCCGCTTGCAACGGTATTGGCCAGCTTCTCGCTGCCGAACGTCGCATATGGGATGACCGGAATGTCGCTGTTGCCGGATACGGCCACCATGTAGTGGAACGCCGGGATGGACCGCCCCGCGCAGGCAAGCACGACAGCGTGCATCGAATGCGTGTGCACCACCGCGCCCATGTCGGGGCGCGCACGATAGGCGGCAAGATGGAACTGCCATTCCGAGGAAGGCTGCCTTTGCTTGCCTGGCACCGATCCGTCCGCGTTGACGAACACGATGTCCTTGGGGCCGATGTCTTCGTAGGCCAGTCCCGTCGGCGTGATCAGCATCCCACCGCCAAAGCGGGCCGAAACGTTGCCGGAGCGTCCGGGCGAGAGACCGCTGCGGCTCATGGCAAGCGCCGTGGCAGCCACGGCCTTCCGCAGAGCGAGCTCATCGCGTGCGTGCGCCTTCCGCGCCCGCGTCTTGGATCCCTTTTTGGTTTTGCTTGCCTTGGCTTTGACGACCTTGACCTTGTTCTTGCCGCGTTTACTCATGCCGCAGACTCACCTCGTTCGGGATAGAGAGAAAGAAGTCCCTTCCGGTCTGCCGAAGCCACCCCCCGCTCGGTGATGAATCCGGTGACCAGCCGCGCGGGCGTCACATCGAATGCAGGGTTGGCGGCCGGCGATCCGGAAGCGGCGATGGAGAACGCCGCAATGGATCCATCCGTATGCTGACCGTACATTCTGAGCACCTCGTCCGCGCTACGCTCCTCAATCGGTATGTCCCTCCCCGAGGCAACCGTCCAGTCAATCGTGGAATATGGTAACGCTACATAGAATGGCACGCCGGTGTCGTGCGCTGCGAGCGCCTTGAGGTAGGTGCCGATCTTGTTGGCGACATCGCCGTTTGCTGCAACACGGTCGGTGCCGACGATGCACAGATCGACCTCGCCGTGCTGCATAAGATGACCGCCGGCGTTGTCGACGATGATGGTATGCGGCACGCCGTGCCGCCCGAGCTCGAAGGCCGTGAGCGCGGCGCCTTGATTGCGCGGCCGCGTCTCGTCCACCCACACATGCACCGGGATACCGGCGTCGTGCGCCTGGTAGATGGGCGACGTGGCCGTGCCCCAATCGACACAGGCAAGCCAGCCCGCATTGCAGTGCGTGAGGATGTTGACCGGCTTGCCGGCTTTTCTCTCGGCGAGGGCGCGGATCAGCGGCACGCCGTTGACGCCGATCAGCCGGCACGTCTCCACGTCGTCGTCGGCGATGGCGCTCGCCTTGGCGAAAGCGCCGGCTGCACGCACCTCGGGCGCCAGCGGAGCCACGGCTTGGCGCATTTCCTCGAGCGCCCAGCGGAGATTGACCGCCGTCGGTCGCTGCTTGGCGAGGAATTGGATGGCCGCTGCGAGCGCTTCGTCCGACGCGTCGCGGCGGAGCGCGAGCCAGAGACCGTAGGCGGCGGTGGCACCGATCAGCGGCGCCCCCCGCACTTGCATGGTGAGGATGGCATGCGCCGCCGCCTCCACCGTGCCGATCGTAACGGTCTCGAAGCGGTGCGGCAGCTTCGTCTGGTCGATGATCACGACCGATGCCCCGTCGTCGCCGGGCCAGATGGTACGAAATGCCTTGCCGTCGATTTTCATGGCGGGCCTCGTGTCAGTCGGCGCCGCCGATCACCGGAGGCCCGAGCGGGATATGGATTGTCTCGTCGAGGCCGCACGCCGCGCAGGAGAGATGATACCACTCCGCGTGGGGACGCGCCGATTGGTCGACGAGCGAGAGCCCGGCTGCGCGGCAGCGCGGGCAATCGAGCGCCGCGTCGGCGTCGCTGTGCCGCCGTCGAACGGCCTCGAGCCCAAGCCGCAGCTCGTCAGCCGAGAGCGCCATTCAATGCCCTTCGAATGCCACCAAGGCATGACAGTCGATGCCATGACTTTTCAATAGCTTGAGACCGCCGAGATCGGGCAGGTCGATAATGAAGGTGGCGCCCACGATCTCACCCCCGGAACGGCGGATCAGTTTGACGGCGGCTTCCGCCGTGCCGCCCGTGGCGACGAGATCGTCGACAATGAGAATTCGCTGCCCCGTCTTGAGCGCGTCCTCATGGATCTCGATGACGTCGACGCCGTACTCGAGCGTGTACTCCTGTCCGATGGTCTTCCAGGGCAGTTTTCCCTTCTTGCGGATCGGGATGAACCCGCACCCGAGGCGGTCGGCAATAGCGCCGCCGAGGATGAACCCGCGCGCCTCGATGCCCGCCACCGCATCGACGGGCAACGCACGAAAGGGTTCGGCCATTTGCGTAATCGCGGCCTTGAGCCCCTGCGCGTCTCCAAGCAGCGTCGTCACGTCGCGAAAGAGGATCCCCGGCTTTGGATAATCAGGAATCGTACGTATCAATCCCTCAAGCGTGCTCACGGACACCTCCCCGTCAAAATCGCGGCGCAACTTAACAATAAGAATGCGCTGCGCAAAGTATGACGCGTATGCGCGAGAAGCCGGGGCGGAAGCAGCGTTTGGTGAGGCGAGACAATGGCCTCTGAGGTGTAGTTCAGGTGTTGAGATGACGGACGCCAATATATCGCTAACGGCGGATAGCGATTTCGACGATCTCCCCCGCACATTGAGACGAGAGAAGGAAGCCAGAGCCCGCGAGGCGCGCGAAGCCAAGGCGCGCCGCGAACGCGAGCGCGAAGGCTACATGAATGCGAGCCTCGGCGATCCGCCGTCCTACCTCTCGCGGGCCCAAAGCGCCCCGGCCGTCTACGGCGAAGACCCGGTCGCGGCCACGGTTCGCCGCCTCGACGTGCCGTTCCTCCACCTCATGATGTTTTTCCTGAAAGCGGTGGTGGCTGCCATCCCTGCGCTGATCCTGCTCGGCGCCATTCTCTATTTCGCAGGCAAAGGTCTCGAGGCCGCCTTCCCGGAG
The DNA here is from genome assembly GCF_902826555.1 of uncultured Hyphomicrobium sp. Classification (GTDB taxonomy): domain Bacteria; phylum Pseudomonadota; class Alphaproteobacteria; order Rhizobiales; family Hyphomicrobiaceae; genus Hyphomicrobium_C. The sequence continues at coordinate 77,521 of NZ_CADEFI010000014.1, forward strand.
CTCATCCGCATGAAGATCCTGATTACCTTCCCGGGCGGTTGAGAGTTTGCGCGGCACAAAAAACGCGCCGGCGAAGAGGGTTCACCGGCGCGAAGGTCAGAATGTCCGGCATTGTTTTTTGCCGGTTCGCTTTTTTAAAGAGCGGATCGCTTCTTCAGAGTGAGTTCGACCAGTCGTCGAGTTCCTTCTTCACCTGGTCGCGGCCGTACCCGTAACGCTCCTGGATTTTACCCTCGAGCTGATCGCGGCGGCCATTGATGACGGTGAGGTCGTCGTCAGTGAGCTTGCCCCACTTCTCTTTGACTTTGCCCGAGAACTGCTTCCAGTTGCCTTCTATACGATCCCAATTCATGGCGTGCTCCTTTTGAGTGCTGACGTGGTGAAGGCTCCAGCCCACGGCTCCGCGATGTCGCCGGTGCGGGCCGGCGATCGCTTCGTTGTCGAGACTGGAGCTTTGGTGTGGAAGGCGGGCCGGGAGGCCCGCCTGGCTAAGCCCGGCGAATGAATCCGAGCACGAGCGAAATGACGAGGAACACGATGGCTACCCAGAACAGGAGCCGTGCACCTTCCATCGCCGTGCCGGCAACGCCGCCGAAGCCTAGGAACGCCGCGACCAGCGCGACGACGAGAAAAACAACGGCCCAGTGCAGCAAATTGCCCATCGAACCAACTCCCGAGCTTTTGGACGTTTCGTTGCGTTCCCGAGAAAACAATGTTTCCCGGTCAGCGTGAAATTGGGTGCAGCACATTTCAGGGAAGAAACTAGCGAGCACCCACGACGGGAGAAAAACGTCGCCGGGCAGGATTGGTTCCGCCGCGTCTGAACAGACATCAGGAGAAATGAAAGAAGGAAATTAGCCCGCGGGACCGATGGGGAATTGGCGCGTCCAGGTGGCGCCGCTCGTATCGCGCGCCGTGACCGTCATCTCCGCGGCGCCGTTGGTCAGGTAGTCGAACTCGACCAAGGGATTTTGCGCCACTGTGATCGAGCCCGTCATCTCGAATACCAGTTCGTCCCCCTGGCGCGCCTCGATCCGGTCCACCATCAGAAGCGGGATGTAGAGCAGCGAAATCGGATCAAGCACCATACCCGTATGGTTCGGGTGGTTGAGATTGTAGCGCGCGCGGGCGATTTGATGCGATGCGCTCGGCTTCTCCCCCACGCCCGCGAAATCCATCTTCCCCATGTTGGCGGCTATTTCGGCAGGGTCGCCCACGGGCGGTGCCGAGCACGAGGCCTGTCCGCCCGCGAACTTCACCAATTGCTCGGCCATGTAGAGAGCGCCATCGTCGGCCTCGACCACGACGCGCACGTCGGATTGCTGATCGAGACGGATGTGCGTTGCGAGGTGCACTTGCCCGCGACCTTCGCCGAGGCGGAACACTGCGGCCACTGGCGAGGGGTTCATGTCGACGACGAACGAGACCGATCTGATCGTACGGCCGTTCGGCAGCTTGATATCGGCATCCAGTGGCACGCTGCGCACGTCGTCCGGGCGGTAGGGCGCTGTGAGCTTCACGATCCCGCGGCCATCCTGGATCGTGCGCCCGCCGAAAGCCTCGGCATGAATGCCCGGCCAGGTGTCGCTCGCTCGCACGCCGGTGAAAGAGACGGACCCGAGCAGAAAGGCTGCGAGGGCCAAAGCAAGCGGACGGCGGGCCATGGGGTTTCCCCTTCTTGAGACCGGAGACCTCAAAATAGGTCATAAGCAAATCGATAAAGCGGGACTTTCTTCCCGGCGCTGAAGGAAGTCAATCCGCTGACCCATGCCCACCCGCCTTCTTTAGTGCGCCATCGCCGGCCGGAAACCAGCCTTTACGGCCTCTGCCTCGCTGCAGAACCACCGCTCGCCCTTGCTCGGCTCGACCCTGACCTTGGCGTACCAGGGGCTCCACGGCGCGTGGTAGATGTGGCCGTTCGCGGTCACGTTGCCTTTGATCGCGCAGCCTTTCGGCGCTTCCGTTTCAGCGTCGGCCCAGCGGCGCTCGCGGAAAAGCCACGGCGGCTCCGCCTCGCCCTTCCAGATGCCGGCCTTGGCCTTGCGGGCTTCCGCTTCGAGAACCTGATAGCGCGTCGAGTATTTGACGAACGCCCAAGCATGTCCGCTGCGCACCATTTCGGCGTTGATGTCGCGTCCGTCGGCCGTGCACCATCCGAGAACGCGCCCATACTTGTCGCGGCCTGCGGACTCGCAATCGACGCGTCGCCCGCCCGTCATCCATCTGAGCGCCGCCGTCGCGGCCCGCCCGCATTTCCAGGTCCCGAGCCAACCGCCGCCGCAGGTCTGATCCGCCTCCGGCGCGTCGATGCCTTCGAGCCGCACGCGCTCTCCGCCGATTTCGAGCGTGTCGCCATCCACGACTGTGGCGCGGCCGCTGATGACGGAGGCTTCGTTGCCCGTCGTGAGGGCGGCGCCTGGGTAGGGCGCCTGGAGGAGGGCTGCCGCAGCCAGCGCAAACGCCACCGGCTTGAGGCGGACGACACGGAATACTTCACTCATAAGTTGTAAAATGACCGAGTCGCATGTCGAAATGCAGACCCCATCGTGGCGCAATCATGCACGGTTTCGCCGCCGTACGACCCCATAATATTGCTGAATTGTAAGGATTAAATACAACTATCCGTAGACGGTGGAGGGGTTCGCGCAAAAGTTGTAGATGAATCGCGACGAATGCGGAGGAATGACGTCTCGGCGTCGCCAGCCGGCCCGCCGAGCGTGGATAAATGACGAACCGACGGCGCAGATTTGGCCCCGCCCTGACATAATTACAGGCTACGAGCTGAAGCGACGGCTGGAGCGGGTCGGACGTGCGTCGGGCGTGCAATTTGAAGCCCCGCACGTGGCCCACCGCGGCAGCCCCGAAGTCAGGAATCCGATGACGAGCAGAACCCCGCCGGGGCGGCCCCCCAACTTCGAGACTTATCGTCCCTCGGAGGAACGGAGCGGCGCGCCTCAAAGAGCAGGCCCGCAGGGCCGCTCACCCCCGGACAACGGCGGTCAGACCCGCCCGCCCCAAGGCTACCAGGCGCCCCAGGGATACCAGGCGCATGGCCAGCCGGGTCAGGGATATGCTCCTCAGGGCCATCCGGCGCGCGATCGTCAGGGCTATGCGCCCATCGCCGCGCCACCACCCGGTTCATATGCGCGCCCCTCCGAGCGTCGTGCTCCACGCCAGAGGTCCGGACTGGGTTCGGCGGTTTTCTATGGCGTGCTCGGGCTTGTCGCCATGGCGGCCGGCGCCGTTGCCGTCGCGATCACGGCGTTGCCGGCAAATTTCGTGCGCGATCGCGCCATTGCTGCGGTCAAGGAGAAGACCGGGCGCGATCTCGTCATCGCGGGTCCGGCGTCCTTCACGATCTATCCCGCGCTCGGCGTCTCCCTCGCCGACGTCTCCCTGTCGGGCGCTCCGGGATTCGAGAGTTCGAAACCGCTCGTCGCCATGAAGGCGCTGGACTTGAGCGTCGCCTTTTGGCCGCTGTTCCAGCGCGAGGTCCGCGTCAGCGCGCTCGTCCTCCGCGAGCCGGTGTTCAACCTCGATGTGGACAGCAGCGGCCGGCGCTCATGGGATTTCGCGGCCGCGGTCGAGCGCCGGACGCGCACGCGGCTCGCGCAGGCCGAACCGGCGGCAAACGCCCCGCTCTCGGATGCAGGCCCCGCCGACGCGAACAAAGATCACCTCCGCCTGTCGAACCTCAAGCTCGACGATGTGCGGATCGAGAACGGCGCTCTAAGCTACAGCGACGCGCGCACCGGCCACGCCTCCGAGTTCTCCGCCATCAACGTCAAGCTCGCGCTCGCGAACCTGGCCGAACCGCTCGATGCCGAGGGCAGCCTCGCCTGGAAAGGCAAGACCGTGTCCTTCGACGGCACTCTGACCACGCTTGCCGATGTGCTCGACACGCGTCCGGCGAAGCTCAAGGTCGTGCTCGGCACCGATGTGCTCGATGCCGACTTCGAGGGATCGACCAAACTCGATGCGCTCACGACCGAGGGCATCCTGTCCGCAAAATCTGCCTCGGCTCGGGCTCTTCTCGCCTGGCTCGGCACCGATGTGTCGCCCTCCGCGGGCTTTGGACCCATGACGGCCAAGGGCCTTCTGCGCGCTGTGCCCGATCAGTACACGTTCACCACCGCCGAGATCGTGCTCGACCAGACGACGGCACGCGGTGACATCAGCCTCGATACGCGCGGCGCACGCCCCTTGGTCAACGCCAACCTTAAGCTGACGGAGCTCGACCTCAACCTCTATGCCTCGAACGGAGAGGCCAAACGCGCCGTGCCGTCTGCCGAAGCAGCGCCGGGCGGTGGCGGCAAGGCCCAGTCCATAGAGGATCTGCTGCAACAGGCCCCGCCCGGCCCGCGCGTCCAGGGCTACACCAAGCGCGACGGCTGGAGCGAGGAGCCGTTCGATCTTGCAGCCCTCGGGACCCTCGATGCCGACGCCAAGCTTTCCATCGACAAGCTCACCGTCAGCACCCTTCACCTCGGCCAGTCGGATCTGACGGTCGCGCTCAAGAACCGCGTCCTGAAAACGACCTTCGATCAGATGCGGCTCTACCAAGGCATCGGCAAGGGCACCGTTACGCTCGACGGCACTGCCGAAGCCAAAGCCGGTCTCGATGCCGACCTCACTCTCGACGGCATCTCGGCCCAGCCCCTTTTGAACGATGCCGCCGATTTCGATCGCCTGGCCGGAAAGGGGCGGCTCGCGCTCGCGCTCCAGGGCCGCGGCGCCAGCCAGCGCCAGTTGGTGGAGACGCTGGCCGGCAAGGTTGAGCTTGCGTTCGTCGATGGTGCGATCATTGGCGTCAACATCCCGGAGATGATGCGCAACCTGGGCAAGGGCAACTTCGGCGGCCTCGATGCGGCGCCCAGCGACAAGACCGATTTCAGCGAGATGAGCTCGAGCTGGATCGTCAAGTCGGGCATCGCCGAGAACCAGGATCTGAAGCTCGTGAGCCCGCTCCTGCGTGTCTCGGGCTCGGGCCGCGTCGAGCTTCCCGCTCGCGAGGTGGACTACACTTTGCGTCCCAAGCTGGTCGCCAGCCTCGCCGGCCAGGGCGGTGCCCAGGATGTTTCGGGCATCGAAATTCCGGTGCGCGTGCACGGACCTTGGCAGAATCCGAAGTACACGCCCGATTTTGCGGGCGCCTTGAACAACCCGAAAGCGGCGGACGCGATCAAGGACATCACCAAGCAGTATAAGGGCAAGAAAGCGGACGAGATCGTCAACGACCTGCTGAGCAAAGACGAGAGCGGGAAGTCGAAGGGCAAGAAGCTGCTCGATCAGTTCCTCAACGGCCAGTGAGCTTGAGTGAATGCGCGCCGGCGACGCGCATTCTGTCCCAAAATGAATCGTAAAAACGGTGTGACGATTGCGCGCGAAATTTTGACGGCGCTACCACACGTTTTCCCTTGCAGCGAAGCACCACTTGCATCATATGAGCGGTCTCCGTTCGTCCACCTGCCCTTAAGGTCAAGGACTTCCATCCCCACACCCCCAAGGTAAGGAGCGTTCGGGTTGAATCTGTCTGCTGGTTGGGGAGGGTCATATGGCCTTTAATGACACCCTCTTCCAATTGGGGATGGACTTGACTCGTTCAAGCCCCGCCCAAAAGGAAGATC